>JAFGGN010000096.1 GCA_016930535.1 bacterium
GGAATGGATGGCGTGCCATCATGAATGCTGAACAGATATGGTTAAAAGGAATGGATGGCGTGCCATCATGAATGCTGAACCGATATGGTTAAAAGGAATGGATGGCGTAATATGAACCGAGCAAAATCCCCCCACTTCAGGGCCAGACCCTGCCGTTCAACTATGTCCGGGGCCGAATCGGAGACAGAACCGTTTGTGATGATCATTTTCGGCGGTGCCGGCGATTTAAGCCGGCGAAAGCTGCTTCCTGCACTCTACCATCTTTTTGCGGACTGCAGACTCCCGGCGGATTTCCTGGTGTACGGCATCGGACGGCGGCCCTATACGGACCGGTCGTACCGTGAACTGGTTTCCGAATCGTTGAAAGCATTCGTTCCGGATCTTTACAAAGCTAAAACAGCCAGGGAATTTGCGGCCCATTGCCTGTATGAACCCGGTCCTTCGAATGATGAGACACTTTATCAGAGGCTCTGCGCACGTATACAGAAGGATTCAAAGACACGGTCCAATGTGCTTTTTTATCTTGCGGTACCGCCTGCACTGCTGCCCCAAATCGTTTCGGGACTGAAAAAAGTGCTGTTCTGTCATGCGCTCGAGAACAGCAAAATCATCATAGAAAAACCGTTCGGACAGGACAGAAAGACGGCGCATCAGTTGAACGCCATGCTGCTGGATGTGTTCGATGAAAACCGGATTTACCGGATCGATCATTATCTGGGAAAGGAAACGGTACAGAACATCCTGTTCTTCCGTTTTGGCAACAGTATTTTTGAGCCGTTATGGAATCATAAATACATCGATCATGTTCAGATTACTGTTGCGGAAGATCTGGGTATCGGGCACCGCGGTGATTTCTATGAACAGACCGGTGTGGTGAGGGACCTGGTGCAGAATCATATTCTTCAACTGCTCTCACTCGTGGCCATGGAACCTCCGGTCGGCTTTGAAGGCAACTGGATCAGGGATGAAAAAATCAAGGTGTACAGATCGGTCCGTCCGGTTACGGGAAAAACGATGGATAAAAACACGGTTCGCGGGCAATACGGTCCCGGCCGGATCCGGGGTATTTCAGTTCCCGGTTATCGCGGTGAGGACCGGGTAAGCCGGCATTCGAATACGCCCACGTTTTTTGCCTGCCGGCTGTTTATTGACAACTGGCGCTGGGCAGGGGTACCGTTCTATATCCGGACCGGCAAGCGACTACCCATGCAGAAAAGCGAGATTTATATTCAGTTCAACCAGCCGCCGCTCAAATTGTTCGGACCGGATTCGAATGCGCTCGAACCTGGCGGACTGATGCTCAGTATTCAGCCCGAAGAGGAAATCGCTCTGCGTCTGAATGTGAAGTATCCGGGCATGGGCAACAGACCGCATCCCGTGACCATGGAATTGAATTATACGGATGCATTTGGTACGGTCAGCCGGCCGGCTTATGAACGGCTTCTGATCGATACGATCAAGGGCGATCTGACCCTTTTTGCCAGAATGGACGGGGTCGAGGCGATGTGGGGCATTGTGGATCCGATTATTACGTGGTGGGATGCCCGTCCGGCAGGCGATTTTCCGAATTACCGGGCCGGAACCTGGGGGCCGGAGAAATCCGACCGGCTGCTGCAAAAAGACGGCAGGATGTGGAGAAATTTTGAAAATGACCAACCTGGCGTAACCTGAGCCGACCTTTACTCGGGTATGCCGATCCGGATATATCATGGAACCGAAAATCCAAATCTGCAAGGACATTTCCGGTATCGTTCAGGCTGCACGGCATATTTTCAAGCGATGTTACGAAGAGGCCGTGGATGAGGGGCGTGATTTTACCGTTGCCCTGTCGGGAGGGAAAACGCCGGAGCCGTTTTATCGCAGCCTGGCCGACCCCGGGCTGAACATCGACTGGCCGGAGATACACGTTTTCATGACAGATGAACGGTTTGTGCCGTTTGAGCATATGGCGAGCAACTGGGGAATGATATGCAGGAATCTGCTGGACCGGATCGAACTGCCGGATACGAACAGGCACCCGGTCCGTATTCTGGCCGATGCGGCGGTTTCAGCGGAGGCGTATGAACGGGAGATCAGACAGTTTTTTCAAACCGATCCGGGCGCCCGGCCTGTGTTTGATTTGATGATCATGGGCCTGGGACAGGACGGGCATACGGCATCCCTGTTTCCCGGAACACCGGCTCTTGCCGAGACAAGCCGGTTCGCCGTACCCGTGATTCCCGCCAATGCGCCGCATGAAAGGATCACGGTCACGTTTCCGTTGATTCACAATGCGGGCCGCCTGATTTTTCTGGTAACGGGTTCCGACAAAGCCGAACGGGTTCGTCATGTCCTGATCGACCGGGATGAACGATATCCGGCCACCCTGGCCTGTCAGGGGCACGGCGAAGTGTATTTTTTTCTGGATGAGGCATCGGCCACGAATCTTTCCTTTCGAATGTCTTCTTAACGGCCAGGACCTGCATTTTTCGTTTTCTATTTTTATTTACATTGTTTAAATTATAAAGTTTTACAACAATTTTACACAGAAGGGATATTATGCCGGATTCAGTCGCCAGTGTTTATTTTGGAGCCATGCCGGTCATTCATGCGTCCGGCGGCATACAGGCGTTTCTTCCTGTTTTAATGAAAGCCGCGGGATTTGACAGAAAATTTCACGACAAGGATTTTATTGCGGTCAAGCTGCATTTCGGAGAAAAGGGAAACCATCCGCCGATTGCCCCGGAATGGCTTCGACCGGTCACGGACCTGATTAAAAAACAGGGAGCAAATCCTTTTCTGACGGATACGTGCGTGCTCTATAAAAGTCAGCGGGACAATGCCATCAATTATTTGAAAATGGCCCAGAATTACGGATTTACTCCTGGGAAAACCGGTGCTCCGATGATTATTGCGGACGGCCTGACCGGAAACGATGAAAAAGAGATCGATATTCCGGGGCAGTTGTTTCGAACCGTATCCATTGCCAGCGCAGCTGCGCATGCCACGGGTTTTGTCGTTCTGTCTCATGTCACCGGTCATCTTGCTGCGGGTATGGGCGCTGCAATTAAAAATTTGGGCATGGGTTTTGCGAGTCGCAAGGGTAAGCTGCGTCAGCATGCGAATATGAAGCCCTATGTGTCCGAAAAGCAGTGCACGGGGTGTGAAATCTGTACACGATGGTGCCCGGCCGATGCGATCACAATGAATCAGGCCGTTGCACGTATCGATTCCGGAAAATGTATCGGATGCGGTGAATGTGTCACGGTGTGCCGGTTTTATGCCATCAGGCATGACTGGCAGACTGAAGCGCCTGATTTGCAGAAACGAATGGCTGAACATGCACTGGGAGTCGTTCTCAATAAAACCCATAAAACGGTGTATATAAATTTTCTGACGTCCGTGACCAAGGATTGTGACTGTATCGGTAAAAATCAGACACCGGTCATCGAGGACATCGGCATCCTCGCCAGTGACGATCCCGTGGCCATCGATGCCGCCAGCCTCGATCTGATCCTCGAAAAAGCCGGCAAACCGATCGAAGAATTGGCTTATCCCATCGATCCCTGGGAGCAGATACGGCATGGGGAGAAAATAGGTCTTGGTAAACGGCAATATGAACTGAAATCCCTGTAAGCCCGCGCGGGCTTAATGGATTTAATCGGATTTCCGGGAACGGATATGGCAATCACTGCTTATAACAATAATCGATGATAAACGATTCAGGATAATAACTCTGCCGCCGGTCTTGGTCAATTAAGCTCAGCCGGATGCATAAAGTAAAAAAACGGAGTGGAACCATATGGAAATGCTGAAGAGAAGCGACAATTTTAAAGGAAGATCCGGCCCCCTGCTGCTGATTATTATGGACGGAGTCGGGCTGAAAGAATCCGTTATTGGCAATGCAGTCGCTGCTGCGAATACACCGAACCTGGACGCGTTGATGAAGAACCACCCCATGTGCCGGCTGCGGGCGCATGGAACGGCAGTGGGGCTTCCGTCTGACAGTGATATGGGGAATTCGGAAGTGGGACACAATGCCATCGGCGCCGGACGTGTATTCGAGCAGGGTGCCCGGCTCGTGAACGGTGCCATCGAGACGGGCTCGTTATGGAAAGGTGAAACCTGGAAAAAACTGATACAATACGCAAAGGACAAAGACGGTGCGCTTCATTTTATCGGGTTGTTTTCCGACGGGAATGTGCACAGCCATATCGATCATCTGAAAGCCATGATTCTGAAGGCCCGTGAGGAAGGGTTAAAAAAGGTCAGGATTCATATCCTGCTTGACGGACGGGACGTGGGTGAAACCTCTGCTCTGGACTATGTCGTTCCTTTTGAATCGTTTCTGAAAGAGACCGGCGGTCCGGATCTGGATTATGCGATTGCCAGCGGCGGCGGCCGTATGCTGGTGACCATGGACCGCTACGAGGCGGACTGGTCCATCGTGGAGCGGGGATGGAACGCCCATGTCCATGGAAAGGCCGACAGGTTTCCCACGGCCGAACAGGCCATTCGAACCATCAGGGAAAAAGAACCGGGGATTACGGACCAGTTTTTCCCGGCATTTGTCATAGAAAGGGACGGAAAACCGCTGGGGCCGGTAGAGGACGGCGATTCCGTGATTTTCTACAATTTCCGCGGTGACCGGGCCATTGAAATCAGCAGGGCGTTCGAAGAAGAAAATTTCGATAAATTCGACCGTGGCCGCGTTCCCGAAGTTCAGTTTGCCGGTATGATGGAATACGACGGGGATCTCCATATTCCCAAACAGTATCTGGTTTCTCCGCCCGCGATACGCAGAACCATGGGTGAACTGCTTTCGAACTCCGGCGTCACACAGCTTGCCATCAGTGAAACGCAGAAATACGGCCATGTCACTTATTTCTTTAACGGCAACTGGAGCGGAAAATTCAATGAAAAAACAGAGACGTATATCGAGGTTCCCTCGGATCGCGTGCCTTTCGAACAGCGCCCATGGATGAAGAGTGCAGAAATCACGGACAGACTCATCGATGAATTGAAAACCGGAAAGCACAGGTTCGCACGGGTGAATTTCGCCAATGGCGATATGGTCGGACATACGGGTGTATTTCAGGCGGCCCAGATCGGGGTGGAATGCGTGGATATTGCACTGGGGCGTCTGTTGAAAGTCATCCACGAGCTGCAGGGCATGGCCCTGATTACGGCGGATCACGGCAACTCCGATGAAATGTTCGAGCTGGACAAACAGGGGCAGCCGAAGATCGGTGAGAACGGTAAACCGAAACCGAAAACAGCGCATACGCTGAACCCGGTCCCGTTTATTCTCTATGACCCGGGTTTTTCCAATGAATACCGGTTATCAAAAATCGACAAGCCGGGATTGAGCAATATTGCGGCCACATGCATGCATCTTCTGGGATTTGTTCCTCCTGAAGATTATGATACAGGACTGATTTCATTCTAAAAACGGACCTTATGAAAAGCAGGCTGAAAAATTCTGTTCAAAATGGCATACACAGTGTCGGTGAGTTGTACTACCTTTGGGTGGATACGGTCCGGTTTGGTTTTTCAAGACCTTACGAGATCAGGTCCCTGATCGCACAGATGGAAGAGCTCGGGGTGAAATCGCTCTCGATCGTGATGATCTCTTGTTTCTTTGTCGGCATGGTCATGGCGGTTCAGGTGGCCTATTCAGAGGCCAATTTTGCCGGCCGTGTCATGGTCGGTATCGGTGTCGGAGTGGCCATCACCAAGGAATTCGGACCGCTCCTGACCGCGCTTCTGGCAGGCGGCCGTGTCAGTGCGGGCATTACTTCGGTCATCGGCACCATGACCGTGACGGAACAGGTGGATGCAATCCGGCTTCTTGGCGCCAGTCCGGCCAAAAAGCTGGTATTCCCCCGTGTATTTGCAGCCATCATCATGTTTCCTTTGCTGACGGCCGTGGCTGATTTTATGGGTATTGTCGGCGGTCTCGTTGTGAGTCTGGTGGATATCAAAATGAGCTTTACCACCTATATATCGCAGGTCGAACGTTCCGTTACGCTCTCCGATTTTTTCGGCGGGATCATGAAATCCGTATTTTTTGCGTTTTTTGCATCGCTGATCGGCAGTTATCACGGATTGAAAGTTGAAGGCGGCGCCGAGGGTGTGGGGGATGCCACAACCCGGTCCGTTGTGGCTACGTCGGTCTGTGTGATGGTGGCCGATTATTTTCTGACTAAGCTGCTCGTTATTTTTTGAGAGAAATATGGCACCGTTTGTATTTTTTGATGAGGTTTACAAGTCGTTTGACTCCAAGGAAGTCCTGCGGGGGCTGACGCTCGTTATCCGTAACGGCGAGGTGCTCGTGATTCTCGGGGGCAGCGGGACCGGCAAAACCGTGATACTGAAACATATCGTCGGTCTCATTCCTCCGGACAAGGGGCGCGTGTTTGTAAAGGGCAAGGACATTACGGATTACGATGACAATGCACTTCAGCCGGTCCGGCGAAAAGTCGGATTCCTGTTTCAGGGTGGTGCGCTGTTCGACTCCATGAATGTGTTCGACAATGTGGCATTTCCGCTTCGTGAACATACGGATCTCGGGGAAGATGTGATCGCCGACAAAGTCCGGGAAAAACTGAAAATGGTGGGTCTTGAAAATATCGAATGGATGATGCCGTCCAAATTAAGCGGCGGCATGCGGAAGCGTGTGGCGCTCGCACGGGCCATCATTCTTGAACCTGAAGCGCTTCTTTACGATGAACCGACGACCGGGCTGGATCCCATTACAACGAAATGGGTCAGCAAACTGATGCGGCAGGTTCATGAAAATCTCAACATCACTTCCGTAATCGTCACGCACAATATTCAAAGCGCCATGTCCGTTGCAGACCGTATCGCATTTTTATACAGGGGAAGAATCAAATTCGTGGGAACACCGGATGAGATCATGGAGTGCGATGATCCCATCGTTCATGAGTTTTTAAGAAGCTGAGGATTGTCAATGAAACCAAAATATTTACGGGAAATGCGCGTGGGCGCCGTCATTATCATCGCCTTGATTATCATCATCGGCTTCGTGTTTACATTGGGTGGAAATGGTGATTTTTTCAGCAGTAAAGTGAAGTACCGGGCATTATTCAACACAACCGCCGGATTGTACGAAGGAGATCCTGTGCTGCTGACCGGTGTGGAAGTCGGCAATGTCAGCAAAATCGGATTTCCCGAAGATCTCACCCAGAAAAAAATATTTGTCGAACTCACCGTGGATAAAACCGTGAGTCACCGGATCCGCGAGGATTCCAGGGCTTGGATCGGTTCCGCAAGTCTCGTGTACGGCAAGGTGGTGGAAATCAGCATCGGCAGCCCTGAAAAATCCCTGGTACCGCATGGGGGATGGATCGAGGCCAAAGAGAAGACCTCGTTTTATGCCATGGTCGATACCACACAGCAGGTCATGGACGGGATTCAAAGCGTCATTTCAAAGATCGACCGCGGTGAAGGGATGCTGGGAATGCTCCTGAATGAACCCATGGAACTGAGGACGACCCTGCATCATCTCGCCCTGTCCACACAAAACTTATCTGCCATTCTGGAGCGTCTTGAAAACGGCAAAGGACCGGTTGGCAGCCTGCTCTCCGATTCCGTCGAATTCAGGCACACACTGGATGAATTGAAAGCGACTGTATCGGATTTGAGAATCGTGAGTGAATCATTGAAAAGCAGGAAGACGGTCATCGGCAGACTGATCAATGATGAGGTTTACGGTCAGACCGTGACCACGGATCTGCAGACAACAATGCGCGCCCTGGCAAGCATTTGCACCAAAATCGATACAGCTGAAGGTTCTGCCGGAATGCTCGTGAACGATCCACAGCTTTATGTGGGTTTGCAGGATGTGATTTTCGGAGCACAACGCAGCAAGGTCACGAAATGGATGATTCAGAGCAGGCGGAAATCAGGCGAGAAAGCGAGAAATAAACAATCTGAATAAATGACTTGATTTACAGCCATTCAGTGGAAGAGATAAACATGGAATTCTTAAAAAACGGATTGTCCGTTATTCAGGGCAAGCCGGTTCTGTACGATTTTTTCCAGGCGAGTCTGGTGATCCTTTTCACGGCCATTGCCGTTCGAATCGTTCAAATTCTGAATCGCTGGATTTCCCGGCACCTGATCAAACGGACACAGACGCAGTTCGACGATGAAATCCTTGAACTCATCAGTGAGACCCTCAGAAGGCTTTTCTGGCTTTCCGGATTTTATATCCTGATACAGGTCATGGATTCGATTTTCGCGCCAGGTTCCCTGCAGTACCGGTATACACAGGGCGGACTCTATGTTGCGGCCGTGTTCATGATCGCGCATTGGGCAAGCAGCACACTGCAGATCCTCATGGACTGGTACAGCGAAAGCAAAGCCGGCGTACAGGGGGTGGTGCCGCTGAGGGATGAATTCCGTCCGCTGCTCAGACGGCTCGTGATGATCATTGTGTATACGATTTCCGTGGTGAGTATTTTAAGGCACTTTCAGCAGGATATCAGCTCGATTCTCGTTTCGCTGGGAATCGGGTCCCTCGCCATTGCCCTGGCTGCCAAGGATACGATGGCCAACATGATTGCAGGTTTCATGATCATGACCGACCGGCCCTTCAGATTGGGTGACCGCATTTTACTGGAATCCGGTGAAAAAGGCGATGTTTTCGATATCGGATTGCGGACGACGAAAATACTGACCTTTGACAATACCCTGATTGTGGTGCCCAATCAGCAGATCATCAATGAAAAAGTGACGAATTTGAGCTATCCGGATCCGCAGATACGAATTGTTGTCGAAGTCGGTGTGGCGTATGGTTGTGATCTGGATCACGTAAAATCCATTCTGATTGCGATTTGTAATGAACATCCCGATGTGCTGGATACGCCTGCACCGGAAGCCGATTTGCTCTGTTTTGGTGAATCGTCCCTGGATCTGCGCGTCGTCTGCAGGGTTTCGAGGTGGGGAGATCAATGGCGCGTCTCAGAGGAAATCCGGATGGAAATCTACCGCCGGTTCAACCGGGAAGGCATAGAAATACCGTTCGCACAGCGGGTCGTGACAATCAGAAAAACATAAAAATGTCTTTAAAAAGCGAAAAAATTTCCCATGATCCGTAAAAATTTGCATGAGACAGCCGTTTTTTTGTACCTGCCGCATCATTAATTTTGAAACGGTCCCGCCTGAATAACAATCATTGTGATATCGAAATTTTTTTTGTATTTTGTGATATGAACCGCAACTGGAAGCAGAAAATTTCGTAATTAACTATATTTCAATGCTTTAAATAGGCATAACTGAGTCCGGGTATGCTGCCCGAACCGGATACGAAACCGGATACTGACCGGGAAATTTCAAACAGGAACCGCGCACTCATGGCAATAACTTGTTGTTTAAATTGTGTTGATTAACAATAGTTTGGACAGATTTTTGCAATGGATTTTAACGGTTTATGCGGTTCATACAATCAACCCGGGCGAACCTTGAGGACCGCAATCGACTTGTATCCTGTAAGGTCAGGAAACATGGCGTAAACAAAATAAGGATTTTCGGTCATGGTTGAACAAACTGTCAACGGTACGATGGAAGTCTTGCTCGTAGAAGACAATCCCGGGGATATCCGTCTAACCGAAGAGGCTTTTAAAGAAGCCAGCCTTGAGTGCAACCTCCATGTTGTGGAGGACGGAGTCGAAGCGCTTGCGTTTTTAAATAAAAAGGGCAAATATAAGAACGTTCCGCGTCCCGATTTTATCCTGCTGGACCTGAACCTGCCTAAAAAGGACGGCAGACAGGTCCTGAAGGAGATCAAAGAAAGTTCTGCCCTGAAATTTATTCCGGTCATTATTCTGTCGACGTCCAAATCAGAAGATGATATTATCAGGACATACAACCTTCATGCGAACTGTTACATCAGCAAACCGGTGGATCTTGATAATTTTATTGAAGTCGTTCAGAATATCAAGGCATTCTGGTTTACCATTGTTGCGTTGCCTAAAGGAATGACATCTTCCGAGATCCAGGATTCCTGATTCGTTCTCCTGATTACCCAAGTCATTTTATCTGTTCAACAAGCGGTATGGTGGTTTTGATTGGCTTATGAGCACGTATTCGATTCCATCGTTTGTCATGGTGGTCGTCACCTTTTACGTCGGCCTGTACCACCTTTATATCTATTTCAGGAGACATTTCAGCCACAGAGAGGATTTGACCTTCTCCTTATGCTGTTTTACCATGTCACTTTACGGCGTATTTTGCGTGGGCATGTACAATGCGCACACCCTTGAAACAGGAGTCGCATTTCAAAGGGGGCAGGTGGCGACTCTGACATTGATCGGAGCGACCTTTATCTGTTTTGTGGTCGATTACCTGAATATCAGGAACAAACTGATGCGAAATATCCTGACCCCTTTTTTTATAATATCCGCCCTGATTGTATTCCTGAATAAAAGTCATTTCATACTGAAACTCGACATCCCGTCCATCAAGCATGTTCTGCTTCCTTTTGGTAAAAGCGTTGTTTATTATGAAGTGGCGCCTGGTTTTTTTGTTGATATTCTCAGCTTTTTAGGCGTTACGGTTTTTGTTTATGCATTTTTTGTATCCATTCAGAAATGGCAAAGCGGGGAGAAAAGCAAGGCGAAAGCCATGATTGGTGCGACATGTATTTTTTGTGTCGGCCTGCTTAACGATGTGTCTGTGCATTTCGGTTTTTATAATTCACTTTACGTCATTGAATACGGTTATATGGGCATTGTCCTGCTCATGGCTACTTCCCTTTCCAATGAAGTGGTAGAAAGTGCGATTCGCAAGGAAGCACTCGAAGAATCTGAGAAGAAATACAGGGAGCTTGTGGATAATTCTCTTGTCGGCATATTCATCGTGAAACACGATCATGTGCAATTCTGCAATCAGCGCTTTGCCGAAATATTCGGATATGAAACAGCGGAACAGGCCCGGGAGAAATTATGGGGTGATTTTATCGCGGAAAAGGACCGTGAAGCCGTTCTTGAAGAAATGTCGTTACCTGGACCCGATGGAAAAGAACAAAAACAACTGGAATTTCAGGGACAGGATAAATGCGGGAGTATCATTGATATTCAATCTTTTTTTGGATATATTGTACAGAAAAACGGTCCCGCAATTCAGGGGACATTGATCGACATTACGGCACGCAAGGGTGCGGAAAGACGTTTGAAACAAACGGCGGATGAGCTGAAACGATACACTCTGGAACTGGAACAATTCGTCACTGTGACCACGCACCATTTGCAGGAACCGCTTCGGTCCATCAGCAGTTATGTACAATTACTGGCCAAAAGATATCAGAACGATCTTGATGACAAGGCCGGTGAATTTATCCGCTATGCTGTCGATGGCGTGGAAAGGATGTATCAGCTTATTAACGATTTTCTCATCTATACGCGTGTCGGAAAACCATGGCAGGCCAAGCGCCGGTTTTCCATGATCACGCTGGTCAAACGGGTTGTCGGGCAGCTGAGTTCGGTTATACAGAAGAATCAGGCCGAAATTTCTGTGACGGAGCTTCCCTATGTGTTCGGGGAAGAGACCAAGCTGGAACTGCTTCTTAAAAATCTGATTATCAACAGTATCATTCACAATGGTTCCGATCGCCCGGTTGTTCGTATTTTTGCAGAAAACGACAACGGCCTGTGGAAGATAGGCGTTCAGGATAACGGACAGGGTATAGCACCCGAATATCATCGTCTGATTTTCGGCATGTTTCAAAAGCTCGATAAAGGAACTCCTGGTACAGGCACGGGCATCGGACTGTCCATATGTAAAAAAATCATCGAGCAGCATGACGGGCAGATATGGGTCGAATCCGAAGAAGGAAAAGGAGCCACCTTCTTTTTTACCCTGCTGGATGCCGTACCTCTGGCAGAACAGGAGTAGCTGCGGACACAGGCACTTCATTTTGGTATGTCGACTTAACGGACCATAAATGATACTTTCAGCCAACGGGAGATTGATTGAAATGCGGAAAGTCCGTATCTTGGGGGAATGATGAAAACACCTTTAAACATTCTGTTACTGGAAGACTATCCGGCAGATGCGCGTCTGATTGAACATTGTTTAAAGGATGCCGGCCTGAACGCACGGATCACTTGCGTGGATAAAAAAAAGGATTTCCTCCGCTTTCTGAAGGACGAAACGCCGGATCTGGTGCTTTCGGATTTCAGGCTGCCGGATTTTGACGGATTGTATGCGCTTCAAAGTGTTCAAAAAAATGCTCCCGACACACCGTTTATCATTCTTACCGGTGCTATGAACGAGGAGACAGCGGTCGATTGCATCAAGGCCGGCGCCACGGATTATATACTGAAAGACAGACTGAGCCGTCTGCCGCAGGCGATTCTGAGCGCCATGGACAAGAAAGAAACGATTCTGAAACAGCGGGAAGCCGAAAACGCCCTGCTCGATTCGGAAGTCAGGTACAGGCGCCTGTTTGAAACCGCCCAGGAAGGGATCATATTGATCGATGCTGAATCGAAAAGGATCATGGATGTCAATCCGTTCATGACCGAGCTGCTGTCCCGGGACAAACAGGAGATCATCGACAAAGAATTATGGGAAGCAGGGATTTTTCAGGATCAGAATGCATTCAGGGAAGCGTTCGATAAATTTGAAGCAGAAGGTAAAATTTATTGTGAAGGCATGGTGATCCGGACGAAGGGCAGTGAGCATGTCAACATCGAGATGAATTGCAACAGCTATCAGGCCAATGACCGATGGGTCATTCAGTGCAATATCAGGGATATCTCCGAGCGAAAACGGGCCGAAGAGGAGCGTGAAAAAATGCGTGCCCAGTTGTTCCAGGCCCAAAAAATGGAGGCCATAGGAACGCTGGCAGGAGGCGTGGCCCATGATTTCAACAATCTGATGACTGCCATACAGGTCAGCTCGGATGTGGCCATGATGAAAGCCAATGACGGTGATGTGATCACGCATGAGCTTGATGAAATCCGTCATGCCGCACTGAGAGCCGCCGGACTGATCCGCCAGTTGCTGCTGTTCAGCCGGAAACATCTGATGGAATTTACATCTGTCAACCTCAATCTCATCGTGGAGAATCTGTTGAAGATGCTTCATCGCCTGATTGGTGAAGACATAGAGATCAAAACCGATTTGGAGAACGAGGTTCAAACCATACGTGCCGATTCAGGAAATATAGAACAGGTGATCATGAACCTGGCATTGAATGCCAGGGATGCCATGCCGAACGGCGGCGAACTGACAATACACACAAAAAATGTGGCCTTCGGCATCGATATCAGGCAGACTGTGCCGGACGCACGGGCGGGCCATTTTGTGAATTTATCCGTGACCGATACCGGTACGGGCATGAATACGGATACCCTGCGCCGGATTTTCGAACCTTTCTTCACGACAAAGGAAAGTCATAAAGGAACGGGATTGGGATTGAGCGTGGTCTATGGCATTGTCAAGCAGCATGAGGGATGGATTACCGTAGACAGCCAAGTCGACCAGGGTTCCACGTTTCATATCTTCTTACCGGTCGCAGAGGAAGAAACAGAATCGGTGGAAATGGAACGCATCCAGGCCGATGCATTGTACGGAGCCGGTGAGCGCATTCTGCTTGTTGAAGATGACAACAAGGTTCGTGAATTTACGGCCAGGGCAATTAATAAATGCGGATATCAGGTTTTTGCGACACGCAGTGTCAAAGAAGCACTTGAAATTTTTGAGCGGGAAAAAGGCCGGTTTGATCTCGTTTTCAGCGATGTGGTTCTGTCGGATCAAACCGGAATTGAGCTGGCAGATGAACTTTTCAAAAGGAAACCGGATATAAAAATACTGTTGTGCAGCGGCTATATGGACCATAAATCGCAATGGCCGTTAATTCGCCAAAAGGGATATGCGTTTCTGCAAAAACCATTCGCGTTGCCCGAGCTTTTACAAACCATCAGGGACATCGTTCAGGCTTGATTTTCCCTCCTGTTTTCCACTGTGACGGCATGTTATTTGCAATTTTTATGATAATCCTTAAAGTATATTAAGAGATAAGGAGTTACAATGCGTTTTCCCCGGACCGGCTTTTTTTCAGCATGCTGCCTGTTCGTGATCGTTTGTCCGGTGTTATTTCTGGGGCAGACCCATGTGGACCTGACCTCGTTGAGTCTTGAGGAACTGATGTCGCTCGAAGTGACATCGGTTTCAAAAAAGCCCCAAAGGCTGTCCGATGTGCCTTCTTCAGTATACGTTATCCCGGAAGAGTACATCTCAGGCTCGGGAGCACGCTCGATTGCCGAACTGTTGCGTTTTGCTCCGGGTATGGAAGTGGCCTCCATCGATGCCAATAAATGGTCCATATCCGCAAGGGGATTTATCGACCGGTTTGCCAATAAATTGCTGGTTCTGATGGACGGGAGGAGTGTCTATCTCCCTCTTTTTTCAGGCGTGTACTGGGATGCCCAGGATTTCATTTTGGAAGACATTGAACGAATTGAAATCGTCCGGGGACCCGGTGCATCCGTATGGGGTGCCAATGCGGTGAACGGTGTGGTCAATATCATCACAAAATCTGCGGCAGCGACGCAGGGCGGTCATGTGTCCGGAGTATGGGGAAATCAAAACAAGGAAGCCTGCCTTCGTTACGGGTTCCGGCCCTTTACAGACTGGTCTGCCCGCGTTTATACGAAGGCTCAGTCACAGGCCGGCAGAATGCTTGAATCGGGCCGGGATGCAGGTGATTCATGGCAGACACTGCAATGGGGGCTGCGCATGGACGGCAGCCCGCGAGACAATCATCGTCTCACCATTCAGGGTGACGGTTATTCGGGAAAAAGGGGAAGAACCATTATGTCGATTGATATGGACCGGTTTGAATTGTTCACGTTGAATGAAACCGGAGATGTCTCAGGCGGGAATATACTGGCACGCTGGAAGAAAACCATATCAGAGCGATCCGATTTCACGTTTCAGGGCTATCTCGATTATTCATCCCGTCATGCAGAGGAACTGATACAAAAATATTCGACTATGGATCTGGATGCACAACACCGGATCCGGATCGGTGAAAATGATCTGATATGGGGTGGTTCATACCGGCTCGTTCATGACAGGCTGCAGGGCACCTATTTTACGAACATACAGAAGGAGTCGAGATCCTATCACCTGTTCAGCGGCTTCTTTCAGGACGAGTTCCAATGGATGAGGAAACGGTTGTGTGTGACATGGGGCTCCAAAGTCGAGCATAACAGTTTTACGGGATTCGAATATCAACCGACACTCAGGGCGATTTGGAAAGGTTTCAGAAAACACCGGTTCTGGCTGGCCGTATCACGTGCAGTAAGGACTCCGTCGCGCATGGAACGGGACGCCCTGATTGTGGCGGCCTACTCTCCGGCAGGCGCGTTGACCGTTCAGGGTGATTATCCCCTGTTCGGAAGGCTGGAGGGACATTCGGGTTTTGATTCTGAGGATTTGATTGCTTATGAATCAGGATATCGTTATCAGACCGATTTCAATGCGAGCCTGGATTTCTCTTCTTTTTACAACCGGTACGATGGGTTGCGCATCGGTGAACTGGGCAACACATTCCTGATGGACAGCAATGCCATCCCCTATATCGAACAATATATCCGGATAGAAAACGGCATGAACGGCCGGACAGCGGGTGTGGAGTGTGTTCTGGACTGGACATGGCAGTCTGCGTTCAGGGCCCGCCTCATCTATTCCTATTTGTGGATGTCATTCGATTACGACAAGCGGTACCTTGTGGACGGCCTGGTGCTGAGCGATTATTCGGACGAAAAAAGCCCGGATCATCAGGCGGGAATCTGGCTTTCATGGCGATTCGGTCATGGGATTAAATGGGATGCTGTATGGCATTATAAAACTGCAGACACCGCCATCAGGGATCCGTTGAATCATTATTCTGCCATGCGATTGGCCTGGCAGTGGACGGATTGCTGCAGAATCGCGGTTGTAGGACAGAATCTTCTGGAGGCGGATAAAATAGAATATACGACAACTTTCCCCGGCGTTCTGGTTCATAATGCGATGTCCACTGAACCGGCGCGACGGATTTTTATTCAAACAACGTTTCAATGGCGTTAATCCGGGTACAGAATGACATGATGCTGAAAGGCACATATCAGACGTTCATGATCAGGATCAAGATTTTCCTGACAGTTGTTTTATTATTAAACACTGTTTGTTTATATGGGAAAAATCCTGCTCCGAACCAGCCGTCCGAATATGAGATCAAGGCCGCGTTTATCTACAATTTTGCCAAATTTGTGGAATGGCCGGCATTTTCAAAGCAGGTGGAAATGGATTCGCTCGTTATCGGCATTCTGGGACATGATCCGTTCGGATATATACTCGAAAAAGTGATCGGCGGAAAAACGGTGGGGGGAAAAACGCTGCTGATTCGTCGTTACAGCCGTGTGGATCAGGTCTCCGACTGCCATGTGGTTTTTATCAGTGATTCGGAAAATCAAAAACTGAGAAGTATCTTAAATGTTTTGAACAGTAAAAATATTTTGACCGTATCGGAGATGGATCAGTTTGCGCAGCATGGGGGAATGATCCAGATGTATATGGAAAACAAACGGATCCGGTTTGCAGTAAATATCGATGCGGTTGAAAACGCCGAATTAAAATTGAGTTCAAAAATACTGAACCTGGCGGACATTGTCCGCAATTCGGATTGAAAGGGGTCATTCAATGATCGGGATCTGCCGGTTATTCAGACAAAGCAAGCGCATCGGATCCGGATTCGACCGATACAGGCGGATTGTAATCGCCGGGCTTATCATTACAGCATATCCTCTGATATCCGCTGCCCAGCAGATGGATCTCACTGAAATCCCGCTTGAAGAGCTGATGAGAATCGAGGTGACGCTGGCCACGCGTCAGACTGAAAAGCTGGTGGATGTGGCCGCGGCCGTCTATGTTTTGACCCGGGAGGATATCATTCAATCCGGATACAGCAGTATCGCCGATGTGCTTCGTATTGTTCCGGGCATGGAAATCGGGCATATCGATGCCAATAAATGGGCCGTATCCGTCCGGGGATTCAACAATTTGTTCGCCAATAAACTGCTCGTCCTTATGGATGGACGGACCCTGTACAATCCGATCTTTTCAGGTGTCGTATGGGATGCACAGGATGTGCTGTTCGAGGATGTGGCGCAAATCGAGGTGGTTCGCGGGCCAGGAGGGACACTCTGGGGCGCCAATGCGGTCAATGGAATTATCAACATCGTGACGCGCAGTGCTGAGGAGACGCAGGGCGGATATGTGATGGCGGGTGGAGGAAACCTGGAAAAGAAATTCGCCGAGCTGCGTTATGGCGGACATCTTGGCCGCATGTATTACAGAAGTTATTTGAAGTTCAATGACCGGTCAGAATATATCAACAGCGAGGGCAATCCTGCCGACGACGCATGGCATATGTGGAGAACGGGCATGCGGATGGACGGCCGCCTCTCGAAACGGGACATGCTTACGGTGACGTCCGAGTATTTTCGGAATGAAGTCGGATACACGCTTATTATGCGGGATCCTGATTTTATTTTCACGCGAAATCTGCAGAATCAGGAATTCGGCGGACATATTCTGGGACGCTGGCAGCGTACCGCTTCACCGAAATCACTCTGGACATTTCAATTGTACTACGACACATTCAAGCGCCGGGATCCGGGTATGATCGAAGGGCGTGTCAGCAGTGTCGATTTTGATTTTCAGCACAGTAAAACCTTCAGGCGGCACACCTTTGTATGGGGCGGCGGATTCCGCTTCACCTGGGATAAATTCAACAACAACATGTCTGTGATGGTGATACCGGATAAGAAGCAGTATACAATCACCAACGCCTTTTTTCAGGCGGACCGCCGGCTTCTGGACAACCGGATGCATCTGATCATGGGATCAAAGCTGGAATACAATGAATTGTATGGATGGGAAATACAGCCCGGCGTCAGGCTGTCATACCATGTAAAAAATGAAGGCATGTTCTGGACGAGTGTGTCCAGAGCGGTCAGGACTCCAGCGAGAATCGACCAGGATATTGTGTCGGAGTTCATTGTCGGGAATCCGGATGTGAAATCCGAGCAGTTGATGGCTTTTGAGATCGGCAGCCGTTTCAAACCCCTGAAAAGGCTTTACCTGGATCTGGCTTTGTATCATCACAGATATCACCGGCTGATTACGCATGAACCCCTGATTGCCATGAACAAGAAAAGCGGGAATGTCAGCGGCCTCGAAATATCCGCGGACATGCAGATGTTTCATTGGATGAAGATCAGATCCGGAACTTCGTTCGGAGGTTCCGATTTTACACTGGATGCGGACAGCCGGGATCCCTACAGCGAGGATATGAACAAGGAAATACCGCGGTATCAGAGCTTTGTGCAAATCATGATGAATTTACGGTCGAAATGGCAGTGGACGGTCAGTGCACGGTTTGTAGACCAGCTGAAGGGTGAGCTGTACGATACGGATGCATATGCCAGCCTGAACTCGCGCCTGTCATTTCGTCCGAATAAAAATCATGAATTGTCGGTGACGGGTCAGAATTTACTGGAACCTTATCATTCGGAATTCAACGCTTTATGGCTTCCCTTTTTGGCGTCCGAGGTGCCGAGAAGTGTTTACTGCCAATGGAAATGCTGGTTTTAGCGGTTGGGGAAAATGCGGTTCTTAGAAAACATATCCATTAAACGGAAGATCATTGTTATCAATATGACAACAATGGCCATTGCGCTGCTGATTGCCTGTATTCTTTTCTTGCTGTTTGAACGGCGTAATTTACAGGACAATATGATCCGGGAATTATCTGTTCTGTCCGAGATTATCAGCAGCAACAGCACGGCGGCCCTTGCATTCGATGACAGGACGACCGGAGAGGAAATTCTGTCGGCCCTTGTGGTCAAAAAATACATTGCCGCCGCGTGTCTCTATGATAAAAACGATCATGTATTCGCTTCATATACCAAGTCGTCCGCTCCCTATAAATTCCCGGATTCACCGGGAAGTACCGGCTACACTTTTTCCAACGGATATCTGAATATTGTAACACCCGTGATTCTGGACAAGGAAAATATTGGCTGTGTATACCTGAGCTATGATCTCAAAGAGAGTGAAGTGCGAATGAAGATGGTCATCAGTATCGTCGTTTGTGTTTTCGTCATCGCTTCACTCGGTGCGTTTATTGTGACAACATGGCTCCAGGCCATCCTGTCAAGACCGATTATCCATTTGTCTCAGGTCGCAAAAGATGTCTCATACAAGCGGGATTACAGCGTCCGTGCAGTACGTCAGTCACAGGATGAGATCGGCCTTCTCATCGATGCATTCAATGATATGCTGACTCAGATTCAGGAACGGGACCAGGCCCTGATTAAAGATCAGGAAACATTGGAAAAACGTGTCGAAGGCCGTACCCGCGAATTGAAACAGGAAGTTCAGGAACGGAAAAAGGCGGAATCCAAGCTGATCACCTCACTGAAAGAAAAAGAAGTGCTGCTTAAAGAGATACACCATCGGGTCAAAAACAACCTGCAGGTCGTATCGAGCCTGCTGTATCTGCAGTCGAAGAAAACCACGCATCAGGATACCCTGGAAATGCTGAATGAGAGTCAGAACCGGATCAAATCCATGGCCCTTATCCATGAAAAACTGTATCAGTCGAAGGATATTGTTAAAATCGATTTTTCCGAATATGTGGAGAGCCTGATTTCACATCTTTCTCGATCCTATGGGTCTCATCTCGCCAATGTCAGTATCAATATCAATATTAAGAATGTCTATTTAAATATTGACAAAGCGATTCCCTGTGGTTTAATTATCAATGAACTGATTTCGAACAGTATGAAATATGCGTTCCCGAAAAACAGAACAGGTGAAATTCAAATCACGATGTCGGCTGTAAACGGTCATGTGAACATGGATATACTTGACAATGGAATCGGATTTCCAGAAGAGCTGGCTTTTGAAAAGACGGACACATTGGGCTTGCAGCTTGTCAATGCTCTGACCTCTCAATTGGGGGGCAGTATTATTTTAAACCGTGAGGAGGGGACACGGTTCAAGATTACCTTTGGCGCAGAGATTGGCAACTAATCGAGGAGAGGAACCATCATGTCAAAGACACAGATCATGGTTGTAGAAGATGAATCCATAATTGCCATGGAATTGAGGGACCGTCTCGAAAAACTGGGGTATATAGTGACAGCCGTCGTTTCCTCGGGAGAAGATGCCATTGAAAAGGTCAATCAATTACAGCCGGATCTTGTGATGATGGATATCATGCTGGAAGGGAAACTGGACGGCGTTGAAGCCACAAGACTGATTCATGAGCGGTTTGATATTCCGGTTGTCTATCTGACAGCCTATTCGGATGACAGTACACTGGAGCGGGCGAAACTGACCGAGCCCTATGGTTATGTTCTGAAGCCCTTTGATGAGCGGGAACTGTATACGACGATTGAAATCGCACTGTACAAGTATGAAATGGAAAAACGGTTAAAGGAGAATCAGCGATGGCTGTCCACCACATTAAAAAGTATCGGTGACGGCGTCATCGCCACGGACACGGACGGAATTGTGACATTCGTGAATTCGAAGGCTGAAATTATGACAGGCTGGGCATCGGACGAGGCGATTGGACAACCCCTGCATGAGATTTTCCGGATTTACGATGAGAAAACAAAAAAATCACTTGAAAGCCCGGTCGATCAGGTGCTGAAGAACAGTTATGACAGCGGTGTTTTCGGGCATTGCATTTTGATCAACAAACTGAGTCAGGAAATCGACATTTCAGAAAATGCGGCGCCTATCAAGGATGAAAAGGGTGATGTTAAAGGCGTTGTGCTCGCGTTTCAGGACATTTCCGAACGAATGCGGTTTGAACGGGCCATGCGTGAAAGCGAGGAACGGTTTCGTTCCGTGGTTGAAAATTCGCATACAGGCATACTCGTGGTCGACACACAGTTCCGCTGCGTTTATGCCAACAGGGAGCTTACGCAAATTCTGATGTATTCGGAAGAGGAAATTCAGGGCCAGGATTTCCGCGCCTTTTTGTCTGATCATGAGAAAAACATTCTCACGGAGCACAGGATACATCTTGATCGCGGGGAAAAGGTGCCGAGCCGGCATGACTTTGAAATCATGCGCAAAGATGGGGAAAAACGACAGATGCAGGTTGTTGTTTCTCCGGTAAAAAGTCCGGACGGCCATTCACAAACTGTGATTCAACTTCTCGATGTGACAGAAAGAAACAAGCTGGAACAGCAGCTGCGTCATGCTCAGAAAATGAAGGCAGTGGGTACGCTTGCAGGCGGTGTCGCACATGATTTCAATAATATCATGACCGCAATCCGTGGCTGTACGGATCTGGTGATCAGCCAGATTGAAACGGATGATCCGATTTATCAGGATTTGAAAGAAGTTCAGGTTTCAGCGGAACGTGCATCGGATCTGACGCGGCAGTTGCTGTTTTTCAGCCGCAATCAGCCCATGGAAATGATTCCCATGAATTTTAACAAGACCCTGGAGGGTCTTTTTAAAATGCTGCACCGGCTGATCGGCGAGGATATCGGAATCAGCACCTCCCTGGCTCCAGACCTCTGGAATGTCCGTGCAGACAAGGGGAGCATCGAAGAAGTTGTCATGAATCTTGCTGTCAATGCCCGTGATGCCATGCCGAAAGGCGGCAAGCTGACGATTAAAACGGATAATATTGAAGTCGATAAAACGTACTGCCTCAACACGCCGGAGGCGAAGCCTGGAAATTATGTATGTATTTCTGTCGAAGATTCCGGCATTGGCATGGAAAAGGAAACCATGGAACGTATTTTCGAGCCGTTTTTCAGTACAAAAGGTCCGGGACGGGGCACGGGGCTCGGCCTGGCCGTGGTTTACGGTATCGTTAAACAGCATGACGGTTGGATCAATGTTTACAGTGAACCGAATCATGGAAGTACGTTTAAAATTTACCTGCCCGTATCGACCGATGAAGCGCTTGTAGAGAGAGAAAAAATTGATCCGGCCATTCTGGTGGGAAAGGGTGAGCGCATACTGGTTGTGGAAGACGAGCAGAGGGTGAGGGATCTGGCTAAAAAGGTGTTGGGAAAACATAACTATCAGGTGATCACGGCTGAAAACATGGCAGAAGCCGAGGCCATCTTCAAGAAAGAAAAAGGGGATTTCGAATTGCTGTTCAGCGATGTCGTACTGCCGGACGGAAACGGCATCGAGCTTACGGACAGGCTGATAAAAAAGAAAAAGAATTTCAAGGTGATATTAAGCAGCGGATACACGGATAAAAAATCCCAGTGGGAAATCATTAAAAAGCGGGGGATACGGTTTCTTCAAAAGCCGTATTCTCTGGTTGCCCTGCTGCAGGCGGTTCGTGAAATCCTTGATGAAAAGGATTATGCACCCCATAAAAAGGAATGATTACACATCGGGGAAGCGTATAATGAAACGCGTGCCGCGATCCAGTTCGATCTGAACGGTTCCGCCGAGTTGTTCCGTCAATATGCCCACCAGCTTTAAACCCAGCGTGTCACTCTGGACCATGTCCGGGATTTTATGCATTCCGTTTCCGTTGTCCCTGACAATGAAAACAGTTTCGTTGTTTTCCGTATAGAAACGGATCGTGATTTTACCCTGTTCTCTATCCCTGAATGCATGTTTTATTGCGTTGCTGACAAGCTCGTTCAGTATCAGACCGCACGGAACCGCTCTGTCCAGATCGAGTGCGATGTACTGAATCTGGTTTTCGATGGTTACGGATGCATCCCCCTGATAGAGCCTGCAAAGCTCCTGAATCAGGGTCTCGGCATACTCCTTAAAATCGATGTTTGAGAAGTTTTTCGAACGATACAGCTTTTCATGAACCATGGAAATGGATCGGATCCGGTTTTTACTTTCTTTAAAAGCGTGGAGTGTCTCCTTGTCCCGCAGATGATGGCTTTGAAGATTGAGCAGGCTGATAATGATCTGCAGATTGTTTTTGACCCGGTGATGTATTTCTTTCAGCAGAACCTCTTTTTCCTTTAAATCTTTCTGCATTTGAATTTCGGCATTGATCCTGTCGGTCTCATCCCTGATAATACCCTGTACAATACCATTGGGTAATATTTTGGCCCGGATCTCGACCGGAATCACGGTTCCGTCTTTACTTTTTACCGGTCTTTCGATTTGAATGATTTTTCCTTGTTTCAACATGTCCCAATGAATGGGATATGGATTTTCCGTATCCATTACCATCAAATCAACGAGGTTCCATTTCTCAAGTTCTTCGCTTGAATAACCAAGCATTTCACAGGCTGCTGAGTTGATGTCCAGAATCTGGCCGTTCAGATCCATCTGAAAAATTCCATCCGAAGCCTGGTCCACAAGTGTCTTGTACTGGAATTCGCGTTCCTTGAGTTTTTTTTCATGCAGTTTTTTATTTGTGATATCCTCTGAGACCTTAATGAAATGCGTAATGCGGCCATCGTCATAAAGCGGGTATATTGATGCCTGTTCCCAATAAATGGTTCCGTCTTTCTTTCTGTTGATCAATTCGTTTTTCCAGGTTTCTCCCCGTAAAATAGTCTGCCACAATTCCTTGTAGAATGCGGGGGAATGCTCTCCTGATTTCAACAGACGGGGATTTTTGGAAAGGACATCTTCGTTCCGGTAACCCGTGATACGGCAGAAGGTCCCGTTTACATATTCGATCAGGCCTTTGGTATCGGTGATAATCGTAATATTGGGGCTCTGCTGCACGGCCAGTGAAAATTTTTTCATGGCCAGCCGGGTTTCCTTTTCGCCGTGCGGCCGATTGATTTTTGACATGCCAAAATTCCGTTTTGTATGGAATGAAGCAGGTGATGGAAGACGGACAAGAGCTGATTGGAACCTTGCCGGTCTGAGAGGATTAAATGGAACGATTTTGTTGAATGTTCAGGACCATGATGCAATCAACCATTTAAGTCCATACAGCCTCAATATGGATGATAAGAAATGTAGATGGAAATTGCAAGCAGGATTTAACCATCCGGATCCGGTGTGTGTATCATCGAACGGGGTCGGGCGGCTGTGTGGACGGCTTGAAAAGCCGTTCGAATCCGGAATAGGGCTCAAGTGGGATGAGATCAATCTCCGATATATTTTTTGCTCGTCAAAAGCTCGGCTGTTAAAACTGCACCGCCGGCCGCCCCCCGAACCGTATTGTGAGACAGGGCCACGAATTTCCAGTCCAGGATATTGTCTTCCCGGAACCTGCCTGCGGTCACGGACATGCCATTTCCCACATCCCTGTCGAGCCTGGTCTGCGGACGATTGTCATCTTCGAAACAGATCAGGAATTTCTCGGGAGAGGAGGGCAGCTTCAACTCGGCGATGGGATTTTTGTAATCCCGGATGGCTTCGACGATTTGATTTTTCGTGGGTTTGGATCCGAACGCCACATTGACCGTTACCAGGTGTCCGTCGGAAACCGGAACGCGGACGCAATTTGCGGATATCACCGGTTTTTGGGCGAGAACCAGCTTGCCGTTCCGGAGTTCTCCCCAGATTTTCATGGGCTCCTGTTCACTTTTCTCTTCTTCCCCGCCGATATACGGAATTATATTATCCAGGATCTCGGGTGCGGTTTCCAGCGTTTTCCCCGCGCCTGAGATAGCCTGATATGTGGATACCACAACTTTCTCCAGACCGAATGATTTCAGGGCATCGAGGACAGGTACATAGGACTGAATCGAGCAATTGGGTTTGACCGCGATCAGCCCCTTGTTCCATCCGCGGTTTTTCCGCTGTGTGTCGATCAGGGCTGCATGATGGGGATTGACTTCGGGCATCATCATGGGTACGTCCTCGGTCCACCGGTGCGCTGAATTGTTGGATACAACGGCCACATTCTCCGACGCAACCTTCACTTCAAGATCACGAATTTGGTTTTTATCGAGGCTCAATGCAGAGAATACCAGGTTGACCTGTCCGCATATTTCTTTGAAATCGGCCTCTGCATCGCAGACATTCAATCGCGCCACGCCTTCCGGAACGGGGATGCCCTGCGCCCATCGTCCCTCGACCGCTTTGCCGTAAGGCTGTCCCGCAGATCTGCTCGATGCGGCCACACACACCACGTCAAACCAGGGATGGCCGGCCAGAAGGGAAATGAATTTTTGACCGACAGTACCGGTAGCTCCCAGAATTCCGGTTTTGATTTTGTTTTCAAGCATCGTTTTATTCACCATCTTTTATGATAGATAATTTGCGATACGGATGATATCCGCGAACACACCTGCGGCCGTGACTTCGGCTCCCGCGCCCGGTCCCTTGATCACGAGCGGCAGTTCCTGATAACGCTCGGTCGTGAAGACGATCATGTTGTCGCTTCCGGACAAGGCAAAAAACGGATGGGACCGGTCCACGCCTTTCAAACACACGGAAGCCCGACCGTTCTCGAGCGTGGCGATGTAACGCAGCACCTGATCTTTTGCGGCAGCTTCATCGCGGCGTTTTGAAAACTGTCCGTCCGCTTTTTCGAGTTCGTCTAAGAAAGCCTCCACGGATTTTGCTTTACGGCAGGGTTCAGGAAGAATGTTTTCGACCTGGACCTGCTCCGGTTCCAGCGGCAATCCGGTTTCCCTGGAGAGAATCAGAATTTTTCTGGCCACATCCAATCCGTTCAAATCATCACGCGGATCCGGTTCGGAAAGGCCCCTGTTTCTGGCTTCCTTGACGATTTCACTGAATTTTTTCTGACCGGAGAAAGAATTGAATATATAACTCAATGTACCTGAAAGAATGGCTTCGATTTTTACAATTCTGTCTCCGGCGCAGATCAGGTCATTCAATGTGCTGATCACGGGAAGGCCTGCACCCACATTGGTTTCATAGAGAAATTTCACGCCTTTCTGACCGGCCTTGTTTCTCAGAATCCGGTACTGTTCATATGGGCCCGAATTGGCGATTTTATTGGGGGTGACAATCGACACGCTCGCATCGAGTATCCGTTCATAATGTTCGACCGTCGAAGGGCTCCCGGTGCAGTCCACGAATACCGTATTCGGCAGGTTCATGGCAAGCATGGTGTCGATATAAATCCCGAGGTCCATGGGTTTTCCGGAATGCAGTTTCTTTTTCCAGCCGGATGGATCTATGGGCTCGGTTTTGAAAACCATACGATCGATATCGCCGACACCCATCAGCCGTATATCCAGCGCATTCTGCGAACAAAGGGTGCTTTTCTGTTCTTTCATCTGCTTCAGCAGCGTGCTTCCGATGAGACCCGTGCCGATCAGAAAAACATGGAGTGACTTGGTGTCCGAGAGGAAAAATGCTTCATGCAGGGCGTTTAACGCTTTGGCTTCATCCTGCCTGGAGATTACGACAGATATATTGAGTTCCGAAGATCCCTGTGCAATGGCCATGACATTGACGCCGTTTTTACCCAGTGCCTGAAACATGCGGGAGGCGATATTGGGGGTCCGCTTCATGTTTTCGCCTACCACGGCCACGATGGATGCATCGTTTTCGATGGCTGCCTCATCCATGCGTCCGTCGGATATTTCGAGCGCGAATTCCTCTTCGATGGCTTTTTTTGAATTCTGCGCCTGTTCAGGGGCCACGGCAAAACAAATGGAATGTTCCGAAGAGGCTTGCGTAATCAGAATGACATTGATATTATTTCTGGCCAGGGCGCCGAACAGGCGGTTGGCGATTCCCACGACCCCTATCATGCCGCTTCCCTGTACCTGCAGCATGGCGATACGGTCCACTGAAGAGATGCCCCGAACCGGATATTCATAGCGCGACGTCTTTCCGATCAGGGTTCCCTGAAAATCGGGATTACCGATGTTCCGGATTATGATCGGTATATCGTGCATGGCTGCAGGAATCATGGCCGCAGGAAAGATCAGTTTCGTGCCGAAATGTGAAAGCTCCATGGCTTCATCCCAGCTCAGACGGTCGATCGGAAACGCCTTGGCCACCTTGTTCGGATCCGCCGTGTGAATGCCGTCCACATGGGTCCAGATTTCCACGGATTCGGCACGCAGTGCCGCTGCGACCAGCGTGGCCGTGTAATCCGATCCGCCCCGTCCGAATGTGGTCGTTTCATGCTGGACTGTGGATCCGATGCATCCCGGAATGACGGGGATTTTTTTGGGTGATTTCAGCCTTTTACGGATATTCCTGAAGGATGAGTCCCAATGTACCCTGGCAAATCCGAATTGACCGTCCGTTATGATCAGGTCTTCTGCATCGATCATTTCTGTTTCGAGATTTCTGACTTTCAGACAGCCGTTTATAATGGCCGCGGACAGCCGTTCACCAAAACTTAAAATGAAATCAAGGGTTTTCGGGGATAATTCCTTGACCAGATAGACACCGTGAATGGTGTCTTTTAATGCGTTGAGCATTTTTTCCACGTCGGATGCGGTTTCTTTCTGTACGGGTCCCGGGATATAGGTTTTAATCACGCTCATATGCTGTTTGACAAGCATATCCAGATGCACCTGATAGCCCGAGTCGCTGCCGGCCGCCATATGGCTCAGCCGGATAAGCGCGTCCGTAACACCGCCAAAAGCCGAGATAACCAAAACAGGGCCGGGAGAGGATTGCATGGTGCGTTCCAAATACCGGAGCACCTGCCCGATTTGTTCGGTATTCGAGAGTGTAGAACCGCCGAATTTCAATACTTTCATGATGTTGCCTGTAAATATTAAGTGCCGTGAATGACTGGAAATATACGAAAAAATAAATGGGAAGACAAGAAAAAGGTGCAGGCCCCAATCCAATGACATCCGGACTGCAGGTTCTATACAGCCATCAGAATGTCCCGAATTTGAGCATGATCACAAAAGCGGCTCCGCCGAGGTCCGAATCGGTCAGTTCGCTGTCCCGATTGATGCCGCGGATAAACCGGTAGCTGCCGCCTGCACCCAGGCGAAAAAAGGGCGTGACGTTCAGCATCATTAAAGCAGAGGGTTCGACGATAAAAAAATTGTCGTAGTCATAATCCGCATCCCAGGAATCCGAGTTGCGCTCGGAAAACCCGGCACCGCCTCCGCCGATGAGAACCATAAAACTCCAGTGTGTGAGCTTGTTGGGCCGGTGTATATATTCCAGCTCGACTCCGCCGTAACCCATATTCATTTCAAGTTCCGGAAACGCTTTCGAAGGCACCTCGCTGATCAGGCCGTATCCGCCGCCCCCGATGATGAACCGGTGATCCACGATCCAGCCGCCTCTTCCGCCGATCAGGGCTGCAGTTTCGCCGTAAACCGGACCGATTTTAATAACCGGACCGCCGAATCCGCCGCTGGTAAAATCTCCGCTGATCAGGGTTTCCTGCTGAGCGAAGACCAGGGAGCATCCAAGCATGAATATCAGACAAATAAAACGGTGCATAGAACCTCCCTTAACAGCCGTTCAACGGTTTTCGCTGCACGATGATCACAGCGATTCAGTCATGAACCGGATGTAATTCCAGTCGAATTGACCGGCAATTTCCAGCGCTGATTCCAGGGGAACATTTTTATATGTCAGGGAAAGAAAGACGCCATCGTCGCCTTCACGCTGAATCACGATGATAAGCATGATTTCTTTCCGTGACCGGCGCTGGACCCGGTATACCTGAAATCCGTCCACGGTTTCGGATGAAATCGAAGCCCCTGCCGATTCGATTTCAATATTCATATCCAGCCAGCCTGTTTCAGAAGCCTGATTCGTGATGAAGAGGATCGCATGGAGGGACTGGCCCGGACGTGTATACTGCCGGGATGCGTTGATCATTCTGACCGTATTCTGATCCGATGTGATTCCTGTGGCTCTGGATCCCTGCCAGCCCGGCAGATCCGCCAGAAGCGGTATCAGTTGTTCATGAACAGCGGCCTGCAATACAAGCAGCGGTAAAAGCAGAATAATGAGAATATATTTGACTGACATACGAACTCCTGAGTCAATGACCGTGACCGAAGCCGGGTGGCAGAAATACGGCACGGACGCGCCGTTCGGGAAATAACAGGGGCCACTTTAGAAAGCAGTGGTCTGAAAATCAATCAGGGAGCCTGGATTTCCGACGCATCCGGTTCCATTGTTTCGGCTGAAGCCTGTTCCTCGAGTTTTTTCAAAAAGTAGGAATCCGTGACCGGCAGTTCAGTTTTCAGTTGGGACAATGTTTCGGATACCGGTGCGTTCCCGGCCCTGGCGAGCGCCTTTGCCGCCAGAATGGCCACGGTGACCTCTGATTTGTCCATGACGACGTTGTCCCTTTGTATCCATCCTTTGTTCCGGCCCTGTGCACCGGTAACGCGTATCCATCGGTCCAGCGTGTCTGTTATAGCCACCATATCCAGCATTTCAAACGATTTGCTGGTCAATGTAAGCATGTCGGGTCTCGCATACAGAGGTGTGGTTTCCTTGACAGCACCGACCGCGGCGCCGGGGATCATCAGGTTTCTTTTCACCCATCCTGTTTTACCGTCGGACAGCCTTACATTCAAATATTCCCGGTTGTTGACCGTATCCACGGCTGTTTTTCCGACGCAGAGAACGGTTTCTCCCAGTTGCAGCGAGGCCATCCATTTCCCGTCTTCAACGGGTTGTTCTCTCACGGCCGCTTTGTCCCAGAGACAAACAGCCGGTATGGGTTCGACCGCATTTTCAGATTTTTGACATGATAAAACGGCCATTCCCGTGACAATTGCAAATAAAACAACGGTCGTGTTTTTCATCGTGTTCTCCCTCCTGTATCCATCTAAAACAGATAGGTGATTCCCGCTCCTGCCTCAAGACCGCTCAGGGATGTTTCGTTACTGAAGCTCCCGGTCCAGTATTTAAGTATGCCTGACAGCCGTGTCTTTTTCGACATGCTGTACTCAGGTGCCAGTATGACACCGAACAGAGTCATGCCGGGATAGACATCGAGTTCCTCATAAAACCGGCCTTCGATACCGTATGTCATGTAAAACTGTACATTGTGCCGATGACGGAGCTCCCCGCGGAGATCGATTTGATTCGGTGTGGTTTTCATGTCCTCAGAAACAAGATTCCCGTCCGCATTGAGCATCTGATTGTTCGATTTGCTCCGGAACCGGAAATCGAGCGTCAGTATGTCATAATCGAAATACCGTTTATATTGCGCGCTGGTGACAATTTTATTGCCCGATTTGTAAATCTCCTGATTGTCGTATTTATCCGATGCATAGAGCGTGAAGACCAGGTCGAGAGATGCGGTGGACAGGGGGGACAGACGCATATCCAGTCCCCCGGTGAGCAAAAACTCGTTTCCCGGCTGATAGGCCTCTTCCGTATCCTCCACCGGGATGAATCCGCTTCGGATCTGGAATGCCATTCCCAGACCGGCGACCACATTGTCGCTCATCGGACGGGCCCAGGTAATGCCCGGGGAGAGATTGAAACCCTGGCCGAAATTGGGCACATTCAAATTCCAGTAATGCTGACTGATCAGCATCGAGGTTTCAAATTCGTCGGCAGTCAGGGTGCTTTTGCCTGTGGGCAGTCCCAGTCCCACATTCAGCACGATGTTTTTGTCTTCAAGATGATAGTTCCAGAATATCTGGGTATCCGTGATTCCGGACAGATCGTTGACGTATTCACCGGATACGCCTGCGTAGTTTGTATACAGATACAAGGAATTTTCCCGTGAGAGGGGCCAGTAGATTTCCATCGGCACACTGAATTCAGCGAAAGAATAATCATCATCCAGCGTGAAGCCCTGATGAATTCCCCGTATTCTGAAAAACCGTGTCTGATTGAGCATGTCCGAATCGTCGGCCAGCATTCGGCCGGCACACAGCAATAAAAGCAACCAGCAGATTCTTTTGATCATGGAATCCTCCGAAAACCGGCCCTTCCAGGATGCCGGTATTCATCGATGCATATGGTTTTAGCCGTTTCCCAAGGGTTTTGATCAGTGCAGCCTGATCAGTTTCTTCGACTGTGTAAAGCCGGGCGAGGACAGACGATAAAAATACAGGCCGCTTGCGACCGCATTACCGAAATCGTCCGTTCCGTCCCATTGCCGCCGGTGCCTGCCCGCCGGCAGGCTTTCATGGACCAGTGTTTTCACGCGCTTCCCCAGTACATTGTAAATATCGAGCCGTACATCGGACCGTTCAGCCAGCTGAAATGCAATCACGGTGGACGGATTGAAAGGATTGGGGAAGTTCTGATCCAGCATATAGGAGATGGGAACGAGCGGAATATCGCCGCGCCTTGAATCCGCGAATTCTTCGGTCCCCACAAGGATGGCCAGTTTTTTGGGCGCAGAGAATAGCGCCTGATTATTCTCGACCGGGATCACCTTGCCGCGGTCCCTGTCCAGAAGCCAGACCTGAAAGTGGTCGGGCATGTCGTTTTTGGGTTCCAGCGTCAGTTGAACCAGCTCTTCGCCCGCGGTTGAATGAACCTGGAACTCCCAGGCAGCGCCCAGATCCGACACCTTTTTGTAATTGGCCGCATATTTGATTTTGTTCTCCACGAAGCTGAGTTCGAGAGCGTCGCCGATGGCCGGCGGTTCGAACCAGTCATGATCGTCGATGAAATCCGAGGCGTTGTGCAGCATGCCGATAAAATTGACCGCATCGATCAGGCCGGAGGACCGGCCCACCGCCCTGAGTTGCAGTTCCAGCTCGCCTGCGGCGTAAGATCTTGTTGTTCCGGACTTCGGCAGGGTGCCCGGGGCCTGAACCGGGGGCACGCGCAGTTCACCGGGCCCGTTTGCATAAACAAAATATCCGCCCCAGGGATAGAGTACTGACATGTTGAACACGTACTGATTGAGCAGTTCGTCGCGGGCCACAGGCGGCTGAACCGTGGTGCCGCGCACCTCGACGCTGTCCCATAGCACCGGAAACGTGAACGGATTGCCGATCTGATTCCATCCTTTGTGCAGCAGGATCTGATAGGGCATGCGCGCATCCACGGACCGCACATCGTCGAGATCGAACCGGACCGTGTCCTGGGTAATGACCCAGAATGCCTTGCCCGGCTCGGCGTTCCAGATGGTTTCCAGTGGATTGTATTCGCGATAATAGGCCGTGTCCTGGGCCGAATCGTACCACCAGTAAAAGATGCGCCATAATTTGGTATTGTAGTCCCCGATTTCATCGGCAAAGATACGGCCGATATTCCGGTTGACCAGATGGTAAGGGAAGGTCTGCATGCCGTAAACGCCGTTCAGGGTCGGATGTCCGGACTGTACCGAAGGCGTGGTGACAGGCAGCCAGTTGCTCGTGATGCCGGGCTCTCCGGACAGGTATTCCCTGGCACCCAGCACATTGATGGTCGCCACATAGTAGGACAGACCTTCGGCATGGATGCTGTCCGCTTCGATCGTACCGGTCAATGTCAGACCGTTTCGCACGAATTGTGTGGAATCCCAGTCCGCCTGGCCGGGCTGCTGATAGTAGAGCCAGACATCGGTGGCGATGATATCTCCGATATTCAGTTGTAATATGAACGGGGCGTCCGCGGAAACGACGGCCGGGAGACTGGCCGGATCGATCTGAAAGGCCACACCTCTTCCCCGGACATTAAGCGTTTCGACACCCGTGAGCGTGTTGGATTCCACGGTCACGACTGCGGATGAAGCGAACAGATCCGTGGGCGTGAAAGCGATCGTGAATGCCGTGGTGTCCCCGGGCTGAACCGTGGAGGCCGCACCGGAAGTGATCGAGAATCCGGAGCCGGTCGGTGCCGTCATATTGACACTGATGATGTTTAATACGCTTGAACCGTTGTTGATGATCTGAACGGTTCTGGATTGTGTGGTATTCACCTGCACACGGCCGAAATCGACCGCATCGGGATTCATGACGATTCTGGGACTTCCGCCCGAGCCGATGACGGGTAAAATGGCCGGGGAATTAAGCGCCGTATGGGTCACGATCAGTTCGGCGTTTTTGATTCCTGTCGTGGCCGGGGCGAATTCGAGAATCATTTCATGCGAGGCGCCGGCGTTTACGGTGACCGCAGGCGGGGCCCCGCCCTGAAGAATGGTGAAATCCGCGGAGCCCGTGATCTGCGTGTTCGTGATCTGTGCCGGGGCCGTGCCCGAATTGGTGAGTGTCACGGTCTGCTGCACCACATTGCCGGGATACACGATTCCAAAATCGGCCCGGTTCAGGTCGAAAGCAAGGCTCGCGGCACCCCCCACGCCCTGCAGAATCACCGAATCCGGCGATGTGGGGGCATTGCTGTAAATCATGAGCCGGGCCTGATAGGTTCCGGCCGCAGGCGGCGAGAAACGAACGCCCGTACTGTCGGACAGCCCCTGACCGACGGCCGTATCGATTGTCCGGATCACGGAGAAGGCGCCGGCCTGCGCGCCCGCAATCTCGAGCGTGTCGATCACGAGATCCGCATTGCCGATATTCGTGAGAACGTCGTACCGGTCCGCGGATGTCCCGGCGACCACGCTGCCGTAATTCAGCGTGTTCTGTGAAAGGGACAGCTGGGCCGTACCCGTTTCGCCCGCTGTGAACAGGGCCAGGCCGCGTTCGGTTCCGATCCAGATGTCACCGTTCATGTCGAAACCGATATCCTGAATATTGTTGTCGATCAGGCCCGAATTCGAGATGTCGTACACGGCCGTGTCGCCGGGTGCGAATTTGACGAGCCCCTGGCTCGTACCGATCCATACATTTCCGATCGGACTCACGGCGACCGCGCGGATAAAGTCCGTGGGCAGACGCGAGTTGTCCGTGGTGTACAATCCCCAGTTCTGGCCGATCAGGACCCACAGCCCGATATCCGTGGCCACCCAGAGCCTGTTTTCATTGTCCACATCCATGTCCTGAATATAGGTGGCAGCCAGGCCGGTGGGCGCGGCCGAGGCCGTTTCCGAGATCGGATCGAATACAGTGAGCCCGAACGTTTCGGAGGCCATCCACACGGTGCCGTTCAGATCGGTTTTCACTTTCGGAATGTAATTGTCCTGCAGGCCGATGGTATTCTGTGAATTGTATACGGTCCAGGTCGTTCCGACCAGTTTTCCCAGGCCGTTTTCCGTACCGATCCAGATCGTGTTGTCGATATCCACATCGCCGCTGAGTATATAATCGCTCGGGATCTGGGAGGATCCTGTGGTAAAGGTCTGCCAGGACACACCGTTGTACAGGTAGGCTCCGAGACCCTCCGTGCCCACGAACAGGCGGTCCGTATTGTCGGTCATAATATGCGAATAAAACGTGTTCGGCAGAACCGATGTTTCGGAATTCTGGATTTGCCAGGACAAACCGTCGTACAGGGCCAGGTCCGATCCGGTATTCATCCACATGCCGCCGGCCAGATGGCGCGGGGCGATCTGTCTTACATACTGATCCGGCAGGCCCGAATTGGACGTGTTGAATCCCGATGTCCACAGCGTGCCGGCCAGTTTCGCCAGCCCTTCGGATGTGCCGACCCATTTGGCATTGTCCGTGTCGATTAAAAGGGACTGGATATTGTTGTTCGGCAGTTCCGGTACGCCGGTTTCATTGTAGGTAACCCAGCTCGTTCCTGGAAAGGTTGTCAATCCGCCGCTTCCGGTGCCGACCCAGGGCACGTTCAGTGCATCCACAGCGATGCACCGGATGTCATTTGCCGGAAATCCCAGAACGCCGGCCTGGTAAGTGGTCCACTGACTGCCGACCACATAATGCGAGACACCTGTCGCTCCGGTACCGACCCACGGGGCCCGGCTCGTATCCAGGGCCACGCTCGTGATCCAGTTGGCCGGCAGGCCCGTGGTGTTGTTCCAGACCTGCCAGATATCGATATTCCGCTGCGCGACGCCGTTGTAGGTGGCGGCCCAGAGAAAATCGCTTGCTGTATCGTAGGTCAGATCGAGTATTTCGTTGCTGGGAAGCGAAGGGGTGTTCAGTGTATTCGTAATGAAGAAACTGTCGACATCCATCGAGTATTCACCGAATCCGCTTGATACTGTGCCCGCCACAGGCAGTCCCGAGGCATTCAGGGTTAAGGCAGTAATGCTGTTCGACGGCAAACCCTTGTCCGTATCGTAGATGCGCCAGTTGCTGCCGCTGATTCTGATCAGTCCGTGCGGTGTGCCGATCCACTTGTCGCCGTTCTGATCCACCACAACGTCCGTAATGGCCAGCACCGGCAGAATGGAATTGATGCGGTCGTACACGGCAATCGGTTCGCCCAGGTTCCGGTCGAATTTCACAAGACCGCACCCCGTTCCGATCCAGAGCGTGTCATTCTGCTGCGCAATGGCCGTGATATTGTCCCCGTTGGTAAAATTGGACCATTGGCCGACCTGTGCATGGGTCCGTACGCCGAGAACCAGCAGTGTCAGGCAGAGTATTGTCCGGCTTTTCATTGACCTGCGCCTCATGGTTATCCTATTCGTTTTTCCAGGTTTCATGGCAATATCCCTCAAGGAATTGTGGGCGGTTCGGGGGGTCTTGGAAGATCCGGCAATGTAATGGTACGCAGGATGGATTCCACGTCAATATCCGTGAGGTTCAGCATACTTTCACCCAGTGTTTCGGAAAGCAGTTCCGCGGTGATAAATTCCTGCGTGGACTTCCTCGAATCCTGGCCGGGAATGAATGTGGAACCGATATTGCGGTTGGTGGTCTGAAGACGGTTCATGATCATGGTTTCCCGGCTGATCATACTGCGGGCAAGGGGGGATTCGGGTTCGACGGCCCTGCGTGTCGTGCGTGTGTCGCTCCTGCGGCTGTAAAGCACGGACGATTGTGTGGATATCTGTGCCATGTCCTGTGTGACTGCGCTTTTATCACGGGCTTCCTGATATCCCGGATCCATCTGGGAAGCCTGCTGATAATACCGGCTCGCCTCCTCATAGTTCCCCCGGTCCTCCATCTCGAGGCCCATACAGTAGGCCATGAAGGCCTGCAGGTTACGCGTGGGTACATGCTCTATACGCTGCTTTTCTTCATGTGTCAGCTCGATACCCATTTGTCCGATTACCTGAAACACCAGGTTTTTTTCGAGCTCGAAGATTTTTTCCATATTGTCTTTCAGTGTGACCGGTTTCGAATCGGACCGGGCGAGAATATCCGCGTAGGTGACATCCATCAGGACGTTCCGGTCGAATTCCACGACAAAGTTACCCTGAATCATTTTACCGGCACCCAGCAGTTTGCCCATTCTGGGCGTGGAGGTGACATCCATCAGTCCGGTCTGGGACAGGTTCATTTCGTCCAGCAGCGCCTGAACACGAATGCGTTCGACCACGTCCAACTGCCGGACCTGACTCAGATCGGTCATGATCATTTCGGCCACACCTTTGCCTATGGGTGCATATTGATCGTCGCTGCCCATATATTTCAGGGGCATGACCGCGACTGCTTTGGGGGATGTGGATTTAATCTCGAGGAGCGCTTCGCTCTGCATCATGCGCTGTATTTCCCCCCGCATTTTCCCGCGTCCCAGCAGCTGATACTGGGCCTGCATTTTATGTTTGTATTCCACGGGCGTTTTTACCAGGGTGTACCGGCCGTAAATCTGCAGCGCCCGGTCGGTCTGATCCCGCATCTCCAGAAGCTGGGCGAGATAATACAGGGTCTGGGCGTCCCGTGTGTTCAGCCGGTAAGCCTTAAGCAGGCTTTTTACGGCGAATTTGTACATTTTCAATTCGAAAAGAGCGGATCCCAAATTGCGATAGGCCGTGTGACTGCGCGGATTTTGCCTGACTTCGAGGATCAATTGTTTCAACTGCTGTTTTTGCACCGCAGGCCCCGGATCGGTCTGGACCGGTACCGTACATGAAAGTACGGTTAAAAGCGATGCAATAAACAGGCAAAGGCCATTGCCAAGGCGGTTTTGCATGGCGTTCTCCTGAACATCCGGTTTTTATTCAAATTACAGACGTATTATACAACCATTTTTTTTGAAATGCCACATTATTTTTTGATAATGATTTTTGTTTTGTCAGTCTCTGTTATACCGGGGAATCGGACGGCGGGATATCGTTCTGAAAATGTTCGGATTTCCAACTCCCCCGCTAAGGCTTTTCACTTTAAAATTAAGCATTTATATTGTTGAATGCAACCATTAACTTTCAATTGCATCAGATATAGACCGCTTGCAAGTATTGTTCCATTCCACACCATCTGATGGGCCCCGGCAGGCATTGTCTCACGGATCAGGGTCTGCAAGCGCTGTCCGCGCAGATTATAAACGTCCAGCCTGACAATGGCCCGGTTCTCCAATTCGAAACGGATCATGGCCGAAGCATTCAGGGGATTGGGTGAAACGGATATGACGCGGCATAGAGGAGCGTACTGTTCCACAACGGCGCTCGGGTCCTGTGAAGTCCACATAATGGTCGTGAGTGAATGGGCCCTGTAAGTATGAATGAACGGGGACTGACACGCTCCGGAGTAATGGTTTGTCGTGCTCACATCCTGGCGTTCGGAGTTGTTGACAGACCATATTGCCGGTCCGTTTATTTCATCGACGGTCATATGCCCGGCGTCCGGGAGATAATCCTGAACCAGAACGGCCGTGATATCGTTCCAGTCTTCCGCTGTTTTTTCGATGCCGCTGGCCCTGTTCAGTACGTAGAGCCGCAATGTGTCACTTCGCGGGCTGATGGCGGCCAGTGTACTCAAATAGGGAACAGCCAATGTATCCGCGGCCCAGCCCTGACGTCCCTCGGGATCGAAGTCGTCGACCGGGAGCGCGAATACGGGATTGTCCGCGATACCGGTTTCGAGAATCCGGTATCCGCAGCTTTGCGTGATTTCAGCATAAACAAGTGCGGAAGGATTGAGAACATGTGATGGAGAGGGGCCGATCATGCCCGTAACAGGCCAGTCCGCCAGTGCCGTTTCTGAATCGGAGACCAGCGCATGAATATTCAGCCCCAGCAGCCCGGCCTGCGGGGCGGTTTTGAGCATGTTCATCAGGGAGCCCGCGACATACAGCCCCTGGTCCAGCGACCGTCCGAAATAATCCAGCCGGGTGTCCCCGTCATACGGATTTGTGGTTTCTCCGGACCGGCCCGAAAGGCGGTAAACCAGGTTGTATTCACTGATCCAGATTCCGATCCCGTTTTTCTGCCCGGAAAGCAGGTCGAGTTTTTCCCGATGCTCCTGCAGCCGCTGCACATGACGGTCGGCGAGCGCATGAATGCGCCAGTGCTCCAATTCGACGGGGATATCCTGACCGCTGTCGTAAGGATGGTCCACTACAAAATCAAATGGCAGGGATTCGAATCCTGCAGCATGCACTTCTGAATAAAAGGTGTCATCCGTGAACGGAACACCGATTTGAACGGATGGATCCGCCATTCTCATTGCATGAGAAAAATCGGCCAGTCCGTCCTGGCCGATCGCTTTATACTTAACCCGGATGACCTGACCGGGTTCCGGCACTGCCCCGTGTTCGCCGTCTCCGAAGGTGATTTCACCGGTTTCCGGATTCAGTGCAAATACACGGCTTTCCGGAGAAGCCGCATCCAGATCACCCGTCTGTTTCCATTCCGTGCCCCATGTGCTGTCCGTGCATAGAGCCAGACTGAACGAATCGGCATCCACGGGGGGAAACTTGACATAAACAGTCTGACCGGGCTGCCCCGTGCTCAGGGCAGCGTTGGCCGTCCAGTTATTTTCACGCACGACGCACTGGCCCTCATAGCGGCCGGCCATGTCCTGATACTGCCACTGATCGCCGCCAAACAGGTAATTCCGCACAGTGGCGGAATAATTTTCTGAACCATCGGGCCGCTGTCCGAAATGCCAGGAAAACATGTGCTTGTACGGGTCACCCAGTTCATTGCCGATTTCCCAGTACCGAATGTGAAACGGATCGGGATAGCCCAGACCGGCCCGCAAGGCTCCATGATCCACACCGTCCTGATTCGGATCCGTACCCGGTTCTGCATTGGCGAATTCCACCCAGGCACTTGCGTCCGCTGCGGAGGCCGTTCCAAAATTGATACAGACGACGGCGTTCGGGGCGTTCATTTCACGGATGAATTCGATGAATTCCAGAAATCCGAAATGATAATAAGTCTGAACCGGCTGTCCGGATGATCCGTCGAATCCCCCGGGGCGGGACTGTACCGGGCCGAGACCGTTTTGCCAGAAATAACTCCCGCTCCCGTTTCCCGCGGGGAAACGAAAACACCGGAGGCCTGTTTGACGGACGGTCCCGAGAAAGGTTTCAGGCGGAAGCCCGGTATGCACATCCAGGCCGACACGGTCCGGCAGCCGGGTCATCGGATTGTTGACACCCAGCAAATACGGAGACACCTGTCCCAATGAGGCGGCGTTCCGGTCGATATGGATTTCGACCGGCTGGACCGCGGCATTGTGAAACGGCAGGAGAAGCAGGGAAGCGAGCGTGGTTATTTTTTTCATGGCGATCTCCTTTCACCGGAACGGGACGATTTTGATACGGACAACCGGGCATGCAGGAATCAATGCCCTGCTGTCTTCGTGCCCGCTTCTTCGATGAGAATCTGGAGTATTTCCAGTTCGTTGCAGTCGAACCAGAGTATGCCGCATGAAAGGCAGGCATCGATTTCCATGAAATACTGATAGCTGTAAATGCGGCGCGTCATGGGACGGGCGCACAGGGGACACCAGTAATCCGAACGTGCGGACCGGCGCAGTCTGGGGTTGATCCGGTGTGCCGCCTTCCATCGGGCCGCTTTCCGTTTGAACGATTCGGAAAATCCCAGTTCTCTCCGGCTCAGTATGCGTCCGACCGCATCCTCGTGCACGAGGCGGCCGTGGCATTGCGGGCAGTATCGTACCTGCACACCCTCATAATAACCGGTATGTAAAGCGGTTCCGCATGAGGGGCAGGACAGGTCCCCGGATGCAAACGGTTTTTTTTGAAGGCGACGCCGGAATATCTCCCTGAAACTTCCAACATATTTTGCGGGCATGCCCGCCTTCAGGGCGTCCGGGGTCACGCCGGCCTCTTTGCAGGGACCGGATACGTGCCTGACACGCGAAGCGGGCCCGAACCAGGGATGGGCGGCAAGTTCATTTTCTTCTGCCGGATCGCTCCATCCTGCGAGAGGATTTTCAGCCTGCCAGAACGTTTTCTGCCGCCCGGGCCGTGATCCGGGCTCCGGATACGGATCCAGTTCTTTCATCGCGGTTTTTTCAGCGGGCCGTATGTCCCTGACCGAGAGACGGGCCATGCCCAGCAGCGGTTCCAGTCTTTTTTGGAGTGTGGGATGTGTGCTGAACAGATTGGCCAGAAAACCCTGCCTGTGATCGATCCCTTTCGATTCGGGGGAAACGATGAACAGGGGATTGAGGCCCGACGCGGATTGTCCGATATGTGAATACCCCTCATGGGCACGCAGCACTGCACGCGCCAGTGCCGCGGGATTCCGGGTCATCTCGACAGCCGCTGCATCGGCCAGGATTTCACGCCGGCGGCCGATGAAGCAGCTGAACAGGCGCATGACAACGGCCGTTGTTTTCAGTATGGGGGCATACAGAATCATCGGAGAACCATCTTCTTCCGCGTTATTGGTCGTGTCCGAAAATGAATTGGCCATTTCGAGGAAAAAGCAGGTGGCTGCACTGATGAACCCGATAAAAAAACTGTCGCCACTTCGGATATGTGCAAGTTCGTGGGCCACGGCGGCCTGAAGCTCGTCCCTGGGAGAACCCGATATCATGCCCTCTGTGACCGCCACGACCGGTGTATGGTCCCGCCGGATGAGAGCGATCGAATTCAATGTCCAGGAGGGGATCACGTAGTCGTCCACCCCGGGAAGGCCGCAGGCCAGGCGCATTTCCTGAACCGTGTTCCTGAAGCGCTGATGATAACGGTCCGAGGGATCCGGCCGGACGGCCCGCAATGCATCGAGTATGGCGGACGCGCCGTACCGCGCGGCCCAGGTCCACTGCAGGATTCCCATGAACAGGGAAATCCCTGCAAGCAGGATCCATTCGGTGACTGTAAATTGGAACGACGGTCTGACCAGAAGGAAATGGAACGGAAAATAGATGATGAACAGGGGGATGAAAAACAGAAGTATCATGGGACCGAGCAGAAACAGGGTTCTGATTTGTTCACGGTTCTGAATTTCGTAAAATGTCGGGACGGTTTTTTTCATATTTCAGGCATAAAATTTGTACATTCCAATAAACCGTACAAAAAACGGAGGGAACCATGATTGTCGCTGCCGCAGTGCTTGCCTTGATATGTATACCCATTATAGTGATTTACAATCAGCTTGTCAAGCTTCGCAATCAGACGCGGAACGGTTTTTATCAGATCGACGTGCAGCTGCAGCGCAGGACGGATCTGATTCCGAACCTGGTGGAGACCGTGAAGGGCTATGTCAAGCACGAGCGTGAGACCCTGGAGGCGGTGATTCAGGCCCGGTCCGCGCTGCAGCAGGCAGGAACGCCCGCGGAAAAAGCGAGGGCCAACGATGCACTGACGTCCGCATTGAAAAGCCTGTTCGCCGTTGTGGAAGCCTATCCGCAGCTGCAGGCCAATGAGAATTTTCTGCGTCTGCAGGAAGAAATCGCCAGCACGGAAAACCAGATTGCATTCGCGCGCCAGTTCTACAATGACATGGTCATGAAATTAAATACGGCCATGGAAATATTTCCGAACAATGTGATTGCAGGCATGTTTCATTTTGAGCTGTTTGTTTTTTTCGGTACGGAGGGCGGATCGGGGAAGGTGCCTAAGGTGAAGTTCTGACCGGTTATTTGTCCATTCTGAACACATGCCACTCTCCGCTTTCCCGAATCAGTCCCGACGGCACGAGCGGATGAATTTTAATTTTGACGGTTCCTTTCTCCACTTCCATCACCGCGCAGCTGCTGTGCTGGTTTGAAAAAGCCCGCCCCGGATTGACAAAGAGCCGGTCGTCAGTAAAATGAAAATAGGGCCAGTGCAGATGACCGAAAAAAACGATGTCGGACTGCGGAAGCGTGTCCCTGCAGCGCCGGACCATGCGTTTTGCGATATAATTGAAAAATCCGCTACGTCCCAGAAGCGCGTCCGTGAAACGGTGCCATGGAGTGCGCATACCGTGCCACATGACAATGTCAAATCCATGGGCAATGCGGATCCGGCACATTTCGGGCAGGGGCGGGCTGAACTGCCGGTCGCCGCGGTTGTTGCCGCGGACCGCAATGACCGGAGCGAGCCGGTTCAGGCTGTCCAGCACGGGCGGACTGGAGATGTCCCCCGCATGCAGGATCAGGTCCGCGTTTTTAAACAGTTTGAATACGTTGCCGTGTACAGCAGCGGCGCGGTCCGGCACATGCGTATCGGCGATGAGTCCGATCCGACCGGCCTCCGGATGATGAAAAACAGGAATCTGTGAATCCGTCGTCATCGGATCATCCCGTCCCGAGACCTGGCAGGTCTTCCAGTGTCAAAGTGCGAAAGCCGTTTGCCCTGGCAATGGCATGCTCGCGGACCGTATTGAAGCCCCAGCAGGCCAGATAGCACCGGACGCCGAAGTCCGCCACGGAAAGCAGGTGCAGCACCTTGTCGTCGATGAAGTGAATCTCAGGAAAAGACAGTCCCGTGAGCTGATGCAGCCGGTTCATATGCTCTCTTTTCGAATGGGCGAAATCCTTGTCCAGAATCAGGTCCGGAGAAAAGTATCCGGTCAGGCCGTAGGATTCCAGGAGAAGGCTCACAGACCTGTGATCCTTGGATGTGGCAATGGCCAGGATAAACCGTTCACTGAGCAGACGGACCGCATCGGCAATACCGGGAAACGGCGGCAGCAGTCCGGACCAGGCCCGGCCGTCCTCATCCTGATAGGATTTCCGAAGCCGGTAAAAGGTTTTCTGATAATCGTTCATGGTCTGTTCTGACAATCCGGATTTGAACCGGGTGAAGCCGGACTGATCATCGATTTCTCCGGCCCGGCCCGTATCGATACTGTGCATCAATGCGTAATAATCTTCGGCGCGATTGCCGAACGGAATCAGGTTCCGGAACATGCCGAAAAGATCCGGATGGGATCGTTCGAATTCAAAGATGGCGGACGGCGGATAAACGGGCCCCGCAAGCGGAAGATGGTTTTCCGGGACCTGTTCGATGTATGCGTTCAGTGCCGTGCGGTACGAATCGTGAATCGAGTTGGCCAGAACCCCGTCGAAATCAAAGGTCAGCAGCGGTTTTTGATCGACCGGCCGCCGGGATTTGTCAAGACAGTTCAGGTCATTCTCCTCAAAACTTTTTAAAAAAAGATCCGGACTTGCCTGAAACGGTTTGTCCGGATCGCATAATGACTGTAATTACAATTCCTGTCACGGTTCCTTGATGTCCAGAATATCCGTGATATAGGCGTAACGGAACGGCTGACCGGTCCAGACCTTGTAGGCGCCCCGGATGGCATATTGAATGAATATCAGCCGGGCAATGATGAGGAGCGGTGTCACCAGTATGCCGAGCCTGATTAATGACAGCACGCCGAATATGAAACTCAGGATCAGAATGATCAGCTGATAGGCCAGCTGAAAGAAAAAGGCCTGTTTGGCATGATATTGTGTCTGCCTGGATCCGTCCGGTTTTTGCATTTCATAGATCCATATGCCCAGCGGAACCAGCAAAGTGAAAAAATGCAGAAAATACAGCAGAACGGATGCGTGCGCGGCAACTGCCAGAATTTTTTCCTGTTTTTCCTTGTCAGATCTCAATCCGTTATCCATGACCGCTCCGGGTTGATGTTATGAGGCCGCCAGCGCCTTCAGGGTTTCCTTCAGCAGTTCGTAAAAACGGCCCACGGAGGTGATGTGAACGCGTTCGTCCGGCGAATGGGGATTTTTCAGATCCGGGCCGAAACTGATCATGTCCATTCCGTCGTATTTTTCACCGATGATGCCGCATTCCAGACCGGCGTGAATGGCTTCGACCCTGGCCTCCTTGCCGGTCACCTTCTGATGGATGGTCTTCATGGTTTTCAAAATGGGAGAATTCAGATTCGGTGTCCAGGCCGGATAGCCGTTCAGTTGCTCGGTCCGGGCGCCCGCCAGCGTGGCAACAGCCTCGATTTTTTCACGAACGGATTCCAGGGCGGACAGGATGGAGCTTCTCGTACTCGTATATACGGTGGCCGAATCGGGCAGCGTCTTCACGATCGCGAGATTGTTCGATGTTTCGACCAGACCGGCGATTTCCTGGCTCATGGCCTCGACACCGTGCGGCAGACCCACGAGCAGCCGGATAAACCGGGCCTGAACTTCCGGTTCCATCGGCTGTTCAGCGGCCTGCTGCGCCTGAACCGTCCAGTTCATTTCTTTTTCAACCGCTTTGTATTCAAACCGGATTGCGCTGAACCTGGTTTCAAGCTGCTGTCTGAGCTGCTCCTCGTCGTCACATAAGAGTACGGCAAAGGCTTCCCTGGGAATGGCGTTGTGTTTACTGCCGCCCTCGAGAGAAATCAGCTGATATGTCACGGTGATTTCATTCAGTGCCCGTGCCAGAAGCTGTATGGCGTTTCCGCGGCCCGTATGAATGTCTATACCGGAATGCCCGCCGCGCAGGCCTTTCAACGTAACAGTAAAGGCTTTTGTCTGTTTCGCACCGGTGCGGGTGACCGGCAGGGTCATCTCCGTATCACCTCCGCCAGCGCAGCCGATGAAAAAGGTGCCTTCCTCCTCACTGTCCAGATTGATCAGTATGCGACCGTCCAGAAAATCCGGTTTCAGCGAAGTGGCCCCGTTGAGTCCGGTTTCTTCATCCGTCGTGAACAGAAGTTCGAGGGGGCCATGCACCGTTTCATCTTCCGCTGCCGCAAGAGAAGCGGCCAGGCCGATTCCGTTATCCGCACCAAGGGTTGTCCCGTTCGCGGTGACCCAGTCCCCTTCGATCATCACGTCTATGGGATCCTTCTCAAAATCGAACACTTTGTCGGAATTTTTCTCACAGACCATGTCCAGATGGCCCTGCAGGACGATGACCGGAGCATTTTCATACCCCGATGTGGCCGGCACCTGAATCACGATATTGCCCGCACTGTCCTTTTTGGACGAATATCCGTGCTTTTGTGCATATTGCATCATATATTCACCTGCAGCTGTCTCGTTTCTGGAACAACGCGGGATTTTTCGGATGGCGTCGAAATGCTTCCAGAGCAGTGCTGGTTTCAGACCGGTGAGAGAAGCCATGATTTCCTCCATATGTTTTCAGGTTTTTTCCGTTTTACCGTTGGAATATAGGTAAAAAATGACTAAAGGGCAATTGATATCCTGGACACGGGTCGTTTTTACTTGATAATTTGTTTAAAAATCAATATTGTAATGAACGGGGCGATGCCGGCAGACCCGGCCATAAGCGAGGACAACCGGCCGAAGCGGAAGGCCCTGGCTTATCTGAAGTGTCGATGCAGGGGGAAAGCATGCCAAGAAACAGGAACGCGGATTTTGAAAAACGGATCATCCGGTTTTTTTACCAGGACGGATTGTGGGACCTTTTTTTGGGTATTGTCATGCTGCAGTTTGTTCTGAGCCCGTTTTTAAACGATGCCGGCCTGGGCGACTTTTGGAGCGCGGCCGTATTTGTACCCCTGATCGTGCTTGCGTGGATCGTCATGCGTATTCTGAAACGTAAAGTGGTGATTCCAAGACTCACCGAGGAAAATATTGAAAGAGAGCATTCACTGCATCAGAAATCCTGGGTTCGGTGGCTCCATTTCATGATACTGGCCGGTTTGTTCATGGGCATCCTGGTTGTCTGGTTCTGGGAAAGGCAACCCGGAAAATGGCTGTTTCCGGCATTCCTGAGCGGCGCATTTCTTGTGGGTTTTTATATGGGCGGTGCCTTGCTGAATTTTCCCAGGCTGTACTATTACGGACTTTTGACGGGGATCGCGATTATCGCCGGTGAAATAATGCATCAGAATTACGGGATTCCCCACCACGGTTTCCCCCTGGTTTTCGGTATCGTGTGCCTGACGATGGTCATGATGGGACTGGTGCTTCTGATCCGCTTTATCATCAAATATCCCCGATCCGGATTGGACGCGGGGGTCTGATCCCGTTTCTTCCATTCCCTGCCATTGGCCGGCCTGGAGACCGGGGCACATGGTATGACACATCGTATGGTTCAAATTGATGCCCGGATTGAAGCTGCCCGCGGCAGGCAGCGGGGAATGCGCCCGCTGTTCAGATTCACTCTGAAAATCACGGTGCTTTTGTGAATAAAACGCAGGTGACGGGTGTATTTATGACATCATGCAACATTCTTTGATAAAAAATGACAAAAAGTGTGAACTTTTTGCTTGCTTTGTTCGTCGTATTTATGTACGATTAAGCATGGTCAAGGGAGGTGTATTTTGAAGCAGATCTCGCGACATGAAGCGGAGAGCCTGTTTCAGCAATCCAAGGTTTTATCCAGCAAGGTCGAGCACGATTCATCGGGATTGAAAGTCTCTTTGCAGTTCAGCGATGATGAAACCTGTGTCGTCTGTTACAGTTTGCCTGACGGAGAGAAAACCTATTTTTTGGACCGGATCTGAAGCGGTCGGACAGCTTGACACATCATCATTAATCCAACCCCATTTCATTCAATTTTCAGCATATTTCCTGATCAGGGATCAAACGCTAATCAATGCAAGCAGAATCAATAACAGCAGTGCCGGCAGCAGTCCGAAACCGTATAGAAACAGCAGAAGATTCATCTTCAGGAATGATTTTTTCCAGGACTGCCCATAAAAAGTGCGTATGGATACGAGCAGATAGATCAGGATTCCGGTAAGAACGGGCAGAATAATAAACCATTTTGGGAAAAATAAGGTGAGAATCAGGGACAGGAACATGAATGTGTGCATATGCAGGGAGAAAACAAAGTGTTCAAGATACAGGATCTTATGCCGGACATACAGCAGCTTGAGCACAAGGGCGAAGAAAGGAAGCATCACAAAGAGCACCTTCGGAATCTGATTGATCAGGGCCTTTACAAATAAAATGCCGCCCTGCCTGCCCATCCCCTTGATGTATTTGCCTTTCTGATTCAGATAACGGGAAACCGGATTCCTGCCCGAATCCGATTCGTTGTAAACCAGATTGATGCCTTTCTCCGTACTGTCGGATTCGGTCACGGTGATATTCTTGGATTTGATTTTCCGGATGATTTCATCCTGCAAGTCCTCGGGCAGTGTGCTCCTGTATTCATTGAGAATGGATTTGAGCGAATCGCTTGAAACCGTTGCTTTTTCCGATTCTGCAAAATTGATTTTCTTTTGATCCAGTTTTGTATTCAGGGTCAGAATAAAGAAAAAAAGAAAAGAGGTAAACAGGTACAGGCGCAGCGGAAGCACATAAGTGTTCCGCCTGCCTGAAACATATTCGCGGGTCAGGTGGCCGGGCCGGATAAGGAGCGGAAAAAGACTGCGGAAAAATTTGGAATCGAATGTAAAATAATCCCCCAGAAAATCACGAATCATCTGGCGTACGGTGATGCGCTTATCCGTATTCATCTGGCCGCAATGGGGGCAGAAATTGAAATCACTGATGTACTGACCGCAGTTGAGGCAGTGGGATGTTTTGTTTTTTTTCATTTTTTCTTTTTCTGTTTTTTTTCGAGTATTTCAAACTCTTTCAGGAGGGATTCAAGCCGGCTCTCATCGCTGGCTGAAGTCCGCAGGTTTTTGTACGATTTTTTCCCGATCCGGATCGTTTCAATTTTTTTATTGATGAATCCCTCGATCTGTTCAAGCTGCTGCTTTTCCCCTGGACTGCAGAAAGAAACGGCGATGCCTTTCCGTGTTCCCCGTCCGGTCCTGCCCACGCGATGAACGTAATTTTCCGGTTTCTCTGGCAGATCATAATTGATTACATAGTCCACGTCCGGGATATCGATGCCGCGTGCACTGACATCCGTGGCGATGAGGACCGGATGCCGGCCGGATTTGAAAGCGTTCATACTGTGCGACCGATCGTTCTGATCTTTTTGGCCGTGGATGACCACGGTTTCGATACCTGCGCGTGCCATGGCGTTCGAAACCCTTTCGGAGCGCACCCTTGTCCGTACAAATACCAGGATTTTACTGGGTTCATGATCCCGGATGAAATTTTCCAGAAAATACCGTTTGTCGTCCATCTGAACGAACATGACGAAGTGGGAAACGTTTTTCGCCACCGGATCCTCGGGCGAGATCTGAATACGGATGGCGGACTGTTTGACCTGTGAGAATGCCAGTTTCTTGATTGTTCTGTTGATGGTTGCAGAAAAGAAAAGCGTCTGATGGGGGCGTGAGATTTTCTTTTTCACGGCCCGGATATCGTCGATGAATCCGAGATCCAGCATCTGATCCGCTTCATCCAGGACAAGGGTCCGGATCTGACCGAGGTCGATATAGCCCTGGCTGATCAGGTCGAACATGCGGCCCGGTGTTGCGACCAGGATGTCGATACCATGCTGGAGCCTGGCGATTTGCGGATCCTGTTCCACGCCGCCATAGACTGCGTAGGCCTTGACACGGGTGTGTTTCGACAGGGCATGGAACACGTCGCCGATCTGCATGGCCAGTTCACGCGTGGGAACCAGTACCATGCATTGAATACCGTTGACCCTTTTGCTCTGTTTGCTCATATGAATGAGATGAATGACGGGAATGGCGAATGCCGCTGTCTTGCCGGTGCCGGTCTGTGCGATGGCAAGCACATCCTCTCCGTTCAGGATGGAAGGAATGGCCTTGAACTGAATATCCGTGGGCCGCCTGAATCCCTGTAAAGTGAGATTCCGGATTATTTCGGGCGCGATATGGTATTTTTCAAATTTCATAATCAGGTTTGTTTATGATGGGCCGGAACCAGGGCGGCCGAATCCTGCGAAGAACCCTCCTGCCTGAAATTAAGGTTTTCTGAAGGGTTCAAAAAGCGATTCGAGCCCGTTGGCCTTGATATCCTGAATTTCACGGAGCATCTGTCCGATCTCACCACGCGGAAATCCTTTTCTGGAAAACCAGATAATATACGGTTCCGGCAGATCCATTAACCGCACTCCCTTGTATTTGCCGAAAGGCATACGGGCCCTGGCGAGTTTCAGAAAGTGTTCCCGGTCGGGAAAAGGCACATTGTCCTGCAACGATCACTCCTGTCCGTGATTGGGTAACAGAACGGCGAAATCAAGGCACGATGTCCAGCATTGTTCCGGGCTGAATCTGAACAGCGGGCGAATTCCCCGCTGCCTGCCGCGGGGAGCTTCACTTGTATAACAGGAAATACAGAATCCTTTGATCCGTTGAATTTTTAATACCGGTCACGATTCAGATGGTTCGGGTATCACATTCACGGCCTGCGGTCCTTTTTCACCATCGATCACTTCCATGGTGACTTTCTGGCCCTCTTTCAGCTCTTTATAACCGTCCGACTGAATGGCTGAAAAATGAACGAACACATCGTTACCGTTTTCCTGTTCAATGAAACCGAAGCCCTTGCGGTTGTTGAACCACTTGACCGTACCGGCGATTCTTCCAGACATGATTGCTCCTTGTTCATCATGATTACAGAACCAACACACCTCATTCACCGGGATATTTATGACAGACCCCGTGCTTTTGTTATCAATCCTAAAAAAAATATCGTGCACCTCTAATGATACGAACCAAGGCCGGCTAGATCCATCCATGCATTTTCATCCATTGAATCAGGGCCGGAGGCCACCCCTTTTCCGATCCGCTGCGTCCCATGCCGAATCCGTGACCTCCCGATTCGTAGAGATGGAGTTCGCATGGCACCTTGTTTTTTCGCAGACTCTCCATGTAAAGCAGGCTGTTTTCAGGAGGGACGGCACCGTCATCGAGGGCATGCACCAGGAAGGCTGGCGGCGTTTCGGGCGTGATCCGTTCGTCGGGAGAAAACCGGTGCAGGAGGGCATCATCCGGCGCATCACCGATGAGGGCGGACCTCGATCCCCGATGTGCGGCCGGATCCCTGAACGTGATCACCGGATAAATCAGGACCGAGAAGTCCGGCCTTGCAGACAATTGATTATGCGCATACACGTTCTCGTCATACATGGTCGATGCCGATGCGGCCAGATGGCCGCCCGCGGAAAATCCCATAACGCCGATTTTTTTCGGATCCAGGTTCCATTCTTCGGCATGCCAGCGTACACGGCGGACAGCTTCCTGAACATCCTGAAGCGGGCCCACGGATCTGTCTTCCATGATCCGGTCGTCCGGCAGTCTGTATTTCAGAACGATGCCTGCGACGCCCTCGCTGTTCAGCCACTGCGCGATTTCAAATCCTTCCATATCGAAAGCCAGCCGGCCGTACCCGCCGCCCGGACAGATCACGACGGCCGCATGCGCGGTTTTTGAAGGCGGAGGCAGATAAACCGATATGGTGGGATCCGTGACTTGCCGGATGCGCCAGGGCTTGTCCGTGTCCAGCCTTTCAGTGTAATCCGGATCGTCGACAGCCCCGGGCACGCCGTCGGGCCATAGCTGGAATATGTAGTCCTGCGCCTGGAGCCCCACCAGACCATATAAGAAAACGAGCATGAGTAGGCCTGCTTTTTTCATAACGTTCTCCTGTCTGTTATATATCTGCTGCTGCGGATTATATATTTTATGGACCTGTACGCGGATCATCCCCTAAAAACCGGTCCATCCGGTGTTTTACTGCTATTTATTAAGGCAATTTACTGATATTTTTCCGCAAAGGCAATGGCCTCCTGCGTGTCTTCGGGAAACGCGAACCAGAACCGGGTCCGGTTGCCGGTGCTGGCAAGAAGATGTTCATAATACTCTGTCACGCTGTGAAAACGGGTCTGTTTGTCAAGGCTGATATAGGGAATCAACACGGTCTCGCCTGCCAGGCTTTCGGGTTCATCCATGGTCCTGTGATCGATGGGCAGGGGAGTGATGGACAGGGCTTCCTCCACATTTTGCGCTGCAGGTTCGATAAATATATTGGCGCCTGTCGAGTCGAACCGCACACGGCCTCCCCAGTATTTTGCCGTGCTGACGGTTCCGAAATCGGCGAAAAATGCGGGCATGCTGGTCCCCGGGAGCCGGGACTGCGTTTCCAGATTGCGGGGGGCGAGCGCCAGAATCCGTGCGTCGTCGAACACCTGGCGGTATGCATGAGCGGTTGTGTTGACCGAGACGAGATAGCGGCCTTCGCCGCGCCAGAATGCACGGATCCGGTTCATGTCTGCCTGGTATCTGCTGCGGCCGATCCATTCCAGCAACCGATCCGTCATGTCCGCCCCGATTTTCACCCGTTGTCCGGCATATTACAAAAATCGGCGGGCAATTTCAAGTTTCATTTGCTTTTCATGGCAAATTTGTGTAATGTTTTTAATCCGGATCCGGATTTTAACATCGTTTCTCGCCAAAGGTTACAGCATATATGGTTTTCAAAACGCCACCCTGTATTCAGCAGTTTCGGAATGGATTTCTGAACCATGTGGATGCCATGTTCGGCGTGTTGGAGGAGCTGGAACAAGACTCACGCGGCACCCGGACCGGCCTTCTGTCGGACGATCATTGGAGCGCATTGAGGACCATGCTCCATACACTGGAACCGGATTTTTATGCTCTGCTGGTGTCCGGCATCATGTTTCATGATATCGGTAAAATGATCCAGAAGCACGATCATGCGGCGCTGGGCATTCGGATGCTGCAGGGGCCGGGAGTCGGCGATTCGATCCTGAATTCCGGACTGATCCGTGAATTGATGCCGGGGCGGACGCCAAAACCGCATTTTTGGGAATGGCTGCAGCTCCTGGTGATGCGGCACGAGGTCTGCGGCAATTTTTTTACAGGTGAGCAGTCCTGGCTGGCCTGGGAAAATGTGATCCGTCCGCTTTTGGAAATGCCCGGCATTTCATTTTCGGAAATCAGGCAGTTCGTTCATGTCCTGGTGCTGCTCACCGTTACGGATGTGGGAAGCATCGGTGAACACACACTGCTTTTCAATACCAGGATACGCAGATATCTCACCGGTGTGGACCGGATACTCAAACGAATTCATCACCGGATGCCGCTGTCCGGCAATTCCGGCGAGGCGTTCCGGTGCTTTCTTCTGGAACAGGACCAGGGCGATTATCAGGACGGTGAATCCGAACTGGTGCGGAGGATCCTGTGCCTCACCCATGGATTTGCACAGCATATCGATGCCGAATATCCAAATTACCGGAAAGCGGTGGAGGCGGCTCTCGCTGAGGTGATGGCCGGTTCAGGAGACGATGAGTCCCGGTTTTCATATGCGCTCGCCCGGATCAGGAAACTGGCTTATGCCCTGCGCTGGTTCGAGTCCCTTTCGGGAAAATTGCGTTCCGATGGCATGGGGAAACCGGAGGAGGATCTGGAGGATGCGGTCCGTCTTTTATGGATTTTGTGCCGCCCGGCCGAGGGCAATGACCGGATTTTCGAAATTCAGTTTCCCCCCGAGGTGAACCAGGATCATTGCAGGCGTTTAAAGGAAATGCTGCGAAATGCGCCGCTGTCGGATATTACCGGACCTGATCCCGGAGAATTCGGATCCGGTCATGAATGGGTACCCTGGCCGGATTTCCGTCTGCAGTGCCGGGAGACCGACGGGGAACCGGCCGTTGTTCTCATCATGCTTTTCAAACCGCACTGACAAAACGAGGCACAAGATGAAACGTTCATTTCTTTGGATCGCCGTTTTAACGGCCGCCCTGTCTTCTGCAGGTTCGATCGCCGGCGATACGGACATTTCAAGCCCCCTGTTCCCTGATGGGATCACGCTGGGATACGGGGCGGGATTGGCTGCGGTCAAGGATGAATATATTTCAAAGGAAAAGTATTCCGGAGGGCTCCCGGTTTTTCAGGCGCAGTTCGCCAGACAGCATGATCCTTACATTTATTTTACGGGTCTGTCTTTCCGGTCCGCGGCCGATTTAAAAAATCACCATGTAAGCACCAAGATCATTGAATTTACCCTGAATCAGGGATTTCTGTATCCCCTGCGCGATTATCGCCTGTTTTCCAGACAGGTTCATGTCTACATGGGGCCGATGACGGAATTGTTCGCATTTGTCAACGATCAGGAAGTCGCGGTCAGGGGATTCGATTATTCACTGTCCGTGGCGGCGTTGATTTCACTCGGACTGAACACCGTTTTTGTCTGCCCCCTGTCAAAGCGGTTTCATGCGGAAGGCGGCCTGGAATTCGGGATTCTCTCGCTGGGACTGCGCATGGTCGATCTGGAGGAAACCGATGTGTCACCGGTCAAACTGCTGACGCTTTTTTCCGGAACGAACGGAACGGTCAGCCTGGGAGTGCGGTATTTTATATCGGGCCGGTTGTCCGCCAAAGCAGACTACATGTTCGGATTGACACGGATCAGTGCCTGGGACCCGCTGCTCATCGCGCATGATACGATTCAATGTGCTGCAACCTTTCATTTTTGAAACGGGAAATGGTCATGAATAAAATGATCCCATTTCTGATGCTGCTCTTTGTGCTGCCATCCTGCAGGGATGTCATTGTCACGCCTGCGGAAAGCGACAGAAATTGTGCGGATTTTGAAGCGGCATGGAACAGGATCGACGCTGTGTATCCCTATCTGGAGTTCAAGAAAATCCGCTGGGATTCGCTGTATCCGGTGTACCGCTCGAGGGCCGAAAAGGCCCGGGGAGACGCGTTCTATACGGTTCTGCGCGACATGCTGGCCGAGCTGAAAGACGGGCATGTGTATTTCAGGACCGAGGGAGGCGGCATGATGTATCCTTACTGTCCTCCCCGGCACACAAGGGACAGGCATGCCTACAGTCCGTTCGTGGTCAGAACTTATTTCGACAGGCCGCTTCGTCTCACGAAAAGCGGTGTGGTCGAATATGAAATCATGCCCGGAAACATCGGATATGCGGTCATCGCGGATTTTCACGAGGACCATCTCGAGAGGGAGTTCCCTGCCGTTCTGGATTATCTGAGGAACACGAAGGGCCTGATTCTGGATATCAGGCAGAAAGTCGGGGGCGATTACCGGAACGTGGAGGCCGTGGTCACGCGGTTTCTCAGCGAACCGCTGACAAGGAACGATGCGTACACATACGGTGAAAAATGGAGCCTGCCGCCTTTCGAACCACAGGGACCGTTCGTCTATACAAATCCGGTGGCCGTTCTGATCAACGGTTCGACGTTCAGTGCAGGCGAACTCACGGCCGAAATACTGAAGCAGCTGCCCCAGGTCACGGCCGTGGGAGACACCACAGGGGGCGGATCCGCAGGGGGAGGGGATGAAAGCCTGTTTTGGCTGCCGAGCGGGAAATCCATCAACATTGGATTCATCGATCTGAGACGGTATGACGGGCAGCCCTGGGAAAGGTCCGGCATTGCCCCCGATATACGGATCGAACAGACCGAAGCGGACATCCGGGCCGGAAAGGACAGGCAGCTGGAATTTGCGGCCTGCATGCTGAGGACAGGAACGAATGATGAAAAATGACGTCATGAACAATCAGCGGTCCCATCCGCTGCATTTTCCCGAATACGTGTCCTTTACGGTCACCCATGCGTGCAATCTCAGCTGCCGCATGTGCGGCCAGTGGAGCGCCGGGGGATATATACGCAAAAGGCAAAAGAAATTGACGTGTATGCAGTTGTCCGACTGGAAGCGGCTCGTGGACGAGGCCGCCAATCATAAAATCCGGTTCATCCTGATCCGGGGCGGGGAGCCGTTTCTATATAAAGGCATCATGGATCTGGTGGCACACATTCACGGGAAGGGCATCTTTGTATCCATCGATACCAACGGCACATGTCTTGAAAATTTTGCCGAAGAGCTTGTCCGTTTCAGCAACATGCATATCACTTTCTCGGTGGACGGTCCCCAATCCGTTCATGATGAGGTCCGGGGCATGAAAGGCAGTTTCAGCAAAATAAAAGAGAACATCGCGCTTCTTGCCCGTCTCGAAAAGGGGAAAAAGAAGAAAATCAGCAAGAGCATCTGCTTTACGATCAGTCCGTATTCGTACAGGGGTCTGGGGAAAATGCCGGACGTGGCGAGGCGCATGCGCATCGGATCCATCAATATTGTCCCGTATTTTTATATCCCCTCGCAAACCGGCAGAACGTACGAAAAAGAGCTCAGGGAAAACTTCAACACCCGTGCCTATTCATGGAAAGGATTCCGGCATGAATCATCCGGAATCGATTTCGAGGTCTTTCTTGAGGAGTACCGGAAATACAGGGCCGGGCTCGGAAACGTCGTCAATTTTCCCTACATGGATTTTACAGAAGAGGATTACAGGATCTGGTTCAGGGATGCCACGACGCCTGTGGGCGACCAGGCCTGCATGAATATCGAGGAACTGATCGACGTTCAGCCGGACGGCGATGCCAATTTCTGTGTGGATTTTCCGGATTACAGCATCGGGAACGTGCTGGAGGCCTCCATCGGTGAGATCTGGATCGGTCCCAAGGCGCGCCTGTTCCGGGACTACCGGCGCCGGAAGCCCCTGGCCGTGTGCGCCCGCTGCGGAGCGAAATACATATCCCTGATCAAGGAATAACGGTTTTCACCTGACGCTCAACGCTTTGCCGGCCCTTCGTTCCTCGGCGTCATAAAATAAATGGCAATCCGGCTTCCACTATCCGCCCTGGGATTCCCCGTCATTTCTGCATGCTGCGTGGTGCTGTCGAACACATAGTTGCAGTCCGTGATATGGTTGTGCGCATCGGCTCCGGACACGCTGAAAATGATGGAGGCATCGGGACTCGCCGGATTAAACTGCGTGGCCGGAAGGTCCTTTCCCTCGACATACGTGTAAAACGTGGATCCGTCATTGCAGAACGAGGAGGCGTTGCACTGGAAATACGACACCATATTCTGTTCCGCATCGTACTCGACCACGATGGAACCGGTCTGCCTGCATGTATTGGCATCTCCCGGGTTGTAATCCCAGCTGGCCGTGTACCTGTTTTCATCGACCGCATACGTGCCGGACAGTTCGTTCGATCCGCCGAACGATGCCAGAAACTCCTCGTTTTCTGATTGCTGCCCGTCCGTGTAGGCTCTGTGCACGTTGATTTTCAGCTGGGCCTGTACCATGGCGACTTCCTTGTACCAGTGTGGTCCCTCGATTTCGGCTTTCAGGATCAGGCAGCCCGAGCTGCCAACCGTGGGGGAGCGATAATTGCAATTGGTCGCTGCGGCCAGCAGGTCGGCGTTCTTTTCGAACATCGGCCGGATATTCTGAATCAACAGAGATGGAGATCCTTCCGCGCTTTTGCCCAGAAAACGCAGCTGATTGTTTTCGATTTCAAAAGCCATCAGGCCGATATTGTAAATATTAAGACCGGATGAGCCCGGGTCCAGAGTCAGCAGGAGCGAAGCGTTCTCATCGATGTCGTCCGGATTGCCGTGGTTCAGACGGTACAGATGACAGGACACATCCCCGACCCATCTGGGATTGAACTCATGCACGATTTTATTGTCGGAACCTGGTCTCAGCTGCCAGGTTTCGGCCACGTGGCCGAGAATGTCGGATCCGGCGACCCCATAAATGCCGCCTTCGATATAGTGCTGCAAATAGGCCGGCCACCAGGTTCTGACCGGATCGGAAATGCGTGTGACGAACATGTTGAAATGACAGTCATAAGGGACAAGCTTTTCTTCCCCGGCATTGACATTGTAGAACTGAACGAACAGGTTTCCCCCGTCCGGGTCGTTGTCTGCCAGATACCGGATCAGGGAGCTCATGCCGCTTCCGTACCACACATGATCGGCTTGCTTATATTCATACAAATATACACCATACTGGCGGAAGGGAGCGCCTTCATGACCCGGAAAGAAAATGGGCACATGGGACGCATCGTTCTGCACCAGGCCTTCGGCCCAGCATGCGATGGCTTTGTGCAGCCAGACATTTCTGAGGTCCCCGGACGGATTGGGCTGATAGGTTTCGAACAGGACACGCGCCAGGTGATAAGACATGCTGTTGGCATCGAGATTACCGATATCGATCCGAACCGGGTATTCTTCCCCGTATGGACATTTCAGGAAAACCGGAGCGGATCCCTGCGGGGCCCTGAACGGACCGGCCGCAATGTTCAGTTTTTCAATTTTTCTTTGATATCTTCTGAATCCCAATCCCTGAAATTTATCTTCAATGATCTGTATCTTCTGAAGGAAATTATCGAAATAGGATCTGGGCATGATGAGGGTCAGGAGAATGCCGCTGTTCAGGCTGATCTGATCGCTTTTCAGTCCTGTGACAAGGGTCACAAAAAAGTCGACATCATCCGCGCATTTCTTGTTCAGTCCCGTGGTGTCCGGTTCCGCTTCCGGGACGGGGATCTCGAAAAGCATATAATCCAGGGAGTCCCTGCATGCGGTCAGGGAAAAGACCGGCATGTCTGTATCCAGGTCCGGCACCGGCTTTTCCCGGCCTACGGCTGCGAAAGTTTCATCGCTCAGCGAGCCCGACACCCTGACTGTGGCATGCAGGGGCAGGGTAAAGTCCTCCGGGAGGTTGGCGACGATGTACACACCGCTGGCCGAGAATTCGGAGACGGGGAAATCCGTGCTGAGTTTTATTTCAACGGTGGTTTCTGCTGAAAATGCGCCGGGCGGGATCGTGACCAGGATATCATCGCCGCCGACACGGCCCCCTCCGGGCCCGATGGCCTCTTCGTACAGCATTTTGTCCCGGTTCGGAGACGTGGCATGATCCGAGGAGCAGGAGAAGACCGCACAAGTACAGATGAACAGAATGATGAGCCTTTTCATGGGGCCCCCAGAGTTGATTTTTGAAATTGGACAGATGATACTGGTGATGCTTTGCCGGTTGCTGCTGGTCTGAATTCACTAAAATAAGTCCCAATTTTTCAAATGTCAAGCGGCATTTTGGAGGCTGTTTTTCGGCTTTTTCAATGTCCCGGTTATTGCTGATTTTCAAATTATTTTTTATATTCACTGGTATCTCAGGAAACAGCCGGTTCAAGGAGGGGTTATGAGAATCGCAGGGGCATTGCTTTTTACAGGATTGTTTGCATTGTCTTGCAATGCGCAGGAACTTTCCGCTCCCGAAAGCGCGGCAGTCGATGCGCGGACCGGGCGGACCTATATTTCCAATTACGGAAACGGAACGATCGTCCAAATCGATTCAGCCGGGGAAAAGACAATTTTCAAACAGGACGTTTCCAGGCCGCTCGGCATGCTGATCCACGATGATGTGCTCTTCGTGGTCTCGAATCCGGACCGGGTGCTGGGTTTCAGATTGCCGGAGGGCAGGGCGGAGTCCGAATTTGTGGTCGAGGGGGCCCTGTTTCTGAACGATGTCACATGCGACAGTTCCGGATTTCTTTACGTGACGGACAGCCGCGGCGGAACCGTGCATCGGATCGATCCTGCACATCAAAAATGCGTGCTTTTTGCACGGACCCGGCTGGATAATCCGAACGGTATTCTTCATGATCCCGTACAGAACAGGCTCCTGATCTGCTATTTTTCGGACCATGGCGCCATCGACGCCGTCAGCCTGGCCGATACGGTGTGTAGCATGGCCGTACAGACGGAACTGGACAATCTGGACGGGCTGGCCATGGACAGGGCCGGAAACGTCTATGTGTCGTCCTGGGCCGCCGGCAGTTTTCAGTCCGGATTCGAACGCAGGGGGGCCGTGTGGAAATACGACAACGGATTCAGGCAGAATCCGGTTTTAATTGCGGACGGGCTTTATGGTCCGGCCGATATTTTCATCGATATGCACAGGAACGATTTGATCATCCCGTTGTTCCTGGATAATCAGATTACACTCATGCCGCTCTCTTCCCACTGAAAGTGTCCCGGCCGCCGGCTAATTTTATTTGATCGTTCAGTTCAGGAAATCCGCTTCATAGAAAGCGGATTTTTTTTGAAAAAACGACTGCCTTTTTACGGACCGGTGTCTTCCGGTCGAAATCCGGGATGCCTCCGGCGTATATTGGACCATCATTGTCGATGTTGGATCTTTATCTGGAGGAAGAAAATGAAGAAATCAGTCGTTGTGCTGCTCGTTATCCTGGGCCTGGCAGCGGGCCATGGATTCTCCAACGCCGGAACCTGTGAGAATCCGGACGTGATTGTGTGGACCTTTCAGACCGGAAAATGCATTTATTCGAATCCCGTCATTCATGAAAACGTTTTGTACATCGGGAGCTTCGACAGCGTGTTTTATGCGGTGGATCCGCGAACCGGCCAGGAAATCTGGCATTACCGGACGGATCATCCGGTGCATTCGGATGCAGCCATCTTTAATGGTGGGTTGTGTTTTGAAAGCGGCAATCAGCTTTATTTTCTGGATTTTCAGGGCACACTGATCCGCAAGGTGCCCCTGTGCACTGAAACCTACACGGAGCAGATCGATTCCTGGGATTTTCCGCACTCCTCTCCCGTTGTCGTGGACGACATGGTGTACATCGGTTCAGAAAAAGGTTGGATTTACGGCATCGATTCACAGACAGGCGATGTCCGGTTCCAGGTTCAGACACCGAATCAGGGAACCATCCGTATTCCGCCGCTTGTGGAAGGCGATCGGCTGTTCACCGGGGACTGGGATGGTGTGGCGCGCGCCTATGATCTGACGACGTCCGAAATGATCTGGGAATATGACACCAGAAAGGATGTGCATTTTGCATGGACCAACGCGATACAGACACGCATGGTGCTGCACAACAATGCGCTGCATTTTGCCGGAAGAAGCTGCAATGCCTATGCTCTGAATGCGGATACGGGCGCAAAGATCTGGAATTTCGACCAGTCCTCCGTCTGGATCGTGGGCGGAGCCGTGGTCGCGGACGACCTGGTTTATTACGGCTGTTCAAACCAGCGTGTGCTGTATGCCCAGGATGCGGCGACCGGGGCCAACCGGTGGGGCACCGGGCTCGATGACCGCATGTGGAACAGTCCGCTCGTCGACGGGCCGTATCTCTTTTTCGGATCAGGATCGTTCTATATCCTGGACCGTTTCACGGGAGAAGTGATCAACAAACTGGTTTTCGATCATGAAAAGGTGCATACGGAACCGATTCATATCTGGTACTGGGACGCCGATTACTGGGGCGACGCCTATGCTCTCGCCAATTTTCACAGCTCGGCCGTGGCCTTCGAAGGGAAGATCATCGTCGGGTGCGATGACGGCAAGATCTACGCATTCGACCGGGAAGGTCTCATCAACATGCCGAAATCAAATACCTTTATCAAGGGACAGCCGATCGATCTCGGGGATGTGTCCAAAAACAGCACGCCGTCGGTCTCCGTCACCGTATACAATACCGGAACAAAAACGGACACGGTGCTGGTTTCCCTGTCCGGCGGGACCAAACTGAAACAGTCCCTGTCAATTGACACGGAGAAGATGACGATTCCGGCCAATGATTCCGTAACCGTGACCGTGACGATCGATCCTGAAAATCTGAAAATCAACGATTATATTTTCAGGGTGGTTTTCGATTCCCAGCAGAACATTGCTAACAACCGGATGATGCAGGAGGTCAATTTCAACCTGGTCGAGGGAACCCGTGTTGATGAACAGGCATTCCTTCCCGGGTCGTTTGCACTGAATCCGAACCGTCCCAACCCGTTCAATCCTTCCACCAAAATCGGATTCGATCTGCCCGAGGATGCGGATATCCGTATTTTTGTGACGGATATCAGGGGACGGCAAATCGGCACACTGGTTCAGGGCCGTTTAAATGCTGGCAGGCACGATGTCGTGTTTGATGCCCATGAGCTCAATTCCGGCGTCTATCTCTGCGTCATGGATGCCGGTCCTTATAAGGGTGTGCAGAAAATGATCGTTTTAAAATGACCTGCCGCCGGTGCGGATACCGGCGGTATGTTATCAATCTTGATCGGTCCCAGGGCGGACCCGGATTATTTTACCGCTCCATTCAGGCGAAACAGGGCGGCCGTTTTACGGCACTCCAGGAGAGGATGGAGAAATCCGGGTCCGTTTTTGTTTGCATTTTTAACATCGATTGACTACTATTTAACATTCCCTTTATTATCTATGCACTGACAGTTAATTGACCACAACGGTTTTCGGGAAGATTGCGGACAGGTCCGGGATCATGTACGGATTTGTGATAATGGCCTGCCGGGAGTACGAAGCGACAGACCGTACACAAGTATCAACTCACCGCTCAACTGATTGGAATCGGACAAGTCACGGAGAAAGGAGTTTTCATGAAACACAGGAAGTGTCTGATTGTCATTAGCATATCCGTTATATTGTGTACCGGTCCGATCCTGCCGCAGACCGTGGCTTTATCTGTGGTCAATGATACGACAGCGGCTCGCCTTTTTTCGGAAAAGGCGATGTTGTTTCTTGAAAAGATACAGTATGACAGTGCACTACTGGATTTCGAATATGCGGGACGGCTGTACGAACAGGCTGCCAGGAAGTCTGGCTGCGCGGACCTGTGGGCGGAATACGTGTATTGTGTCGCCTATAAGGGTCATATTCTATACCTCAAGGCAAAATATACGGAAGCGCTTCAGTGCCTGGAGGGTGTTCTGGACACGGCCCTTGAGAAATTGGGGGCGAGTCATATCGAAACCGCTTCCATCTACAATAAAATCGGCAATGTGTATTTGAAAACCGATTTTAACAAGGCGTTGGGATATTATGAAAAAACGCTTGAAATACGGCAGATGCTGTTGGGTGAGCGGCATCCTGAAGTCGCCAAAGCCTGCAACAATATCGGCTTGGTTTATGAATATCAGGATAATTTCCTCAAGGCACTTGATTATTACAGCCGTTCATTGAACATAATCAAAACGACAGGAGACAGCCTGTCTCTCACCGCTGCAAACGCGTACTACAGTCTGTCCACGACCAGCCGCAGATTGGGAAATTTTGATAAAGCGCTTCATTACTGTTTTAAATCTCTGGATATAAGGACACAATTGTACGGAACGGACCATAAGAATACGGCCAACACGTACCGCAGCATCGGGGATATCTATCAGATAATGGGAGACTATGGTAACGCGTTGATCTATCTTGACAAGGCCCTGTCCATTGCCGTCCGCGACTATGGCCCCAATCATCCCTTCACCGGAGTGGTTTATAACAGCATGGGACTTGTCCATAAAAAGATGCATCATTATGACCTTGCACTCGGCTGCTATCAAAGGGCGTATGAAATCACGGCTGCAGTTTTCGGAGAGGACAATGACCAGACGGCAAACCGGATGAACAATATCGGCGTTCTGTACCTTGACATCGGCGATCACGAAAAAGGATTGGAATATCTGAAGCGCACCTTGCCTTTATGGTTAAAACAATACGGTGAAGAGCATTCAATGCTTGCCATACTTTACAACAACATGGGGAACGCATACAGGGAAATGGCCGACTATAATAGCGCCCTCGAATGCCTGAATCGCTCCATGGCCATATGGGAGAACATATCAGGGGGGGATCATCCCGGGGTCGCAAATTGTCATAACAACCAGGCTCTGGTATACCTGAAAAAAGGCGAATACGGCATGGCGCTGTGGCATGTGCAGAAAGCAGTCGTCTGCCTTGTCCCGGATTTTCATAATGAAGATGTGTACGTCAATCCCCCGATTCATCCGATTCAGTCGGACATTTATTTGTTGAATGCACTGAAGTACAAGGCGGAGATCTTTTATCAGCAATATCTCGCTGAATCACATGGGCTCAGGGATGTTCAGGCTGCATTCGATACATACCGGGTCTGTTCGGATCTGATCGATAAGATGCGTATCGGATACAGCGAGTCGTCTTCCAAGCTGTCTTTACTGGGAGATGTTACCGAAATTTTTGACAAGGCCATCAGGACATCGCTAATACTTTATAACCATACACACGATATGTTCTACGAACAGCAAGCTTTGCATTTTGCTGAAAAAGCCAGGTGCAGTGTACTGTTCGAATCCCTGCAGGAATCCAGGGCCCGGCATTTTTCATTCATCCCGGATTCGCTGCTCGACCATGAAGAACATCTGCGTATAGAATTGACCGACTGCGATACGGAAATTAAAAAACTTTCGGAGAAAAAGGAGAAGGCGGACAGCATCCGGATGGTGGAATTGCATGACCGGTTTTTTTTCCTGAACACCCGGTACCATGCCTTCATCGACCGGCTTGAAACCGAATATCCCGGGTATTACCGGCTAAAATACAAGACTCAGACACCCTCGGTGGGGGATATTCAGGGAGTTCTGAATGAAAATGCTGCGCTTGTCGAGTATTTTGTCGGGGATACGTCCTTGGTTATATTCGCCCTTACCCGGGACAAGTTCAAGGTCGTATCCCTGCCGGTCGACAGCCTGTTCACAAAACAGGTCGATTCGCTGGTGCGGTCCATCAAAAAGGTCGATGCTACCCGTTTTCCGGAATACAGTTATCGTATGTATAAAATCCTGATTCAACCTGTTGAAACGACGCTTCGGAATACAGGACAAATCATCATTATTCCGCATGGTGTGCTGTGCAGGGTGCCTTTCGAAGCGCTGATCACGCGGTTTCCTGAAAAACAGAACATGGTTAATTTCAGTGATTACAGATATCTGATTAAAGATATGGATATATCCTATCATTATTCTGCGGCATTGTACATGGAGCATGCAGGGTTGAAAATCCGCAATAAGCCGGTCCGGCATCCTGCCGGGGAAATCGCTTTTCTTGGCTTCGCTCCTGTTTTTAAAGAAGAGACCGCCAACGGGTACATGCTTGAAAGCCGCATCCCGATGCTGGACCTGGCTTCAGCAGAACCGGCCGTACGTTCAATCAGCGTGGACGGCAAACACTTCAATGCCTTGAACCATTCTGAAAATGAAGTGAGGGAAATCGTCCGGCTTTTTGAAAGACACGGGAGAAAAGCCACCGGATATTTTCATGCACAGGCTTCGGAAGATAATTTCAAATCCGCGGTGCATGACTGTCAGTATGTCCATATTGCCACGCACGGCCTTATATGCGAGGACAGTCCGGAATTGTCCGGGATCATCTTTTCACAGCCGGAGAATGCAGGCGCCGGAGAAGACGGTATTCTTTTCTCCGGGGAAACCTACAATCTGGATTTAAATGCGGATCTTGTTGTGCTGAGCAGCTGTGAGAGCGGGATGGGCAAGCTGATGCAGGGCGAAGGGATGATGGCCCTGACTCGGGGTTTTCTGTCGTCGGGAGCCTCCAATATCGTGGTCTCCCTGTGGAAGGTGGACGATCTTTATACCAGCCGTTTCATGACAGAACTCTATAAAAGGATTCTCGACGGGAAATCCTATTCGGAATCCCTGAGCCTGGCCAAACGCATCCTGATACGAAATCCGGAAACCGCGTTTCCCAAGCTCTGGAGCGCATTTGTTCTGATTGGTTTGTAAGCTGAGAATTTTCGCAATACCTGATTATGGTTAAAGGTATCAAGTTCACAATCATGGTTAATCTATGAATCCCGGGAGGGGATACTATGAAAGCCCGATTTGTGTGGATGTCGATTTTTTTGACGGTTCTGTTTTATACCGGAGCCAGTCATTTGCAGACGCTGTCTTCAGTTTTCGAACCGGACACCACAGGTGCAGACACGTTCTTAAAAACCGCTCATGATTATTACACAAAAAGCCTGTATGACAGCTCCGAAATCTTCTATGAAAAGGCGTTGCATCTCTATGAGAAAACACCGGTCTCAGACAGGGATTCCACCTGTTATGCGGGAATAGTCTTTTGTCTGAATAAAATTGGTCAGAATCTCCTTAGACAGGCCATGTACCAGAATGCCATGGACTATTTGAACCGGGCGCTTGAGACCGGACTGAAACATCTCGGGGAACCGCATCCGCATATTGCCGATATTTACGAGAACATGGGTTCGGTGTTCAGGCGCCGGCAGAAATTTGATATGGCCCGCGATTATTATTATCGTTCTTATCAGATGAATCTGACGCTGCATCGGAGCGTGGCCATGCTTCATAATTATCTGGGGGTTTTATTTGATGAGATTGGAGATTTTGACCAGTCCCTGGAACATTATTATAAGGCCCTTGCGCTTTTTAAAGACGAATACGGAGAAACCGATATGAACGTGGCCTGCATTTACAACAATATCGGTATGATCAAGCAGGTCCGGTGCGATTATGACGGGGCTTTTGAGGATTATAAAAAGGCGCTGGTCATCTTTCTGGATCGCTTGGGTGAATATCATGTCAATACGGCCAATTGTTATTTTAATATCGGTCATCTGTTTCATGAAAAAGGTGATCTGGATAAAACACTCGACTATTTTTATAAATCTTTACGTATCGATTTAAAAAATCTGGGAGAGAATCATCCCAGTGTGGCCCATACCTACAACAGTCTCGGCGTGGTGCTTATGGACAAGGGAGATTATGATCAGGCCCTGGAGTACTCCATGAAAGCCGTGTCCATTATCAGTCAGGATTCGTCCCGGAGAAGCCACAGGGCGCTGAATTATGCGTACGCAAATATCGGAAATCTGTATGCCGTTAAAAAGGAATATGAAAAAGCACTCGAATACCATCAGAAAGCCCAGGAACTGCTTCCGCCGGATCATCCGGATGCCGGAACCGGGTATAAAGAGATGGCCAGGATCTATCATGAAATGGGAGATGACACAGAGGCATTGGATTATTACAATAAGGCCCTTGCCAGATTAACCAGGACCTATGGTGACAGGCATAAAAAAGTGGCTGTGACCTATATGAATATGGGATTGTTGTACGCACAACAGCGGCAGTTTGACAAGGCCATGTCTTGTTATCAAAAGGCCCTTTCAATTGTCATGGAAGTCTTCGGTAAAAAACATACGCTGGCCGCTGATATTTACAACCGGATGTCAGAGTTGTATTTTTCTCAATATCAGGCTCAGGAAGCGCTTGCGGCCGCACAAAATGCCATGATTTCTTCGGTGCGTGATTTTAATGATGCCGATCCCGCCAAAAATCCCGCCCTCGATGATGTGCTGTCGGAAATCGACCTGTTCCGGGCCATTGAATTGAAGACCGATATTCTCAGGTCGAAATATGCCTCCTCTCATGATGCGAATGAACTCAAAATTGCCTGGGCCACCTCTCAGCTTGGCGCTGCATTGATCGATCGGATGAGAAACAGTTTCAAACATGAAAATTCCAAACTGTTTATCGGGGAAAAAGCCGCTTTCATACATGATCTGGGTGTTCAGTCTGCTTATACTCTTTTTCAGCAAACAGGTGACAGTGCGTTTCTCGAAAGCGCGTTTGTATTTGCAGAAAAAGCGAAATCCTCGGTACTGCTGTCCCTGCTTCTTGATTCGAAAGCGAGGCGTTTTTCAGGTATTCCTGACAGCCTGCTTCAGATGGAAAAGCAGCTCAGGGTGGATCAGGCCTGTTATGAAACCCATCTTCAAAGCGAGCTTCAGAACAGGGAGAATCAGGACAGCCTCAAGATCCTGAATTTCGGCAATAAAATGTTCGATATCAATCGATCCTATCAAGAACTGATTGAACGATTCGAGCAGGAATATCCAAATTACTACCGGTTGAAGTACCGGACCCATGTTCCTTCAGTGAAAGAAGTACAACAAACTCTGGATGATAATACGTCACTTATTGAATACCATGCAGGTAAGGAATTTCTGATCATATTTACGATTACCCGTGATACATTCAATGTTGTATCCACATCCGTTGACACATCGTTCTTTCAAATGGTTCAAGGGCTGGTTCAAAGCATTAAAAAGGTGGATGCACAGCATTTTGCGGCATACAGCCATCAGGCCTATCAGGCACTGATCCGGCCTGTTGAAGCAGATATCAGAGACAATCAAAGACTGTTGATTATTCCTCACGGGCTGTTATACAAAATACCGTTCGAGACCCTGATCATAGAGAAGCCGGAGAACGGTGAACAATACGATTTTTCTAAGTATGATTATCTGTTGAACCATTTCGACATATGCTATCATTATTCCACAACACTGGCTCTGGAAGGCGAAACACGCATTTTTGAACAAATGGCTCATGGACAGCAGGAGCCGGGCTCCTTTATTGGTTTTGCCCCGGTGTTCAGCGATGACCTGAACAATGGGACCATACTGTCCGGCCGTGTTCCGGAACTGAAACTGGCTTCCGCGGAACCTGAATTGCGATCCGTGGTGGTGGATGGAAAGCGTTTTCATGAGCTCCGGCATTCGGAAAATGAAGTCCGGACGATCGTACGGTTGTTTGAAAAGAAAGACAGGGAAGCACTCGGATATTTTCACAGGAAAGCCACAGAAGAGAATTTTAAGTCAACTGCAAGCCGATACCGTATTATTCATATCGCTTCGCATGGCCTGATTCGGGAGGACCATCCTGAATTATCGGGCATTATCTTTTCGCAGCCGGAAGAACCAGCTGCTTCAGAAGACGGCATTCTTTTTTCCGGAGAGACATACAACCTGGATTTAAATGCGGATCTGGTGGTTTTAAGCAGCTGTGAGAGCGGCATGGGCAAGCTGGTCAAAGGAGAAGGACTTATGGCATTGACGCGCGGATTTTTGTCTTCGGGCGCCTCCAATATCGTGGTTTCCCTGTGGAAGGTAGACGATCTTTCTGCCAGCCGTTTCATGACAGAATTCTATCAACGTATTCTCGACGGAGAATCCTATGCTGAATCCCTGAGTCTGGTGAAACGCAGCCTGATAAATAATCCTGAAACCGCATTCCCTAAAATATGGAGCGGATTTGTGCTGATAGGGGATTAATGAGATATGGGATGATTGGTTAAAGCAGGAATGGCGCTTCGGCCCAGCCATGACCGCATGACCTGATCATGGTAATAATCATTATCGGATTATAAATTTCCCCAAAAACAGCAGGTCCGTTTCACTTTCGAGCTTCCAGTAATACAGGCCAGGACGCAACGGTTCTTTGAGTTCGTATCGGTTTCCCGTGACTTCAAGGCGCTTGATTTCCCTGCCGTGATTGTCCAGTAGAATCAGAATCAGATGTCCGGTTTCGTCCGATTTCCAGGAGAACGGGACAGTGTCTTTAAAGATCTGGCCGTTATTCGGGGTGAGCACTTCTATCCCTGAAGCGCGTGCGTGAAATGCCAGCATTCCCTCGAGGAAAGGGGCGGTTTCGAAGTTTTTTGGATCCGTTTCTTTTACTGGTTCAGTTGTTATTTCCGGTTCCGGTTGTATCTGTACGGCGGGCCGGTGCCGGTCCAGAACCACAAGACACAGAATCAGCATGCAGGCAGCCATGGCGAGCCTGAGGCCCGTCGACCGGCCGGGCCTTAGAAATCCCTGCATGAATTGTTCTGCCAGATGCACGAAAGCCAGCTTTCGCTGCATGCGTCCGAACTGAAACCGGTGTTCCTGCAGATTCACTGTCTCCAGATCCCTGAGAATTTTCCGACACCGGAGACACTGGTCCAGGTGATGCTGCAGATTTTCCAGGTCAGGACCGGATTTGATCCGGCTTTCGGACAGCGATACAATCGTTTCGAAAGGCGGATGCTTTTTGTCTTCTTCCTGAAGGCTGTGCCGGATGGTTCGGTCGACTGTTTTCCAGCGATCCATTTTTTCACGGCAGGATGCACAGGTTTCCAGATGCCTGTCCAGAGATTTTTGAAGCGGTTCAGAAACCTTTTCCCCGTCGATGAGAAAACCGATAACCGTTTCCGCCTGTTCACAATTGAAGGATTTCAATAGTCCATCCTCCGGATGCATGGGTCCGCTCTGCGCCTCATTCTGTATGCCGTTTCAAATTCCATATTTTTTTAATTTCTTTTCCAGAACCTTCCGGTTGGAATGCAGGACATAGGCGATGCGGTTTGTATCCAGGGTCATTTTGGACGCCTCGGCCCTCGTAATGATTTCCGAATAGCTCAAATCCTCGATCCACCGGGCCGTTTTGATGAAGCGGTGTTCCGGCGGTTCATTCCGGATGTGATCGTGAATGATGTCCGCGACCGGTTCCGCGGACCCCGGATTTGATGAATGCGGTTCTGCGGTTTTTGCCCGGGTGAAGGTGGCGTGATACCGGTGTTCCCTGCGTATCATATCGATCAGCCTGAAGCGTACGATGGGCCACAAATAGGTGGCAAGCTTGCTTTTCCCCTCGTAGGCTCTCAGCACCCTGCGGTCGTCCTTGAGCATGATCTCGAAAACAATTTCCGAAACCACGTTCTCCTGGTCAAAAAACACGGATCCCCGTTTGGCCATGGCCCTGATCATGTTGCGGATGAGCCGGGTCACCTCATGATAGAACAGCCGTTCCACTCGGGCATCCTGGTCCAGATATTTCTGAACCAGGTTCAGATCATCCTGGTATTTTCCGGATCGGTTCATCATGCTTTGATTTTTGGTTTATTTGAATTTAATCAACAGCTATTTCGATATCAAGTATTTTTCTGCTGAAATAAATTCAAAATTCCGGACCGGTCCGTCGACATATGTTCAGAACCCCTTTCGGGCGTATCAATCAGTCATTTAACCGGGTGTCATATTTATCGAGGGAGATCAAAATGAATGTCGTGAGCAGGTGTCGCTGTTTTTCAATTTTCATGGGCCTGTTTCTGGCCCTGCTGGTTTTTTCCTGCAGTCACAAGGATTCACCGACCGGTCCGGATGATACTGACGGGATGGTCTTTATCGAGGCCGGAAGAGAATTCATGATGGGGAGCGAAAACGGTGATGAAGACGAAAAGCCAGTACATCGCGTGTATCTGGACGATTTTTATATGGATGCCTGCGAGGTGAGCAATGCGCGGTTCTGTATTTTTCTCAATGAACAGGGCAATCAGTCCGGAGGCGGTGTGGAATGGCTCGATATGGAGTCCGGATACTGCAGGATCATGAAGCAGGACGGATTGTATGTGCCGAGAGAAGGCTATGAGAATCATCCGGTAGTCGAGGTGACCTGGTACGGCGCCGAGGCATACACGGCCTGGGCGGGTAAAAGGCTGCCCACGGAAGCGGAATGGGAATATGCGGCGCGGGGCGGGCTTGAAGGAGAGGACTACCCCTGGGGTGAAGGAATCAACAGCAAATATGCGAACTACAACGGCAGGAATGACGGCACAATGCCCGTGGAAAATTATCCTCCGAACGGGTACGGCCTGTACCAGATGGCCGGCAATGTTCAGGAATGGTGCGCGGACTGGTATGAAGACAATTATTACCGGAAAAGCCCTTATGAGAATCCTCAGGGTCCCGGGACCGGCATCGGCCGTGTGCTGCGCGGAGGCGCATGGAACCATTGGGAAACCTTCCTTCGGTGCGCGGATCGCCGCGAGGAAATTCCCGGCTGGAGCGGCAATCATGTCGGATTCCGCTGTGCGCGTTAGGGCGGCGGGCCCGGATCTATATTCAGCAGTTTTCAAGGGAAAGGAGAAGCACGATGAACCTGTTTGAAACAAAAAAAGCGCGGGTAAAGATGATTTTTGTCTCCCTGATTTTTACGATGAACCTGTTGGCGCTGGATTCCGAGAATGTGGAGCTGGCCGGCCGGTGGGCGAACGGGCCATGTATGTGTGCGGATTTGGTTGGAAATACGGCTTATTTCTGCAATGGAGCATATCTGGAAATTGTGGATTTCTCGGATCCGGGAAATCCTGCGGAACTGGGAAAAGTGCTGCTGCCCGGGCCGTTGCAGGCCGTTGAAGTATCCGGTAATTATGCTTATATCGCGGACGGCAATGAAGGGCTTTTCGTGATCGACGTTTCGGATCCCCATATGCCGGAGCAATGCGGATCGTGTGAAACCGGCGGATCTGCCAATGGCCTGTGCGTCTCGGGCGATTATCTGTTTATGACCACGAACAACAACGGTCTCCGTGTGATCGATATTCGGGATCCCCGGGTGCCGGAAGAGATCGCGTCCTTCAATGCCGGGAGACAGGTTGCCGTGGCCGTCTCCGGAAACACGGCCTGCATTGCGGACCGCTCGAACGGTATCCGTATCGTGGATGTGACGGATCCCGAATCTCCTGTGGAAACCGGTTTTTTTAAATTGGACCGGACTGTCTATGATGTGGATATCGCAGGCCATTATGCCTATGCGGCAAACAGCAATCTCGGACTTCGCATTATCGATATTTCGGATCCTGAATCTCCTGTGGAAACCGGCTTTTTTGACACAGAGGGTCTGGCATGGCACGTCTATGTATCAGGAAATTACGCTTACGTGGCAGACAATGAAGAAGGGCTGCGTATTATCGATGTGACGAATCCTTCAGCGCCCTTCGAAGCCGGACATGTCGATACGGAGGGCTATGCACGGGATATCGCGCTGGACGGGAATCATTTGTGCGTCGCCGATCATTATCAGGGGCTTCGTATGATTGATATCACAGCGCCGGACATGCCGGTTGAAATCGGTCATTATGCAACAAGCGGCTTTTCTTACGGCGTGGCCGTATCCGGTCAGTATGCCTATGTGGCCAATTACTGGAACGGTCTTGTGACGATCGATATCACGGATCCCGGTTCTCCGGTCGAAGCCGGGCGTTACGACACGCGGGGTTATGCGAACGGTGTGGCCGTTTCGGGTCATCTTGCCTATGTTGCGGATAGTCATTCGGGACTGTGCATTGTCGACATCAGTGACCCTGCGGCTCCGTCGGAAACCGGTTCTTTCGATACCGGCGGGCGTGCAATGGATGTGGCGCTGTCCGGCCATTATGCCTACGTCGCTGACTCAAATGAAGGGCTCCGTATCATCGATGTGTCCGATCCCGCTTCTCCGGATGAAACCGGATATTTCGACACGGAGGGAAATGCGTACGGTATCGCCGTTGCCGGAAATTATGCCTATGTTGCAGACCAGGAATTCGGACTCCGTGTGATCGATATTACCAATCCGGATTCACCGTCGGAAACCGGATATTTCGATACCGGGAGTTATGCATTTGCAGTGGCGCTTGACGGCAATTATGCGTATGTGGCGGATGGTTCCGACGGTCTCCGCGTGATTGATATCTCAAATCCGGCATCCCCCGCGGAAATCGGTTTTGTCGATGATCTCGGATATGCACAGGATATTGCAATCGCCGGATCCTATGCCTGTGTGGCTGCGAATTATGACGGGTTTTACCTGATCGACATCACGGATCCGGCATCTCCCCATAAGGCGGGTTATTACAAGACACGCGGCAATGCGTTCAGTGTTGCTGCAGAAGGATCCTGCATTTTTCTCGCAGAAGAGTATGACGGGCTTTTTGTTTTACAGAACACGCTGATGACTTCAGTGGAACAATATCCGTCCGTTCAGCCCGGACAATACGTGCTGCATGCCAATTTCCCCAATCCCTTCAATCCGTGTACGGAAATCCGCTACGATCTGGCCCGGTGCACTCATGTGGAAGTCGCGGTTTACAACCTGCAGGGCCAGCGGATCCGAGTGCTTGAGAGCGCACTGCGGCCGGCCGGATCGCACACGGTCCGCTGGGACGGGACGGATTCGAGGGACAGATCCGTGTCCGGGGGGGTCTATATCTGCCGGATCCGCGCAGAGGAATGGCAGCAGACGTTGAAGATGATCCTGGCGAAGTAAAAGTGTCGGCGGGGACGTATAGCCTGTCCCTCCCCCAAAAAAAGGAGATCATACAATGCACCCTACTGAAGTCAGAAAATATCTAGCGATGGCGATTATGGCTTCACTGCTTTTCACGCTGCGTCTTTACGCGCATGATGCGGAGAATGTGGAGCTGATCGGGCGATGGGCGAACGGGCCCTGTTATACGGCATATGTGGTCGGAGACATCGTGTATTTCGGCAATGGCGCGTATCTGGAGATTGTGGATTTTTCGGATCCTGTCCATCCGTTTGAGCTGGGAAGAGAGATCCTTCCGGGTCATATCCAGGAGGTGGCCGTGTCCGGAGATTATGCTTATGTAGCCAATGGCCTCGACGGTCTGCGTGTGATTGATGTTCACGATCCTGCTGCTCCTACCGAAGTCGGCTTCCTGCACACCGGAAATCATGTGAGAGGCGTCACCGTATCCGGCCGGTATGCTTATCTTGCCAATGACAACAGCGGTCTGTTTATTGCCGACATTTCGGATCCGTCATCCCCGGTTGAAAAGGGAGTGTTTGATACAAAAACAGACGTTTTGCGTGTTGCCGTATCGGGGAATTTTGCGTTTCTGGCCAATTCTTCGGAAGGGCTTCGCGTGCTTGACATCACGGATCCTTCTTCTCCGGTGGAGTGCGGATTGTCGGACACGGATGGCTGGGTGAATGACATTGCCCTGTCCGGAAGCACTGCTTTTCTGGCAGACGGCAAAGGCGGCCTTCGCATTTTGGATATATCCAATCCCGGTTTTCCGGTCGAGACCGGATATTTTATAGGCGGCAAACAGGCACACGGCGTTTTCATATCCGGAAATGAAGCATATGTCGCTGACGGATTTGACGGTCTTCGTATGATCGATGTCAATCATCCTGAATCTCCTGTGCAGACTGGCATGTTCGATACGAACGGCAGCGCCTGCGATGTAATGGTTGCAGGTCCGTATGCGTATGTGGCCGATGAGTTTGAAGGTGTCCGTGTCATCGATATTTCGGATACCGCCTCTCCCGTTGAAGCCGGCTTTTATCGTGCCGGAGACCAGGCACTGGATGTGGCAGTCTGCAACGAGATGCTGTATATCGCGAATCGATACAACGGTATTCGGCTGATCGACGTGACCCATCCCTCAGAACCAATTGAAACGGGTTCCTGGGACACTGAAGTACCTGCCAGAGGCGTTGCGTTATTCGGTCAATATGCCTGTATCGCCAATGACTGGAGAGGTCTTTGTGTGATCGATGTGTCCGATCCCTGTCAGCCGCTTGAAACAGGATTTTTCAATACAGATGACCAGGCGCAGGCAGTCGCCATATCCGGTCAGTATGCCTATGTGGCGGATGGTGACAGCGGACTCCGGGTGATTGACATCACCGATCCGGCGCTTCCTGTGGAAGCGGGATTTTTTAATACCCGGAGTGAGGCAGTGGGTGTTGCCGTGTCCGGTTCCTGTGCTTATGTGGCCGACAAATCGGAAGGCCTTCGCATTATCGATATTTCGGATCCCACAGCGCTTGTTGAAATTGCATTTTTACCAGCGGAAGACAGTATCTATGATGTGGCTGTATCCGGAAATTATGCGTACATGTCAGATCATACTGAATGGTTCCGTGTGATTGATATCTCGGATCCTGCATCACCGGCTGAAACCGGCTTTATTGATCTGGACAGCGGTGAAGAGATACGGGGTGTTGCCGTACATGATGATTATGCCTATCTGGCAAATGGAATGGCCGGGCTTCGTGTGATCGATATTTCCGACCCAACCGAACCTCGGGAGGCTGGTTTTTATAATACCGGAGACCAGGCGCTTCAGGTCTTTGCTGATGGCCCGTATATTTATGTGGCTGACGAAGAAGACGGTGTTTATATTCTCCGGAACATGCTGATGACTTCGACAGACAACAGGCAGTCTGCTCTTCCTGAAACCTGTATCCTGCATCCCAGCTATCCCAATCCATTCAATCCGTCCACGACAATCCATTACGATCTTTCCCGGTCGTCTCAGATCCATGTCGCTGTTTTCAATCTGCATGGGCAACAGGTCAAGGTACTGAAGAATGGTCTGCAGCCGGCCGGATCGCATGCGGTCCGGTGGGACGGAACGGATTCGCGGGGCAGGGCCGTGTCCGGCGGGATCTATATCTGTCGAATACAGGCTGGTGAATGGCAGCAAACCGTCAAGATGATGCTAATAAAGTAGGGTAATATTGTATACGGGAATTCGATAATCGGGTAAAATGGCAATTTTGGAACAGTAAGATTTTTATCAGATACCAGACACAACTAAAATTAAGAAAGAAGTATAAAATGAAATCATTTATAACATTGACAAAAGCGGCACTGCCTGTCTTGTTCATGGCTGTTGTTTGCCTTTCGCAAACCTGGGAATCAGAAAATGTGGAGCTGATCGGCCGCTGGCCTTACGGCCCGTGTTATGCCTCGTTTGTTGCTGGCAGTTATGCCTATATCGGCAATGGGAGTGCCATGCAGGTCCTTGACATATCAAATCCCGCTTCTCCGGTTAAACTGGGTGAAGTTATACTGCCCTCAGTGGTTGAGAATATTTATATTTCCGGTCAAATTGCCTATGTAGCCGATAATAGGGCGGGTTTGAGAATCATTGATGTGACAATCCCATCAGAACCTGCTGAAGTGGGATTTATTTCTCAGGGAGGAAGGGCATTGGGTGTGACCGTCCGGGATCAGTATGCATATCTGGCTGACGGAGAAAATGGATTGTGCATTATCGATGTGTCCACGCCATCTGCCCCGGTGGAAATAAGCCATATAGATATGGCGGGTACTGTTTATAATGTCGAAGTGAAAGATGACATTGCTTATGTGGCCGACGGCAGTAATGGTTTGCATATCATGAATGTCAGTGTGCCCTCATCGGTGACTGAAATCGCTACCTTTGATACGGAAGGGACCGCAGGAGACATCTTTTTAATGGACAATTTTGCCTATATCGCAGACTGGTCCGGAGGATTGCGCATACTAGATGTCAGCACGCCAGAGTCTCCCGTTGAAGTTGGTTTCTTTGATACCGGCGGTCGGACAAGAAGAGTCCACGTTCAGGCTCAGTATGCTTATGTGGCGGATTCATGGGACGGATTGCGTATCATCGATATCAGCGCACCGGCATCACCAGTCGAAGTCGCCTTTTTCCTGGAAGACCTGTATGCCTGGAATCTTTGTTTCTCGAATAGCTGTGTTTACATGGCGGGTGGTGAAAATGGTATTCGTATAATTGATGTCAGCACACCCTCCTCACCTGTGGAAACCGGGTATTATCTGACCAGAGGCAGAGCTTATGATATTGATATGGCCAACGGGTTTGTTTATATCGCCGATAGCGGGGGAGGATTATGTATTCTTGATGTGACCACTCCGTCTTCCCCGAAAGAAGTGGGATTTATCAGGACGGGCAGTGAGGCAAGGGCTGTGGAGGTTGTTGGCGATTATGTTTATATCGCAAGTCTCAGTACAGGGCTGCATGTCTTTAATGTAAGTGATCCATCCTCACCGGAGGAAGTTGCTTTTTTTGAGAACAATGGGAGTGCATACGGCCTCGATGTTCAGGATCAATATGCGTACCTGACGGACGGATCGGACGGTTTAAGAATTATTGATATCAGTACACCCTCCATGCCTGTAGAAGTGGGTTTTTATGATACGGAAGGAACGACCAGAAGTGTGCATGTCCGGGAAAATTATGCGTATGTTGCGGACCGGGATTCCGGTTTGGTCATTATCGATGTCAGCGTTCCTTCTTCGCCTGTTCGAGTTGGAATGCTGGATCCCGGGAGCTATGCATGGAGTATTGATGTGGTCGATCATTATGCATATGTCGCATATGGAACCAGCGGATTGATCATTATTGATATCAGTACGCCTTCAGCGCCATTAGAAACCGGAGATATTAATCTTAAAAGCAATGCCAATGGTGTCTGTGTCCGGGGTCAGTATGCTTATGTCGCGAGCGGGGAAAATGGATTGCGCGTCATTGACGTCAGTGTGCCTTCAGCACCGGTTGAAGCCGGATTTTTCAATACATTGAATAATGCCAATGGTGTTTTTGAGAAGAACGGCTACATATATTTGGCGGGTGGCGATGATGGCATTTATATTTTTATTAACACATTACTGACTTCCGTATCTCAGAATACTGTGAAAATCCCGGGCCATTACACACTGCACTCCAACTTTCCCAATCCCTTCAATCCCTGTACAAACATCCGCTATGACCTGTCTAAGGCCTCTCAGGTCAAGGTCACGGTTTTCAACATGCAGGGGCAGCAAGTCAAGGTTCTGGAAAATGCTACGCAGCCGGCCGGATCGTATACCGTCCGGTGGGACGGGACGGATATGCAGGGCAGATCCGTGTCCGGAGGTATTTATGTCTGCCGGCTCCGGGCCGGGGAATGGCAGGAGGCCATCAAGATGATTCTGGTGAAATGAAGGTATAGGGTATAGGGATATGGCCCTTCAGCCCTGATTTTGATGGCAACTTGGTAATTGGGCAATCGGATGAGTCGATGGGACTGTATGGACAGGGACTGATGCCTTTTTACCGCTATCTCTGTTCAGTTAAGGAGGAAAATGATGACAGTGTTTAAAAGAGTTTTGGTGCCCGGTATCCTCATGGCAGTCCTTTTCGGAATTTGCCGGGCTTCTTCGGTTGAACCTCAAAATTTCGATGCACGAATAGAAACGGATCTGAAACCTGAACCTGAGCACATCATCATGAAAGACGGCAAATGGCCGGTAGGCGTTATCAGAACACCGGACTGGAGACTGGTTCAGTACACGGAAGAAGAAGTGATTTTTAAGCCGAAGGGTGAGGACGAACTGAGAAATTTTATTCGAACATATGAGGGGACCGTTATTCACGATGGCATGATTCAGCCTGTTCCGGCACAATTTAAAACCGTACCGAGAAAAATACCGGAAAAAACCGGGTATTACCGTATCCGGATCAATACACAAAAGATCAGTACAGACCATATGAAGGACCATGCGAATCAGTTGAATATTGGCGGTACCTATTTTTTTTCCTCTGAAAAAATGGTTCGGCTCTTTGCATTGATTCTCGAGGCTCGTGTGTCCGGAAATGACCGGATCTCGATGAACCAGGTTCTCGATTCTTTTTGCGTCATGAGGGCATCACAGGAGCATCCCCGGCCCTCGGAGAATCCCCCTGATCCGGATCTCTATAACGACGGGTATGAAAATGCGTTTGACTGGACCGGTTTCAACGACCCTGACATCCGGGTAACCGAGGCCTGGCGCCTGCTGGAATGGTTCGGGCTGGATGAGGATATCGTTCCGCTCTGTGTGATTGACCGCGGATTCGAATTGAATGCCGATTTTCCCGCAGCCCGGGATCATGCGTACGATTTTGTGGAAGAAGATCAGGATGTCGATGCAAATGAGGCGAATTATCACGGCACGATGACATTAAGCATGGCCTGTGCAAAACTGGACAACCGTTTCGGCGCAGCGGGAACCGGAGCGCCAGTGGCACTTCCCATGCCGTTCAGGTATGACGGCACTGTCGCGCAGGGTGCGCATGCAATTTGCACGGCCGTGGCCTGGGGCGCGGAAATCATCAATTGCAGCTGGGGACATTACTGTTCCATTTGGGATGAATCATCCGATGAAGTGGGAAATATGGCGGATGCGATTGAACTGGCACACGATCAAAATGTGATTGTGGTTGCAGCAGCGGGGAATGACGGGCTGGATATCGGCGATTCAGATATTACTGTTTTGCCCGCGGAATCGGGCGCATTCAATTCACGCCCTCTGGTGGTTGGCGGAATCGATCTGGTATCAAAGGAACATACTTTTACAGAGATGGATGGCTCCACCTGGTCGTCCAATTATGGCAGCCCCGTAAATATCTGGGCGCCCGGCGGTCCCGGTTACCGGATTGAAACAACGCCCACGCCGGATTCCGGAGGTCAGATGTCGCATCCTGCAGGCACCAGTATCGCGGCCCCCTATATCAGCGGAGTGGTGGCAATGATCCGTGCCCTGATACCGGGGATCTCCATTGACGAAGTCCGTGAAATCCTCCGATCCAATGCCAATAGAAGTCCCGATCCCCTTATGACAACCGGATTTGTCAACGCAGAGGAGACGCTGTCTGAGATTGCCTCACGGGACGATGTGATCCGGCCTACAGAAGATGTATACGAGCCGAATAATTTTGCGAGAGCCGCAAATTTTGAACCGGGTGCCGAGCTTCTCTGCGCGAACCATTATGCCTCTGATTCCCAGGATGACACAGAAGACGCCTACCGGTTCTATGTGGACGATTTTCGGGATGTGTCCATCAATGAAGGCCTGTTTGTCTTCGGAAGGCATGCCACAGAAATCCGCGGATTCTATCAGGAGCCGGTCACGCCTCCTTTTGAAAGCACTTTGAGACCCGGAACGTATTATGTCCACTCTCTGATAACTGCCGCATCGCCCCGTGTCTGTTTTTACAGTATACAACTCACGCAGGGCGATCCCGTGGAGATTGACCTTGACCGTTTCGAAAACAACAATTCCCTCGGGACCGCCGCGGAAATCGAGTATCCGGACGACAGACTCAATGCATCCTGGACCATCGAAGATGTCAATTTCCATGTGCACGACGATCCCGACTTTTTTGAAGTGTCCGTGCCTGACTGGTCCGTCAATCCCGTCGGGTCGCGCTCGGACCGGCTTACCATTTGGGTCGAGCCGAATGAAAATGGATTCAATTCGACTTTTCATATCAGCACCTATGACGAATCCGGTCGTCTGGGACTGAGTGTCGGCAGGCCGGCAGTCATCGAAAACTTTCGGGCGGCTTTTCCCGGGGGTAGAATGCGTTTTTCCATCGAAGACTGGCAGGGCAACCGCAATTTTTACCGGATTATTCTGAGCTATCAGCAGTTTATCGTCGGCAACAGCCCGGATCCGGGCAGTGTGGCTTTCTTCGAAATACCGGAATGGATTCAGGCAGAACGCGATATTTTTCTGATCACGCCGCCTCCCAAAATGGTAGATGCATTGATGATTACGGATTTTTCATTTCCCGCCAATAACCTGATCATGAAAAAATACCTGTCAGGCCACCACGATGTAAAAATCCCCGGCGAACACATGGTCATCAAATGGACCGATGAAAAACGGCCATTTGATATGATGTTTGCTTATTACGGCAAACCGGATGATTTCAACTATTCACTTCTCGATTTCAAGGGGAATAGCATCGCGATTGCGAAAACCGAAGCAGTCAAGCCGATCGCGGAGAATGGTTCGGACCGGGTCGTTAAACGAATGGATTTGGGATATCTGAAACGGGGTCTTTATGGAGTCCGGATCGATGGCCCGGATTATCCGGCCTTTTACCAGGTTTCATTCATTTCACATGATAAAATCGGCAAGGTGGAAGGCGATCAATCCGGCTGTGCAGCAGAGGAAAGGCGATCTTGTGAAATCCCGTGTCATTTTTTTCTTTATCAGGCCTATCCCAATCCGTTCAATCCGTCTACGGAGATCCGTTATAAACTGCCCGAAGCGTCCCGGGTAACAGTTGCCGTTTTTAACCTGGCGGGTCAGCGGATCCATGTTCTGAAAAACGGCCTTGAGCCCGCCGGCTCCCATTCGGTCCGGTGGGACGGCACGGACGATTCGGGGCGGGCAGTTGCAGGCGGGATCTATGTGTGCCGGATCCGTGCGGGGGAATGGCAGCAGGCAATCAAGATGATGATGGTCAGGTGAAGCAAGAATAAAGAACAAAGATAAAAGAACAATAAAAAATGCACTGCTTTAGGAAAGGAAGATCCGCATGAGAAAAACACTTTTTTTAATTGGCATCATTCTGCCTTTGTTTATCTCCGCGCAGCGCATGATGAACTGCAGTCAGACAGGTGTCCTGCCGTACGGGCCGTGTTATGCCGCGGACGTCAGTGGCGATTATGCGTATATCGGAAACGGCCGGGTTTTTCAGGTTATTGATATCAGTAATCTGAATTTCCCGGCGCTGACCGGTGAGCTGATCACGGAATCGAGCATTCATGATATCGTGGTTTCGGGCGATTATGCCTATGTGGCGAATCGCATAGGGGGATTGCGCATCATCGATATTCGAAATCCCGCCGAACCGGTTGAAACCGGATTTCTGGATTTCGGCGTGGATGTGTTTGAACTTTTTCTGGGAAATCAGTATATCTATATGGCGGATCATGCGAACGGCATGTATATCGCCGATGTGCACAATCCGGCAGCTCCCATGCTGGCCGGCCTGATTCACTCGGATGATTATACGAATGATGTGTTCGTTGATGACAATATTGCCTATATCGTTTACAAGAACGAGGGGCTCAAGATTTACAATGTGCAGCAGCCCGCATCCCCGATATCCGTAGGATCATTAAAAGTGAAGAACCAGGCCTTTTTATCCATCCAGGTGAAGGACGGCCTGGCCTATATCGCCGGCTTCGACAGCCTGCACATTCTGGATGTCAGCGTACCCTCTGCGCCCGTGCAGGCCGGCGCTGTCTCTGTGAACATCATGTCCGAAGAAATCGTCGTCAGGGGGGATTACGCGTATGTTTCCGGCACCAGCGGACTTGCGGTCCTTGATATCCGCGATCCGTCCTCTCCCGGGCACACGGGTTTTTTCGCCACGGGCGTGTGGTGTTATGATGTGGTTCTGAAAGAAAACTTCGCTTTTCTGGCATGTGCATGCATGGGCCTGCGGTTTGTTTATGTCGGCACACCGTCATTGCTGACAGAAGTCGGGCATTATTCGGCACAGGGTGTCGCGGTCGATCTGGTTGTCAGGGGTCAATACGCATATTGTGCGGACATTGCCGGATTCCGGATTTTGGATTTAAATACGCCCTCTTCACCACGGGAGGCGGCTTTTGTGAACACGAAAGTGGCGGCATTCGATGTCGATGTGCAGGGCTTGTATGCATACGTGGCCGGCGGCAAGGCCGGATTCCGGATTTATAATATAAGCAAACCGGATTCACCCGTAGAAGCGGGTTTCTGGAATCAGGACAGCTATATAACAAGTGTGGATGTGAGCGGCGGTTATGCTTACGTATCCGACGGTCTGGAAGGATTGCGGATATTTGATATCCGTGATCCGGCTTCTCCGCTGGAGATTGCCGAATATAATCCGGGTTTGGTGATCAATGATCTTCAGTATGCCGACGGGTACGGGTATCTGGCTGTGGCATGTGAAACGAGCGGCCTGCACATATTCGACATGCAGAATCCCGCGCTGCCTGAAGAAATCGGTGTTCTGGATAACGGAAACAGGACCTATGGTGTGTATTGCGCCGCCGGTTATGTATATCTGGCGGAGGATGCGGGACTGCGCATTGTCAATGTTTCCGATCCGTCTGCACCCCTGGAGATCAGTTTTTATCACACGAGCGAACGCATCGATCGTGTCCGTTTCGATTATCCCTACGCCTATATCACGGCAGGAGAACAGGGCCTGCGCATTCTCGATGTCCGCAATCCTCAGTCCGTGATCGAGGTCGGGTATTATATGACCGGAAACCGTGCCATGGGTTTGTTCATCCGTGATCATACGGTTTATTTTTCGGAAAACAATACAGGATTCTACATATTACAGAACGACCTGCTTGACGGTGTGTTCCGGAATCATGTACTGAGCCTGGACGGGGACGGGGACTATCTGTCCCTGCCGGAGCTGCCTCAGCTGTTCTCCGGTTTTACCGTCAGTTTCAGGCTCGCTCCTTCAGAAACATGGGACGCATCCCGGTCCGGGAATCAGATCCTGTATGAAGCGGAAGGATCGCAGGCCTATGTCTGTGTTCAGCTGAATGAGGACGGCCGGCTGTCGTTTCAGACATCGGTCGGCGGTTCGGATGCCTGTTATTCCACCGCGGATTCCTGGGCCGGAAACCAGTGGATTCATGTGGCCGCCATGTATTCGTCTGAAACACGGCGGGCGGAATTGTTCATTAACGGCATATTGAACGACATCAGGGAGGGTGTGGAAAACCGGCGGCTGAAGACACAACATTGGCACAGGCTGGGTGCGGCAGGACCGGATAACAGCCGCTGTTTCGATGGACGGCTGGACGATGTCGGCATATGGAACCGGGCATGCACCGTGTCAGAAATTCAATCGGCAATGAATTCGGACCTGACGGGTATGGAGCCTGGATTGTTCTGTCTCTGGACTTTTGACAGCGGCACACCCAGAGACGAGACTGTCAACGGACATCATGGAACGCTCATGGGAGATGCGGTTATCGTGCCCGCGGATAATTTTTCAGGCATGGCATTTCGCGAAACGGCATCATGTACTCCGCTCAATTTCAGACTGTATCCCAACCGGCCCAATCCGTTCAATCCTGCGACAGAGATCCGCTACGATCTGCCCCGGACATCCCATGTGGAAACCGCTGTTTTCAACATCCGGAGCCAGCGGATCAAAACGCTCGAAAACGTACTGCAGTCCGCCGGCTCCCATTCGGTCCGCTGGGACGGCACGGATGATTCGGGACGAACCGTTGCAGGCGGGATCTATGTGTGCCGGATCCGTGCCGGGGAACAGCAGCAGGCAATCAAGATGATCATGGTCAGGTGAAGCAGGAATAAAGCACAAAGACAAAGACAAAGACAAAGACAAAGACAAAGACA
>JAFGGN010000097.1 GCA_016930535.1 bacterium
CCGTTTCACCAATTCTCCGGTTCTCCGAAGCATTCCCGTTCAGCGGTCCACGGCCTAATTTTTGTGTTTGGATTTTGGAATTTGGTGCCTGTAATTTATTTGAATTTTGGGATTTGTCATTTGTGATTTACAACGGTCCGCGGTCTTGCCGTCTGCGGTCTATCAAAAGGGTCGGGCAGCGGGGACTCATATACCCATACACTCATATACTCATATACCGCTTCCATGCGGTCAATATTAAAAATCCTCCCCCACCAGCTCCCCCGTCAGCCGCAGCAGCGTCATTTCATTCAGTTTCGTATCATACTTGGCGGATGAAAGCTGGCTCTGTGCGCGGATCAGATTGAGCTGGGCCTCGCGAAACTGTGTGGAAGTCACCTGCCCCAGTTGATACAGTTCCTGTGTACGGATAAAATTCAATTCCGCAACGGAGAGGCTTCTCAGGGCCAGATCCCGCACATTGAGGCTCGTCTGAAAGGCCTGATACGCATTCACGACATCCCTTTCCAGTGTCAATTCCGTCTGATCCGCCAGCATCTCCTGGTTTTCGAGTGTCAGGTGCGCATTCTGCCTCTCTATATGCGTTTGCAGGCCGTTGAACAGATTGAACGTGACCGTGGCGCCCGCACGGACAGTTTTGGCAGGATCGTCGAAAGCCGGATCCCATCCCGGATTCAGCTGGCTGTAACCGTAAGAAGCGGACAGATCCAGACGAGGCATATGGGCGGCTATGGCGGCACGGTAATCGGAACGCGCCTGCTTTTCTCGCCATCTGGCCGCTTCGAGCGCCGCATTCGACTGCATGGCCCGGTTTAAAATATCCGTCAGGGAATCCTTCAGACCGATTACAACCGCTGTATCCACTGCAAACGGTGTATGCACGTCCCTGAACATGAGCAGGTTCAGGCTCCTCAGATTCTGCTCCAACAGCAGATCGGCCTGGGCCAGGGTCACACTGTCCGCATTCAGATCCACCTGTGCGGACAGCACATCGATGGTCCGTGCCCGTCCGTACTCGGACCTGTTCACCACGCGTTCCAGACGCTCCTGTGAAATCCGCACCAGTTCCCGTGCGATCTGCCGGTTTTCAAATGCAGCAGCGGCATTATAATACCCGTCCGCCAGTTGCAGAACAATGGACTCGATCTGATTTCTGGCATCCAGGAGTCCGAGCTGCCTGCCGGCCTGAAGCCGCTGGAACCGGTAAATATTCCCGAATCCGTCGAACAGGGTATAGGTCGCCTGCAACTGGGCGGAATTGCCGGTGGAAGCGTCCCATGGCGGCGTCTGGCTTTCCTCTTCAGAATAGGATGTTCCGGCACTGAGTGTAAACTTGGGTAGCAGACCTGCATTGCCAATCTGCGCCTGCCGTCCCGCAATATCTGCGTTGTTGCGCGCCATCAGGATATTCGGATTCCGCGTCAGCACGAGATGAACGGCCCGTGGCAATGTCAGTGTTTCCTGCGCTTGTATCATAACTGCAGAAAACAGGCAGATGAAATTCAGTATTTTTCTAAACATCCGTTGTCTCCTCAGTGCAGGGTCCGGACTGTTCCCTGACGAAGCGTTCCTCCCGCAGGGCCGGTTCGACCATCTCAGGAGTCAGTCGCTTTTTGGTAAAAATCCAGAACAGCTGAATGCGTATCCAGTTCGTGACAGTCAGAAGCGCCGGAAGCATCACCAGGGTAAGCAGGGTGCCGAATGCGAGTCCGTATGCCACGGAAATCGCCATGGGCGACAGAAACTGGGCCTGATGACTGCGCAAGAACACAAGCGGTCCCAGTCCGGCGATCGTTGTCAGCGATGTCAGTAAAACCGGACGGAAACGGGAAATGCCCGTTTCGAACAGGGCCTCGTGAAACGGGCGGCCATCCTTGATCTTCCGGTTGAACGTACTGACAAGAACCAGGGAATCGTTGACCACGATGCCCGCCAGTGCAATGGCACCGAACCAGGAAAGCATGCTGACAATATATCCCTGAATGAAATGCCCCCAGAGCACGCCGACAATGCTGAACGGAACCATCAGAAAGACCAGGGAGGCCTGAAGAAAAGACCGGAACGTCAGTACGATAATCAGGAACATCATGATCAGTATCGGCGGCACCACACGACGGATTGCATTCATGGTTTTCGCGTTTTCACGGCTCTGTCCCTCCATTAAAAACTGGATGTCCGGATATTTCTGCTTGATCTCCGGCAGAATGTCCCGCTGAATGTCCATCAGAATGTCGGGCACGGATTCTTTTGGATTGGTGATATCCGCCTCGACCTGAACCACGCGCTGGGCATCGATATGATTTACGGTCATGACACCGCGTTCGATGGAGAATGTGGCGATCTCCCTCAGGGGAAAAGTCCGGCTGCCCGGGCCGTGTATGCGCATATCGCCCAGATTCATCATGGATCGCCTGTCTTCTTCATCGTATCGCACCCAGATTTTGACTTCATCGATGCCCCTGAGCAGCCGCTGCGCCTCTGCCCCGAAAAATCCGGACCGGACCTGACTGACCACATCGGCCGTGGTCAGGCCCAGTGCAAAGGCCCGCTCCTTGAGCTGGATACGGATTTCCCTGAGACCCGGAGGATCATCATCCACAACATCCTTCAGTTTGTCCAGTTTTCTGAATTCCGCCTTGAGATCCTCCTTGGCCTCCCTGAGCTGATCCAAATCGTTGCTGGCCAGGGCGATGGAAATGGGTTTACCCCAGAATCCGCTGCCCCCGAATTCCAGTTTTTCGGCTCCCGGAACAGATCCGACCTGATCACGAATCCGGTTCGTGGCTTCCATGGCGTCCCAGTCCCGGTACTGACTGCCGATCAGCGTCACGGACAGATTGCCCTGATGCGTGGCCGGACCGATGCGGCGCGAAATCGCTGTGACAAGATCCCTGCCGTGATGCGTCCCCCGGAACCGGTCATTGACCTCCCATACATGATTCTCGATGGTGGCCATCAGGCTGTCCGTAATCGCGTCCGGCGTGCCCGCCGGCATCTCGAGAACGATGTCCACGTTACGCCGCTCGATAATGGGGAAAAACGTGGTTTTAATGATGCCGCCTTGCATCGCGCCGAGAGTGATGATATAAATGCCCACGGGAATCGCCAGAGCGGCCAACGGATACCGCTGCGACCACCGGAGCACCGGCGCATACACACGGTCCCTGAATGCAAAAAGCACTTCTTCCGCACGCCGCTCGAACCGTCCCTTGCGGTTGGTCTGCCTGCATAATGCCTTGGAATGGGCGATATGCGCCGGCAGGATAAACGTGGCTTCCAGAAGCGAGATCATGAGCGAGGCGATTACGACGAATGCCAGGTCCCGGGAACGGTCTCCAAGTCCCCCTTCCAGAAAGAAAAAAGTAAGAAAAATAACCACGGTGGTCAGAATGGACGAAAAAACGGAAGGCAGAACCTCGAGGGTTCCGTTGACCGCCGCAGGAATCGGCTTCTCGCCGCGCTCATGATGCTGGTATATATTCTCGGCAATGACGATGCCGTCATCCACCAGAATGCCGAGCACGAGTATCATGCCCAGGAGCGACATCACATTGATGGTGAGACCGTAAAACGGACCCAGCATGGTCATGCCGGCAAATGAGATGGGAATCGAGATCGCCACCCAGAACGCCATTCTCGGATTCAGTGAAAGCGACAGGAACAGCAGCACCAGGACGAGGCCTAAAAGACCGTTGCTGCTCAGAATATCGATGCGTTCCTGTATCACCTCCGAACCGTCGCGCACTATATAGGTTTGTATATCCGTATGTGATTCATTGAACGTTTTCAGATACGCCTTCACGATCCGCGTCACCTGAAACAGATCCTCCTGATTCGTATTCTGGACGGTTACAAGTACCGCACGTTTGCCGTTATGATAAACCCGGTTCGGATTCTCGGACCAGCGGTCGGACAGATCGGCCACATCCTTGAGCCGTATGAGCACGCCTTCGGGTGTGGATTTTAACAGATGATTGGCCAGCTCTTCCGCATAGTAAGCCTTGACATCGGCGCGTATCAGCATTTCCTCGCGCAGGCCCTTGATCTTCCCTCCCGTCATCTTCACATTCGCATTGCGCACGGCATTCAGCACTTCATTGAACGTGAGCTCATAAGCCCTCAGATCCTTTTCACGCAGGGCGATTTCTATTTCCTCATCCGGAAATCCTGAAAGGGATACTTTTGAAATGCCGTCCTTCGACAGCAGGTCCCTTTCGACACGGCGGGCCTCTTTTTTCAACTCCGCGAGGGATGCTTCGCCGGCCAGAACGAAATCGATGGCAAAATTGCGGGCTTCCTGACGGTAAATGGTCAGCCGTTCCATACCCACGGGGAAGGAACTGACCTGATTGACCGCATCCTTGACATCCTGAAGAACGATATTGATGTCATATCCCGTAAGCACGGTCACGGTGATCCGACAGGCATTCTCACTGGAAACCGACGTGACACGCTCGATGCCTGTGACACCTTTCAGATTGTCCTCGATTTTCAGGACGATCGCTTCTTCGATTTCCTCCGGAGAGGCCCCGGGATAGAACGTGGAAATCATGATGATTCTGCTGGGAACAATCGGGAAAAAAGTGGTTTTCAGGGATTTGAAGCCCACCCAGCCGAACACCAGCAGAGTGACCAGAATGACATTCCCCAGGAGCGGATATTTGATGAAAAGGCGAAGCACGTTTTTCATGACCGATCACCTTTCCCGGTATCGGAATAATCGGGTTTCCCCGCGTCCGGAGCGGCCGGCAGCCGTATGCCCGGTCTGGCTTCCGGCCACACTTCAAACAGCAGCTGCATGCCGTCTGTCAGGCCCCTCACCAGCACATATTCCCCTTTTTCTGAAACAACCGTAACGGGATGGAGCGTCAGTACGGAATCCCGGACCACATACACCTGATTGCCGACAAGCAGGTCCCGTTTAAGCCTGACGACATCCGGAATTGCCGAGCCTTGTGCGGTTGCACTCATGTACATGCCGTCCCGAAGACGCTGATCCCTCGAATGGATATACACCTTGACGGTCATCGATGCCCTGTCCAGGACCGAATTGATACGCTGAATGGTCCCCCGAAACTCTCCGGGCATATCCTCGGATGTCATTTTCACCGGCTGACCCGTGCGCAGTTGTTCTGCTTCGTCCAGTGTGACCGAGGCTTCCATTTCATACAATCCGGTTCCCGCCAGTTCACCCAGTTTCTGACCGGTCCTTATCAGTGTGCCCGGATTCACTTCGGTTGTGGCGATAATACCCGGAAAAGGCGCCCTGATCGTATATTTTTCGAGCGTGGCTTCCATGCTTTTAATCGTATAGTACTGCTGATAGATGTTCCTTGATGCGATATAGTAGCGTTCCTGATCCGAAGATGCTTCTGGCAGCGGACCGAGATTCTGATGAATATCATAACCGGAAAGATAATCCTGCCAAATAACGGCGCTGTTCGGAAAATCGATTTGTAGATCCGGCAAGAGAAGCGTGATCTGGTTCATGAGAGCGCTTCTCTGGGCCAACACATTGTTTCTGAACACACCGTCGTCGATTTTCAGCAGCACCTGACCGGCCTCGAAGAATAAACCCGCCCTGAACGGCGGATCCGTGACCTGAAGCACCCCGGATACTTCCGCATAGATGTCCGCACGGTGATACGCGTACAGGGGACCGGTCATTTCAATTTCCAAGGACACATTCTGATGCACCACCGTTTTTATGACAGGGGGTTTGATCAGATCCGAAGCGGGCCTCCGTTTCATGGGTTCTTTCTGCTGGCTGAGTATCTGCCCGATAATCACGGCCATAATTAAAATAGTCCCCGCCATGATCCAATGTTTTGATATTTTTTTCATGCCTGCTCCGAATCATTCATGATTTTTTGAATTCCGGTCCACAACCATCTGCGCGGACGATATGGCCATTTTTCAATTTCAGCCATCCGAGAATGTATATCTGAATTTTGACAATGTCAAGCCGTCATTTGTTCCGTTAAATTGATACCATGCCGCCAATTTTATTTGATCCTTCGATTGTTTCATCTTATATTGCAGAAACACGGATTTTATCCCTGGAGGACTCATGTTCGATATAAAAACCGCCATTGCCGGTGCCGGCTTTATGGGACCCGCCCACACCGAGGCCTTGAGGCGTATCGGTGTCACTGTCACCGGGATACTGGGCGTCGATCCGGAAGAATCATTGAAAGCCGCGGATCGCCTCGGACTGCCTAAAGCGTATAAAGATTTCAAAGAAATGCTCAATGACGTAGAGGTTGAGGTCATTCACCTGACCACGCCCAATAAACTGCATTTCAGCATGGCCAGAGAGGCGTTGAAGGCGGGCAAACATGTGCTGTGCGAAAAACCGCTGGCCATGACCGCGAAAGAATCCGGTGAGCTGGTCCAAATCGTCCGCGAAACCGGTCTCAAGGCGGGCGTGAATTACAACATGCGATTTTATCCGCTCTGTCTCCAAGCCCGGGAAATGGTGATACAGGGTACTGTCGGGACCCTGCACTCGATCACGGGCAGTTATGTGCAGGACTGGCTGCTGTTCCCCACGGATTACAACTGGCGCGTGCTCGCATCCGAAGGAGGCGCAGTGCGGGCCGTCGGCGATATCGGCACACACTGGATGGACCTCGTTCAGCATATATCCGGGCTCCGGATTTCAGAGGTATTCGCGGACCTGCATACCGTACACCCGGTGCGTAAACGCCCCAAGGGCGAAGTGGAAACATTTTCAGGCAGGATAACGGATGATAGAGCCACCGATGACATCCGGATCGATACGGAAGACTGCGGCTCCGTTCTGTTGCATTTCGACAACGGCGCCCGGGGCAATCTGTGGGTATCCCAGGCCACGGCCGGCAGGAAGAACTGCCTGAAATTCGAATTGGCGGGTGAAAAAAAATCGGTATTCTGGAACAGCGAAAGTCCCAACGAGATATGGCTGGGCGACCGCATGCAGGCGAATGCGATCCTGATGAAGGATCCGTCACTCCTGTCGGATCCGGTCCGTCCGTACGCCGGGTATCCGGGCGGGCACAACGAAGGGTATCCGGATACGTTTAAACAGTGTTTTACATCATTTTATTCGGACATTGCAGGAAAACAGCCGGCCTTACCGCCGCTGTATGCCACATTTGAACAGGGACATCACGAAATTGTTCTGTGCGAGGCCATTCTCGAAAGCCACCGGACTGGAAAGTGGGTAAAAATTTCTGAGTCGTATTAGAGGAAAAACCGGAATGTGAAACGGTGAAACGGAGAGACGGTGATAAATGGGCACCGGCCCTTTCTCCCCGTTTCTCCGTCTCTCAATACTCCGTTTCAACAATTTCACGAAGTGCGGAACTTGCCTGTATTGCTTCAATTATCTCATCAGCATCATCTTCCGTGTCTGCGTATAACGGTCGGTCACGAACCTGCAGAAATAAATACCCGACGCCTGGCGATCCGCGTTCCACCGGACCGCGTGGATCCCGCTTTCCATCATCCCGTTGGCCAGTAAGGCCACCTGATTACCCAAAATGTCGTATATCATGATTTTTACCCGGGCCGCTTCAGGAAGTGTAAACGTGATTTTTGTACTGGGATTGAACGGATTCGGGTAATTCTGAAACAGCTCGAACCGGGTTGGGCCGGCTCCGGCCTGCGCTTCCACGGCCGACGAGGCACTGAACTGTCCCACGGCAAAAGGTCCCAGCACGGTGATCCCGGACCGGGAAACGGTTCTCGGAAAATCGATCAGCTGCACCGTGTAGTCTCCCGATCCGGCTTCCGTGGTATCCGACATATTGAAGATCCGTGAATTGGCCTCACGATCGGTCCTGAACAGAGGGTCCTCGGCGGCGTTCAGCCAGCCAAATTCGAGCGTATAATCGCCTCCTCCATCCGTTTTCTCAGCAATGTTCCATAAAAGCTTCAGTCTCCCGCCGTAGGGCGAAGCCTCGCCGTCCCTTACCACACCCACGGTAATGTCGTCCGAATCACCCTGATTTGTAATCGTAAGCGGAGAATAACTGGAGGTGCCGACCGGGAACCGTGCAGGTGCATTTCCCACGGACAGCAGCGTGAGCTTCCCGCCGTCACCCGTGTCGATATATTCCGAAGATGTACCTCCCGACACTGATTCAGCGGTCAGCGAGTTTGTTCCGACATCCAGCCTGGACAGAAGCGATACGGTTTTCACCGTACGCGATGCATGCAGGTCTACCCTCCGTTCATTGGTTACGACAAGGGAGGAGGGACCGTTCTCGGCCGGAAATTCAGTATCCGCCGTAATCTGACCCTCTCTGCCCGAATAGGTCAGTATGCCATCCGGGCCGTATATCAGCGTGAATCCGCCGGTAACAACAGAACCTGCTCTCAATTCCAGATTACCGTTTATACGCACATTACCGGAGAGCGTCACACCTGCTGCATTGTCGATCAGGAGGTCCGACACCGACTCCGGCATCACGGATCCGGTCACCTGGGCATCTGTGCCGTTGAATCCGAATCCTGATCCGGTTTCGAATGTCCGATCCCCGGAGTTATGAACCGCATCATCGATTCCACCGCTTAGTGCCGTGACCAGCATACCGCCCTTCCTGAGCAGAAACTTACCGCTCCCCTCAAGGATGCTGGATCCCATATCGAGCACCGCACCGCTGTCCACCTGCACCGGGAAACCGCCGCCTCCATAGGTGACATCCGATAAAGTCAGCAGTTGTGAACTGTCATGACAGCTGAATATAAAGGACGCGCCTTCCGGATTGGAATTCTGAACCGTGGCGTTCGTGATGGAAACATCTCCGGCAGTCAGGATCCACGATGTGGTTCCGGTGCCGCCCTGAGATCCCCGGCTCACCGAAAAATTGCCGCCCGTCACTTCAATATTGCCGTCCTGTGTAATCCCGATGGACGTATTCGCATTGCTTGTGCCGTTCGATGAAAACTGGCCCCCGGACTGGATGATGTCCCCTTTTATATGGACAACTGCTCCGGTTCCGGACGACGGTGCGCACATCTGCCAGCGCCCCGATCCCGTGCTTTCGATCATGATATGGCCGCCGATGACATTGCCGTTCCATTTCATGCTTTTGTTGCCGGACTGGTCCGGGCAGTTCCAGAGGACATGATAAAAATCCTGATTGCCGTTCGAAGGGGCTGTATCCACGACATGGTCTATGACACAGACCGCATCCTTCCTCCACTCCGCCGCAGGTATGGTTCCGCCGTCCTGGGCATGCCTGTAAGTCCCCCCATTGAGAAAATTGAGCACTGCCCCGCTTTCACTGTCAATATCCCCTTCATTGACGACTTCCCCCAGAACGATCAGATCGGCGCCCACACTGTTGGCGATCGTCAGCACGCTCCCTTCAGCGATTTTCAGAACGCCGCCTGAAGCGACGACCAGCTGATCCGCGGTCGCCGGGGCCGCGACCGTAATCGTATCCCCTTCCAGAACGGCAATAATTCCGTCGTCCGTCTGCGGTGCACGGGGGGCCGGAGCAACCCAGTCCGTGCCGTCATGCCATGCCCAGGCGGCCGGATCGTCAAAATCGCCGGACTGCGAGGATTTGAACTCACCGGCCGGGCGGTAATAATCCGTTCCGCTGTCGAAGGCTTCCACGCTGAAATAATATTCCACACCGTGATTCAGGCTGTGCATGGCCACGCTGTCCGTATCGTAAACCATGTAGTTGTTGTACAATTTCTCCGGCGAAATGCCGTACCGTATGATGTAGCCGTCCGCTCCTTCAACCGCATCCCAGCGTATCACAGCATCCCGGCCGTCCGCTGCACTCCGGTCGACCGTAAATCCGTTGACCGGAGTAAACACCGCCTGAGCAAAATTTCCGAACACACGCAGGTCCCGCACCGCGAAATTTCCGCCTCCCGGCGTGTATACATTCGTCAGTTTCACGTACCGTGCCTGAACCGGCTGGACCAGTTCAATGTAATCGTGAGGCACATCCTCCTGATTCTGGCTCTTGTCCGCCAAGATGTCCCAGTTCAACCCGTCCGAAGAGGTCTCGAGCAGGTATTGCTCGTACAGCACGACATCCCGGCCCCGGACCAGGTCCGGATTGGTGCCATGCTCGGCGAAATTTATCTGAACCGCCTCGATGCTGCACGCCTTGCCCAGATCGACCATGAGCCATTCATCCGTGCCTCCCGTTGCGGCGCTCCAGTATGTCCGCACTTCTTCATCCACAGCCAGGTTCACCTCATGATCCGTCAGCCAGGACGATGCAGTCACCATCTTTTTATGGGAGAGCAGCAGCATGCCTGCAAAATGATCCCCGGCCTGTATTTCGGGGCAATACTGCGGATAATCACTCCATTCCGTATGGCAGCGGATCTGACCGTCTGCATCAAAGGATACGGGAAACAGTCCAAGCCGGCGTTCGAACATATGCTGGATGGAAATGGTCATGGTCCCGATATGCCAGTATCCCCCATCCTTGTCAATAAACGTACAACCATGACCGGCTCCGCATATGAACCCCGTGGGTTTGAAATCGACCGGACTGTATTCCGCATAGGTGAACGGTCCTGTTGGCGAATCAGACGTGTAAATTCCGTCCGCATAGGTCTTGAATTCCGTACCCGGTCCCGCGTAATGAAGATAATAGGTGCCGTTTTCCTTGACCATCCAGCTGCCTTCGATCCAGGGTTGTTCATCGAGAAGGTTGTCATCCCCGCGCCGTTCCCACCCGTGAATGCCGGCCTGTGCACTCAGAACATCCCTCATCGGTCCGATTTCCTGAAATGTCCAGGGATCGAGTTCGACCACCCGGATCGGTGAATTGTTGGACAGCCCGGAATACATGTACAGACGTCCGTCGTCATCCAGGAAAAACGCAGGATCTCCGTAACTGCCGGATTCAGGTCCCCTTTCCCATATTCCGGATTTCGGATCACCGCACTTATAAAGCCCCCGGTTCGCCGACGGTTTGTAAAAGAGGGTGTCCCGCATGACGAACGCAGCCGGTGCATAGGTCTCCACATCCAGGCCGGTCGGAACGATCAGGGTCCAGTTCATAAGATCCGGCGAGGTCCAGTAGCCGCCGGAACGGGACGCGAAGAGATAGTAGTCCCCCTTGAAAAGTACGATGACCGGATCCGCCGCTTCCCGTGCATCCACGGCATCCACCATGAATCTGTAATTCAGGTTCAGGGGATTGCAAAAAGTCTGCGGATTGTCCGAAGGCTGCGACAGCAGCATCATGGACAGAAGCAGACAGGCTGACAGCATAATCTGAATTCTTTTCATCGCATGCTCCTTTATCAAGATTAAAGATTAAAGAAACAAGATTAAAGAGGAGTCTTTAATCATTTTTTATTAATTCCATAATTTCCCGTGCGAAAACGCCTTTTCTTGCAAGAGCAAGCTGGGTTTCAATATATCCCAGCGGATTTCCCATATCCAGACGCTTCCCCCGGATTTCCTGTGCAAAAGCGCCTTCCGTATCCGCCAGTTCGGCCTGGGCTGTGGTCAGCTGGATTTCACCTTTCGACCGGACATTATTTTCGATATGGCTCTGAAGCACTTTGAAAATGGCCGGAGTCAGGATGTGCATGCCGAAAAACGTCAGAAATGTATCGTCCGGCAGTCCTTCCGTGACCAGTTCTTTGCGTGCGGTTGCCGGGTCCGGTTTTTCAATAATCCGGGATATTTCATACAGAGGCGGATCGTTCATGATCCTCTTGCCTGTCAGCGTTCCGAAAAGATGGAGCTGTGTGACAGGTGTTTGTGTTACGGCATACAACGAACGTCCGGCTTTCTCAAACCCCTGCATGGCCTGCATGATACAGGACCTGTCCGTATCCGAAATATACACATGATCACCCAAGAGAAGCAGGAACGGATCGGATCCGGCCCAATCACGGGCGCAATAAACCGCATGTCCGTATCCTTCCTGAACGGACTGCTCCACATAGGTGATGGCATGCTTCAGGTTTTCAAGCATTGCGGACTGCTTAAGACCCCAGGATTTTTTTTCGAACGCTTTCTTTTCGGAATCGCTCAGACCCGAAAAATGTTTCTGAAACTGATCCGCTTCGCCCGGCTGAATGACAATGCAGATCTCCTCTATACCGGCCCCGATTGCCTGCTCGGCCACGACCTGAATCGTGGGTTTGGCTATGCCGTCCAGGTCGACAATTGGGAACAGTTCTTTCTGCACCGAATTGGTGGCAGGATATTGCCGTGTTCCCTTTCCTGCTGCAGTAATGACAGCTTTTTTTATCGTCAAACCGATTCTCCCTGCCTCGTTCAGTTTTTCCTAACCAGCCCCCGGTTCAGGATGCCGGTCTGTGGACTTCTGTCACGGGCGTATAGTGGGCACCGGGAGAAGACCCGCTGAAAATATCCGGTTTCAACCCGGTTTGTTCCACATAAAGTCCGGCGATTTCCTGAATCAGCGCATCCGATCCCTCCCTGGCCATGATGGCCACGGTTCCGCCGCTCCCTCCGCCCGTGATTTTCGCACCGTACAGCCCCTTCCCGGCTCCTCTTTCCATCACGAGTCCGACCAAGAGATCCGTTTCACCTGAACCCATATCGCAATTCTCGGAATAACTGCGATGTGAAGCCAGCATCAGCTCACCGGCTTCGATCAGGAGCGATTCTTCCTTTTCCTGGGTCAGCCGTTCCATAATTTCGGCAAACCGGACAACACGCGCATTCTCATGAATGGGATGTGAGGTCCTTTTTCTCGGATAATAGACCTGGTCCGGAGCAACGGCGGTCGCATGGTCATCATGCGTCCCGTACTCCCGGATGAATGCCTTACCTGAAATCGATTCCGGAACCAGGGACTGATACCGTAAACGCCATTCCTCCGGCGTGACATTGCATAAATATCCGTTTTGCGAAGTGAAATGATCCTCGTTCTTTCTGTGCTCAAAAATGATTTTTCTGCCCATAAAAGTGCCGATTCGTGTATTTTTATATGCGCATCCTTCCACGGAATGCCGCACAGCCGAGTTGATTCCATAAAAATGAATCCCGGCGGGGATATTCACCGGATCGAGGATCTCATGGGGCTGGCATTTAAGACGGAATAAAGTGGATGACCTTCCGAACGTGGCGGTCATCTGGTCCATAATGCCGCAGGGTGCGCCCACCACCTCGTTTTCAACCTGCTGACTCAGCTCCGGCAGACACTCCGGATCGAGCGTCAGGCCGCATAATTTCAATACGGCCAGCATCGAAGCCACTTCAAGAGACGCCGATGAGCTGACCCCCGCACCGATGGGAATATTCGAAAGGATGCCGATGGACATCCCGTCCGGAAGCGTTTTCATCACACCTGCATCTCTCAATACAGGAATGGAACCCGCCACGTAGGCCGCCCAATGGATACGGCTGTTTTTCCTGAAATAGTCCTGCGCCTCCGGTATGGACATTTCAAAAATGTCATCCAGCGGCAATTGAACGGTGGTTTCGGCATCCTCCTGCCTGATATTCAGGGAACGTATCACCATTTGCCGGCCGGACCGTCTCTGGATGCCGACCACGGTGGATTGCGACAAAGTGCTCTCAAGCACAACGGATCCGGAGTAGTCGGCGATTCCGCCGATTACGTCCAGCCGCGCCGGCGCACGGACGGCAAAAACGGACCTGGCCGGATCAAACACATCACGGAAACTGTTATATATCTCATATTTGAATTGCTGCAGATCATGAGTCGTGTACTTCGTCACGGGCTTTACCACCATCGGTTACAGGTTTATTTTGACACTGGACGAATAAATATAGTCATACATGATCATCGCATGCAATGGTTTTATTGAATCACCCGTACTTTCTCCGGCGCAGGAAATCCGGCCGCACCGGGAACCGGTCAATGCCCGTCAAACGGATTCTCCCCTGCATACAGCATGCCCGCGGGCTGATTGAAAGAAATATCATCCACACCCATCATTTTCAATGCCTCGAACAACACTTTCCCGGAGTGCCGGAAAGCCACGGCCGTATGATGCGGAAACCGTTTTCCGATCAGTACATGCCTGTAAAACCGTCCCATTTCCCGTACTGCAAAAACACCGATCCCGCCGAAGGATTTTGGATTGAGATTCAGGACTTCTCCGTCCGCGATATAGGATCTGAGCATCGTATCTGCAGTGGACTGCAGCCTGAATATCGTGATTTCGCCCGCCCGGATCTGTCCTTCGAGCGTACCGCGCGTGATATCCGGTTCCTTATCCGGCTCCATCAGGCGATGCATAATGAGCTGGAATTTCATCGAATGATTCGCCATACACGATGCCGGCGTATTGCCGCAGTGAAATCCCATGAACAGGTCAGATGACTTATAATCTCCGGTTGCGTTGCCGGCTTCCCTGATCATATTATAGGGAACCGTATTGTTGATATCGAGCAATGTGGGAGGAAGCTGGGATGCACAGGCGCACATATATTCACTCAGCGACCCGTAAATATCCACTTCACAGGATACCGGAATTCCCCGGGATGCCAGGCGCGAATTCACGTAACAGGGTACAAATGTAAAATACTTTTCAAAAGCCGGCCAGCATTTGTTGGCAAAAATGCCGAACTGGGACGCACCCAGATTTTTCTCCATAAAGCCGGTCAAGGCCACTTCATACTGGGCCAGTTTCTTCAAAATATCCGGATACTGGTTTCCCGCACCGAGTTCGCCGGCCATATCCCCGGCAATCGATTCGATACGGCTGTCACCCGCAGCGGACTGATAGATGTCATAAAGATCCAGCTCACTGTTTTCCATGATCTCGACGCCGATATCATACAGGGGTTTGATGGGTGCGTTGCAGGCCAGGAAATCCTGCGGACGCGGCCCGAAAGAGAATATTTTCAGCCGGCTCAGACCCAGTATGATCCGGGCGATATGCTGAAAATCCCCGATCATGCCGGCCACCTCTTCCGGAATTCCGACCGGATATTCGGGAATATAGGGGCGCAGCTTTCTCAAACCGATATTATAGGAAGCGTTGAGCATACCGCAGTAGGCATCGCCGCGGCCGTTGATCAGATGTTCGCCGGACTCTTCGGCCGCGGCTGCAAACATGACAGGTCCGTTGAACTTCTGGGCCAGTATGGTCGTCGGACCCTCGGGTCCGAAATTTCCCAGATAGATCACCAATGCATTGATGCCCTGATCCTGTATTTCCTGAAGGGCCTTCAATGCATCCGGTTCATTCTCGACCGTGGTTTTCATCTCGATCACGGGAATCTTTTTCGACCGGCAGGCTTCCACCACTTTACCGCGCCGCTTCTGGGACAATTCTATGGGAAAGCAGTCCCGGCTGACCGAGACGATTCCCAGCTTGACTTCGGGGAGATTTTTCATTTCCCATCCTTTCATTTATAATGAATCAATCTCGAAATTCGCAAATGTGCCGGTTACGGGTTCCGGCAGTCGATGACGGCTTTGATAATCCCGTCCTTATACCCCTCCGTTATATGAAAAGCCTTTTGTACCTGTTCCAGAGAAAATGGTTGGCTGATTAAGGGTTCGATTCTATTTTGATGATTCAAACAAAAATCAACGGCCCTGTGCATCATTCCGTTCTGTCTTCTGACATTGTGTATCGTAATTTCCTTACGGCGAAAATTGTGAATATCGCATTGAATGTGTGTGATTTCCGGGATGCCGACAATCACGAGGTGACCACCCGGTTTCAACAGGTGTACCGCCTGATCAATCGCCTCCTGCTGACCGCAGCATTCAAATACGGCATCGCATTCGATTGGTGTGCCAGAAGCGTCATCCAAAATATCCGGTCTGACGGCCCGGCCCGCTCCCAGTGACAGGGCGGCATTCAACCTGGCCTCGACTTTGTCGGTCACAACCGTCTGAAGATCCGGATTTTCCGAAGCGATGAGCAAAATGCTCAATCCGATCGGCCCGGCTCCCAGAATACCAATCTGACGCACACGGGTTGTTTTAATAAATTCCCATGCATACAGCGCAATGCTCAGAGGCTCTGCAAATACGGCGGTCACGGATGGCAGATCCGGAGATAACCGGAGACAATTGGATTCCGGCATGATCAGGAACTCGGTGAATGCACCGTTCAGCTGTCCGGGACACCCTAAGAACGCCAGCTGCCGGCAGGTATGGGGCCGGCCGGTCCTGCATTGATCGCAAATACCGCATGAAACCGCCGGTTCGATGACCACACGGTCCCCGGACTGTAAATTCCGAACCGCCCCGCCTGTCCCGATCACGGTTCCCGTACACTCATGACCGATCACGAACGGATCATGAATGACCTGGTCCCCGATACGTCCCGTCCGGTAATAGTGCAAATCAGAACCGCAAATTCCGGCATAATCGACCCGCACAAGAACCTGTGATGCATGGGTTATCCTGACATCGGGCACTGTTCGGATATCGAAATGTCCCGGCCCTGTAAGCATGGCGGCTTTCATTCTACTTTTGCCCGTAATATGCGTTTTTGCCGTGTTTTCTCTGATAATGCTTGTCGATCAACTCCTGTTTCAGCCGGCCCGCATTTGGATTGATTTGCTCGGTCAGAATGGCCATCCGTGCCAGTTCCTCAAGAATGACAGCCTGATAGACAGCCTTGGCTGCTGTCTGATCCCATGTGAAGGGGCCATGTCCCGCCACCAGGACCATCCTGACTTCGGCCGGATCGAGGCCCCTGAAGATGTCGCATATTTGTTTCCCCGTCTCCTCCTCATAATCTCCCTGAATCGCGGCATTGGTCATAAACGGCGTACACGGGATATCGATGGGCAGGTGATCCGCATGCGTGGTTCCGTAAACAGGAATGGGCCTGGCCGCCTGGGCCCAGGCCGTGGCAAACGATGAATGCGTATGAACCACGCCGCCGATGTCCGGGAAATGCGTGTAAAGAACCGTATGGGTTCTTGTATCCGAGGAGGGATTCAGTTTCCCTTCGACAATCCGGTTGTCAAGATCCACAACGACCATATCTCCGGCATTCAATTCTTCATAGGGAACGCCGCTGGGCTTGATGGCAAACACGCCCCGTTCACGATCCAGCGCACTTACGTTGCCGAATGTATAAATCACCATACCCTTCCTGGGAAGCTCCATGTTGGCTTCCCAGGCTTCTTCTTTGAGTGTCCTGAACTTGCTCATGACGATGTCTCTTTTTCTATGAATTCACCCAGCCGGGAATACTTTTCATAGAGCCTCTGATACTTTTTTGCATTCCCGGGATCCGGATGATATTCATGCTCAAATCCGCTGGACATAGCAGCCTGGGCGGCATCGACATCGGGATACAGCTTCGCAGCCGCAGCTGCGAACATGGCGGCACCCAGCGCACACGCCTGTTCTGAACGGGTCACCAGAATGGGACGGTTCAGAACATCGGCAAGGACCTGCATCACGAAGGGGGATTTCTTGGGAATGCCGCCCAGGGCGATCACGCCTTCGATAGGCACCCCTTCATCGATGAAACGGTCCATGATTTTCCTGGCACCGAATGCCGTGGCCTCCACCAATGCGCGAAATATTTTCGGTGCATCCGATCCGAGGTTCAATCCTGTCACAGCGCCCTTCAGCATCTGATTGGCATCCGGCGTGCGCCGGCCGTTCATCCAGTCCACCGCCACGATGCCGGATTCGTCGATGGGCACCTGTTCCGCCGCCCGGGTCAGTTCGGGAATGAGACGGCCGGCGGTTTCATCGATCAGCCTGGTTTTGATATCGGAGCTCAGCAGGTCGCTCGAGCCGACGATCCTTTCTACCGGATACATCAACACCTGTTTGAACCAGGCATAAATGTCACCGAAAGCCGATTGCCCGGCTTCCATGCCGAGCATCCCCGGCACGACCGAACCATCGACCTGTCCGCAAATACCCTGAATGAATTTGTTCCCGAACTTGTCCATGGGTGCGGTCACCACGTCGCATGTCGACGTGCCGACAATTTTGGTCAGATAAAAAGGTTTCGATCCGCCTCCGACGGCTCCCATATGCGCATCGAAGGCGCCCACACTGACTGCCACCTCCGGTTTCAGTCCCAAACGGGATGCCCATTCGGGACTCAATTGGCCCGCACTGACATCACTGGTGTAAGTTTCGCTGAAAAGCCGGTCCCGCAAACCGGCGAGAAGGGGATCCAATTTGACGAGAAATTCTTCGGAAGGCAAACCGCCCCACGACTCATGCCACATGGCCTTGTGCCCGGCTGCACAGCGTCCGCGCTTGATGTCATGCACATCCCGGACTCCTGTCAGCAGGGCCGGAATCCAGTCGCAATGTTCGACCCAGGAATAGGCAGCCTGCCGGATGTCCTTGTCTTCACGAAGAACATGCAGTATTTTCGCCCAGAACCACTCCGATGAATAAATGCCCCCTTCATACTGCGTATAATCGATGCCTCCCCAGGAGCGTGCATGCTGATTGATCTCACCTGCTTCCTGAACCGCCGTGTGATCCTTCCACAAAACAAACATGGCATTGGGATTTTCTTCAAACCCCTTGTTCAGCGCAAGCGGGATCCCGGCGGAATCGACGGCTACGGGAGTGGAGCCTGTCGTATCCACGGCAATGGCCCTGATTTTTTCCGCGATCCCTGTGCCAGCCTGCCTGATGGATTCCCTGACCGTATATTCCAGACCTTCCATATAGTCCAGCGGATGCTGGCGAAACCGGTTTACTGCCGGATCACAGTACTTTCCGGCTTTCCATCGCGGATACTCGAACACGACATTGGTTAATTCTTCTCCGGTCATTGCGTTGACCAAAACTGACCGCACCGAATCGGTACCATAATCAAGACCGATAACATAAGCATCTTCAGACATGACATTTTCCTTATGCTGGTTTAAAAATGATTTAACGAACAAACCATCACCGTTCTCAACAACCTCTTTCCGGTCAAGCCGGCAGAGAAAATTTGTGAACGGTTGTATGCCGGTAGGACTCCCCGGGAAGAAGAATACAGGATGGGAATCCGGGCTGATTCGGTGAATCCGGGAAAAACTGGGTTTCAAGGCAGAGCGCACCGTGTTTGACGAACGGATCACCCAAAAAATTTCCGCTGTAAAACTGAATTCCGGGTTTTGTCGTGAGGATCTCCATTCGGCGCCCGCTTACGGATTCTTCGACAATGGCAGCAGGCGTCAATAGTCCTTCAAAATCATTCAGAATATAGCAGTGATCATACCCGCCGGGAACCGCATCCAGATCCCGGCCCACGGGTTTCATCGCTGTAAAATCCATCGGTGTGTCGATCACCGAGGCGATTTCTCCGGTCGGTATGGCGGTCTCATCCACAGGCAGATAGCGGGAAGCGTAGAGAATCAGCCTGTGATCCCTGACGGTTCCCCCACCGGCCAGATTCCAGTATGCGTGATTGGTCAGGTTCACGGGTGTTGCCTGATCCGTGGTGGCTTCATAGTCGATTTTCAGTTCATTGTCGTTATTCAACGAATAGGTCACAGTCACATTCAGGTTTCCCGGATATCCTTCCTCGCCGTCCACGCTGAAATAGGTGAATCTGACACCCGCGGATCCGGATGTTTCCACGGGTTCCGCATTCCATACCCTGGCAAAAAAACCGGTCGGCCCGCCATGAAGATGATTGGGACCATTGTTTTTGGATAAATGGTATCGCTTTCCATGCAGTTCAAACTGGCCGTTTGCAATACGGTTGGCGTACCGGCCCACGGTCGATCCGATAAAGGACTGATCGGCCAGATAGCCCGCCAGATCCGGATAACCCAGTATCACGTTGCCGATATAGCCCTGCCTGTCCGGCATCTCAAGCGAAACCAGTGTTGCACCGTAACTGGTCACCCGGGCCGTCATCCGGTTTGCATTGTTCAGCACGAACAGAACGGCATTGTCCGGTCCGGCTGTTCCCCACGATTTTTGTTCAATAGACATAATTCCTCCCAATAAAATTACCGGACACTGCGCATGATGTCAGGGCCGTACCCTGAATTTCGCCTGCCGGTCCGTTTTATATCCGATGGGTATTCATATTTTCCCGGGTAATGATATCGAGCGGGATCTCGATTCTCCTCTCAACGGTTTCCCGGATAATCAGGTGACGGAACATCATATAAATACCCTGATACCCCTGCATTTCCGGCCGCTGACTGATGATAAAATCGATCAGGCCGTGATCCAGGCACACGGCATTGTCCTCGATGAGATCATAGCCGATCAGCGCCGGCCTGGATTCGTTCGATAACTTTTTGAGGGCTTTGGCGACCTGATAGGTCAGCGCATTGGTAATGAAAATCCCTTTAAGACCGGAATGACCGTTCATGGCCGTTTCAAGCAGGGGCTTCAGTTTTCCCGGTTTTTCTCCAATATCGGCTTCCTCCATTTCCACCGTATATTTTTTGCTGTCACCAAAATAATTCATAAATCCGTTGCAGCGGGCCGATATATGATAATCATCGGGCAATGTCTTGATCACCAGAAGGGTTCCCGGCGGAGACAGAATTTTTACCATGAGCTCCGCAGCAAGCCTGCCGCTTTGAAATCCATCCTGATTGATCACGGATACAGGATTCAGTTTCGGAAGATCCGAGTCGAAAAATATATAGGGTGTATTTTCAGGTAAACGCCTGATCAGCTCCGTAACCGAGTCGGTCAGAACAGGCGCTATAAGAAGTCCGTCGAGATCCGTATTCCGGATATCCTGTTCGACTTCAAACATTGAATCCGGCGCATATCTGTCATAATTAAAAAACCGCCCCCGGATACGGTTGACCGCCAGTTCTCTCAGGGCCCGGTTCATTCCGGCAGCCGATAATGCCCAATATCCTCCGTCCTGGTCCAGTCCGGGCATCACAATACCGATCGTGTATACTTTTCCGAGTTTCAGGTTTCTTGCATAAAGATTGGGAGTATAATCCAGTTCATCAATTGCCTTGCGTACCCTGGCTTCCGTGGCGGGGGCGACACGCCCACGGTTATGCAGCACACGGTCGACAGTCCCGATCGAGACACCGGCTCTTTCCGCAATTTTCTGAAGCGTAGTCATTGTGTTAACGTACACGCAAATTAAACAAAAATAAATCCGCTTTTTATTGACGGATGTTAACGTACACGCGGGCAATTTAAAGAGTTAATGTCTGAAAGTCAAGATAATATAAGAAAATTTTATTGGCAATTCCCATCAATTATTCAATTTGACCATTCCCGACCTGAAAAATGCCTCTATCGTTTTGAGCAGATCTTCTGTCCTTATGGGTTTGGACAGATACCGGACGTTTTTCATTTTCACTATTTTCGCGATCAGGGCCGGATCCGGATAACCCGTCATCAATATAACAGGGATATCGAATTGACTCGAAATCTGAGAGGTGACTTCGAATCCGTCGACTGGTCCTTTGAGTCTCAGGTCCATCAGAACCAGATCCGGCTGCTCCTGATCCACAAGTTGAAGAGCGCGTTCTCCCCTTCCGACCACCTGACACACCTGGTGACCGGCCAGTTTCAGCTCCATCTGGAGAGACAGTGCGGAAATGGCTTCATCTTCAAAGATCAGTATATTGAGTGCCTTCATGATATCCTGGTTTTCATATTTAGTCAGACCATTCCCTTTATGACGGTTTATCCTTCACCCGTATCCTGATCTCACAAAGTCCATGCCAGGTAAAAATGATTTAAAAACCATGATCATGCAGAAATAATATGTTATTCTAAACTTATTATATAAAAGGAATTATATGCCAATCATAAATTACCGGCATGAAAAATTACCCGAATGGGTACCGGATACTTTTTACCTGTTTTATTGATCCTGTACCGTACGCTTCAACCGAATAAACCATTTGATTTCAATAAATTATACAGTATTCATCCATCCGGCCGTATGACGTGATTCTGAGGCAAGAACAAAACCGGATTATGAATAAAACATTAATTTTATTACATTTTGCTAATAATTAAACGGATTCAAAACCATTTCTGCCTTTTCAAATAAATATCCGGACTGCAAAATGAAATTATTACGATAAGGGTCAGAACATGTCCGCATGACGGACTGCGTGAAAAATCACACGGTTATCAAGACAATTCTTGAATTTTAACAATTTCCGACATATATTTAATCAACATGTCTGATAGCGATAAAATTCATCATCATGTGACAGCACACCGACAATCAAAAGCAGCATCGATTTATTGAGTCCTTCTGACAGGTCATAAAACAAGGATGTGCCCATGCAAAAAGCCAGCATCCTGATCGTTGAAGATGAAATCATCATTGCCTATGACATTCAGTACAAATTGCAGAGCCTCGGTTTTCAGGTTTGCAGTATCTGCACATCGGGAAAACAGGCAATCGAAGGTGTGCAAAAATACGCACCCGACCTGGTACTGATGGATATACGTCTGAAGGGAAAGATGACGGGTATCGAAGCCGCTGACTGCATATCAAAGGACCATGATGTCCCCGTTATTTATCTGACGGCCCATACGGATAACAACACACTCGACAAAGCAAAGCATACGCATCCATACGGCTACCTTGTCAAACCGATCGACAATGAACAATCGCTGCTCGCTCCCATCGAAATTGCCCTGCACAAGCATGAGATGGAAAGCATACTCAGGGAACGCGAATCCTGGTTCGCCTCCACTCTGCAGAGTATCGAGGACGCCATTATCACCACGGACAGGCAGGGCAATATCACGGTCATGAATCCAAAGGCCGTTGTATTGACCGGGTATTCACAGGCTGAAGCGGCGAGCCAGTTCCTCGAATCACTGGTGCCCCTGGTCTCCGGTAACCGGTCCATTCCCGTTTCAGAATGGATGCAGCTCACGATTGAATCGGCGAACGTTCAGGAACTGCCGCCGGAAACCGTGCTCGTGAACAAAAACGACCGGACCTGCTTTATCGAGGGAACCATTTCTCCCATATACTCTCCGAAAGGTACCGTGGCAGGTGCGGTTCTCGCGTTCCGGGACATCACACAGCGGAAACAATCGGAAGACGCGTTGCGGAGGGAACGCAACCTGTTCAACCGGATAACCGAAGCGAGTCCTGCCGGCATCGTGATGGTCAATAAGGATGGCCGTATTCATTTTGCCAATAATCAGGCCGAAAAGGTGCTGGGCCTGTCGAAAGACCATATCGAACAGCGTGATTATAACGATCCGCAATGGAAAATCATGGATATCGAGGGCCAGCCGTTCGATTCGGGCAACCTCCCCTTTACTGTGGTGAAACGAACGCTGAAAGGCATCAGAAACATCGAACATCTGATCCAATGGGCCGATGGCCGCCGCGTGATGCTTTCGATTAATGCGGAACCCCTTTTCGACCATGAAAACGCATTCGATGGTATGGTCGCCACCGTGGAAGACATCACACTCAGACATCTGACGGAGAAGGCCCTGAGAGAAAGCGAAGAAAAATTCAGATCCATTTTACAGAATCTCAATGATTTGATCTGGATTCTGGACGATCATTATATTATCCAGTTTGTCACCGATTCCTGTCAGACCGTGCTGGGTTATACGATTGAACAGATTCTGTGCATTTCGATTTTTGACCGTATCCATCCGGACGACATGGACCTGGTCCGCAAACAGATGAAACAGATCGAAAACCGTTCGGACGAAATCCAGCCTTTCGAGCTGCGCATGAAACACCTGAGCGGTCACTGGATTATTATGGAGCTGGTCGGGAACAATCAGCTCGACAATCCGGCCATACGGGGAATCATTCTGTCGGGCAGGGACATCACCGAACGCCGGCAGATCGAGGCATCGCTGAGAGAAAGCCAGGAACGTCTCAAACTCGCACTCGAAGGCACGAATGACGGATTATGGGATTACAGTCCGAAAGCGAATACCGTGTATTTCAGTGCCAGATGGTTTTCCATGCTGGGCTATCCCCCCTTCTCTCTGCCTTCCACTATGGATACATGGAAACGGCTGCTGCATCCCGAAGATGCACCGGACGCAAAAAAGGCACTGAATCAGTTCGTCCGGTCGAACCGGGATTTTTACACCAATGAATACCGGCTTCGTACTGCCGACGGTGAATACAGGTACGTTCTTTCACGCGGCAAGGCCGTGGAAAGGGATAAAAACGGCCGCATCACACGCATGGTGGGAACCATTACGGATATCACGGAGCAAAAGGAGGCCGATGCGCGTATCCGCGAATCCGAAACCAAGTTCCGCCAGATTGTTGAATCATCTCCCATGGGCATGCATATGTACAGGCTCGACGGCCGGAACCGGCTGATATTTACAGGAGCCAATCCGGCAGCCGATACAATTCTCGGCATCCCGAACGACCAGTTTATCGGGAAGACCCTGGAACAGGCTTTTCCGCCTCTTGCCAAAACGGAAATTCCGGCAAAATACCGTGATGTATGCAAAAAGGGAATCCCCTACAATGCGGAACAAATCACGTACAAACATGGTCAGATCGACGGAGCTTTCGATGTTCATGCGTTTCTGACGGCTCCAGGAATGATGACGGTCATGTTCGTAGATGTGACAGACAGAAAACGCATAGAAGACCGGCTGCGTATGACGCGGTACTCGATCAACCATGTCGGTGAAGGTGCCTTCTGGATCAACAGGGATGCCATGTTCATCGACGTCAATGAAACAGCCAGCCAAATGCTGGAATACACACGTGAAGAACTGCTGAAAATGAAAATGTCCGACATTCAGCCGTCTTTCCGCATCAGCAGATGGAAAGCGTACTGGAAAGAGCTGAAAGAGAAAAATTGCATTGTCACTGAAACGGTACAGATCACGAAAACCGGACGAAAAATACCGGTGGAAATGATCGGTAATTATCTGGAATACGAAAACACGGAATACAATTTCACGGTAGTCAGAAACATTGAGGAACGGCAAAAAACGTTGCACGCGCTTCAGGAAAGCGAGCACAAGCTCAGCCTGCTGGCCAGAAACTACCGGGGAATTGCCTATCAGGTACAAATCAGGGGCAAAAACAACTTCGTGTTGTCCCATCTCGACGGCGAACTGGAACGCCTGACCGGATATCCCGCGGAATACTTTCAAACCGGAAAATTACACTGGAACCAGCTGATTCATCCTGACGACGCCGCCTCTGTCAACAAGGAAGAGCATAATATCGCCACGCTTTCCGAATACACGGCGGACAATGAATACCGGATCATCACGCGCTCGGGAGAGATACGGTGGGTACGCGATATTGCACGTATGATCGATTCGGAAGACATTCCCATGTTCCAGGGGTCCATTTTCGATGTCACGGAACGTGTACAGGCCGAAATTGCACTGAGAGAAAGTGAAGAAAAATACAGAAGTCTTGTCGAACTCGCCAGCGACGGAATAGTCATTATCGAGAATGACCGTATCCGTTTTGCAAACAACCGGATATTTGAAATGCTCAACGTCCCTGCCAGCACACTGATCAATTCTGAATGGCTGAATTACGTGGTCCCCGAAGACAGAAATCAGATGACTGATTACTACAGGAGACGCCTGCAGGGCGACAGCGCCCCGCGGACCTTTGAAACCCGTATTCTGGACAAAAACCTTCAGATACTGCCGGTTGAAATCAGTGCCGGACGTATTCCGTTCCAAAACCGGGATGCATTTCTTGTCTTTGTCCGGGATATCCGGGAACGGAAAACAGCCGAAATGGCCATGCAGCAGGCTCAGCGCACCTATCACCTGGCCTCTCTGGGCACCCTGGCTGCAGGTATATCCCATGAAATCAATCAGCCTCTGACGGCCCTGAAACTCAAAGTGGACGGGCTGCTGTACTGGGGCGATGAAAATCCCGAGATTCTGCAGAAAAATCTGAAAAAAAATCTCCAGTTCATCACGGATCAGGCCGATGAAATCAATAAAATTATCAGGCATATGCGGTCCCTGATCTATCAGGAAAAGACACCGCCCGAACCCATCCATGTCAATCAGACCATTCATAAAGCCTGCCGGTTTATGGAACAGCGGCTGATGTCACACCACATTGAACTGGACCTGAAACTGACCAAGGCCGATCCCGTGGTCATGGCCATAGAGACGCCTCTGGAGCAGATCATTCTCAATCTGATGACCAATGCCATCAATGCGCTGGACAGACAGCCCGGGAAGGACAAAAAAATAATCATTGCCACCAAAATCAGGACGGAAATATGTATCATCGATGTCATGGACAACGGTCCGGGAATTCCGGAATCCGATCTCTCACGTATTTTTGACCCGCTTTTCACGACCGAAAAGGACGGGAAAGGCATGGGACTCGGACTGGCCATTGTTGAAGAACTGCTGAAACAGTTCAAGGGCTCCATTAAAGCGGAAAACTGTAAAGAAGGGGGCGCCTGCATGGAGGTAAAAATACCGATTCATCATTCGGACGGCACCCAATCATAAAAACCGTCCGTGATCCGTTGCGGACCGGCGGGCGAAAACAACTCCGGAGAGCCGATGCACATACTGCTTGTTGAAGACAATCCGGCCATTCGTGAAAGTCTGAATGACCTGCTGAATAATATGAATTACACGGTGACATGTTGTGAAAACGGCCGTGAGGCCATCGATTTGCTTCAAGGCACTGCTGTGGATGTGGTTATTTCGGACATTATGATGCCGGAAGTAGACGGCCACAGGCTTCTTATGAAAATCAAGCAAAACGAATCGCTCAAACATATCGAGGTGGTGCTGTTCACGGGTCACGGGGATATAAAAAGTGCCGTTGAAGCCATGCGCCAGGGAGCATACGATTATCTTCTGAAACCCGTCGATGTGCAGGAACTCGGTCTGGTGTTGAAACGGATTCAGGAACTGGTTCTGCTCAAGACGGAGCATCGCCGGCTCAGCCAGCATTTTCAGGAGGAAGTGCAGAAGGCCACAAAAACCATAGAAAACGAACTGATCGCCGTTCGCAAGGCCTTTGCACGTGAAATCGGCACCATTGAAATCGGCATTTTCTCGGACAGCATGAAACAGTTGTTCAAGCGTGCCGAGACATTGCATCAAAATCCCGAAATTCCTATTCTGATCGAAGGGGAAACCGGAACGGGAAAGGAACTGGTTGCCCATTTCATTCACTATGGATTCGGGGATGTGATCTCGCCTTTTGTGGGTCTGAACTGCGCGGCCCTGAGTGCCAGCTTGTTCGAAAGCGAGCTTTTCGGGTACGAGCCGGGCGCCTTTACCGGCGGTAATCCCAAGGGACAGATCGGCAAACTGGAACTGGCCAAGAACGGATCGCTGTTTCTCGATGAAATCACGGAAATGCCCGCAGAACATCAGGCTAAATTACTGCGTGTGATTCAGGAACGCGAATTTTTCCGTGTCGGCGGTCTCAAAAAACAGCAGGCTGAAGCCCGGTTCATCTGCGCGACCAATCAGAATGTTAAAAATGCCATCTCAGATGGAAAATTCCGCCAGGACCTGTATTTCAGACTGAACATCGGGCATGTCCGTATTCCTCCCTTAAGGGAAAGACGGGAGGAAATACTGCCCCTGGCGCTTTTGTTCCTCAATCGTCTGTCAAACCAGAGACCCACACATTTCAGTAAAATCCATCCGGACGCAAGCAGCCTGTTAAAAAATTATCAATGGCCGGGCAACGTGCGCGAATTGAAGAATCTGATTGAACGAATCGTTCTGTACTGGGATGATGAAGAAATCCGTCCCGTGCATGTCCGCGCTTGCCTGGAAAGCATACCGTCCCTCCAGCCAACTGAGACATCCCTCGAACCGGCTGAAGACTTGCATCTTCCAGGGTCGGGTTTACAGTTAAACGACCATATTCTTGCGATTGTTAAAAAGGCACTGCAGCGGCATGGAGGCAACCAGACACAAACAGCGCGTTATCTTGGCATATCCGTCCGGGTTCTGCAAACCTACCTTAAAAAAATAAAAAAATAACTCCAGAATACAGAGAAATACGCTCAGACACCGGCATTACAAATCGGTATACCGATTTGTATTATATACGGGTTTGTAATTATTTCACAGGCCTTTTCCGCCAAAGCCTAATATAACCATATTATTGTATATATTTAACTTATGCAATTTGATGCTGCTCCGGTTCATGAATGGCACAATTGCTGCATAACTCACCATGTCTGTCAGCATATGCCGGAAAACAATGCGATGGACGGATTGACTTAACACCAATGCAGCTTTCAATTTAAAGGATTTTCTTATGCAACCCGTCGTCAGGTATAAAAAGGAATCATTTCCCATGAAACTCCTTATTATTGATGATCAGCCCCAGGTTACAGACAGTCTGAAAGAAGCCATCGAACCTGGCGGACATGAGTGCGTGATTTACAATGATCCCCAGAAGGCGGTGAATTGTTTTGAGAAAGAATACTTTGACGCTGTCCTGACTGATCTGAAAATGCCTGAAATGGACGGCATTCAGGTACTCAAAACCATCCAGAAATTCAGACCGGGCACCCCCGTGATCATCCTGACCGGATATGCGGATACCCAGAATGCCATCGAAGCCGTCAACCTGGGGGCCCATGCGTTCTTTCAAAAACCGGTTCAGATACAGGATCTGCTGGAATCGCTCAGATGCATCGAAATGAAACAGCAGGAGGAGATGGTCAAGGAAATAAAAATCAACCGCCTTCAGGCGGAAAAAGAAACCATGTCGGATGAAATGAAGCAGCGGATCAATCAGAATCTTCAGCTTATCAGCAGCCTGCTGCGGCTCCAGTCCGGCAAACTTTCCAATCCGGAGGCCCAGCGTGCGTTGAAAGCCGCACATCAGCGTATACTGACCATGGCCCTGATCCATGAGAGAATGTATTCGGAAAAAAACCATGCAAAAATGGATCTTGCCGATTATATCGAACGGTACATGAACAGTTTTACACAAACCCACCAGCTCAGCCAGAAACAGATACAGGTTGTCCTGAAACTGGATCCGGTCAGTGTGGACATCAACCATGCCATTCCCTGGGGGCTGGTTTTCAACGAACTGATCTCAAATGCCATTATGCATGCATTCCCGGACAGCAACAACGGATCGAACCGGATTGAAATTTCACTGAAACGCGATAAAACCAATGCCATTATTTTGAGTATCGAGGACAACGGCAAAGGCATGAATGTCAGCAAGGATATGGATAATTGCGATTCTCTTGGCATGAATTTGATAACAAACATCGTCCGGTATCAGCTGAACGGGGACATCACGTTCAGCAATGATTCCGGAATCCATGTCAAGGTAACGAGTCAGAATTGAATCTGATATTTAACGACTGAACAGAGGTAACCCATGGATGAACGTCAAGAAAAACTGAATTACGCATGGCAGCAGTGGGTATGCTTTAAACTGGGCCCTGAAGAATTCGGAGTCGATATTCTCAAAGTGCGCGAAATCGTACGGATCCAGTCTATTACGCATGTCCCCCAGACCCCGCTCACGGTAGCGGGCGTCATTAACCTCAGAGGCAATGTGATTCCTGTAATCGATTTGCCGAAAAAACTGGGCTTGCCTGAAAGCGAACGGGACGACAAATCGCGTATCATAGTATTCTTTGTCAATGAGAAACTCATCGGTATGATTGTGGACCGCGTCGAACGTGTTCTTCGTATGCGCGAAGATCAGATCGAGCCCCCTCCCGATATTGGAACCGGCATGATTCAGGAATACATCACGGGTATGGGGAAAATCGGCAAAGATCTCATTATTCAACTGAATATCGACAAAATCCTCACTGAAGAAGAAATCATACAGATGGAAGACATCAAAAAGGTCAAACATGCCACACAGAGTATAAAAAGTGAACCGGTTTCATCGGAAAAAGTGTCATCCCAGCAAAAAGACAGTGCCAGCCATGGGCCTGAAAGCAAAACAAAGAAAAAACCGGCTGCCAGAAAATCCAAACCGTCTGCCGCAAAAAAAGCGAAGTCATGATCGAAGGGAGATAGAACATGAAAATACGCAGAATATGGATAGTGACGGGCTTGACCATGTGCATCACGGGTTCGGTTTTTACTCAGGAAACGGAGGACCTGATATCCATGTCCCTGGAGGATATTCTGAACCTGAACATCGTCTCCGCATCGAAGCGGGCCGAAAACGTGTTTGAATCGCCTCTTTCGGCTTCCGTCATCACGCGGGACGATATTGAAAATTCGGGTGCCACCACATTTGAAGAACTGTTCCGCCTGGTACCCGGATTGCTTGTGCGCGAGGAGAGCCACGGAAATTTCGATATTCATATCCGCGGATATGACAACATACCTCCGGGCAATCTCTCGATGTTCAGTGAGAACACGATGAGCCTCGTGATGATCGACGGCAGAAAAGTTTTCAATCATCTGATGGGCGGCACATTCTGGGAAAGCCTCCCCGTCAGCCTGGATGACATCGAGCGCATTGAAATCATACGCGGGTCTGCCAACTCGCTTTACGGGCCCAATGCAGTGACAGGCGTCGTTCATATTATCACCCGCAAGGCCGGCCCCGAAAAACTGGGGGTAAGGGGAACGCTGCTCGGAGGTGTTCCCGAAACATCCACCGGCTCCCTCTGTATCACTTCGCATCCTCATGAAAAACTGGGTCTGAGTGTCAATGCACACGGCGAAAAAAGAAACCGTTTTGATAACGATTATTATGAATATGGTTCCGGATCCTGGAAATCCTATGAATCGCTGACCCCCTATATGATGCATCCGGCTGCGGAACGCGGATATCCGGTCATGGAAGATACAAAACTGGCCAGAGAACGGTGGGGAATCAGCGGCCGGATGAGCTGGGGCCTGTCGGAATCGGTTCAGCTGGACGTGCAGGGCGGATTTCAGGATTCCAGGGCACAGACCGTGTTCATGGAAACTCTGACAACACCCTTCAGTTTTCGGTCATCCCGCACCGGATACATTCAGCTTGTTCTGGAAGCCTGGGGATTCCATGTTCAAATGAGCGACCAGACCGGTACGCAGGACATTCTGGAAGGTTCTGAAGAGGAAAATACATACGATATGCGTGTAACCGACGGTATTCTGGAATACAACTGGCAGCAAAGCAAATTCTCGATAAGGCCCGGAATCAGCGTTCAGGAAGTGCGATACAATGATCTTCCCCATATTTCCGAAGAAAACACGGGGCTTGGTTATTTCAATGCGAAACGGTATCTCGGCAATTATGCCTATTTCATGAGAACCGAATATCAGCCCGCCGAGGCCCTGCGTTTTGTCGCCGGTATCCGGTCCGATCATTACAATTATCCGGATACGGTCTATGTCAACTATCAGCTTGCCGGCACGTGGCGCGTCAGGGAAAATCATATGCTCCGGGCCGTTTATTCACGGGCCAATCGCGGGCCGTTTTTCATGGATATCTACACGGATTTTTCAGAAAGCAACAATCAGCTCCAACTGGATTTCGACGGCAACCGGAACCTGAGACTGCCGCTCACGGATATGATCGAACTGGGATACCGGGGCCGGCTGACGGATCATGTTCAGGTGGATCTCGAAACATTCTACACGGAAACGCACGATATAACCAGTTTTGAACCCGAGGTATTCACCCTGAGATCCGATTACAGCCTGAGCCTGACCTATATTTACAAAAATCTCAAAATGAAGGTACGCCAGCTGGGTATCAGCGGCAATGCCAGCTGGACCGCAGGGGCCAGATTCAGGGGCCGGGTTTTCGCCACGTGGCAGCAAACCAGACTCATCGATTTCGACTGGAAAACGACACCGATGGTGATCGACCCCGATTCCCACATGTTCCTTCTGCCAAGGAAAGAACAACGCGATTTCGTTCACGAAAACACGCCGGCCGTTTATGGCGGACTGCTGATCAATTACCGGGCAGCATCGAAATGGAACCTGAGCGCCGGATTCTATTTTCTCGGGGCTCATGTTTACCGGTATGATTATGCAACCACGAACGAATCATACGGGCAAGCGGAGCTCGACGCCAGAATTATTCCCACGCTGCATATAAGCTATAAATTTGATAAACAATACTCAGCGTTTGTTACACTCAAAAATCCGCTGCAGAACCAGAGGGAATTCGGTTTCGCCGAGACAATCGGACTGTCCGTTTACGGCGGATTGCGCTGGAACCGGGCATTTTTTGAATAAGGAATGATTTACAGAGAATTTTACACGGAGGCAAGAATGAATCGTTTACTGAAACTTACTTTATCTGTTCTTATTGTGGCTGCTGGTGTATTTGTCCCTGTTTCACTCACACCCCAGACGGATGATGCTCCGGTCAGCCTGGCCGCTGCCCTGACCATCAAACTGGCCGCATTTGAAAAAAATATCTCATCAGGCGAAACTGTAGCGATCCACGTGCTTGGATCGCCTGAAATGGCCGATGAATTGAAAAAAGGAATCGGCACATCGATCGGCTCTGCAAAAATTGAATCCGTTACACAGGGAGACAGCCTTCCTGTCAATGCACCGCAAATTTTATATGTCGGACAGGAAGCCGACGTTGAAAGGGCCATCCGGTATACAAGATTGCATAAAATACTCAGCATTTCGGGAAAGCAAAATCTGGTATCCAAAGGGATCACACTTGTAATCGGTGTCGGAGGTGACGGCAAACCAATGATCAAACTGAACCTGACATCGACAATCGAAGAGGGGCTGAACTGGAATCCCGCGATCATGAAAATCGCTAAAACAGTAAAATAACATTACCAAGGAATCGCACCATGTATAAAAAACTGTGGCTGTATAAAAAACTGAACATCAAATGGCGCATCATCCTGCTCATCAGCCTGATCGGCTTCATCATGAGTATTCTTCTGGGGATCGTGGCGCCATCCCGTGCACGGCGCATGGGGGAAGCCATTCTCATGAACGACATCGGCTTCATTTCAAAGTTGCTGGCCGACAACCTGTCGCTGGGCATACAGACCCGTGTATTCGATGACGGCGCCGCTTTGCAACAGACGCTGGACATGCTGAGCACATCGAGTTCGGATAAAAACGAAGCCATCACACAGGTTTACATTTTTGATGAATCCGGCAATTTCATAAAAGATATGAACAAATCAAAACCCATCGTTTTTCAGCAGATCGGCGCCATGAAAATCGAATCCCACGACAACTTCATCCGTGTATGGAACCCTATGCAGGACATGAACCAGACCGTTGTGGGGTATTGCGCTGTCGACTTCTCAAAACAGTTCTTTAAAAAACAGGCGGCCCAGACCGCATTTCTGGGGCTCACAATTGCACTGTTTGTTCTGGCAGGCACCCTTTTCGCGGGCATCCTGGTCGCAAGAAGCGTATCGAACGGATTGAAACAGGCCGCATCGATCATGATGGATATTGCGGAAGGTGAAGGCGATCTGACACAGAGGCTGCCCATCGATTCAGAGGATGAAGTGGGTGAATTAAACCGCTGGATCAATGCATTTATTGACCGCATCCATGACCTGATTTCCCAGGTCAAGGAAAATGCCAATCAGGTGATCGTGGCAGTCAGGGAAATCTCGAGCGCCTCCGACGAGATGGCATCCGGGGCCGAGGAGCAAACGAGTCAGGCTTCGGAAGTGTCCGCCGGTGTGGAAGAAATGACCTCATCCATCATGCAAACATCGCAGAATGCCGGAGAAACGGCGAAAATCAGTGAATCGGCCACGAAAAAAGCCCAGCAGGGCGCGCAGGCCATGCAGATTACACGTGAAGGCATCAAGGATATCGTGCAATCGACAGTGCGCATGCGTGACATCATCAAAACCCTGACCGAAAGAGCGGGGCAAATCGGACAGATCGTACAGGTAATCGATAAAATTGCGGATCAGACCAATCTTCTGGCCCTGAACGCAGCTGTTGAAGCGGCCCGCGCCGGAGAACAGGGAAGCGGATTCGCTGTCGTGGCCGACGAAGTACGGAAACTGGCGGAACGAACCACAGTCGCCACACAGGAAATTTCCACAACCATTCAGGCGATTCAGACAGATACGCAATCCGCTTCGGAATCCATGAATGAAACCAATACCAAGGTGGCCCATGGCGAATGGGCAACCGAACAGACTGAAAAAGTGCTTTCTGAAATTGTGGACATCGTTGCACAGGCGATGGACATGATTCAGCAGATCGCAGCGGCTGCGGAGGAACAGAGTGCCGGTGCTGAAGAAATATCAAGCAGTGTGGAATCCATTTCCACCATTACCAAACAGTCGGCCGTCAATGCCGAAACCATGGCTTCAGCGGCCCGGCAGCTCAGTGAACAAACTTCCTATCTTCAGAAAGCCGTCAGCCAGTTCAAACTCAGAGATACAAAGTGAACACAGCGATAAAAACAAAAAGGGCACTTGGCCTGAAACCCTGCATCCCTCCCGGACTGACACCTGCCCGAGTGCCCTTTTATTTATCTTATATATGGCCCGCGACCTACAAACCGGATTTTCAGAAGAGGGATGCCAGCTATGCTCAATAAACTGAAATTCAAGCAGAAAATGCTGATCATTGCAAATATGGTGCTTGTCTTTTTTATCATCATTTTGTCTCTGACGTGGCTGAATAACAGGGGCAATCAAAGACGCAATGATCTGGTCAGCGATGGATTCTGCCCGGCCTATATGCTGAACCGGGATCTTTCAGAGTATCTCACTTCCATTCATATGAAACTGCAGCAGGCCGTATCCACACTGGAAACGGACGCGCTGAAAGAGGCGGACAGTGCCAGGGATGTCTTTCTTGCACTTCTGGAAAAGGGGCATGAAAATCCTGTTGTCGATCCGGAAGACCTTGATCAATACAAGGCGGATCTGATCGCGTATTACAACCATGCCAGGGCACTCACGGAAAAAATGATTCAGGGCGACATGGGCGGCGATATCGTCAATGAATCAAAAATCATGAATGAACGTTATGATGCACTGAAAAACCTTATTTCCCTGAATGGCATTCGTTTTGAAGAAGAGATGAAATCCAACTTCAGCCATATCCGGACGAGAAACAGACGCTCGATGCTGATCATGGTCGGAATTCTGCTCATATCCATGGGCCTCATCGGCGGTTTTACTTACTCCATCGTATATACGGTCACGGCGAATCTGCATCAGATGGTGGACATGATGAAAAACATTGCCAAGGGTGAGGGAGACCTGACACAACGGCTCAATGTGCAATCCTATGATGAGCTGGGTGATCTCGCCAACTGGTTCAATCTTTTTGTCGAGAAACTGCACGCGATCATGAATCAGGTCCGCGAAAATACCATCCGGGTTTCCTCCGCCGTTTCCATCATCAGCAGTACGGCCGTGCAAATGGCTGCGGGCGCTGAGGAGCATAATGCCCAGGCCGGCGAAGTATCCGCGAGTGTCGAGGAGATGACGGCTTCGATCATGCAGAATTCACAGAACGCGGGACAGACCGCCAAAATTGCAGAGGAATCCAGCAATCAGGTGAATCTGGGCGTCGAGACCATGATAACCACACGAAACGATATGGAACGAATCGTGAGTTCGGCCACACAGATGGAAAGTATTGTCAAATCATTGACGAACCGTGCATTGCAGATCGGTGAAATCACGCGCGTGATCGACAAAATCGCGGATCAGACCAACCTGCTAGCACTGAACGCTGCCGTCGAGGCAGCACGGGCGGGAGAACAGGGCAGCGGATTCGCAGTGGTGGCCGATGAGGTCCGCAAGCTTGCCGAGCGCACGGCAGAAGCGACGCGTGAAATAGCCGAAACCATCGATGCGATTCAGAAAGATACCATCGAGGCATCCGAATCCATGATGGAAACGAAAGATGCCGTAAACTCGGGACAGAAATCCACAAAGCAGACCGGGGACGTCCTCGCCAAACTGCTGGAATCCGTCAACCTGTCCGTGGACATGATTCAGCAGATCGCCGCCGCTTCAGAAGAACAAAGCGCAGGCGCAGAGGAAATCTCAGCCAATGTGGAATCCATGAATACTGTTTCCAAACAGACATCGGAAGGTGCCGAACAGATGTCCGCCGCAGCACAGGAATTGAACAGTCAGACGGAAGGGCTGCGCAATCTGGTCAATCAATTCAAACTGAATATTAAATAAAGCGGCCGGAATATGACAGGAATTTCTTACATGAATGTTCATAGCGTTACAGATGCAGAGTTCAGGCTGATACAGAAACTGATCTACGAAATGGCCGGGGTCTATATCAAGGAACATAAAAAAACCATGGTGGCCAACCGGCTGCGGAAACGGCTCGAAAACTATGGATTCGAAAGTTATAAAAAATATTATGATTTTATCACACGGACAAGCGAAGGCCGGAATGAACTGATTGAATTCGTCAATTGCCTGACAACGAACGAAACATTCTTTTTCCGTCATGGCGAGCAGCTCGACCTGCTCGTAGAAAAGCTCATTCCGGAAAGATTGCAGACGCTTAAGCCAAAAGAGAAACTGCGCATCTGGTCCGCTGCCTGCTCGTCAGGGGAAGAGCCCTACTCCATTGCCATCCTGATGCATCAGAAACTCAAACAGGCCCTGATTCAGAAAATAGAAATTCATGCCTCGGATATCAACATGGAAGTGCTCGATAAAGCCCAAAAGGGTATTTATAAACCCTATGCCCTCCAGAAAGTCAATGAATTCTACAAACGCACTTATTTTCGTCAGCTCTCCGAGGATAAATTCCAGATATCAAACCAGGTTCAGAGCATGGTGCATTTTTTCAGACATAATCTGCTGAATCACCATTCACAGGGTCCATTTGACATCGTTCTATGCCGTAATGTCATGATCTACTTCGATCAGGACAGCAAAACCCGCGTGTTGAGTCATTTATTTAAGAGCATCAAACCCGGCGGATTTTTAATTACAGGGTATGCTGAAAGTCTTTTCCGGGTACAGACAACGTTGAAATATATACAACCGACACTTTATCAGAAAGAAAGTTAAGAGAGAAAATTATGCACGACATCTTTGACGAATATAAGATCGCATTTCTCGAGGAAACGCTGGAGCATCTGCATCAGTTGAACGACGACCTGATTGCCCTCGAAAAAAACCACAATGACAGCAAACTGATCGACAGCATCTTTCGTGTCATGCATACGCTGAAAAGCTCGGCTGCTGCGGTAGGATACGACGACCTCGGCATATTCGCCCATCAGGCCGAAGACCTCGTCCAGCAGATCCGGAACAAAACGCTTAAAATCACGCAGCAAATCGTCAACGTGCTGTTTCAGGCATTCGACACCATTCAGAATTACATCGATGCTGTTCAAAGCGGTGATAACATCAGCGAAAATCATTTTGAAAACGTCCTCTCCCATATAAAGAAATCGACCTCGCATAAAAAACAAGGTACCAGAAAACCGGATATCTCCGGCTCCGCGGCTGCTGCGTCGCCAGAAAATTGGCCTAAATCCCTGATCGAGGCCGTAAAGAAACTGCAGGGAAGTCGGCAGCATTGCTATGAAATCCGTATCGAGATCGATCCGGCGGAACCCTTAAAATGGCTCCGCGCAGAACTGGTGATCAATCACGCACTCAAGACAGGCAAGATCATCCATATATCGCCCGACAAGTCGACATTTCAATCGGATTCATTTACCGGTACATTTACTCTCTTCCTGGTCACGGATAAATCGGCAGCCATCGTACGCAAGAAAATGTCGATCGATCTGATCAATATCACTACGTTTAAAAACGTATCCGTCGATGACAGTGCTGCATCTGATAAAACGCGCCGGGAAACCGGGGATGAACAATCCTCCTTCACGCAAATAAAATCGGGTTCTTCCACCAATACAATCCGCGTCCCCGTACGTAAACTGGATCAGATCATGCATCTGGCCGGCGAACTGGTTGTCGCGAATTCCTCACTGAGAATACTGGAGAAAAAAATCAGGGAGATTCACCGGGACGATGCGGTATATCATGAGATGAACCAAATAGTCGAAACATTCGCCAAGTTGTCGACGGCCCTGCAGAGCCGTATTCTGAAAACCCGCATGCTGCCCATCCATACACTGTTCAATCAGTATCATCGTGTGGTCAGGGATCTGTCGCTGAAGGAATCCAAGGAAATCGATTTGATCATTCGCGGTGAAGAAACCGAACTTGATAAAAAAGTGATCGATGCCATGGGCGATCCCCTCACCCATCTGATCCGTAACGCAGTCGATCACGGAATCGAAACGCCCGAAAAGCGAATGAAATCCGGCAAGCCCCGCAGGGGCATGATCGAGCTGTCCGCTTCGCAGGCGGGAAACCATGTGATCATCTCAGTCAAGGATGACGGCAGGGGGCTCGACCTTGAGAAGATAAAAAGCGTGGCCGTCAAAGAGGGGTATTTCGAGGAAGCCATCGCATCCGAGCTTCTTCCGCGTGACGTTTTCAACGTGATTTTTGAACCCGGATTCAGCACCGCGGAAAAAATCAGTTCTGTATCGGGCCGCGGTGTGGGGCTCGATGTGGTCAATAATATTATCAGCAGTCTCAACGGAAGCGTACAAATCGAATCTTCGGATCAGGGCACGGAATTTATCATCACCATGCCGCTGACCCTGGCCATATCCACAGTTATTGTGGTCGAAGCAGGTAAAAGTGCTTACGGAATACCGATCAGTGATATTCAAAAGACGATCAAGGTCCCCGCAAATCTGCTGAAAAGCCGTGCCAGTATTCAGGCATTGAACTGGTCCAATCAGATCATTCCGATTATGGCGCTTTCACAGATACTGGACAGCGAATCCAGAAAACTGCCCGTGGATATACACGGGAATGTTTCGGTCATTGTCGTGAAGTACAGGGACCGGGAAATCGGGCTCATAGTCGACAATATCCTGGGCAAACAGGAAATCGTCATGAAACCGCTCGAAGAGCATTACAAGGCCATCCGCGGCATCTCCGGCGCCGCCATACTGGGTGACGGCACAGTCATCCTGATCGCAGATATTCTGGGCATGCTTCAAATAGTCCGGGAAGTGGAAGAAAATGTAAAGAAAAAACACAACAAAAAATAGACCGTTAGGAGAACATGGCCCCATGTCAAATCTTACTGAACAACTGAAGGGATTCAATGTGTCCTCGGCCACATTGGAGAGCGTGGAACGCATTTTCAAATACGCATTCGAGCAGGCGGCCGAATCCGCTTCCATGCTTGTAGGCAGGAAAATGACGATCGACCAGATTTATATCCACATCAAAAGTGGCGAGACTTTTATGAGTCAGGTCGAAGACGAGTTTGAAACCTGCTATTTTGCTTCGATCATCAAAACCATGAATGATATGAATTTCAACATTCTGTTTCTGATATCGGAGAGAGAAGGCGTCGGTTTATATCACTCTTTGACCGGACTGTCGGAGAGCTCCAGTATGATTACATCGGATATGATATCCGCTGTAGGCGAGCTGAACAATATACTGGGAAGTGCATTCATCAACAGCCTGGCCAATTACCTGAAAACCGTGATTCATGCCACGCCCCCCTACAATACCTACGATATGCTCGGTGCGGTGATGGAATGTATCGTACTTCAGGACGAATTCATGAACAAGGAGTTCCTGTGCGCGGATGCAACATTGAGGGAGAAGGATCGTGACGGATTCCTGGTCCGGTTAATCATCATGTCGAACAAGGATCATTTCATTGATGTGATCAACAGATTTTAGGGAACATCATGGAAACTTTTCTCAAAATGTCTGAAATCCATGTAGCCAGGGCGCCCGATATCATTAAAACCGTGGTCGGCTCGTGTATTGCTCTGTGCATCTGGGACCAGGAAACGAAAATAGGCGGCATGGCCCATATCATGCTTCCTGAAAGAAACGGCGACATTGGGGCGCCACCGGGAAAATATGCCGATATCGCTGTTCAGGCCCTGATCGACCAAATGAAGGGAAAAGGTGCTGCTGAAAAGCACATGATCGCCACATGTATCGGCGGTGCCGCGATGTTCGCGACACTGACCGGGCAGAAAATGACCATCGGCGACCGGAATGCCGATATTGTCAAACAGTATTTAGAAAAATACAGAATACCCATTATGATCGAATCTGTTGGCGGATTTGCAGGGCGCAAGGTCTCTTTAAACTGTTCGGACGGGGCCGTGACTGTCACCATGTTAAATAAAAAGATGCAATTGTTTCAGTGAGAAAAATGTCGAAACTCAAATCAAATAAGCCGATTAAAGTTTTCTGTGTGGATGATTCTCCATTGATAAGGAAGATCCTGACCCGGATGATCGGGGACCATCCGGATTTTCAACTTCTGGGAACGGCCCATAACGGAAAAGTGGCCCTTGAAAAAATTGCTGCACTTAAACCGGATGTCATCACGCTCGATTTTGAAATGCCCGAGATGAATGGTCTGGAAACACTGCGGTGCATCATGAATGATATGCCGACTCCGGTCATCATGCTGAGCTCCTATTCCGTGGAAGGTGCGGACCTGACATTCCAGGCACTGGACATGGGTGCCGTGGACTTTGTGGCCAAACCGCATCCCATTTTTTCCAGAAGCATAGAAGATATCGAATCACACATACTGAACAAGATCCGTACAGCCAATCAGATCAAAGTGAAAAAAATAGATATTGCGGCCATGGATACGACAATTATCCCGAAGCCGTCTCCCAAGAAAAACTCAAAAAAGCCGGCAAGGCAATGCGATTTTATCATTTCCCTGGGCATTTCCACAGGCGGACCGAAAGCATTAAAGGAAATTCTCCCTTCGATTCCTGCAGATGTCAATGCCTGCTTCATGATTGTTCAGCATATGCCGCCCGGATTTACAAAAGCGCTGGCCAGCCGGTTAAACGATATTTCCCCGGCTGAAATCAAGGAAGCGGAAGAAGGCGATCCGCTCAAGGCCGGCCGTATTTATATAGCCAAAGGCGATCATCATCTGATTGTCCGTGATCATGACGTTGAATGGACCGCAGGCCTGAGTCAGAACGGCCATGTATCCAGTTTCAGACCTTCTATCGATGTGCTCATGAAATCGACAGCAGAAAATTTTGAAGATAAAAACATCGGCGTGATCATGACCGGCATGTGTGCGGACGGTGTGGAAGGCGTGAGGCATGTCAAGGAAAAGAATGGTTATGTGATCGCTCAGGATGAAAAAACATCCGTGATCTTCGGTATGAATAAATTATCGATTCAGTCCGGATACGTGGATGAGGTTTTGCCTTTGAACCGGATCGTCCCGAAAATATTAAATCATATAAAATACTGATTAAAGGAGGTGAACTTTCATGTGTATTCAGGATTTGGACGCGAATTTCATTGAATTGTTTCTTGATTCGATCGAATCCACATTTTCCAAGGTATTCAACACGGAAGTGACACGCGGTCAGATGTCCATATGGAGAAATCAGCTTGCGGATCATGATATTGCCGTGGTAACGGGAATTATCGGAGAAGAACACACGGGTATGGTGATTTACAGCATGAAAGGATGTACAGCCGAACGAATGATCCAGTTCCTCGATCCGAGTCTGGCAAAAGAAAATGACATGAAGATGATTTACGATGGTTTAAGTGAAATCATCTGTATCCTGTCAGGAAACGCGATGACCTATTTCTCGGAAAATGAAGTGGAGATCGATATCACGACTCCTTCTATTGTCGCGGGGAATGCATTTCAAATGCATATGCCCAACCATACGATGCTGACAGCAGATTTGCTTTCACAATTCGGCACCATGGATGTGAACATTGCCATCAAACGTCACGGAAAAAAACATAAGATAAAAGCAGCCTAAAGGAGGTTTATACTATGGGAAAAATAATGATTGTGGACGATGCGCGATTGATGCGGAACATCATTCGAAACGCATTGAACGAAAATGAAGAGTACAAGATCGTAGAGGCAACAAACGGCAAGGAAGCGGTCGAACTTTACAAACGGGAACAGCCGGACATTGTCACCATGGACATCACCATGGAAGAGAAAAACGGAGTCGAGGCCGCAAAGGAAATACTCGAATATGATGCCAATGCAAAAATCATCATGGTCACATCCCTGGGTCAGGAAAAACTGCTTCAGGAATGTGTCGAGGCCGGCGTCAGTGATTACATTGTCAAACCCTTCACAAAGGAACGGATTATGTCATCGGTGAGCAACTCGCTGAAAAATTGAAAGTTGTAAAACGAGACGGAGCATACGATGAAGAAAATACTCATAGCGGACGATGCAAAACTCATGCGGGATATCATTGAACATGTCCTCAATGAAACGGGGCAGTTCGAAATAATCAATGCCCACAATGGCAGGGAAGCCATCGATAAGTATAAATCGCACAAACCCGACGTCGTGACAATGGATATCACGATGGACGAAAAAAACGGCCTGGAAGCTACACAGGAAATCATGGCCTTTGACGCCAATGCAAAAATCATTATTGTCACCTCTCTGGGGCAGGATAAGCTGCTCAATGCCTGTCTGGCTTCCGGTGCCCGTGATTACATCATTAAACCCTTTTCCAAAGACCGGATCAAAGCATCCATCCTGAATGCCCTGGAAGATACATCGATTGTGTCGAAGCAGACGCACAGGTCCCATCTGGATATGCCGATCGTGACCTGATAGAACAACCACGAAGCGGAGATGGTGTATTATGGCGTTGGAGATGGTATTTATTGAACGTATCTGGATCGAACTGCTGGAGGCGGCCGATATCCCCTGTTTTATTATGGACGGGCAGGGTCGGCTCATCGATGCCAACAGCTCCCTGAAATCCTGGATCGGTTATGCATCCTGGCAGGACATCACGGATAAAAACCTGTTTCAATATCTGGGACTGAATAACCGGCAGCCTGAACTCCGGAAGCATCTGCAGGATCATGGTCTGAATCAATATCCTCTGGATATCGAATATCGCGGGAAGAAAAAACATATTCGGCTCACATGCCGGGAAATGCAGGTACATCTGCATCAAATGCCCCTCTATTATGGAATGATTATCGATGATACTGAAAAGACGGAACTCATACAGAAATGGAAAACAAGTCAAAAAGAAATGATCCTCGGCCGTCTGACGGGTGAAGTCATTCATGATTATAATAATGTAAACAATATAATACAAAATTGTACGGATCTGATTCATTCACAATTACCTGCCGGCGATCCCAATCAGGCAGATTTGGAAGCCATCAGTCAGGCATCCAAAAAAGCCTCGGATCTGACCGGAAAACTGCTCTCTTTTCTGCAAAACGAACCTTCGGATCATCCTGAAACCTTCTCTGTGCATGAACAGCTTCATCGGATGACCGATCTGATTCTTCATTTAATGCAGAAACACATTCGCATAGAAACTCATCTGCTGGCCGATGAGGATACGATTTACGGTGAAATATCCGCATTCGAGAATATCCTGATGAATCTGTTCATCAATGCCAAAGAGGCCATGCCGGACGGCGGGACACTGACACTGATGACACAGAATGTCTATATGATCGAAGCGGCTCCGGTACAGGAGAAAATGCTTTTACGCCCGGTAAATTATCTTTACCTTCAGGTCCGGGATACAGGCAAAGGAATACCGCAGGAAATTCAAAAAGATATATTCAAACCGTTTTACACGACACGGCCCGATGGAACGGGGCTCGGGCTTTCCATTGTCCGGGAAAGTGTCCGTCATTTCAAGGGTCATATTTCTGTTTCCAGCTGTCCTGAAGAAGGATCGGCATTTCATCTCTATCTTCCCCTCTCCAATCCTTCATCATAACCATAAATTCATGATCCACACTTAAAATCGCTTGTCTCATGAAGACGAAATCAATATATTATAACCGTCACCGAATTGAGGAGAACCGAATATGGCATGGCAATATAAACTGATCGACAGCAATGCATTTAAGAAACCAGGACTTATGAAAGATTTCGCTCCGGCCGATGTGGAAGCCTATTTAAATAAACTGGGCCAGCAGGGATGGGAGATCGTTTCTTTTGACTGCAGGTTCAAACTGAAAGCTGTCGAATTTTTTTACGGTCTGGCCAAACGCGAAGCACAGGGTGCACCGCAGGAACCTGCTGCAGAGCAAGCTGAAGTAAATCCCGAATCCCCTTAAAAAACAAGCCATCCATTTTATACCACATCTGCGGCCGGACAGCATTCCGGCTGCGGCCGGTTTCATTATTGAAAAACAGCATCCGGTCCGATCCGGTTGCTGAAGCAGGAAGGAAATGATACGATGCCCTTGAAATTCACACCGTTACCTTTATCGGGCGTGATCTGTATCGAACCGGTCATTTTTGAAGACAATCGCGGCTTTTTTTGTGAGACTTACAAACAGTCCGAGTTCAAAGAGAACGGGATCGAAGAAAAATTCGTTCAGGACAACATATCCTATTCGAAGAAAAATGTAATCAGGGGCCTTCATTTTCAGACAGCACCATCTCCCCAGGGCAAACTCGTAATGGCCCTGCAGGGACAGATTTTTGATGTGGCTGTGGATATCCGCCGGTCATCCTCCACCTTCGGCCACTGGATCGCCAGAGAACTTTCTGCGGCCAACCGGCGTATGCTCTACATCCCGCCCGGATTTGCGCATGGATTTTGTGTGTTAAGCGAAACGGCTTCTGTAATGTACAAATGCACAGCAGAATATGCACCGGCCTGTGAGAGAGGCATACGATGGAACGATGCCGGACTGAACATCGAATGGCCGGTCCATGATCCCGTTATATCGATTAAAGATATGCAGCTTCCTGGACTGCAGGATGCCGATCTCTCATTTTGATTTCCCAAACAGCGCACTAAACCTTGCTTTTGATGCGGAGAAAACAATGCCGGTCGATTTAAAACTGCTCCATATTCTCGCCTGTCCCGATTGTCATGGGAAACTGTCCGCAACCGAAACCGGCCTGGTGTGCGGATCATGCAGCCGTTCTTTCGATCTGCACGAGGGTATCCCGCTGCTTTATCCGCGGGAACTGGATATCGGCCATTTTCGTGAGGAGACGCTGCTGGCCGAAATGATGCTCCAATCCGGATCGGAAAAACGGTCCGGATTCAATGCATCGCAATGGAAACTTGCCAAACAGGAATTCTGGGACATGGTGCTCGGTCTGATGCATGATCCCCCCAGGAGGCTTCTCTATGCGGGCTGCGGATTCGATACCGGATTCCGTGAATTCCAGAAACGCGGTGATGATTTTATCAATTTCGATCTGATTCCCGATATGCTTGAAACCCTGATGAAGCAGCATCAGGCTGAATCCTGCGTGGCCGGAGACATGAATGCATTGCCGTTTCAGCCGGAAACCTTCGACGCCATTATCATTATCGATGTACTGCATCATGAAAGCGCACATTTGCCCGTGATTCTGGGGGCCCTTTCCAAATTACTGAAACCGGACGGCAACCTGTTTATCGAGGATATCAATGCATGGGGCCTGTATCAGATCTATAAATCCATCTGCATGCCCAGACCATTGTACCGCTTTTTACGCTCCTTTTATCACCGGTTCAGACACGCGCATCATGCCCCGGCAGAATACGAATTCCCGACCAGTTTCCGGAAGGTGAAAACCGTTTTGACCGGTCTGGGTTTTCATTCGGTCGAAGCGCATCCCACAACCGCCTATCCCTATGTGAACAGACTCGGTTTCCGATTGTATCATCTTCTCGGCAGGCTGCCCGGTGTCCATCGCCGTTTCAATTACCATTACATGCTGTCCGCAAAAAAAAGCCGCCCCTGAGGAGCGGCGATTTTCATTCGTGAATGACCGGAATTGGAGTCCCCAGCGGCAATCAGCGGGGAATGCGTTCGCTGTACAGATTCAGAAGTTCAGAAAAACCGGGGCAGGCTCAGAACGGTGCATATTCGATATCCGAATCGAGCTTTAAATCGGCGATATGCGATTCAAACAGGGTCTTTTTCTTATCCAGTTCCAGCTGATCGGACAGGGTCTGTCTGACTTCGATGAGCGGACGTGTTTCCTTTGACCGGCTCTCGACTTTGACAATATGATATCCGTAACGGGTTTCGACAAGGTCACTGATGGCGCCGATTGGCAGATTGAACGATGCCTCTTCAAAGGGCTGAACCATCTCACCCCGTTTGAAATTCTCATATAAACCGCCGTTGTCTTTCGAACCCGGATCCTCGGAATATTTCTTGGCCAGTTTGGCAAAATTTTTCCCCTCACGGGCCATGGCCAGCACCTCTTCGGCTTTCTCCCTGATCGCCGCCTTTTCTTCGTCGCTCTTGCCCTGGGTCAGAAAAAGAATATGCCTCACCGTAGCCGTCAGATCCATCGCATACCGATCCAGTATCTCCTGTTCCGTGGGAACGGATTCGGCCCCGAATTTCTCATTGAAGTACTCATTGATCAGCATTTTATTCTCAATATCCTTGTTGAAATCCTCGATGGCTATCTGATTGAACGCCAGCTGCTGTTTCATCTGTTCCTCGCCTCCTGCCTGGGCATATTGCGCCTGCAGCGTGCTGTCGAGCTGTGCGGGATCAATATGAAAGCCTTCCTTCCTGATTTGCTGCATCAGCAGGGCCTCCTGCACGCTGGATTCGACATTGGATTCCATAAAGCTGCGAAGTCTGTCCTCGGGCAGTGACAAAATCTGGCTGCTCCTTTTCCCTGCCATCAGATACAACTGCTTGATGACCGTACCCGTGGTGATTTCAATATCCTTGCCCTGTGCGAGTATATGATTCGCTTCCGGATCGAAATAAGGCAGTTTTTCGGCAACCTTGGCTGCCAGCTCATACTCCGGAGAATCCTTGACCAGTTTGATTCCCTCAGTCTTTTTTGAACAACCTGTGATTGTCAGACACAGACCAGCGATAACAATCCACATTTTCTTCATTCAGCACTCCTTGTATTTGAGATCGATCGATTCAATGACCGTTTCAACATCCCGGACCGGACAGGATCACGTTTAAGATACAAAATCTAAACGGGATTTCATAGGATATTATACGGAAGATGCCGGATCGATAAACGTGTACGGCATTAACGGATCGGATTCAGACCGGATTCGAGCAGCCGCAACGCGCTTTCCTTGCCCCTTTCCCCGACTTCCATCACAGGCCCGACACAGGAGGGGCAGCCGTTCGAGCAATGACAGGACCGGATCAGCTGACCCGCTGCCTCGAGCAGATCCGCATGGATTCCGAAAAGTTTGCGGCTGTACCCCACGCCCCCCGGTGTATGCTCATAGATGTAAATGGTGGGCCTGGAACTGAAAGGGGAACGCAGCATGGGCACGGTTCTGAGATCCATGGGGTCCGTCATAACCCAGAGCGGAGCCACGTTCTCCAATACATTGGCCACGGCCTTGAGCGCATCTCCGAGATTGGCATCCGTCATATCGAGTCTGGCCTTCGATTCCTCGTCCAGCTCCCACCAATAGGCCGTCGTATGCATGGTCATTTCGGGCAGATGAATTCTGCCTGCGCCGACATTCTCATGCGTGTCGAATTTTATTTTCTTGAACAGGGTAGCCAATGTGGTGACGCTCACCTCGCCGTGGGCTTTGCGGCCTCCTCTGATCGGTGCCTGTTCGAATGTATCCATCACACGGATATCCGTTTTCAGCTGGGCATCGGTATAGTAGTCGGTCTTCTTTTCCTGAACATAGGCCTTGCGGCGGTCCCAATCCAGTTTGTCCACATGGTACCTGCGTCCCTCATGTATATATATGGCTTCGTCATGCACCAGAACAGGCGCACTGAACAGATCCACTTCGCCGATCACGGTTTCACCGCGTCCCGTATCGATGATGACGACATTGTCCGGGGCCGCACGCCTCAGGCTGATTTCTTCGGCCGGATAAGTTTCGCTGGACCAGTGATACTGGTTTCCGGCATGATGAATGACATGATGCTCCTCCAGATAATTCAGCAGCTCACCGGTGGCATCCACACCGAATTTTTCATCATCCGTAAAGGGCAGTTCAAAAGCTGCACATTTCAAATGGCTGAGCAGTATAATCAGGTTGTTCGGATCCACGACACCCGCTTCAGGCGGACTTTCAAAAAAATATTCGGGATGATTGATGATATACTGATCCAGAGGGGCGCTTGTGGCCACAAGAACGGCCACGGATGTGACGGCGCGCCGTCCCGCACGCCCGGCCTGCTGCCAGGTGGAAGCGATTGTTCCGGGATAACCGCACATGATGGCCACGGAGAGTTGTCCGATATCGATCCCGAGTTCCAGGGCGTTTGTGGACACGACGCCCTGAATGGTGCCGTTTCTCAATCCCTGTTCAATTTCGCGCCGCTGATTGGGAAGATAGCCGCCCCGGTACCCGCGGATCATCTGCGGGGATTTTTTCAGGGATTTCATCACATCCCTCAGATAGGTCAGCAGAATCTCCACCCGCAGGCGGCTTCGCGCAAACACAATGGTCTGAACCCCCGCAGAGAGAAACCTGCGTGCAATGCCCCTCACCTCTTTGACCGCCGATTTCCTTATGCCGAGTTCCGGATTGATCACCGGCGGATTGTAAAAGATAAAATGTTTTTCACCCCGCGGTGCCCCGTTTTTATCGACCAGCACCGCTTTTTCTTCGATCAGATCCTCGAAAAGCTCCAGCGGATTCGCGATGGTGGCCGAACAGCCGATAAACACGGGAGCACTGTTGTAAAAGGCGCAGATCCGTTTCAGGCGCCTGATCAGGTTGACCAGATGGCTTCCGAACACACCGCGGTACGAATGCACTTCATCGATAACCACAACCTTCAGATTCTCGAAAAGCTTCACCCATTTCGTATGATGCGGCAGCACGCCCTGATGCAGCATATCCGGATTGGTCACGACAATATGCCCGACCATGCGGATGGCGCGCCTCGCAGACACGGGGGTGTCGCCGTCGAAAGTATAGGTCTTGATGTCGGCACCAAGGATCTGAACCAGGTCATGCAGTTCCGAAACCTGATCCTGGGAAAGCGCCTTGGTCGGAAAAAGGTAAAGGGCCCGGTTTTCAGGATTTTCCAGAATGGCATCCAGTACCGGTAAATTGTAACACAGGGTTTTTCCGGACGCAGTGGGTGTGACCACCACTGTATGGTTTCCGGCCAGTATCGACTCAACGGCACGCCCCTGATGCGTGTACAGTTTTTCTATTCCCCTCGATTGCAGTGCATCCAGAAGACGGGGATCCAGTTTCTCTGGAAATGTAGTAAATTCAGCAGGTTGTGCCGGGCTTTTACGCCAATGTGATACGGATGTCTGAAATTCAGCATCGCGTTTCAGCATATCGGTGAGCTGTTCAAGGTTCATGGCATTTTTTTTGCGTATTGGTGTGATAACGGCTGTGTCATCGGAAAAGCTGAATTCATGAATAAAACCTGAGGCCGACTCATGAAAACGACCATGTTACTCATTTTCAGCATGCTGTTCTCCGTAATGGAACTGGATGCGAATTCCGATAAATTTCTTTTCTGCTATAAATTCCGTCCCGGTGTGGACCTGGTCTATGAAACCCAGCGCCAGGACAGCATCAGTTTTGGTGCTCCGACCGCTCCCGTATCCAAACATATCCGTATTCTGCTGCGCCAGACACTGTCCGCGCATGAACCGGGGTTGAATGTGCACCACGCGCTGACCTACCACGTGGACTCGATCGATGTCACTCCGGGCTGGACATCTCCGCTTTTTGCCGACTGGGACCTGTTCCGGAACACGCCGGCCCAGACGAGTGATTCCCTGATACAGATGTCCACAAACGGATATCCGGTTTCGGATGATCCGCATTTCAGATTGACACAGCTGACACTTCCGCTGTCCGAATACCCTCTGGAACCCAACGAAGGGTGGGAATTCGAATTTGAAGTCCGCGAAAATCCTTCTACACAGTACGAGGGCAGTTCCATTGTATTCGGACACGGCATGCTCTATGACTTCATCCGGTATGACAACCGCGTTGTCGCCCGTTTTGTGGTCAATACCACGCAATTATTCGATGGTGAATGCCATTATTCGGACGACTCCTCATCCGTTTCATTTGACCGCAAGGGGGAAATTTCTGCAACACACCTGGTCTATTTCGATGAGGAGCGCGGAATCATCATTAAAATCGTAACGGATCAGGTTACCAAAGAACAGCGATACACAGCCTCCGGTTATGTGGCCATGACCATTAAAAGCAAATCAACGACCGAGCTCGTCAGCGCCCATATCCCCTGATCCGCGGATATTGTTCTTTGCGGATCCGGATTCAGGAATCCGTCTTTCCGGCCATTTCCTCCACAAAATAACGGTGTACACGCGTGTCAGACGTCAATTCCGGATGAAACGTGCAGACGAGTATACGCCGGTTCCTCGCCATGACCACATCCTGACCGTGACGGCCCAGAGACATCACATCCCCGCCGTAGGCATGTATCCTGGGCGCGCGTATAAATACGCCTTCAAAAACGGGTTTGTCCTCAAACATGGGGACATGCACCGTATCCGTGAATGAATCCACCTGCCGCCCATAGGCATTGCGTTCGACACGGATATCGATCAGGCCCAGCGTTTCCATGTTATCATTGACGATTTCTCCGGCCAGGATGATCAATCCGGCGCAGGTTCCCATGACAGGAGATTTTTCCGCAAAATCGCATATGGCCTTTTTCAGACCCGTTTTTCCAAGCAGATTGACAAAAGTCGTGGATTCGCCTCCGGGCAGGATCAGACCGGCGCATGTTTCCAGATCCTCCGGCCAGCGAATCAGTTTGCGCGGACAACGCAGGCGTTTCAGCGAATCCATATGTCTGGCAAAATCACCCTGAAGCGCCAGCACACCGACCGGTTTCATCATCTTACCAGCCCCGGTCCTGCATGATCTGGGATTCCGGAATCTCGGATATTTCCAGCCCCGGCATGGCGGACTGCAGTCCCTCGGAAGCTTTGGCCACGATATCGGGATTATCATAATTGGTCGTGGCCATAACAATGGCCTTTGCCCTGGCCTCGGGATCCTCGGATTTAAAAATGCCTGATCCCACGAAAATGGACTCCGCGCCGAGCTGCATCATGAGCGAGGCATCCGCTGGCGTGGCTACGCCGCCTGCCGCAAAATTCGGAACCGGGAGTTTTCCCCTTTTCTGAATATAGACAAGCTGATCCACGGGAACACCCATTTCCTTGGCGCGGATGATCAATTCTTCCGGACCGAGCCGTTTGATTCCCCGTATACCGGTCTGGACTTCCCGCATATGACGGACGGCCTCGATAATATTGCCCGTGCCCGCCTCACCCTTGGTCCGGATCATGGCGGCACCCTCGGCAATACGGCGACACGCTTCTCCCAGGTCCCGGCATCCGCATACAAAAGGCACCCTGAATGCCCATTTATCGACATGATACCGTTCATCCGCCGGGGTCAGCACTTCGCTCTCGTCGATAAAATCAACACCGATGGCCTGAAGCACCTGGGCCTCCGCAAAATGGCCGATACGGCATTTGGCCATCACGGGGATGGTGACCGCATCCATAATGGCCCTGATCATCGAGGGATTGGACATGCGGGCCACGCCGCCCTGGGCCCGGATATCCGCGGGAATGCGCTCAAGCGCCATGACGGCCACGGCACCCGCATCTTCCCCGATTTTGGCCTGATCCGGAGTGGTCACATCCATGATCACACCCCCCTTGAGCATTTCCGCAAGTCCTATTTTTAGTTTGTGGCTCTTATCAATCCTGAACATCTGCATCTTCGTCTTCCTCCGATTTCCTCGATTGAACCTGGTTTTCTGAAAATGAAATTTACGAAATTTTTTACATCAGATCAAATTTAATTTCTGCTTGCATTTATAATATTTTCATTTTAATTAAAAAGAACTCATGGTTGATTTTTTAGGAGAAGGCTTTTGATCGCTATTACAGGGAATCCCGACTGTCAGACACTGTTCATGCTGCTCGGAATCCTGCCTTTCGCCTATGCTGAAATTCACTATACACTCAGGGGATTCAGCCTCGTATCGCGCAGGCGTCCGGAAATCCTGGCGGATGCCCCCTGGAGAACGGATCCGGGCCGGCCCTTACCCGTGCTGCTGTTCATCAAGGATGCGGACCGCTACCCGGTGCAAATCCGGTCGGTGCGCGCCATGATGGAGGATGATTCCGGCAGAAGGAACACCATCGACCTGATCCGGGATCCGCTGCTCGTGGATACGGCATGGTGGCAGCGCTGTCTGGACATGACCCCTGAATTTCCTCCGGGTCAGGTTCTGAGTCTGTCCGTGGAATTTCATGTCACCTACCTGAAAACCGGCAGACAGCATACTTTTATCAACGACAATCTCTGGAGCAGCACGCACCGGCCCCTGTCAGTCACACTTGCCCGGGATCCGCTGCCCGCATTTAAAAACTGGATTCACGGGGATCTTCACTTGCATTCGGACCTGACGAACGACCAGGTGGAATACGGGGCGCCCGTCCATGCATCCGCCCGTGCGGCTGCGGCAATGGGCCTGCGCTTTATGGCCGTCACGGATCATTCCTATGATCTGGACGACCGGACGGACAACTATCTGATCAATGATCCGGATCTTCCGAAATGGAAATCCCTTTTCAGAACAGCCGATACCGCCGAAAAAGAATCAGGTACGGTCGTCCTCACCGGAGAGGAGGTCTCCTGCGGCAATTACCGGAACGAAAATGTGCATCTGCTTCTCCTGAACAACAGCCGGTATGTACAGGGTGCGGGCGACAGCAATGAGCGGTGGTTCAGGAATGATCCTGATCTGGGCATTACACAGATTCTGGACGGACTGGATGAAACCGCGCTGGCGTTTGCTGCCCATCCCGGGGTTCCGTTTGCCCCCCTTCAGCGCGTCCTGCTGAAACGCGGAATCTGGCATGAAAGGGATTTCGACCATCCCGGTCTGAACGGACTGCAGATATTCAACGGCGGGGATGCACGGTCCTTCAGGCGGGGAAAAACAGCCTGGATCAGCCAGCTCCTGAAAGGCCGCCGGTCCGTCATCATTGCCGGAAACGATGCCCACGGCAATTTCAACCGCAACCGCAAGCTTGGACAGCCCTTTCTGTACATTACCGAAAACGCGCACCACACTTTCGGACGTGGACGCACCTTTGTCCAGGTCACTCCTCCCGTCACCCGTTCCTCGGTCCTTGAGGCTGTCCGAAGGGGACGGGCTTGCATCACCACCGGACCGGTTCTCGACCTGTCTTTATCAAACGGGAACGGGGCCGTGAACGGGACCGCGATCGGAGCAACCGTCGGCGGATACAGCACCGTACTGGAAATCAGGGGGCAATCCACCCGCGAATTCGGCCCCCTGACCCGGTGCGATCTGTGGGCCGGACGCACGGGAGGCTGCAGGGAGCACCTGGTGAAGCGCCTGTCATTCAACGATGAAAGGCTGTCATATACCGACCGTATTGCCGGGGACGCCTTCCCCTGGCCTGAGGGATATATCCGCGGAGAACTCTTCTCCCGGTCCGGCAAAACGGAACATTTCTGTCTGACGAATCCCGTATGGGTGAAGCAAGATTAAAGACAGTCTATTGGGTCGACTGGGTCCGTCGAGTCGTTGGGTCTATCGGGTCTTTGGGTCATTGAGTCCTTGGGTCGGAGCGTGAGACGGGGGTTCGGAGAAGATGAGAAACGGAGAAAAATATGGATTCAAGTAAATTTTGACCGGTCTGTCGGATACAGTCCCGTTCACTGTTACACCGCGTGTCCGTTTCACTGTCTGTTACGGTCCGCGGCCTGATTGTTGTGTTTGGAATTTCGGATTTTGAATTTGGTATTTATTTGTCATTTGGAATTTATTTGTTTTTTGAGATATGGGATTTGGGATTTTCCGCGGTCCGCCGTCTTGCCGTCCGCGGTCTTCTTTTAGGGGCCGGGCAGCGGGGCCTCATATACTCATCCACCCATTTACCTTCTACTGCTTTTACACGTCAGCGGTCGTTTTCCATATATCCGGCAAACGCCTCCTTCACCCGGTCCGTGTATCCGTAATGGGCCGAAAACAGGATCCTGACATTCTGGATTTTTGAAGCCAGGTCCCTGATGGATTCCTCTTCCCTGTCCGAATCCATATTGAACGTTTTGAAAAACAGGCCCACCCTGCCCGTTTTCAGGCTCAGCAGATCACCCGTGAACAGGTACACATCATTGACAAGAAAGCAGGTGGAACCGGGTGTATGTCCGGGAGCTGGAATCGTTTGGATAAACATGCCGCCGATTTCGAATGAAGCATTCGGTTCGAATGTCCGGTAGGCATATTTGAACGGGGCCTTTAAAAAGGCGAAACGGGACTTCTTTCCGGTGAGAAGCGGGAGTTCCGCCGAGGAAATGTACAGGGGTGCATGGGCGAACAGGGGTGCACCATTGGCATGATCCCAGTCGCTGTGCGTCAGAAAAACAGCCTTCACCTGTTTCGGATTCATACCCAGGGATTCGAATTCCTTTCGTACATGGTCCGGATTCGTTCCCGTATCGATCATTACGAGTCCCGAATCCCCCCGGATCACGAAACAATTGACCCCGTCGTCCTGAATGGCATAAACCCCTTCTGCCACCCGCCCCGTGGGCACGGGCGACATGCTTTTCATGCCCATTCTCAGATTGAGAAAAAACAGGCTGGCAGCAAGAATCAGCAGACCGATGAGTATCAGGATCCATAATAAGACCTTTTTTTTCATTAAATTCTCCTATATGATAGGTACACATCAAAGTAAAAGAGCGATCCAATGAAAAACTGCTTTAATGCCTGCCGCTGCTGAAATGTAAAAAGGCTCCCCTCAGGGAGCCTTTTTACATTTAAAAGTTAAAAGGATACCTGAAAGTCACCCTCGGCTGGATGCGTTCCTGGGACACGAATTGTTCGTACTCCTCACTCCAGACAAAGTTCCAGATATAATCCATATAGATCAGCAGGTAGGGTTTCACCTTGTATCCGATACCCACGCGCGCCACGGACCGGTTATCCAGTGTCCGGACATCCCTGAAATTCTCGATCCCGATTTTGTCGTACGATGCTTCGGCCGCGATCACGGGGATATTTTCGGACAGGGCTGCGCCGAAATGCAGGGCCCCGCTGGCATCCTGATCGTCGATGAATTGATAGGAGCCGAGCACTGTGACCAGTTTCAGGAAATTGAGATACAGTGCACCGTACCATCCGCTTCGCTTCTCCATCATCATGGGAAGCAGCATTTTCTGGGTGACCGGTATATCCAGTGTGCGTACGAAATCCAGGTCCGGCGGAATGCTGCCGCCCATGGATTCATAGAATGTCGCCAGCTGGCCGACCGTGGTCTGCCGCATCACCTCGTACAGGGGACCGTAATAATTGGCGATAAATTCCTTGCCCAGGAAACGCCTTTCGAAATTCACGCTCAGATTCAGAAAATCCCAGATGGCGTTCACATCCGTACGCAAACCGATGGTCTGGCCGCTGCCGTAGTCGATGATCTGTGCATGATCCGCATACAGCAGCACGGACAGCAGGTCGCTTTTGATGAGCGGCATATCCACATCCAGGCCCCAAACACCCACATTGTCATCCTCGCCATCGAAATCCTTCAGATCCACGTCCGTGATATAGCTGGCGCCGAATCCCAGGTTTTTCAGCACGGGAATCGATTTGGAATACATGGGTCTCACATAGGCGCGCCCGCCGATCACCTGCAGGCGTCCGAGATTGTTGGTCATGGTCTCGAAACCGCCGATGCCGAAATCCACATCGAAAGAAAGACCCAGTTTGCGTTTGTCGTAATTGATCTGGTTGTTGTAAAAATTCATGATGAAGCCATGGCCGATGCGGGCCGCATCCAGGGCGCCGACACGGGCATAAACGTTGTCCCCCTTGTGGCCGTAGCGAAGATATCGGATAATGCGGGCGTAATCGTAGCTTTCATCCCAGTCCACGGACCGGATCTTGCCGGTATCCGCATTGTAAAGCAGGTCGATGTTCAATCCGACGCCGAAATTGCCGATGCTGATATCCGGCTGAAACGAAATATTATAATAGGCCTGTTCGTCGATCCACGTCATCCCGATTCCGCCGTCCAGTTCACTGCCGCCGGTCCCCATATACCCGGACCATTGCGCAGATGCAAAACCCGTGAAACACAATAGGCAGATTATCGCGAGCATTCTCTTCATATCCAGACCCTCCTTTTAAAATGTCAGATACGGATTTTTTTCAGTTTAATAAATTATTGCGGTATTGTCAAGTATAATTGAGGTGGAAGAGACGCCGGACGGGATCCTGTTAAAACTGCGGTGATGCACCGGAATCGCCGTGGTCCTGTTCTTCTGCAATCTGTCCGTCATACGTTTGGGAGAATTCCCTCAGGTTTTTTTTCACTTCCTCCGGATCTTCCATGATCATCAGACGAGACCGGAGCCGGGACACATACGACAATCCCTTCAGGTACCAGCCGATGTGCTTGCGCATTTCCCTGACTCCGCGCCGCGCTCCCAGTATTTCGAGTGCCCGGTCATAATGCTCCAGACAAAAACCGATCCGTTCTCCGACAGGGGGTTCCGGAACCGGACATCCCGACTGCAGTGTTGCATCGATCATGCGGAAAATCCACGGCCGGCCCATGGCGCCGCGTCCGACCATTACCGCGTCACAGCCGGTTTCAGACAGCATGCGCTTCGCATCCTCCGGGGTAATGATGTCCCCGTTTCCAATCAGCGGAATCCCGGTGCAGGCCCTCACGCGGGCGATCACGGACCAGTCCGCACGCCCGGAAAAACCCTGCTCGCGGGTTCTCGGATGCAGTGTCAGCAGACTCGCCCCTTCTCCCTCGATGATTCTGGCGGCTTCTTCAGCGACCGGATGTGCGGCATCCCATCCCGTTCTGATTTTACATGAGACAGGTGTATGTACGGCCCTGACCACATCCCGGACAATATGCCGGAGCAGGTCTGTATCCCTGAGTATGGCGGAGCCGGATCCCCCGTTGACCACTTTCCTGGCCGGGCAGCCGAAATTCAGATCGATCAGATCCGGTTCCAGGCTTTCTGCGATCCTGGCGGCCTCGGCCATGGATTCCGGCCTGCTGCCGAACAGCTGAATTCCGATGGGCCTCTCAAGGGGGGAGAACCGCATCAGATCGAAAGTCTTGCGGCTGTTCCGGACAAGCCCCTCGGCACTGATCAATTCCGTAAAAATCAATGATACGCCAGCCCGCTTGACCGTCAGCCTGAATGGCTGATCCGCAATTCCGGCCATGGGGGCCAGAACCGCGCGATGTCTGATCTGTGCAATAAGGGATTCCAAAACAACACAAGATAACTCAGAACCCACGTAAGTGCAAGAAATTTATTTGCTTTTTATTAATTTATTTCGTATATTGATATTCGCTTGTCTTACAATATGAAGATGGGTTTAACTGAAGGACGAATTATGGCAAGAAAATGCGATATATGCGGCAAGGGCCCCATGACGGGAAATCAGGTCAGCCATGCACATAATCTGAACCGGCGGCGCTGGCTTCCCAACCTGCAGAAAGTCCGCGTCCATGTGAATGGAAAACCGCAGCGCCTGAGGGTCTGCACAGCCTGTATCCGCTCCGGAGCCGTTCAGAAATAACGGAATCCATGGCACCTTCAGGTGCCTTTTTTTTTACTGCCTACTGCCAATTCCTGCTTGCGTTTCATTTGAAGCTGTTGTATTTTAACATATTGAACATAAATTCTTCGTTTGACATTTTCAAGGAGGTGACCCATGCGTAAAACCGGACAACCGTTCTTCTGCGGAATCCTGACCGTTATGTTTGTTCTGCTGCTCATGGCCGGATGGACCGCTGCGCCGCTATCCGCGCAAAATCCGAAAACATTGCTGTTTCAGGACGCGGACAAGGCCAAAAAGGATGCCGATGATGCCGAAGCCTTCAGATATTCTCCGGGACAGTATGAAACGGCAGAGAAAAAATACGAGGAAGCCGATGACGGTTTCAAAAAGGGTAAAAACCTTGAAGATCTGAAAAAGAAAATCGAAATGTCGCGCGTCTACTATTTAAAGGCTATTGAAACCACGAATCAGTTTAAAAACAATTTCTCGAACTGTGTACGCGCACGGTCAGACGCATTGAATGTGGATGCACCGGCATTCAGGCCCGAAGGATGGAAAGAAGCCGAGGAAGCCCTGGAAAAAGCAGCTAAAACACTGGAAGACGGCAATCTGAACAGCGCAAAATCCAAAGCCACCAAGGCCGAAGAACTGTACCGCAAGGTGGAACTCGAGGCGATCAAGGCGAATTACCTGGATAAAACACGCGAGCTTCTCACCGAGGGCAAAAAAAGCGATGTCAAAAAGAAGGCACCGAAAACGCTTGAGTATGCCGAGGAACTGGCCGGCAAGGCGGAAAAACAGCTGGTTGAGAACCGGTACGATACGGATGAAGCCCGGCAGCTCGCCCAGGAGGCCCGCTATCAGGCCGAGCTCGCCAAATCCATCACCTGGACCATCAAGAGCTGGGAAGATGAGAAAAAAACCATGGAAGACATCATTCTGGACAGCAACGTACCGGTTCAGAAAATTTCCGACGCATTGGACCTCAATGCACGGTTTCATAACGGCATCGATGAACCGACGGACGCCGTGCTGAGAAAAATCCGCAGAATGCAGCAGACCATCGCCTCTCTTGAGCAGGATGTGTCGGACAGGGACGAGCAGATTGAAGCGCTGACGACCACGGTGAAGGCCCTGGAATCCCAGGTGGGCGATCTGAAAACCAAGGAGGAAAGCCTGGCGCAGCTGATGGAACAGCAGAGAATCTGGCGTGAAAAATATCAGCAGGTGGAACAGACGTTCACGGTTCAGGAAGCCCAGGTTCTCCGGTCAAAAGAGGACGTCATCGTCAGGCTGTACGGCCTTTCATTTCCGGTTGGAAAATCGACGATACAACCCGAATATTTCAGCCTGCTCAAGAAAGTCGTGGAGGCTTTCCAGTTATATCCGCAGGCGACGATTACAGTAGAGGGACACACGGACTCGCGCGGAAGCGACGCGGCAAACCAGAAACTTTCGACGGCCCGTGCGGATGCAGTGCGTGAATACCTGCTGGCATCCGGCAACATCGAGCCCAGCCTGGTCCGGTCCACCGGTTACGGTGAGACCAAGCCCATCGCCAGCAACGATATGGAGGACGGGCGCCGCAAGAACCGCCGGATCGATGTGGTCATTCATCCCCAAAAATAATCAGTTCTGAAAAGACTCGGCATAAAAAAAGGCTGTCCCTCCGGGACAGCCTTTTCATTTTTATCAGTATGGTTATTCCTATTTCTTCATCAATTTCAGATTCCTGTCGATCAGACCGATTCGCTGCTCTACGCAGGCATGGGACCGCATGCCGTCCGGCGGTGTGTTCATGCAGTAATCCACCAGTTTATCAACCGTGGATACTGCCACATGCATGCGCGTATCCGAGGATGCATAATAAATCAGTACATCCCCGTTTTCCCTGGCCACCCAGCCGTTTGTAAACAGTACATTGGACACATCGCCCACCCGTTCCTCACCCTCGGGAGCCATGAAATATCCCCCGGGCTCGCAGAGTGGTTTGGTCACATCATCGAGGCCGGTCATGAACATGTACAGCACATAACGCAGCCCGGCGGCACATCCGCGCACACCATGCGCCAGATGAAGCCAGCCCCTGTCCGTTTTGATCGGGGCCGGGCCCTGTCCGTTTTTCGATTCCTTGATGGTATGATACGCGCGTGAATTGATAATAACCGATGTTTTTACTTCCGGACGAAGGATATCGTCGCACAGACCGAATCCGATGCCTCCGCCCTCCCCCGCATCGATGAATGAATCCTGCGGCCGGGTATAAAAAGCATATTTGCCCTGTACGAATTCCGGATGCAGCACCACATTGCGCTGCTGGGCCGAAGGGGTTTTCAGATCCGGGAGTCTCTCCCAGTTCACCATATCCCTGGTCCGGGCGATCCCGGCCTGGGCCACTGCGCTCGACAGATCTCCGGGTGCCGCATTCGGATCCTTGCGTTCCGTACAGAACACACCGTATATCCAGCCGTCTTCATGCCGGGTCAGACGCATGTCATAGACATTGATATCCGGATCGTCCGTTTCCGGCATCAGCACCGGATAATCCCAGAAACGGAATCCGTCGATCCCGTTTTCGCTCTCAGCCACGGCGAAAAACGATTTGCGGTCGGCGCCTTCCACGCGGGCCATCAGCAGTATTTTACCATTGAATTCAATGGCACCCGCATTGAACGCGGCGTTGATGCCCATGCGCTCCATCAGAAATGGATTGGTCTCCGGATTCAGATCATACCGCCAGAACACGGGGGCATGCGCACCGGTGAGCACCGGATACCTGTAGCGGTCGACAATGCCGTTTCCTCCGTCCAGCTTCTCGTTTTTACGCTTGATCAGGATCTCGTGGCTGCCTAACAATTTTTGCAAACGTTTGTCAAATTCGGATATATTCATGATTTATTCTCTTGCACTGTTCCTCGATTATGGGTTGAACCGGTTTTTATTGTTCCAGGGTGTCGTACCAGGTTTTCTTGAGAATGACACCCGTGATCCCCGCCAGTACAATCGTCACGATCATGGCACCCCAGTTTTTGATCACGATAAAAATGGGCAGTGCGACGAGCGATGTCTGGGCGATGATTCCGATAAAAATATTAAACATATCCAGCTTGAAATTGGTGTTCTTTTTAAAATCGGGATTCTCCGCAACGACCTTTTCGTGAATGGGTTTCCAGAATCCCCAGGGGCGCACGGATTTATAAAACCGGATCAGGGTTTTTTCATCCGTGGGTTTTGTCAGCAATGTGCCCGCAATACATCCGACCAGCGAAATCAGCAGGATGACCGGGAAAAAATAGAGCAGGATAATGTCCTTGGGAATGTCCGGGAACAGGGGCGGCAGTATTTTCGGAAAAATCAGTGCGGGAATCATCCCCGTAAGCATGCCCCAGAAATACCCGTTCCCGTTGAGCCGCCACCAGTACCACTTCAGCACATTGGCAGCGATGTATCCGCCCCACAGACCGGATACGATCCATACCAGAATGCTGTTGATGTTCTGGGCGAAGATCCCGAATACAATACTGACGGCCACAATGATCAGGCCCGTGCCGTAATTGGCCGCGCTGACCTGTTTTCTCGTGGCCTGGGGATTGATGTATTTGAGATAGATATCGTTGATCACATAGGCCTGGGCCGCATTCAGCGTACCGGCAAATGTGGAATTGAAGGCGGCCAGAAGACCGGCCAGGATGAGCCCCAGAATGCCGACCGGTGCGAATTGATTGATGGCCGAAGGCAGAATCTGTTCGAAATCCACCTTGCCCGCCACCATGAGGTTCAGCTGATCGTAATGAAGAATGGCCAGAACGCCGAAACCCGCGATCATGAAATACCGGATCGGATTGAGAATCACGGACACAAAACCGCTCATCTTGGCGGCTTCTCTCGGATTCTTTGTGGCCAGTATTTTCTGCATGTCATAGTTGGGTGCAGGGCCTGCGGCGCTCACCAGCACGCCCTTGAATATCAGCATGCCGACAAAGAGAGAGAAGAGCGAATATCCGTCGCTCGCGATCTTATCATTCGCCTCCGCCGCGATGTGGCTCCAGTCCAGATTCAGGGCCCAGCCGAAGAACGGCGAGTGCCATCCGTCCGGGACCATGAGTGAATGGCCGGTCAGCGCATTCATGGCCATGATACCGATAAACAGGGAGGAAACCGTCATGATCGTGTATTGAATCAGGTCAGCCCACACAATGCTCAGCATGCCGCCGATCACGGTGTAAAAAATGGCCACGGCCGTAAATACGATGCCGTACAGATGCGGTACATACTGAGGGGCGATATGGAACGGAACATACGGCGCGACCACGTTCCACGGAATGAAAATCATGATAAATTTGCCCAGACCGACAAACCCGTAAGCCAGAAATCCAAGGCAGCTGATCAGGGCAAACACAACCACGATATTATGTGAAAGCCGGGACCCGCGGTCATCTCCGAAACGGGTTCCCATCCATTCCGCCCCGGTCGTCACATTGGACCTGCGCAGCCAGGCGGAAAGGTATATCATCAAAAATATCTGATTAAAAATGGGCCACAGCCAGGGGATCCAGATACTCTTGAGTCCGTAAAGAAACATCAGGGCCACGAGCCACATGGTACCCGAAATATCGAACATGCCGGAAGCGTTGGAAAGCCCGAGAAGGTACCATGGCAGTTCATTGCTGCCCAGAAGATAAGAATCCTTGCTGCGCTGCGCCCTCTTTTGCAGAACGAGCCCGATGACCACCGTACTGACAAGATAGATCACGATGATCAGAAGATCAATCAAACGCAGGTTCATGGAATGTCTCCTTGAAAATGAAGATGTTCATGCCGTTTTAAAGGGGCTTACCGGATTCGATCCGACGTCCGATTGGATTGAATCAGCGAACAATATAGTAAATCACATGTAAAAATGCAAGCGCAATCGTTTGCATAATCTGGATTTAGGGGTATTTTTACCTACGCACTGTCCGGGATCCGGATCCTGAGGCTTCACGTCCGCAGCATTTTTTATATTTCAGTTCGCTTCCGCACGGGCATGGATCGTTCCGGCCGATTTGTATGCCGGCCGTCTGTACCATGTCCCGCACATGACGGCGTTTCTGTTCGGTTTTCCAGCCCTCCGCCAGGGATCGGAAAAAGGGGTCCGCATGTTCGAAAAAACGCCGGTAGCTTTCACAAAAATAATTGAGCCCGTCCAGGGAAGCATGATATTTCCGGTCCTTGGGGCATCCGCCCCGGCAGTGAACGATCCAGGGGCAGTCGATACACGGACCGGGCAACCGGGCCTTCAGCCTGCCGAAACGGACCTGCTGGGGGGAATTGAGACAATCCGTCAGACGATTATTTATGACATTGCCGAGCCGCCATCCGGATTCGACAAAGAAATCGCATGAAAAAATATCACCGTTATGCTCGATCACCAGGTAATTGCCGCATTCCTGAAGCAGCGTGCATTCAGGAGCAGGCATATCCACATACGTAAAGAACAGGGATTCGAACCACCGTATATAGGTGCCCGGCTTTCCCTGTCTGAAATCGGCTTTCCAGCATTCGAACAGGGCGATCAGGAAATCACCGAAAGCTTCGGCTGAAACCGAATAAGCGGCCGGTCTGCCCGGTGCATCTGGATCCGGTTCCAGGCAGGGGATGAATTGCATATACGGCAGCCCGTTTTCTTTGTGATATGCATAAATTTCACGAGGGAACCTGGCCGAATAGGCATTCACCACCACGAGCGCATTGACATCCACACCGTTCTCCAGCAGCAGGTCGCGTGCGCGCGCCACGCGCAGCCAGCTGGGCCGGCCGTTTCTTAAGAGCCGGCAATGATCGTGTATATGAGCAGGACCGTCCATGGAAAGACCCACGAGGAATTTGGATTCACGTAGAAAACCGGCCCAGTCACGCGTCATAAGAAGTCCGTTCGTTTGAAAGCCGTTCACTGCATGCTGCCCCGGAGCCGCAAACCGGATCTGGCTTTCCACTGCCCGTTCGAAAAACGGGATGCCCATCAGCGACGGTTCCCCCCCCTGCCATCCGAATGCAATCTCCGGACCACCCTGTTCCATGACCTGGCGCGTCAGTTTCACGAGCACATCCAGCTTCATCCGGTGCCTTATGGTTTCCGGAAACAAGGTGCTTTTCTCCAGATAAAAACAGTAGGAACAGTGCATGTTGCAGTCCGGCCCGGCCGGTTTGACGAGCACGGACTGAAGGGGTTTATATCGAGAGTTCAAGCGGATATCCTGTATTGCTTTAGACCGCGGACGGCAAGACCGCGGACCGAGAACGCTTCGGAGAACCGGAGATGCGATGAAACGGAGAAAAGAAAATATCGAATTTCGAACAGGGAATGTCGAATGTTGAAGTGAATCATTGATTGTACATTTTAAACTTCGAAATTCAGCATTCGATATTCAATATTCATCATTTCTTTTAATCCCCGTTTCACATCTTCGCCGACCCTCCGTCTCATGTTCCGATCCGACGACTCAATGACCTAAAGACCCGATAGACCCAACGACGCTCTTTGTCTTTGGTCTTTGGTTTTTATTCTTTGTTCTTTAATCTTGCTTCTTTAATCATCCCCCCCAGCACAATCGTATACTGGGAACCGGGTTCGAGCTCATGCATGCGCCTGTACACATCGAGAGATTCGCGCATCCGGCCGAGAACCAGATAGGAGCGCCCGAGATTGAACAGCACCTGGGTATCTTCCGGTGCAAGCGCCGCGGCTTTTATCAGCCATGCCACGGCCCCGGCCGCGTTGCCGTGGAGCAGATCAATCTGCCCGATCCATTTGGTATTGAATGGCCTTTCACCGAGTTTGAGAGATTTTAAACAAATGGACAAGGCCGAATCGAAATCCTTCATTTTGATGGCCGCTTCGGCCGCCCTCTCATAAAAGTCCATTTCATGCGGCACCATGGTGAGAAGCGCCTTGTATTCACGGAACGCCGGGCCGTACTGCTTTTGACGTATATAGAATTCGCCCAGCCTCATATGGCCCTTTTCGAGATTGAGGTCTTTGTCGATCAGGATATTGACGGCGAGACTTTCCGCCTTGGTGGCCGGATGATAGTCGCGCAGGGTATGATTTGGCTCTGATTCCGGCTGAAACGGCCATCCGCCCTTGAGGTAGGCAATGCTCAGCTCCGCTTCTGCCGTATCGAGCGCCGTGATTCCCCACCGGTTTCTGTACCATGACCATGGATGTATGCCCGTACTGTCCCATTGCGCGGCGATCAGGCCGTTCACCTTCAGTGTGTTGAAAAATGCATCCGCCATGACAAAATATCCGTCCATGTTCGGATGCAGATGGTCGGCCATGATATTGCTGCCCACAAGACCGTTTTGAGAAACCGCCATGAACGCGGCCTTCATGGGCACCACGGGTGTTCTGTAAGTCTCTCCCATGCGGTGAATCAGGGCGTTCAGCTCTTCACTGGCGCGAAACCGGAGCATGTCCAGGTCTTTGGCCCGTGTATAGAGCCCCATCGATTCCCTGTATTTTCCGGACGCATCCAGCTTTCTTGCTTCATCGTAAATGGCCTGCGCCGGCGGCAGATCGCCTGCCGGCCCTGAAATAAAGGGGGCCTGATCCCGTATATTGCTCACCAGTTCGCTGAGAACGACCGGAACGCCGGCCTTCCGGAATCTGGTCATCATGATATCCAGATTTTCCCCGAATTGTTTCAGTCCGAGTTTGTAAAGCGCGCTCCCGTACGGGATGGTCTTGTTGGAAACGATCCTGGCCATGAGCGTGGCCGTGGGGTCCACCTCGGTCGCGCCGTGAACCGCCTTTGATACGGATTTTCTCAGCAGGGCGATCCCGTTTCTGGCCAGCAGAAACAGCCTGAATTTTCTCAATGATAACGTGGCGCGAACCCAGCCGGGATTGCGCCCAAGGGATTCCATGGATCCCACGCCCATGGCCCCGTAATATTCATTGTGGCCCGCATAGATCAGGACCAGATCCGGATGCTGCCGGATGACCTCGTCCGTGAAATCCAGCAGCGTATAGCTGTTGACCGCGGACATGGACACATTGACCACTTCGATTATTTTGTCCGGGAACGCCTCATCCAGGCGCTGCCCCAAAATCCGGGAGAACATGAGATTGTTGCCATAGGGAAATCCCGCTGCCGTGGACCCCCCCAGTACGAAAATACGGAATCCGTTTTCAGGCTTCTTCTTCAGAAACAGGTCCCTTCCGGGCGTCGGCGTGGTTTTCTGCATGAAGAAGTAGCGCCTCGACACCTCGCTGTTGATCTGATAATAGGCGGACATATCGCCCCTCATGGGAAGAAAAAGCCTCAGATCCCCGCCGTAACGGAACAGCTGCAGAATCAGCTCGATAAAAAGAATGATCAGAACGGGAAGCGACGCTGCGATTACCGAAAAAAGGCGCTGTTTTTTCAATGAGGTTACAGGATTCAGCCTACCGATATACGTCCGGACATTGTCCGGATCCGCCTTGATGGCCCCGGCAATCTGCTCCGCGGATCTGTCCCGCATATGTTTTTTGATGTAATGCTTCTGTTTTTCCGTGAATTTATATTCCATTATTCATCCATTTTAGACGCTTACTATCATTTAATCCGATGCAGTGCAGACGACTGATCGTGAGACGGAGATGCCAAACATCGACCGCTGACCGCGGACGGCGGACCGCTGAACGGGAATGCTTCGGAGAATCGGAGAATTGGTGAAACGGAGTAAAAAACGGCCTTCTTCTCCTTATCTCCGTCACCCCGTTTCTCTTCTCTCCGTTTCACGCTCCGGCACGACGACCCGTGTATCTTTGTTCTTTGTTCTTTGTTCTTTAATCTTGTTTTCAGGTGCAAAAAAAAGAAGCCCGCCTGAGGCGGGCTTCTAAAATTCATCCACAACCGAAAACTATTTCATCAACATCATCTTTTTTGTGATCACGTTGGAAGCGGTTTCCAGTTTGTAGAAATAAACGCCGCTGGACAGATCGGATCCGTTGAAACGGACGGACTGCGGTCCGGCCGGACGGACATCGTTCACCAGCTGAGCCACTTCATTGCCGAGCACATCATACACGGTCAGTTTCACAGCACTTCTCTGATCCAGTGCGAAGTTGATGGTGGTTTCGGGGTTGAAGGGGTTCGGGTAGTTCTGATTCAGAGCGAAGGAATTCGGATTTACTTTGCTGTCTTTCACAGCCACTTCACCGGTGGAAAGAACGGCAGTGCCGAAACGCCACGGTTCCTGCCACTCCATATTATCGGAGCTGTACCAGCGGATCATGTTTTCGCGCATTTCATTGTCGCGTTCGTTGATCTGAATATCGAAACCGATTTCCTGACCTTCTTCCAGCGGGAACGGAATGGTGGCCGCGTCGATCGCGAGCTCGAAGGTATAGCCGTCGAGTTCATCCAGTTCGCCCCAGGCATAGGTCTGGGTGCCTTCGGGACTCGTATCTTCACTCCACACATAGCGCCACTGCTTGTCATCCACGCCGTCATACAGGTCGCCCTTGGAATTGTCACCGTCGAAATACAGCTCGACGCTGTCGTTTTCATAGGCGTTCCCGCCGGAGATGCTGATTTCGTCGTCGATCACTTCGACCCAGCAGTAGAACCCTGCTGCATCCCACAGACAACGGAATTCCATCTGGGCATCCTGCCAGTCTTCGATTTCCGTGTAGCTGGCGTCCACAACGTCGGCATTCGTGAACACGTAGGTGCCGGATTCGATCGCGTAGGCATCGTCGACCCACACATCGTCCGGAACACCGTCGATGGCCGGGGATGAAGAAGCCATCATCATGGGCATGACATCATCAGCCGTGTAGCCAACCAGCTCGGCTTCGCCCCAAATATGTGCCCAGTGCCACGCGTCGTTGGAAATACCGTACCAGCGGTACATATTTTCACGGGCTTCATTGTCACGGTCATTGATCTGAAGTTCCCAACCGAAAACGGTGCCTTCGGAAGGATCGATGTTCACGCTTGCCAGCGGGAAGGAGGCTTCGATTATATAACCGAATGCGTCGCCGGCCGGGTTTTCCCAGTCGGCCACTGCAAACGCACATCCGTCCGGAGGACTGTCCATATCTGCAACGTCGGCATCCTTATATTCGATACGGACCTGGACATCGTCCACGCCGTCGAAAGCTTCGACGACTTTGCTGTTGTCACCGTCGAAGAAGTATTCGATACTGTCGTTTTCGTAGGAGTTTGCCGAGGAGGAGCTGATCTCATCATCCACGACTTTGTAGAAAACGTACAGGTTGTCGGCATCCCACAGCATACGGCAGGAACCGAACAGATCGAGATAGCTGTCAGGAGGAGCAGCGTCGTCCTGGTTCAGCATCACGGTTCTTTCGGTGGAGGCGGAGAAATAAATTTCGTCCATCTCACCGTCGATGGTGGGAGCATAGGCAGCCTTGTAGATCTGCCAGACACCGTCTTTTACTCCGGCGCTCGCCGCACCGATAAAAAGTACCATTGACAAACAAATCACTGCGAATAACACTCTTTTCATGGCTTACTCCTTTAAAAATTGAATAACTAAGAATCACCCTCCATAATCCGATTGGAAACTGGATGGATCCCCTTCTTCTCGAGAAGATCAAAAAGAAGGGCTTATGCGGGTAGTTTAAGATACTTCACTAACCTCAAAGACAGTCACCTCCTTTCAATGGTCATCACACGTTAATGATGGGGATTCTTTATAATAGATACTTCACCCGCATAGCATCTTTCTGTGCACCTTCCTGAAAGACAATCTATTGAGTTTTACTACCCTTATCCTGAGTTTGTCCGCTCAGGAATGAACAATGCAAACGTTTGATGAAATAAAAAAAAGCATCATAAAAATCAGTCTTCAAACGATGTCCTGTCTGTTGGATGTGATTCATACTGGTTCGTACTGAATATCGATCATTATTGTTTGAAGCTTTTTTTAGATGTCGCCTTTTGGACGATTTGAAAAATAACTTGTTTATTATAGTATTTTTTAAGGCTTTTGTCAAGTAATTTTTTTGCTTGATTTATAAAAAAAAGAAGATAAATATGCGGCGATTCGAATGCGGTTCACTGAATTCCGGACCCGCACGGGTTCCGGCGGTTCTGAATCATTTCTTCGATGGCGTCCCGCAGGGCATCGATTTTAAACGGTTTGGAGAAATAGGGCAATGCCACGCGTCTGAAAAATGTCAGCGTATTCCGGCTGACCGTATCGCCCGAAATAAAAATCATGCGCCGTGCCAGGCCGGCATCGTGATTCAGTACCTGCTGATAGAAAACCTCGCCGGTCATGCCCGGCAGCCTGTAGTCGGAGATGATGACATCGTATTCACAGGCCCTGATTTTCTCCAGGGCGGATTGACAATCCTGCACCCAGTCCAGCTCGTATCCCAGATGACCGATCACCCTGCGTATCAGATACCCCATCACTTCCTCATCATCCACGGCCAGAATACGGATACCGGAATCCTTCTTCGGCTTTTTCACGGAGCCGTCCGTCTTGTCATTATGTGACGTTTTCATCGAAGCAGCGTTCCATCCAGGTTCTGTCCTCGAAAAACTTCTCGCGGTCGAGCATGGTCACCTTCATGTCCCGAAGCGTATGCGAAGCCGATCCCGGGCCTTCGACCAAGAGCAGCACCGGCTTGTTCGGCGCGTGCGAATCCAGATCGTTTAAAATTTTCCATTCGGTATCCTGCATACATGCTTCATCAATCAGCACGCAGTCGAATTGACTGTTCTCCAGCTGTTTTAAAAACTCGTCGCGGGACCGGGCTCCCACAGTCACAAATCCCGATGTGCGCAGATGCGCGTCAATCTCCTTCATGGCTTTGTGATCGCTGAACACGAGAATATGCCTGTGCAGCTGAAGTGCATGGGGCTTCCATGTCTGCTCCACCTCTTTCAGCTTTTCAACGAGCTGATGCACGGAAAAAGGCTTGGTCAGTTTGGGATAGATGATCCCGTCCTTTTCCTCCACCTGCTGACTTTCAAAGCCGTATGCCGACATCAGAATCACCGGGATCTGCGGATGGCGTTTATGCACCTCCCGGGCGAGTGCATAACCGTCCATCGGGCTCATTCGTATATCAGAAACCACCACATCGACGGACTGCTTTTCGAGAAGCTTCAGCGCCTCGGGACCGGTTTGCGCCTCCTCGACTCCGTATGATAGCCGGCGCAGTCCCATCGACAGGGTTTTCAAAACATTTTTTTCATCGTCCACGAGAAGAATGCGGGGCATGGAAATCTCCCAGTCATCGAGACCACGAATGATTCCGCACAAATACTATGCCATGATTACGGTATATAAGAAAAAAACCGGCTTTGCCCTGGAGCCGGGAGTCCTCCGGGCCGTATCGGTCCGGATTCCCCCGGAACCAATCAGAAAAATTCCAAAATGGAATGAACCGGGCCTCAGTTTGAAATCAACGGAACAGGCCTTGCCTGACCGGTTTATCGCCTGATTAAACGGGCCGGGATTCAACAACCCGGAACAGTCGCAGCCGTTCCTTTTATCGCCTGCCCATGCTGTGCCTGTGACGGGCACGGCCCTTTATGCAACCAGGCTTTCTTCCTTTCGTTTCGGCTCGATGCCGTACAGCTTCAGTTTGCGCCACAGCGTCGTTGTCGAGATGCCCAGAATGTCGGATGCCTTCTTCTGATTCCAGTCATATTTCTCAAGCGTCATCAGAATATGCTGTTTTTCGAGTTCCTCCAGCGTCTGGTCGCCTCCGGGAAGCGTCTGCGTCTCGGTAACGGGTTTACGCTCGCATTCCAGAAGTGCGGCGGGCAGGTCATCCGGCTGTATCACATTTTTCGGAGCCAGAATCATGGCGCGCTCGATCACGTTCTCCAGTTCCCTCACATTGCCGGGCCAGTCGTAATCCATCAGATATTTCATGGCATCCGGAGAAATCAGCGGATTGTTCTTTTTGGTGCGTTCCGCATAAATTTTCAGAAAATGCGCGGCCAGAAGCGGAATATCGTCCCGGCGTTCGCTGACAGCCGGAAGATCGATTGGAATCACGTTCAGACGGTAATACAGGTCCTCCCGGAATTTCCCCTCTTCGATCTGTTTTTTCAGGTCCTTATTGGTGGCTGCAATGAGCCGGACATCCACGTATACGGGTTCATTTTCACCCACGCGCCTGATTTCACCGTCCTGAAGGAAACGCAGCAGCTTGACCTGTGTCGACAATGCGGTTTCCCCGATTTCATCCAAAAACAGCGTGCCCCCGCTCGCCTCCTGAAAAAGACCGCGCTTGTCCTTGATCGCACCGGTGAACGCGCCCCGCACATGCCCGAAAAGTTCGCTTTCCTGCAGGTTCTCAGGAAGCGCGCCGCAGTTGATCGTGATAAAAGCCCTGTTTTTCCTTCTGCTGTTCAGATGCGTGGCCTTGGCGATCAGTTCCTTGCCTGTGCCGCTCTGTCCCGTGATCAGGACGGTACTGTCCGTTTTCGCCACTTTCGACACCATGGAAAGTACTTCCATCATGGCATTGGAATTGCCGACGATGTTCTCGAACCTGTATTTTTCGCGAAGTTCGTTTTGCAGATGTTCGACTTCACTGATCAGGTCCTTGCGTTCGAGCGCCTTTTTGATCAGAATCAGGAACTCGTCCTTATCGAACGGTTTCTGAATATAATCATAGGCGCCGAGCTTCATGGCCTCCACGCCGCTCTCCACCGTGCTGTAAGCGGTCATCACGACTATTTCAGTCGTTTTGTTGGCGGCTTTCACCTGCCTCAGCACCTCCATGCCGTCCACCGGCTCCATCTTCAGATCGGTAACGACCAGGTCATAAAAATGGGCCTTGATCATTTTCAGGGCCTCTTCGCCGTTCACGGCCTCTTCAACCTGGTATCCCGAACGTTTCAGCATGAGGGAAAGCGTGGTCCGGACTGATTTTTCATCGTCGACAAGCAGTATTTCTGCCATAAGAATATGCCCCTTGTTTGTTATGAAGTCTGTTTTTCTGCCGGCAGTATCACTGAAAACTGTGTTCCTTTATCTTCCTGACTTTTCACCTCGATATCACCGCCGTGCTGATCCACGATACGCCGGCATATGGCCAGTCCCATGCCGGTTCCTTTTTCCTTGGTCGAAAAAAACGGCTGAAAAATTTTATTGATATTCTCGGGGGGAATACCCTGTCCCGTATCCGCGATCGTGATCCTGATACGAAATTGGGAATCCGGTCCGGTTTCCCTGTCCGAGCGCACCTTCAGCGTGCCGCCCGAAGCCATCGCATCCACTGCATTCAATATCAGATTGGTCATCACCTGCTGAATCTGATAACGGTCCAGCCACAAAGGCGGGATAACATGACTCAGATGTTCCTTCCAGTGTATATGGCCGTTGAGTTCCCTGTAACGTTTGACGACATCCCGGATCACCTGATTGATTTCCACTTCCTCGAAAGTGGGCGGTTTGGGGCGGGCAAACTGAAGAAAATCTTCGATAATAGCAGCCATCTGATCGGTTTCTTCCTTGACCACTTCAAGAAGCTGATGTCCGTCTTCTGACAGTTCCGGTTCTTCCTGCAGCAGGCCCACGGAGGTTTTAATGGCCACAAGCGGATTTCTTATTTCATGGGCGATGCCTGCGGAAAGCTCCCCGATGGACGCAAGTTCCTCGCTGCGGTACAGCCGGCGTTCCAGCTCGCGCTGCGGCGTCATATCCACGATGGATACCAGCATATGATCCGAGTTCGGAATGGGTGTGCTCGTGATATGGATCTGTCTGACCTGTCCGTGCCTGTCCGTAAATTCCGTTTCAAAATGGCCGGATTCGGCCAGATCGGGATTTTTCCCGTTCGGTTTGATAAAACGGTCCAGGCTTCTTTTTCCGATCAGATCCTTCCGCTTGTATCCGCACAGGGTTTCAAATGCGCAGTTGACCAGCTGGAACGTCTGCTTCTGATCGATGATCACCAGGCTCGGCCCCGTCGATTCGAACAGGGTGCGGTAACGTGCCTCCGACTGTTTCATCTGTTCGTACAGACGTGAATTTTCGATGGCGATGGCCGTCTGACCCGCCACGCTGGCCAGCGCCTTGGTGCCGCCTTCGTCAAATGACTGATCATTGCAGTAAAATGCGGCCATCACGCCGAGTGATTCGTTTCCGCCGCTGATGGGTACCAGGCCCGCACTCTGAATTTTCATGTGCTCCAGCCATTTCCTGTACGTCCCGTTGGACACATCGTCCCGGAACTGAAAAACCATGGGATTGCCGACGATGAGCGTCTGGGTGACCGGATGATTGGATCCCTCCTCGAGTTCGTAACGGATACTTCCCGCTTTGGCCTTTAAACCCAGGCCAAAACCTGCCCGCCCCTCGATTCTGTTTTTATCTTTGTTCAGAATGCCGATCCATGCACCGTCGAATCCCATGGACTGCACGACCACTTTGGCCAGGTTTTCCAGTACGGAATTCAGATTGTCGATTTTCTGCGTCACGGAAATCGCGCGGCTGACCGCGATAAACCGTCTTGCCCGAAGCGCGGTTTCCTCGTACTGAAGCCCGTTGTAAACCGCCTGCCCCACAATCTCTCCGATTTCCGAGAGCAACTGCTGCTCCTCGGAGGTGAACGACCGGACGACGCGCGTATACAGGCCGAGCACACCCACCAGTTTGTTCCTGCAAACCAGCGGAATGCCGGCGTAAGATGCCAGGTTCTCCTTTTGGATGATTTTCAGGGGAATACCCGAACTGGAATCCAGCACATGAATGAACAGAGGTTCTTTTTTCTGGGCGATTTTGCCTGCAAGTCCCTCACCCATTTCGAGTACACCGACATCCACCATCGCCGGACTGAGCCCGCGGTGTGACTTGATCAGCAGAAGGCCGGAATCGGGTTCATACACAAGAATTTCCGCGGCATGACCGTTTATGATGGGTATCACTTCATCCAGGGTCATATTCAGAATATCCTCCAGATGAAGGCTTTTCTGAGCGGCCGTGGCTATGGCATTCAAATGTTTATAGTAATCCTCGAGTCGCATCGGTTTACATTCCCCTGTCAAATGCCAGTCCTCCGGTCAATGCGCCCAGAATCAGGAGTCCGAAAAGCATGACCGAAGCAGTGATGACCGTGGTCAGAATATGGGAACGGCCGGAAAGATGATACCGTGTACGCAGCCCGTGATACAGCCATAAAAATCCGGGGATCAGAAACAGAGGCACCCATTGACCCAGCATTGGATTGACATACAGGACGCCGCCGGCCAGAAACGGCAGATAACTGTTCAGCGACAGCTGCATGGCTTTCGTGACCGGCCCTTCCCCGCCAAATACGGGAACAATCAGGTGAACCAAATGGCCCGTTCCCCAGACCAGGGCAAACAGCAGAATGCCCCAGAGCAGTGCCTGGCCCAGTGCCGTACCAAAACCCCAGTATCCCCAGCACAACAATCTGCCCGCAGCAGACGGGATCACGAGGAATACCATTTGCCTGATCAACACGCCTTCCGGCTCATCCGGAAGTTCCGCCCAAGTCTGCGCAGGACGTTTCAGAAACGATGCAATCCGGTCCGACCATGCACAGATCCAGGTTTTCAATTGATTCCATTTCGTCATTCGTGTCACCCTTCAGTCATGAACAAACCTGAACAAATGGAAACCGGAATTCCCTCCCCGCCTGTCTGCCGGCACAGGCGCCGGCATATCGGGATTGATTTGGCCGGGGAATCCGGATTTCGGGCAATGAACATGCTGTTTTAACGGTCACGACGGATCACATGATATCCCAGCGGCGATTTCACCACATCGCTGATTTCTCCGGGCTTCAGGGAAAGTGCCGCCTTTTCAAACTCAGGCAGCAGGTCCCCTCTCTTGAATTCACCGAGACTCCCTCCTTTAGAGGCGCTTGACTTGTCCACGGAATATTGTTTGGCCATTTCCTCAAAACTGGCACCGCTTTTCAGACGCTTGAGCACATCCTTTGCATCGGTTTCGGTCCTGCAAAGAATATGACTCGCCTTCACGGTAAAACCATCCACAAGGGTGGGATCCGGGGTCAGCGACGGCTCCCATATCCATCCCGTGACCTGAATTTTGACCCAGTTCGGCCTTTTTTCAAGCACTTCCACACCTGTTCCGCCGGTCAGCTCCCCTATTTTCGCTCCGCCGGGGGCATCGCGGAGGTTTTCACTTTTTAATCTGACATACTGCGTGCCGCCCTGGGCAAAAACAAGACTGCAGAAACAAATCAAACAGCAGAATCCGGTAAACACTTGTTTTTTACGCATATTCTCCTCTGTGATAAATCAGATGACATAGCATATGAAAAAACTGATAATTACAAAATGAAAATATAAACAATAAGCAATCCTTGTTTGACAACACACATTTCATTTTGAAAATAACAATTTCCTGAAAAAAATACAAGCTTTAAATTCTTCATGTCATTTTATCAGGGCCTGAACCGGCCTGAACGACGGATGTTCCGCGGTTTCCAGCATTTCGAACAGCACGGTCTCCAGAGTCGACACATGGATTCCCGCACGGATCATTCTCTCTATTGCCGTGTCTCTGTCGATCGCATGCCGTGAAGAAACGGCATTCCTGACAACCGTGACATGAAATCCCTCACAGAGAAGATCCATGACTGTTTGCCAGACACAGACATGGGTTTCAATGCCGCAGACCACCGCCTGGTGGACCTTCCCGCTCCTCAGTTTCTGAGCAAAGCCGGAAATACCCAGACAGCTGAAACTGGTTTTTTGCAGCGGTTCATATTCACCTGTCTTTTCCAAAACGGGCTTTACTGTCGCGCCCAGACCCTTCGGGTACTGTTCCGTAAGCAGGACCGGCCTTTCAAACAGGCGGAAAGCCTCGATCAGCCTGATCGTATTCCGGATTATTTCCTCGGCATCGGAAATGACCGGCACGAACTTCTCCTGAATATCGATGACAATCAGGCCGCATCGCTGCACATGCAGCAAATCGGGATGCCTTGACATGGATGCCCCCTTTTTTTTTGATGATAAGGATAAGGTATGGTTGTATGAGGACGGCGGACGGCTGACCGTAAAAAGCAGTAGAAGGGTAAATGGGTAAATGAGTATATGGGTCCGCCCGGCCCGGGCCCCTTGATAGACCGCGGACGGCTGACCGCTGACCGTTGTAAATCACAAATGACAATTCCCAAAATTCAAATAAATTACAGACACCAAATTCCAAAATCCAAACACAAAAATTAGGCCGTGGACCGCTGAACGGGAATGCTTCGGAGAACCGGAGAATTGGTGAAACGG
>JAFGGN010000098.1 GCA_016930535.1 bacterium
AGACTCACCCGCTGGGCCGATCATCCGGAGCGCGGTCAGGCAGCCGCATGGGCCCTGGGCGTTTTCATTTTCTTCGACGATTATGCGAACACGCTCATCGTCGGCAACACCTGCCGCCCCATGACGGACCGGCTGCGCATATCGCGTGAAAAATTATCCTATATCGTGGATTCCACGGCCGCGCCGGTCGTATCCGCGGCCGTTTTTTCGACCTGGATCGGATTCGAGCTCGGGCTGCTGGAAACGTCGTTTCAGGCCGCAGGTATCGATCAGAACGTATACTGGGTCTTTTTATCGACCATCCCGTTCCGGTTTTACAGCCTTCTCACCATTTTCTTCGTACTCGTCATCGCCCTGACCGGCCGCGATTTCGGCCCCATGCTGCGTGCGGAACGCAGGGCCAGGCTGACCGGCCAGGTACTGGCTCCCGGAGCCAGGCCGCTTTTCGACAACCCCGGTGTCCCGGACACCGGCTTGCCGGAAGAAAAAATGCGCTGGTGGAACGCGGTCATTCCCATCGTCGTGGTCATTATCGTCACGTTCGCCAGTCTCTATATCAGCGGCCGGCAGGCCCTTGCAGCGGACGGCATCCTGACTTTTTCCGTGCGCCGCATTCTCGGCGCCGCGAATCCGTATACCGCGCTTTTGTGGTCGAGTTTCACGGGCAGCTGTGCGGCCGGACTCCTGGCCTGGACACAGCGCCTCCTGAGCCTGCGCCAGATCACGGACGCCTGGATCGAAGGCGTGCGTTCCATGGTTCTGGCCATGATCGTCATCGTGCTGGCCTGGTCGCTGGGTGAAATCTGCAAGGACATGCATACAGCCGAGGTCATGATCCTGAAAACCCGGACCGCACTTTCTCCGCACTGGATCCCCGCGTTCACATTCGTCATTGCAGCCCTGATCGGATTTTCAACCGGGACATCCTGGGGCACACTGGCCATACTCGTGCCGATCGTGATCCCCATGGCCTGGTCTGCGGCCCAGGGACCGGAATTAAGCGAATCCCTGAGAACCGGGATTTTTACAGGAACACTGGGCGCCGTACATGCAGGCGCCATCTGGGGAGATCACTGCTCTCCCATATCGGATACGACCATCATGTCTTCCATGGCTTCCGGAGCAGATCATATCGATCATGTGCGCACACAGCTGCCGTATGCCCTGACCATTGCCGTGCTGTCCCTCTTCGTGGGATATATACCGGCCGGTTACGGAATTCCGTGCTGGATCTCGCTTCCGGCGGGTATGATCATCCTGCTTCTCGTCATCCGGTTTATTGCCAGACCGGTTTCAGGCAATTGATATGCACCGCGCCCCTGCGATGAAGACGGCCCTGCTCGTCTCAGCCGGCATTCTCATTGCGGACTGGTCCCGGCCCGTGCTCCTGTGGCCCTGCGCCCTGCTGATGGCTCTGTGCGGCCTGGTTTGCCTGATCATACGGCGGCCCGGAATGCGCGGCATTCTGCTGCCGCTTTCCCTGCTCTGCCTGGGCGCCTTCCGCCTGGACCAGTTCCGGTTCTGCAGGCCCGCGGATCACATCGGCCGTGTGGCGGACGGAAGGACCGTGACCATCAGGGCCCGCCTTGTCCGGGACCCTGAAATCCGTCCGGAAAGAACGCGGTTCTGGCTTGCAGCGGACAGCATACTGGCCCCAGACGCTTCGTCTTCCATGAGCGGCTGTTTTCTGGCATCGGATTACGATCATTGGGCCGATTCGCTGCGTTACGGAGACGAAATAATGTGTACTGGCAGGCTCGAAACGCCCCCGGCTCAAAGAAATCCCGGCGGTTTCGACTATCGCGCCTTTCTGATGGCCCGGCGCATTTACGGACTGATGCGGCTGTCGGGCACAGAGGCGCCCGTGTTCACTGGAATCAACAGGGGGCATCCGCTCAAGCGTTTTATCATTTATCCGCTGCGCAGGTGGATGGCCGGATCCCTCGAAAAAATCGATCGCGGTCCGGCACTGACCCTGATGAAGGCGCCGCTGCTGGGGGACCGCACGGATCTGCTTCCGGAAACACGCGACATGATGGCACGGGCCGGCATTATCCATATTCTGGCGGTCAGCGGTCTGCATGTGGGTTTCGTCCTCTTCATCCTCCAGACCATCTTCGGCATGATGCGCCTTCCCCGGACGGTTGCGGCGGGCCTGGTCATCACCGGATTGACGGTTTTCGCTCTCATTACGGAATCGAGCCCGCCCGTGATCCGGGCGACGGTCATGGCTTCGGTTTATTTAATCGGCAGGCAGGCGGAAAGGGATATCAATCCGCTCAACATCATCGGGCTGGCCGCCCTGATTCTCCTGCTGGTCACACCCCAGATGCTTTTCGATCCCGGATTTCAGCTTTCGTTTCTCGCGGTTCTCTCGATCGTTATCCTGTATCCGCGCTGGCAGCTGCTGCCCGGATTCAGACAATGTCATGCATTCTGCATGCGGCAGCCGGGACTCAGGGGCATCTGGACACTTTTTCTGGTCTCCCTTTCCGCTCAGGCGGGCACCCTGCCGGTGGTGCTTTCATCCTTTTACCGTCTGCCCGTTCTCGGAATTCTAACCAACCTGGCAGCCGTTCCCTTGACGGGCATTATCGTCGCCCTGGGATTCACGTCGCTCCTTGTCATGCCCGTCAGCCCCTGGACCGCAGGCCTGTACGGCCTGCTCAACCATCATCTGGCCGGGCTGCTGCTGGCCTTGGCGCATGCCGTGCAATCGCTACCGTTCGCATCGATCGACATGCCGTGCCCGGGCGTCTTTCAAATTCTGTTCTATTTGACTGCATTGACGATCCTGTTCAGCTGGCATGATACCCGGAAAAGAAAATGGCATATCTTGGCCGGGCTCGTGCTGTGCAACGTCTGGATATGGCACAGCGCAATGACGAGCGCGACCAACCGCCTGATCTATGCACAGCTCGATGTGGGACAGGGAGATGCGGCCGTGCTTCATCTGCCCAGGCACCGTACCGTGATCATAGACGGCGGGGACAGGCAGCCGCTTTACGATGCAGGGACGCGGGTTCTCGTACCCTACCTGCGCAAAAAACAAATCCGCACCATCGACGCGGTCATCTGCACCCATGCACACAACGATCATGCGGGCGGCCTCATCGCGGTTCTGTCAGCATTCAAGGTGAAACAGGTGATTCTGGCGGATACACTGACGCGGTATCCTCCCATGCAGCATTTAATCGAAATAATCCGGAAAAAACAGGTCCCCGTACATATGGTCCGCGCACCGGACAGCCTGATCCTGCCAGGCACCGGGCTGTACTTTCTGGCACCGGACAGCGTCCTGTCGCTGAACCCGAATGTCAACAACCGGTCCGTGGTCACCCATCTCGTTTTCGGGAAAAACAGATGGCTCTTTATGGGCGATGCCGAGGCCGACGCAGAAGCACGGCTTCTGGACCGCGGTATTCTGCCGGAAATTCAGATACTGAAAATCGGCCATCACGGCAGCGCAACAAGCAGCACCCTGCGTTTTTTAAGCACAGTCCGGCCCGGGCATGCGGTGATCTCGGTCGGCAATCACAACCGGTTCAGACATCCCTCTCCAAAAACAGTCGGTCGTCTGAACGGGCTCGGTATCAACGTCCATCGCACGGACCGGGAAGGCGCCGTCATCTTTACATCGGACGGATCCCGGTTCCAGAAACAGCATTGGCAGCGGCCGCTTTAACCGGAGTCATGACAGAATCGGCGATCCGTGCGGTTTTTCAGGAACGGGCCCGACTTTTACCTTGACAATCAGACACCGAATCTCTATATTGCACACACACATGACAGGTGTCCCGGATGATCGGGTCCGATCATTCGGGAAGAATAGGGAATCCCGTGAAAGTCGGGAGCTGCCCCGCAACTGTAATTCTGCCGTAACCGGTTCGGATACGGAAATCATGGCAAAGAGAACCACTGTCCGCCGCGAGAAGGATGGGAAGGTTGCCAGCGACAGAAAAGCCAGGAGACCTGCCTGATCATTTATCCTCGAGGGCGGGAAAATGAATTCGATTTCAATCAGGCCGGCCCCGGGAGCCGGCTTTTTTTATGGATGAAAGGATCTAAAAACGCGGATGAAACAGACCGTACTGCTCGCAGGATTCGTCGCACTGGGCGTGGTGCTGGGCTACAGCCTGATCACGGTTCCGAATGTGGAACTGGTGACGGCCACGGTTTTTTTATGCGGGTATTTTCTGGGCATACGTCTGGGCATACTCGGCGGCATTCTGACCGAAACGATTTACGGACTGCTCAATCCGCTGGGCATGGTCGCACCTCCCCTGCTGGCAGGCATGGTGCTGGCCATGGGATGCACCGGCGCGGCCGGCGGATTTCTGGGCCGGCTTCGCCACCATGCGGGTTTCCGCCTGAGTGCCCTTTTCGCGGCTGCGGGATTGTTATGCACGCTTAATTTCGCCGTACTCACGACCCTGGGTTATCTGATCGGAATACACGGTCCTTTTCATGATATCGTCAAAGTCATGCTTGCCGGCCTTCCTTTTTATTTCGTGCACATATCCGTGAACACCTTGATATTCTTTTTACTGGTCCCGGTGCTGATCCGCCGTGTGTCCACACATCGCCGTGCGCTGATGATCACCACGGGCCTGCTGCTGATTTCCCTGTCGCCCGGACCGCTCGCCGGAAACGGGGCCGAAGCCGCCTTCGAAACCGGCCAGGCATCCGGTATGAATTACCGATATCTCGGAGACCTGGCAAAATCCCTTCCCGGTGTCTGGATCCGCGATCTCGGACACAATGCCAACTGGGCCGGGTTCCGGGGATACGGCAGCCGGACCGGTCAGTCGGACCTGCTGCTGAACGGATTCGTTCTCAGGGATCCGGTCACCGGAACGGCCGATCTTGGATTGATACCCGTGGAAATGATGCGCACGATGACCGTTGTTACGGCCGGCCAGGATTCCCGGATCGTTTCGCCGGGAGGGGCCATTTCAATCGAATCCCGGTTCCTGAATACAGAGCGGCCGTACTCGAAAGCCGTTTACAGGACCGGTCCGAACCATTTCAGCGATCTGGATCTTATATTCGGGCAGAAATATACGGACCGCTTCCAAATCCTGTCCGGCGTGCTGCTGAACAACGAAGGCACGGAAAACATGGACAAATATGACGGTCAGCATATCTATTCCACCATACAATGGCAGCCCCTGCAGCCGCTTTCAATCAGTTATCTGATCCTGCACAATGTCTCACACTCCGACCTGCAATATCCTGTATCCGCTCCCCGTGACTCACTCATCACGGGATATCCGAACCTGAGACGCAATCAGGCCGATCATATGCTCCGCTCGACCTTTCATACCGGGCAATGGCCCGTGCAGGTGAGCTGGCATTATACGCGTTCGGACATCCGTATCCTGGACCGGGTTGAGTCACACCGTTCGGCGCTTCAGGGCAGACGGCACGAGTGGACGATGGAACAGCAGGTACCCCTGTTGTCCGACGGATCCTGGCATGTCCGGTGTGAACGGCAGTCCCTGCACAAGGATTCGCTGGAAACGGACCGGACCGTTTGGCAGGCGGGTTTCGGTCACAGGCATGCCTTCTCCGGCAACCGTTTGCAATCGAAAATCACGATGGAACTTCATCATGGCACCGTGCATACGGCCCAGGCGGCCGCCCGGTTCGACTGGCGCCCCGGACCTCTTACTGTATGGACCGGATTTTCACGTGCCGTCCGGGAACCGTCACCCGGAGAACAATCGGGAATCGTATTCAGACCCTCGGCTCCTGAAAACGAAGACGATATCACGCTGCTCAGGGACGCTGTTCAGATCGGCGGAAATCCGCGGCTTCATGCCGAATCCGCATGGACATGGGATGCCGGCATGGATACGGAAACCGCGTTTTTACAGCTGCAGCTTCGCGCCTATATGCAGTATCTCGACGATCTGATTCACCTCACGGAGACCGGCGGATCGTTTGTCTTTGACAACGGGCCGGAACAACAGAATCTCGGCCTGGAATCCCGCCTGATTCTGGGCCCTTGGCACGGCATCGGCGGCCAATTCATGATCAACCTCCGCCAGGCTGAACGGAAAGGGATCACACTGCTCGAGCATCCGGGCATTTGGGGATTCGCTGCCCTGACATGGAAACAGGCTTATTTTGAAAACGATCTGGTCCTGAATATATCGGTTCAGTCCCAATTCTGGAACGGATTCTACAGCCTGACCGGTTATACGCTGGACACACCGGCCTACCGGTCCCATCAGCCGGGCATGCTGCTCGGTGCAAAAGTCATTGCCGGTATCATGCAGAACGGGGGAATCTGCTTCTCCCTCGACAATGTTCTGGATGCCGAAGTCAGCATGGCGGACGGTTTTTTGCTTCCCGGCCGTGGTTTTCGTATCGGATATTACTGGGAACTCTATGATTAAGGAGGAACCATGAGATAAAAACAGACGATCCCTTTTTAACACCTTATAGAAACACATGTTATGAACGGGTGCTTATCACGGGAAGACAGTGAAAAGCTGTCACAGCCCCGCTACTGTAAGCGGCAACGAAACCCGGACGATGCCACTGTCCACTTTATGAAGGATGGGAAGGCCCGGCGAGTAGGCCAGAGCCGTAAGTCAGGACACCGGATAAGCCCATCACCCCGAACCGGCTTTCGCGGGAAAGCCATGGAGGTCTTCATGAAACACTCTTTTTTACGTATCGTCATCTGCCTTTTAACCGGATTTTCCTTTTCAATACACGCTCAGACAGTCTCGGTTTCCGGATTTATCACGGACCGGTTCACCGGCGCCGCATTACCGGACGTGAACATCGTTCTCGAAAAAACGGGGCAGGGTACGGCGTCCAGGCAGAACGGCTTCTATGAAATTGAAATGCAGGCGGGTCAATACCGAATCGAGGCCAGCATCATCGGGTATAAGCCGGTCATTAAACCGGTGGACCTGACCTCGGACGCCCGGATCAGTTTTGAACTTGAACCGCAGCCCGTTCAAATGAACCATGTCTGCGTGACTGCGACACGCACCAATCACTTCCAGTCCCAGGTCAGTGTTTCCTCGGAAGTGATTCCGGTTTCGGACCAGCATGGATCCACCGTGGGCGAACAGCTGCATTCCGTCACGGGGCTGACCATCAAAAATTATGGAAGCCTGGCCGGCGTCAGTTCCCCCACATTGCGCGGCACTTCCGACGATCAGGTGCTCATCATGCTGGACGGAATCCGACTGAATACGGCCCAGGGCACACCGGTCAGCCTGAACAACTTTCCTTCCGATGCCTTCGACCGTATCGAAATCGTGCGCGGCGGACACAGTGCCCTTCTGGGATCCAATGCGCTGGGCGGCGTAATCAACCTGATTTCAAAATCGACGGGTCCGATGAGCAAGCCGCTGTACGGCATCCAGACCACGGTCGGATCCTGGGGTACGGTTGTCACGTCGCTGTATCACGCACGGCACCTGGGCCCGTTACAGATACATGCTTCCTACAACCGGTCCGTAAGCGACGGGAATTTTTCGTATACGAATCCTGAAACCGGCAATAAAGAAACCCGGCTCAACAACGATTTCACATCGGACAATTTTTTCCTGAACGGACACGTGATGTTCAATCAGGAACACCGGCTCCAGTTCATTGTTCATCTCCTCAATTCGGAAATGGGAAGCCCGGGTCCCCTGTACTTCGGGCAGTCCCTGTCCCGCCTGAAGAACAGAAGGGATATTTTTACGCTGAAATCTCAAAATCAGATCATGAAAAACATTCACCTGAACACGCAGATTTACAGGCATCAGATGGACAGAAAATACCGGGATCCCGATCCCATGTGGGGCACAAGCGATCATCATGAAAATATCGCTTCAGGACTGGAGGTCCAGGCGCAATGGATCGTTTCAGGCAACCTCTCGCTGGTCACGGGCGCCGAATTGCGGCAGGATGATATCGAGACCACACAGTACACATCCCGCAGCCGTTCCGGCAAAAGCATCTATGTGCAGTCCGAAATCTCACGTGATTTTCAGGTTTGGGGAACGATGGCGAGGATGAAGCTTGTTCCCGCCTTGCGCCGTGACGATTTGTCTGATACGGAGGCGCAATCCAGCCCGAAAATCGGATACATGATCGCATTCGGGGACAGGATGCAGGTTTCCGTTCGCGCAAACCTGGGAAAATCGTTTCGTGCACCCACGTTCGACCACCTCTACTGGTTCGATCCTGTGTATCAGATGTACGGCAATCCGGATCTGAAACCGGAAAAAGCGACGAATATGGATGCCGGTATCACGATTCAGCACAGCGATTTTTCAAACCTGAAATACGAAATGACTTATTTTAAAAACGATATCGACAACCTGATCGATTGGGCCGATACGGGAAACTGGATCTACCAGGTAAGGAACGTCCAGGAAGCCCGGATCTCGGGCCTCGAAACCCAGGTGCATTTCGTGACGGCCGACAACCTCTTTACCATGAAAATGGGACATACCTGGCTGAAGGCTGCGGACCGGACCACGGGTCTTTATCTTCCGAACCGTCCGGCCAATATGGTCCATGTGCAACTGGGCATGGACCGGTCTTTCTTTCAAGCCAATATAACCTATGAAATGACGGGAATCCGTTATGCCGATGCTTCGAATACCAACCCGATGCCGGAATACATGCTCGTTCATGCCGGCGCCGGTTTCCGGATGAGACTCGATCCCGTACGGATCCGGCTGACACTTCAGGGACTGAATCTCTGGAACACGGACTATTCCAATATGGCCGGATATCCCATGCCCGGCCGTGAATTCAGGGCGACACTGACTGTCGAGTAAAGCAAACGGGCATGATTTCATGCAGTTCAGGCCGGCCTGCGGGCCGGCTTTTTTTGATTTTTTCTCTTGCATTTATTTATAAAACCCTTAATTTTAATAACATTCCACTCTCGGAGGGAGCATGATCATTTCCCAGATATATATCAATGCCTTTAAATCCATACGCAGTCTGTCTTTGCCGCTTGATTCGCATATTACGGTCGTTATCGGGGCCAACGAGTCTGGAAAAACCAATATACTGAAAGCCATAGAAACGTTTCTGCCCGACCGCGAATTGTCTTTCGAGCATACATGCCAGTATTCTGATTTTTACCAGCAGGGGAAACCACCGCAGCTCGGCCTGCAAATCACCGGATTCACCAAGGACGAACAGGTGCAGCTGGGCAAAATGTACGATGGATTCAGAAACCTGGATTCGTTTGTCCTGATGCGGGAAGGACCCAATTTATCGGATTATAAAATCCAGACCAATGATAAAATGCTGACCATCGGAAACGTCAAGCCCCTCTTCAACCTGCTTCCCAAAATCCTGTATTTCGACACCATTCCGATCATACGCGACCGTGTGGAAATGGAAGACCTTATTCGCGGAGGCCGTGATTTCCAGACTGAAATCAATCTTTTAAAAATCGGAAGCGTGGATGATCCGGCCATTATTTTCGAGGATTCCATGCGCGGACGCCGTGCCATCGAAGAGACCAGCCGTGAAATTACACAGCGGATCCGGGAAGTATGGAACCAGGAACCCAGTCTGGAAGTCAAGCTGCGTGTGAACGGAAATTTAATGTATATCGATTTCAGCGATGAAACGACGGTTTACGACACACCGAAATCACGCTCCCTGGGATTCTTATGGTACCTGTCCTTTTATATCAATTTCATCGCCACTACGCTCGAAGCGAAAACAAATGAGTATCTGTTTCTCCTGGATGAGCCCGGCCTTCACCTGCATCCGGCGGGCCAAAAGGACCTGACTCGACTGCTGGAGAATCTTTCCACAAAGAACCAGGTAATTTATACGACCCATTCACCGTTCATGATCAACCGGGAATTCCCCCAGCGTGTCCGCGTGGCCACCAAGGATAACGAGGGAACGAGTGTGGACAACGAGGCTTACCGCGAAAACTGGAAACCGCTGCGCCAGTCGATCGGATTGACCATCAGCGATCTGTTCTTTTTCAGCGCTTCCGGCATGGATGCGGATCAATCCAAAAAATCCAGTTTTTTCAATAAAAAATAAAAAAGCCGGATCTGTGCGATCCGGCCGTTATCATCGACTCTTATTGAAAAATCATGCAGCATCTTCTGTATTTTCAACTTCCTGCTCTTTTTTCTTCGATTTTTTCTTGGAACCCGATTCGGTTTCCTTGCTTTTCAGTTTTTCCTTTTTCTTCTTGCTCGCCGTGTCAAAACCGACGAGTTCGATGACAGCCATAGATGCGCCGTCACCATGACGCTGCCCCAGTTTAATGACCCGCGTATAACCGCCCGGACGGTCCTGAAACTGCGGGGCGATTTCTTCAAAAAGGGCTTTCACAACCTCTTTTTGATGCAGCCGCCTGAAGGCAAGGCGCCGGGCGTGTACCGTATCGTTTTTGGCCAGCGTGATCAGCCGTTCTGCGACCTGACGTGTCGCTTTTGCCTTGGCCTCTGTGGTTTTGATATGTTTTCTTAAAAACAGCGCCGCGGCAAGATTTGCCAGGGTGGCCTTTCGGTGGGCAGCGGTTCTGCCAAGTTTAACAACCGCCTTACGATGTCTCATGAATGATATTCTCCTACTTGCGGAAGCCGAATTAATTCGACTCGCTCTTTAAATATTTATCCACATCCATTCCGAAGAATATGCCCTTTTCTTCCAGGATTTTCGATAATTCCTGAAGGGACTTTCTGCCGAAATTTCTGAATTTCAACATTTCAGAATCATCGCGCCGTACAAGATCGCCGATTGTCTGAATATTCGCGGCTTTCAGACAGTTATGCGACCGGACGGACAATTCGAGTTCATCGACGCTCATTTTCAACAGTTTCCGGATACGGATCACATCTTCATCCACCTCGGTAACTTCTTCCTGTTCTGGCTCGACATCGAAGGAAATAAACAGTTCGATATGATCCTTCAGTATCTGCCCTGCATAGGTCAGCGCATCGTCAGGCGTCACACTGCCGTCCGTATTCACTTCGAGTATCAGCTTTTCATAGTCGGTTCGATGACCCACGCGCGTATTTTCGATCGTATAGGTTACCTGTTTGATGGGATTATACACCGCATCCAGCGGAACCATGCCGATCGGCTGATCCGGCAGTTTGTTTTCGTCTGCAGGCACATACCCTCGTCCCCGGCCAATACGAATTTCGAGGTTAAAATCCGCATCGTCATTCAATGTGGCAATCAGAAGATCCGGATTCAGAATCTCAAAATCGTCTCCGCCCGGAACGATGTCTCCGGCTTTAAACTCGGAGGGGCCCTTTAAATGCAGAATGATTTTATCAGGCCGCTTGTTGTTCAGTTTGATCCGTACCTGCTTCAGATTCAGAATGATTTCCGATACATCTTCTACGACACCGGGAATGGTGGAAAACTCATGGAGCACACCATCTACTTTGATATGTGTGATGGCCGCACCATACAATGACGAGAGCAATACCCGACGAAATGCATTCCCTATGGTCACACCAAAACCTCTTTCAAGGGGCTGAATGATAAATTTCCCATAGGTAGTTTTGTAAGAGGTTTCTTCTCGTTCGACGCCCTGGGGCATCTGTAAGGCTAAACGACTCATTCAAATTCCTCGGGTTTGGGATTATTTTGAATACAATTCAACAACCAGATTCTCATTGAAATTCACCGGAATATCAGCCCGGCTGGGCACTTCCAGGAATGTTCCTTTTAAATTGGCCTTGTCCAGTTCAAGCCATGGATAAAGCTGTCCTTCTTTCACCCGCTTCACCGAATTATGGAACACATCCATTTTCCGGCTCTTGTCCCTGACCTGAATCACATCCCCGGGTTTCACCTGATAGGAGGGGATGTCCACGATCTTTCCGTTCACCAAAAGATGACGGTGACGAACCAGCTGGCGTGCCGTCGACCTGGATGTGGCGAAACTCAATCTGAACACCACATTGTCGAGCCGGCTTTCCAGGTTTTTCAACATATTCTCGCTGGTGATTCCTTTTTTCCGGCTGGCCTTTTCGAACACGGTCCTGAACTGGGATTCCAGCAATCCGTAATAACGTTTGATTTTCTGTTTCTCGCGCAGCTGCAGACCATAATCTGAAAGTTTGATCCGTTTTGTTTTGCCGTGCTGGCCGGGCGGATATGCCTTTGTTTCGACCGAACACTTCGAAGAAAGACAACGTTCGCCTTTCAGAAACAGTTTATCCCCTTCCCGTCTGCAGAGTTTACAAACAGCTTCTCGATATCTTGCCATTGGCCCTTCCTTAAATTAACAAATCGGTTATACTCTTCTTCGTTTGGGTGGACGGCATCCATTGTGCGGAATGGAGGTCACGTCCCTGATCGCCGTGACTTCAAGACCGGCAGCCTGCAGTGAACGGATGGCCGCTTCTCTGCCTGCACCGGGTCCCTTGACCATAACGCTGACGCGCTTCAGGCCCAGATCCATGGCTTCCTTGGCCGCATTCTGAGCCGCCATCTGTGCGGCATAGGGTGTATTTTTTCTTGCACCCTTGAATCCGACACGACCTGCTGTTGCCCAGGATATCACATTGCCGTAATTGTCGGTCAGCGTTACGACTGTATTATTAAACGTCGACTTGATGTGGGCCTGGCCCTCAGCTTCGACTTTTTCCTTTTTCTTTTTACGTGCTTTCTTCGGTGCAGCCAATCTGTCCTCCTTTAAACGGTTTTTTTAACCTCGTCAGCACTATTTATGCTTTACGTTTTCCTGCAACAGTTTTCTTGCGACCTTTTCTCGTCCGTGAATTCGTCCGCGTTCTCTGACCGCGGCACGGCAGACCCCGCCGGTGACGGAGCCCCCGATAGCATCCGATATCCATCAGACGTTTGATGTTCATCGTCACTTCAGCACGCAATGCGCCTTCGACTTTAAAATTGGCGTCAATGACTGCACGTATTTTTGCGACATCTGCATCGGTAAGGTCATGCACACGTGTGTCAGGACTGACACCTGCTTCATCCAATATTTTTTTGGAGGTCGTAAAACCAATACCAAAAATATAGGTCAATGCAGCTTCAATACGTTTGTTTTTGGGAAGATCCACCCCAGCGATACGGGCCACTTTGCCTCCTCTTGACTACGAATTAATTATCCCTGACGTTGTTTATGCCGGGGATTCTCACAGATCACTCTCAAGACACCCCGTCTTCGAATTATCTTGCATTTATCACATATTTTTTTAATTGATGCTCTTACCTTCATGGCGTCATTTTCCTCTATTTATACCGATAAACGATTCGACCCCGGGAGAGATCGTAAGGGGACAGTTCCACGGTCACCTTGTCACCCGGAAGTATTTTAATAAAATGCATGCGCATTTTCCCGGAAACATGTGCCAGTACCTTATGACCGCTTTCCAGTTCAACCCTGAATGTGGCATTCGGCAATGTTTCCAGTATCGTTCCGTCCACACGAATTGATTGTTCTTTAGCCATACGCTTCCATGTGTTTAATTTTCTATTCCCAGCGTTAATATTTCCGGTTTTCCATCCGTAATCAGAACCGTATGTTCAAAATGCGCGGATGGTTTTCCATCCTGCGTCTGTACGGTCCAGCCATCCTCCAGGACGTTCACCTCGTAACCGCCCATATTCACCATCGGCTCAATAGCAAAGATCATTCCAGGTTTCAGCTTCGGCCCGTGATGCGGAGAGCCGTAATTGGGGATCTGGGGCTCTTCATGCATCTCCCTGCCGATCCCGTGTCCCACCAGTTCGCGCACCACCTGAAATCCCCGGGCCTCCACATGCGTCTGTATCGCATTCGAAATATCATAGAGCCGATTGCCCGCCCGGCATTTCCTGATTCCGCGGTGCAGTGCGGTCCGGGTGCTTTCCATCAGCTGCTGCTTCGCTTCGCTCAATTCCCCGATGCCGTAGGAGTTGGCCGCATCCGAATGAAAACCATTTAAAAGAACGCCGATATCGATACTGACAATCGATCCTTCCTTGATGATCCGATCGCCAGGTATTCCATGAACCACCTGTTCGTCAATTGAAACACATATGGAAGCCGGATAGCCGCGATATCCTTTGAAGGACGGCACGCCGCCTCCGAACCGTATCGCTTCCTCCGCTATCTTATCAAGCTTCTTTGTTTTTATCCCCGGCTCGATGTATTCCTCGAGATGCTTGAAAGTCTGCACCAGAAGATTTGCCGACTCCCGCATCGACCTGATTTCGTCTTCAGTCTTGACAGGGATCAAAAATTCCTCTAAACAAGTCCCAATTGTTCCACGGTCCGCTGATACACTTCGTCAAGCGCACCAAGACCGTCGATTTTTTTAAGCAATCCCCGTCCCTGATAGTACTGTATCAGCGAACGTGTCTGCTTTTCGTATACATCCAGCCGGTTCCGTACGGTTTCCGGCTCATCGTCTTTTCTCCGCATCAGTTTTCCATCGCAGACCTGACACGGATCTCCGATCTGATATCCCTTCCCCGGCTCCGCAACTGCACTGCATTTATCACAGACGATACGCTGCGACAGCCGGTTCACGATCTTATCCGGATCCACATCGATGGAAACGACGGCGTCGATTTTTTCTCCCAGTTTTTCGAGCAGCTCATCGAGTTTTTCGGCCTGTATTACGGTACGGGGAAATCCATCGAGCATAAAGCCGCCCTTGCAATCGGCCTCCATGAGCCGTTCGCCGACAAGCTGAACGATAATATCGTCCGGAACCAGCTCTCCCTTATCCATAAACGCCTTGGCCTTCAAACCGAGATCTGTCTGGTTACGCACCGCATCGCGCAGCATGTCCCCCGTCGAAATATGGGCCCAGTGAAAATTTTCTTTCAGTTTTTTCGCCTGGGTTCCTTTTCCGGCACCCGGAGCACCAAGCAGAATCAAACGCATTTTATTCAAACGATCCCTCTTCGGTTCTTATTGATGAGCTTCTACCGACGGCCACGGATGCGGCCGCTCTTGAGAAAGCCGTCATAATGACGCATCACCAGATGCGACTCAACCTGCTGCAATGTATCCAGTGCCACACCGACCATAATCAGGATGCTGGTTCCTCCGAAAAACTGGGAAAACGATGAGGTCAGGTTGAAATACTTGGACACAAAAAACGGCATAATGGCGATAACGGCAAAGAACATGGCAGCCGGAAACATGATCCGGGACAATACATGATCGATATAATCCGCGGTTTTTTTACCCGGACGCACGCCCGGGATAAAACCGCCCTGTTTCTGCATGTTTTCCGCCACATCCACGGGGTTGAAAACAATCGCCGCATAAAAATAGGTGAAAAATAAAATCAGCAGCGCATAGAACACCCAATACACGGGCGATGTCAGATCAAAATACCCGAGAATATTCTGAATGAACTCATTGTTCGGGAAAAACTGCCGGATAGTCTGAGGCACGAACATGAGTGATTGCGCGAAAATAATCGCCATCACACCGAAACCCGAAACACGGATGGGTATATACGTGGCCTGACCGCCGTAAATTTTGCGCCCGATGACGCGCTTGGCATATTGCACGGGTATTTTACGTGTGCCTTCCGTTATCAGAACGACGCTCACGATAATCATGAAGAGCATGCCGAAAACGAACAGTTCGAGCAAAAACATCCGGTTGCCGCCGATCAGCTGCTGCAATTCATCCACGATCGCGGCAGGGAACCGGTCCAGAATACCCGTAAAAATGATCATGGATATGCCGTTGCCGATGCCGCGTTCCGTGATCTGCTCACCCATCCACATGATCAGTATGGTTCCCGTACACATGGTGATCAGCACCATCAGCTGAAATCCGAATCCCGGATTGGGCACAGCCGCAAGACCCGACTGCGTAGGGGGCAGACTCTGCAGAAAAACACTGGCACCCAGCGCCTGCATGGACGCGATAAAGACGGTTCCGTACCGTGTGATCTGATTGATCTTTTTACGTCCCTCTTCACCTTCCTTCTGAAGCCGCTGGAAATAGGGGATCACCGCACCCAGAAGCTGTATCACGATGGAAGCCGAAATATAAGGCATAATACCGAGACCGAATACGGCAGCCCGGCTGAGTGCACCGCCGGAAAAAATATCGTACAATCCAAACAATGAGTTTCTGCTCTGTGCCGCAAACCATTCGGTCAGCGCGGATGCATTGATACCCGGCGTGGGTATATGGCAGCCGATCCGGTACAGCAACAGTATCCCCAGCGTAAACAGGATTCTGCTTTTTAAATCAGGAATCTTGAAAACATTGGCGACCTTGCTCTGCCCGGACATCACTTTTGATATCACAAAGAATAAAACCGCTGCGCCTATGCCTGCTATAAGAACGATATTCCCGACATCCAAAGGCATTCTCCTTACATTTGTCCAGAATTAAATCTCATATCGCGACCGAACGTCCGGTCGCTCATTCCGCCGAACGCGGAACACATCAATTGCCGTCCTTGATTTGTATCGCTTTGCCGCCGGCCGCCTCAATCTTCTGTACGGCGCTCCGTGTAAATGCGTGCGCCTTCACTTCCACGGCTTTTTTCAATTCACCCTGACCGAGAATTTTAACGGGAACCCGGCGTTTTCTGACAATCCGGGCCTCAAGAAGCGTTTCGGGTGATACCTTGTCCTTGTTGAGCCGTTCCAGATCGGACAGATTAACGCCCTGATACACGACTTTGAAAATGTTCACAAATCCCCGTTTGGGTATTCTTCTCTGTAACGGCATCTGTCCGCCTTCAAACCAGGCACGGAATTTGGCGCCGCTTCTTGCATGCTGTCCCTTATGACCCCGGCAGGATGTTTTTCCATGACCGGATCCCGGACCGCGGCCTCTGCGTTTCGTTTTCTTTTTGCTGCCCGGCTGATATTCCAATTGTGCTAAATTCATTTTTTCCTCAATCTCAGTCGACTGTTTTACTTGACTTCTTCCACTTTTAAAAGATGACCCACCTTACGGATCATGCCACGAATCTGAGGGGTGTCCTGGTGAATGACAGTATGATGCAGACGGTGCAATCCCAGGGCCTCGATCGTCAATTTCTGTTTTTCCTGACGTTTAATGGTGCTTCTGATTTGTGTGATCTTCAATTTCCCCATGACTGCATCCTTATTCAAAAATTTCCTTGACCTGTTTATCGCGTTCCTGGGCCACATTCACCGCATCGCGGAGTTCCATCAGGCCCTTGATTGTCGCTTTCACTACATTCTGAGGGTTGGCTGAACCCATGGACTTGGTCAGAATGTTGTTGATCCCGGCCGACTCCACGACCGCACGCACAGGACCGCCGGCGATTACACCCGTTCCCGGAGATGCGGGTTTGAGCATGACCTTTCCCGCACCATATTTCGATATGACCATATGCGGGATCGTGCCGTTGATCACGGGGATGCGGACCAGACTTTTCTTGGCATTTTCAGATCCCTTTGAAATTGCACTCGTCAATTCATTGGCCTTTCCCATACCGATGCCGACATGCCCCTTACCGTCACCCACGACAACGATCGCATTAAAGCTGAACCGACGTCCGCCTTTTACGACCTTGGCCACCCGGTTGATATGAACAACCCGTTCCTTTAAATCCAGTTCACTGGGATTTATTTTTTCCAACGTTAACCCCGCTATTTACATGGTTGTTTAAAATTTCAGGCCGGCTTCTCTCGCACCCTCAGCGAGCGCCTTGATCCGGCCATGATATAAATAACCGCTTCTATCAAAAACGACGGCTTCTATTTTTTGTTTTTTTGCCTCTTCGCCGATGGCTTTCCCCACAATTTTGGCGACTTCGATCTTCCCCTTGGCTTTGGAAATTTCCGCAGCCAATACCTTGGACTGACTCGAAACGGCCAGCAGGGTTTTATCACTCGAATCATCGATCAACTGCGCATAGATACCCTTCAGGCTGCGAAAAACAGCCAGCCGGGGTCTTTCCGCGGTTCCCGTGATTTTTTTATGAATCCTTTTCTTGATTCTGTTCCGTCTATGCGTTCTTGTTTGACTAATCGATTTCATATAGGTTCATCCTTCATACAGGTGTTAATTATGCTGTCGCCTTTCCGGCCTTGCGCCGTACATGTTCAGCTTCATACCGAACGCCTTTTCCCTTATAAGGCTCCGGCGGACGGAATGATCTGATTTTTGCCGCGACCTGGCCCACCAGCTGTTTATCGCTTCCCTTGATGATCACGCTGGTAGCTGCCGGAACTTCGATCTCGATGTGGTCGGGCGGAGCAAAATAAATAGGATGTGAATATCCCAGCTGCAGAACCAGATTGTGCCCCTTCTTCTCGGCACGGTAACCGACGCCGACGATTTCAAGTTTTTTCTCGAAACCGGCCGTGAGTCCGGTGACCATGTTTTGAATCAGTGAGCGGGTCAGCCCCTGCAGGGATCTGGCGGTTTTACTGTCATTGGGCCGTTTGACTTCGATAATGCCGTTCTCTATGGATATGATCATATCCGGATGAATCGACTGCCGAAGCTCGCCTTTTTGTCCCTTGACAATAAGATCGTCGCCCTTCTTCTCTATCTGAAGCCCCTCCGGAACCGGTATGGGCATTTTACCTATTCGTGACAACACGCGCTCCTTATTTATGGAATGATTACCAGATATAGCAGAGAACTTCTCCGCCGACATTCTCTTTTTTGGCCTGTTTGTCGGTCAAAAGACCTTTCGATGTGGACAGAATGGCGATACCCAGTCCGTTCAGAACCCGTGGAATATCAGTAGCACCGGTATAACGCCTCAGTCCCGAACGGCTGATACGCTTCAAACCGCTGATGGCCGACTTTTTCTGTTTGCCGTATTTCAGGTAAATCCGGATCAGACCCTGCTTGTCGTCTTCGATCAGCGTAAAATTCTGTATATAGCCTTCTTCCATAATGATCCGGGTCATTTCTTTCAGCAGATTCGAAGCAGGAATATCGACCTTGCTGAATTTTGCCATCTGGGCATTCCGTATCCGGGTTAAATAATCTGCAATCGGATCCGTCATTGACATATAAATTCTCCTAATAGATTTCTGACTCTATTTGATTCAGTGATGCTACCAGCTCGCTTTTTTAATGCCCGGAATTTCACCGGAAAGTGCAAGTTCCCTGAAACAGATGCGGCACAAATTGAATTTTCGCATATACGCTCTGGGCCGGCCGCAACGTCCGCACCGGTTGTATTTTCTGGATGAAAATTTGGGCGTCCGCTGCTGTTTGACGATCAGTGCTTTTTTAGCCACAAAAATGCTCCTGTAATTAATAAATGATCCGCTTGTTAAATAGCCTCACTGCCATGCTTTCTGAAAGGCATTCCGAAAAGCCGCAGCAGCTCATAGGATTCCTCATCGGTTGTTGCGGTCGTCACGATTGTTACATTCAGTCCCCTGATTTTCAATACTTTGTCATAGTTGATTTCAGGAAAAATGATATGCTCCTTGATGCCCACGGTAAAGTTGCCCCGTCCGTCAAAACCGCTGTCACTGATACCGCGAAAATCCCTGACTCTGGGGATGGCCACATTCAGAAAACGGTCCAAAAATTCATACATGGTTGTTCCGCGCAGCGTGACCCTGCATCCGATCGGCATGCCGGCACGCAATTTAAAATTGGAAATGGCTTTCTTGGCCTTGGTGATGACCGCCTTCTGTCCCGCAATGGCGGTCAGATCGGCCGCGGCCGCTTCCAGAAATTTGGCATCCTGTGTGGCTTCACCCACACCCATATTCAATGATACTTTTTCAATCTTCGGGACCTGCATGAAATTCTTGTAGCCGAATTTCTTTATCATGCCCGCCCGGATCTCTTCTTTATATCGTCCCAGCAGCCTGGGCAGCTCTTTCTTTGTTTCTTTGGCCATGGATAATTAAACTCCTCTTTCACCGTTTTACGCTGATGAGACAATCATTTCTTGGCAGTTCTTGCAAATGCGAACGCGCTTGCCGTCGTCGAGCACCTTGCGTCCAAGACGTGACGGCGTATCACATTTGGGACAAATCACGAGCACCTTCGAAACATGAATCGGCGATTCCTTCTCGACAATGCCACCCTGCTGATTCTTCTGTGAACGGCGCGTATGACGTTTGATAAAATTCACACCCTCGACAATCACTCGGTTTTCCTTGGGCATGACTTTAAGTACTTTGCCTTTTTTCCCTTTATAATTGCCGGATATCACCAGCACCATATCATTTTTGACCACTTTCATGAATTCTCTCCAGGACTTAAAGCACTTCCGGAGCCAAAGAAACAATCTTCATGAATTGTCTTTCACGCAGTTCACGGGCTACGGGACCGAAAATGCGTGTTCCTTTGGGCTCCTGCTGCTCATTGATTAAAACAACAGCATTATCGTCAAAACGGACATAGGATCCGTCGGGACGACCAATTTCTTTTTTCGTGCGCACAATCACGGCCTTGCTCATATCGCCCTTCTTCACATTGCCGCCGGGCACGGCACTCTTCACCGATACGACAATAATGTCCCCGACATGTCCGTATCTTCTCCGGGTTCCGCCCAGCACCTTGATGCATTGCACTTTTTTGGCACCCGTATTGTCTGCTACATTCAATCTTGTCTGTTGCTGAATCATCGACTTTGCCTCGTTCGAAACTAGAGTTTATTTTACTTTTTCCACAACTTCAACCAGGCGCCATCTTTTATGCTTACTCAAGGGCCGGGTTTCCATTATCCGTACTATATCCCCTTCGGAACAGGTGTTCTCAGCATCATGGGCCTTGAACGTGGTGGTCCTTTTCACAAATTTACCGTATAACGGGTGCCGGATGCGACGTTCAACAGCCACTGTAATGGTCTTATCCATTTTGTTACTGATCACCTGACCGATCACCACTTTTCTTGCTGCTCTTTCAGTCATACCCGATCTCCTCAATTCTGGGACTGTTTGGGCTCTCGCAGTCCCAGTTCATATTCCCGGATCACTGTTTTGATGCGAGCCACACTATGTCTTAAATGCCTGACTTTTAAAGGATCGTCCAGCTGATGCAAAGCCAGCTGAAATCTCAGATTTGAAAGTTCATCCTCGGCATCTCTTAATCGTATTTTCAGCTCTTCCAGAGGAAGCTGTTTGATTTCATCCATTTTAATCATGAAGAGATTTCTCCTTCATTCAAAGCAATAAACTTGGTTTTCAGGGGCAGCTTATAGGATGCCAATCGCATGGCTTCCTTGGCTGTCTCGAAGGGGACACCCTCGAGTTCAAAAAGAATGCGGCCGGGTTTGATGACCGCAACCCAGTATTCAGGGCTGCCTTTTCCCTTCCCCATGCGTGTTTCAGCGGGTTTCACGGTGATGGGCTTGTCCGGAAAGATCCGGATCCACAGTTTGCCGCCTCTTTTGATGTAACGGGTAATGGCAACACGTGCACTTTCGATCTGCCGGCTCGTGATCCAGCCGCAGGCAACGGCACGCAATCCATATGTTCCGAAAGAAAGCGATGATCCGCGATAGGCTTTACCGCGCATTCTTCCTTTTTGCTGTTTTCTCCACTTCACCTTTTTTGGCATTAACATACGTAAAAACTCCGAAATGAATCAAAAGTCCAATGGAAACGGATCACGCCGATCCCAGAATTTCACCCTTGCAGATCCACACCTTGACACCGATGGTCCCGTATGTGGTTTTTGCAATTACTATTGCATAGTCAATATCGGCACGCAGCGTATGCAGCGGAATGCGGCCCTCCTTGTACTGTTCGCGTCTGGCCATTTCAGCACCGCCCAGACGTCCCGCGCAGCAGATTCTGACGCCTTCAGCACCCATACGCATGGTGGCGGTAACTGCACGTTTCATGGCCCGGCGGAACGACACTTTCGACTCCAGCTGTTTGGCCACATTTTCAGCCACCAGATACGCATCCAGCTCGGGCCGTTTGATTTCATGAACATTGAGCTGCACTTCCTTGCTTGTCAGTCTCTGCAGCTCTTCTTTCAGCTTATCCACTTCAGCGCCCTTTTTGCCGATAACGATTCCCGGCCTTGCCGTGTGAATGGTCAATGTGATGCGTTTCGGCGTGCGCTTGATTTCAGTCTGAGAAATGCCTGCATTGGGCAGACGCTTTTGTATATAATTCCGCAGCATTAAATCTTCACTGAGTTTGCTTGAAAACGTTTTTTCATCAAACCAAAGAGATTTCCATGAGCGAATCACGCCAAGCCGAAATCCTATGGGATTTGTCTTTTGTCCCAACGTTTACCTCCGAACTATTCTGATTGAATGCCGTTCGAAATGACCACGCCCACGTGGCATGATCTTTTCCGAATAATGGTTGCCCGACCCATCGGTCCCGGACTGTACCGTCTCATTGTAGGACCCTGATCGACCCAAATGGTCTTGATGAAAAAATCCTCCGGATCCAGTTTTGCCCCTTCTTCACGGTTCAATGCATTGGACACGGCCGAGCGCAGCACTTTTTCAACCGGTCCCGATGCACGCTGAGGAACAAAATGCAACAGATTAATGGCGTCTTCGACAGACTTGCCTCTCACCATATCCGCCACTTGTCTTGCCTTGCGTGGGGATATTCGAATATATCGTGCAACCGCTTTTGCTTCCATGAAACGTTCTCACTCCTTATGATACACGGGAACCCTTGTCGGTTTTTTTACCGGCATGTCCCCGAAATGTACGGGTCAGTGCGAATTCGCCCAGTTTATGACCCACCATATTTTCTGTGATGAACACAGGAATAAATTTGTTACCATTATGAACCGCAATGGTATGTCCCACAAAATCAGGGGGAATGGTACTTCTTCTCGCCCAGGTTTTAATGACCTTTTTCTGATTTGTCTTGTTCAATTGCGTGACTTTCTCAGACAAATTAACGTCAATATACGGACCTTTTTTAATCGAACGCGCCATGCGATCTCCCTACTTTCTACGCTTCACTATCAAGGCATTGGATTTTTTGCTCTTCTTCCGGGTTTTGTAGCCCTTCGTCGGTTTTCCCCAGGGCGTGGTCGGATGCCGCCCACCCGAGGATTTTCCTTCACCGCCTCCCATGGGGTGATCGATCGGATTCATGGCCACACCGCGGACCTTCGGACGCCTGCCCAGCCAGCGCAACCGTCCTGCTTTACCATAATTGATATTGTTATGGTCCGCATTGCTGACCTGTCCGATCGTGGCTTTGCATTCCACACGGGTCATCCTGACTTCTCCCGAGGGCAGCTTGATCTGTACATAGCTGCCGTCCCTGGCCATCAACTGTGCGACTGCGCCAGCACCCCGCACGATCTGTCCGCCGCGCCCGATTTTGAGCTCGATGTTATGAATCTGCGTGCCCAGTGGAATTTTACTCAACGGTAATGTATTGCCGACACGGATTTCCGCTTTTTCCCCGGACATCAGAGAATCTCCGACTTTGATTCCTTCCGGGGCCAGAATATATCTTTTTTCTCCATCCGCATAAAAAAGCAGCGCGATTCGTGCAGACCGGTTCGGATCGTACTCAATGGCCGCGACCCGTGCCGGAATATTGTCCTTGTCTCTTTTAAAATCGATGATGCGGTACAGCCTTTTATGTCCGCCGCCGCGGCGCCGCACCATCACGCTGCCGGAATTATTACGACCGCCTGTTTTGCTCAGCGATACGCACAGTGATTTTTCCGGTTTGCTTTTTGTCACTTCCTCGAATGTCGATACAGTCTTATATCTCTGTGTCGGTGTTGTCGGTCGAAATGATTTTACTGGCATATCAATTACTTACCCTCAAAAAAGTCGATGGTAAATCCATCGGCCAAGGTGATAACTGCTTTTTTCCAATGAGAACGGTTTCCCTGAAAACGGCCCATGCGTTTCAGCTTCCCCTTCATCCTCATGGTCGCAACTTTGTCCACTTTAACATTGAATTTCTCTTCCACTGCCTTACGGATCTCGATCTTATTGGCTTCCCAGTCCACAACAAAAAAGACCTTGTTCTGCGCTTCCTGCAGATCAGACATTTTCTCCGTAATCAGGGGCCGAACGATAATGTTCCGATTGCCCTTCACTTTTTGAGTACCTCGCTAATTTTCGAAAGTGCACTTTTCTGAATGAGAAGCACCTCTGCGTTCAGCACATCCGCTGTTGAAAAACACGTGGCTTCTTTCACTGAAAATGACGGCAGGTTCCGGCCTGACAACCACAAATTCTGATCGTTTTCCGTCACAAGCAGCAATGTTTTGCTGGTCAGAAGTTCCAATTTTCCAAGAATATCCGATATCTTCCGCGTTTTGGGCGTTTCAAAGGAAAAATCCTCGACCAGCCTGATTTTATCCTCTTTCGCGCGCTGCGTCAAAGCGGATTTCCTGGCAAGACGGCTGATTTTTTTCGGAATCGCCTTGTGATAGCTTCTCGGCATCGGTCCGAAAACGCGGCCGCCGCCAACCCAGACCGGAGATCGCGTGGATCCTGACCTTGCGGTTCCCCTGCCCTTCTGACGCCAGGGTTTCCTTCCGCCGCCCCTGACCTCGGAGCGGTTTTTTGCTTTGGCAGTCCCCTGTCTTCGGTTCGCCATCTCGGCGACGACACTCAGATACATGGCATGTTTGTTGGGTTCGATGCCAAAAATTTCTTTCGGAAGCTTGACTTTTTCTCCCGACGGTTTTCCATCAATTTTATAGACTTCCAGTTCCACGTTTTACCCTATCAATTCAAGGTGAATTATCGATAAATTTCGACGATACTGTTACGTGCACCCGGAACCGAGCCGCTGACGTATATCAGGTTCTTTTCCGGTACGATTTTTACAATCCGCAAATTGCGGATGGTGTTTCTGGTGTTCCCCATGCGTCCGCCCATTTTCAGCCCCTTAAAAACCCGTTTTGGGTATGCGGACTGGCCAAGCGAACCGGGGGCACGATGCCGGTCTGACTGGCCGTGTGTTCTCGGACCGCCGGAAAATCCATGCCGTTTTACCACTCCTGCGAAACCGCGGCCTTTGGAAAAACCGGTCACCTTGACCACATCTCCTTCCGAAAACGAGTCGGCCTGTACCGTATCGCCTTCCTTGACCTCGCCCTCAAAATCCCTGATTTCCTTCAGAATACGGAAATTGGGGACATCGGCCCGTTTAAAATGCCCCCTCAGGGGCTTGCTGACCCGTTTTTCCATCTGTTCAATAAAACCCAGCTGAACGGCATTGTATCCGTCCTTGTCTTCCTTTTTGACCTGCACAACCCGGCAGGGGCCCGCTTCTATGACCGTGGCCACAACGGGCGCACCATTCTCGTTAAAGAATCGCGTCATGCCTATTTTTTTGCCTAATATGCCTTGCATTGATGATCTCCGTCCAATCCTTTACACTTTTATCTCTACATCAACACCGGCCGGAAGCTCGAGTTTCATAAGAGCATCCACGGTTTTGGGAGATGCATTTAAAATATCGATCAACCGGTTATGAATCCGCGTTTCGAACTGTTCCCTGGATTTTTTGTCGACATGGGGCGACCGGTTCACGGTGTAAACCGTCCGTCTTGTCGGCAGCGGGATAGGGCCTGAAATCGCGGCACCCGTCGATTTGGCAGTCCGTACGATTCTTTCAGTTGATTTGTCAATCAATGTGTGATCATACGCCTTGAGTTTGATTCGTATATTTTGACCAGCCACGGCTTATTCTTCTCCTTGTCTATTCAATGATTTCACCGACAACGCCGGCACCCACCGTCCGTCCGCCCTCACGAATCGCAAACCGGAGACCTTCTTCCATAGCCACTTCTTCA
>JAFGGN010000099.1 GCA_016930535.1 bacterium
CTGGTACGACCGGAACCGGCTGGTTCTGGTCGTGAACGATTCCGCCAGGGCAAGGATCGCCGCAACACCGGAATTCCGGGAAAATGAGAATCAGTCGAAGCGCGAATGGGATCTGTCACTGGATTCGGCGGGAAATCTGGACGGCCATGCAGGACTGGATTTTTCCGGCACACCGGCACAGAACCTCCGCCATGTTCTCCGGCTGCAGCCTGACTGGGTCATCGGGGACTGGTGCAGGCAGGAAATCCTGCACCGCTTTCCCAATGCCGATACCGGGGATTTCGATATTCAGGGCCTGGAAGATCTGGCGGGCCCTCTGCATATACGGATCGGATTTCATGTGCCGGCGGCGGATGATTCTTCAAGGTGCTATACGGTCTATCGTCCGGGCTCCTGGAGCCGGTATGACTGGCACACATCGTTCGCGCCGAAAGAGCGTTTCTCGGACGTCGCATTTCAGTTTCCGCTGATCATCGAGGATGATGTGCGCTTCTCATACGATGCATCATGGACCCTGAAGTCGGATCCGGGATCGCACAGCATCACGCGTGATTTCGGCGGATATTTCTGCCGCATTTTTTCCGAAAAAACCGGGCAGGTCCGGTACAGACGGTATTTCAGATTGTCCGGCACACGGATCGACCGGACGGATTACGATGCCTTGCGGACTTTTCTCAATGAGGTGGCCGTTTTGGATGATCAGCAGATACTTATTTTTAAAGAATAAAGACCAAAGGAAAAAAAGTTGTTGGGATGAATATGTCTGAACGTGAGACGGAGGTTCGGAGAGAATGAGAAACGGAGAGAAAAGCAGGATTTAAACAGGATTTTAACCAGCCGATATGGTTTTATTCTCCGTTTCACTCTGTCTCCGTTTCTCCGACGCGTTTTCGGCCAGTGGTCTGCCGTATGGTTTGGAATTTTTTGCGGTCCGTGGTCTTGCCGTCCGCGGTCAGTCATTGGTATCTCCGTTTCACACTATATCCGTTTCTTCGGCACGTTACGGATTGTAACTAAGCAAGATTAGAGAACAAAGAAATTCAGGATATCATGATTGATAATAAAGAACTCCTGCGAAAGGAATATGCCTCGCGCATCAACCGGGTGCTCGATTTTATCGAATCCCATCTGGATGAGACACTGACACTGGATCAGCTGGCCGGTGTGGCCAATTTTTCACCTTTTCATTTTCACCGGATTTTCAGTTCCATCCAGTGCGAGACGCTGAATCATTTCATCACACGGGTCCGCGTGGAAAAAGCGGCGAATCTGCTTGCCATGCCGACAGCGAAATCCATCACGGAAATCGCGCTGGATTGCGGGTTTTCGGGTTCCGCGGTTTTTTCACGGGCTTTCAGGGACATGTTCGGCATGACCCCAACAGCCTGGCGCAACGGCGGATGCGGACGATTTCGCAAGAATGGTCAAACGGACCGCAAGACGGATCAACCGGTCCGCAATACGGGCAAAGCCTGCGAGTTTACCTCCATGTATATTGGGAATACCACTCAAACCCAAAAATGGAGGATCACGATGAAACAACACGCATCACTCGAGGCCAAAGTCGAAGTAAAACAGCTCGAACCCATGACGGTCGCCTACGTGCGGCATGTGGGACCGTATCAGGGTAACGAAAAACTGTTCGAACAGCTGTTTGAAAAACTCATGAAATGGGCGGGCCCGCGCGAGCTGGTCGGACCGGACACGCGCTGCCTCACCATCTATCATGACAATCCCGATCTGACGGACGATGACAAGCTGCGTATCAGCTGCTGTATCACCGTGCCCGAACAGACTGTCGCGGAAGGGGAGATCGGGAGGATGACGATTCCCGGCGGCCGGTATGCCATGGCCCATTTTGAGATCGATCCCAGTCAGTACGGGGATGCCTGGAATGCGCTGTACGGCGGCTGGCTGCCGGAAAGCGGGTATCAGCCGGATGACAGGCCCTGTTTCGAGCTGTACGAAGGGCATCATGAGGAACACCCGGAAGGCAAGCATGTGGTGAATATCTGCATGCCGGTCAAACCGTTGTAAGGGCAGGATTAAAGAACAAAGATTAAAGAACAAAGATGGATCGTTGAATCGGACAATGAAACGGGGAGGCGGAGAGATTGAGAAACGGAGAGAAAAGAAGGATTCAAACAGGATTTTGACCTGCCGGAATCATTTCAATCTCCGTTTCTCCGACGCGTTCTCGGACAGTGGACTGCCGTATAATTTGGAATTTTTTGCGGTTCGCGGTCTTGCCGTCCGCGGTCGGTGATTTATCACCCCGCTTCCCCGTTCCTCCGTTTCTCGGGCGTGTTTTTGGCCAGTGGTCTCCCGTCTGTAATCCATTGAGTCAGTTGGATCGTTGGGTCGGAACGTGAGACGGAGGATCGGTGAGGATGGGAAACGGAGAAGAAAAGAAGCTTTAACCAGCCGATATGGTTTTTTTCTCCGTATCACCGTGTCTCCGTTTCTCCGGTACGTTACGGATTTAAATTATATCAATCAGTATCAAGAAAATGCAGGGGAGATGCGAAAGGAATTGTCATGGGATCCGTTTTGTCACAGCTTTCTTCGCAGTGCGGGGACCGGACCGAACAGTCCAATGTGAAGGTCGCGTTTTTATGTCTCGCGGAACCGGCGCTGCTCGGCGAGATACGCGGGGGGCTGACGTCAGAGAACGACTTGCTGGCCGGTGACTGTGCGGAGGTGATGACCAAGGTAGCCGAAGAGCAGCCCGGAACGGTCGTTCCTTTCGCGGACGATCTGCTTGCCGGACTCGGCAGGAAGAAAGCCAGGATTCGGTGGGAATGCATGCATGCCCTGGCGCTTATTGCCGGACGTATTCCCGGAAAAATCACGCCTGTACTCAGGCTTGTCGACCGGCTGATCCATACTGATAAAAGTGTCGTGGTCCGGCATTACGGCGTACAGACTCTGGTGAATTACGCCTCGACAAGCAGGCATGCGGCCATGAATGCGTATGATTTTCTCGGCCGCGCAGCCGGGGCGCATCAGGGCAAATTCATGCATCTCGCCCTGGAGGGTCTCGTCCATGTGGTGAAATTCACGGATGATTACGATGAGGATATCGGCCGGATGGCGCTCGGACTGGTGAATCATAAACGGGCGGGTGTCCGGAAAGCGGCAGGGAGGCTGATACGGGAGATCGATGAAAAGAGACCGGATCCTGACGGATTTCAAAGCAGGAAAGATTGAATATGAACAGCGAGCGCATTCCCCGCTGCCTGCGGCGGGGTGAGCGAGCGAATATAAAATGAGTTATGCTCTACGGATGAAGATTCCCCGTGGCTTGCCACAGGGAGCTTCATTAATTTCATTTTCCGAATATAAACTCACCCTCACCGAACCATCTGCCGTATTGTGGTGTCTGCTCTATATTCTGATAAACCGGATTCCCCCTGCGCGCAATATCGATGACATCATTGGACACACGCTGCCGGACAAAGAAATTGATTTCTTCGGCCGTGATATACCCGTCATGATTGAAATCGGCCTGACCGTCCAGTCCCTGGATCAGCCTGCCCGTAAAAACACTGTGCCCGCCCAGTCCGCCATCCAGAACGGGCTGTCCCTGGCCGCCTGCGGTAAGGACCTGCCTCACTCTTTTTTCGGCCAGGTTCTGCAGAAATGCATAATTGGCTTTCTCGGAAGGCGTTAGCGATTTTTCCGGACCGCGAAGCAGCAGACCGCCGTAACAGCAGTCCATGGCATAAAAGATGTGTTTTGCCCGGATGGTCTGGGAAATTTCCTTGATCTGGCTCATGGGGATATTTTTAACGTAATATTCACTCGGATCGAGTGTTCCGTCCGATGGCACAATATATCCCAGAGGGCCGCCTTCAAGACCCTCCCCTGTACACCCGTGTCCTGCAAAAAATACAAATACGCCGTCATTTTCGTCCACATCTTTCAGGCTGGTGCTGATGGCCCGGACAATGGTGTTTCTCGTGGCTTCCGAGTTGTACAGCGTAACGATCTTGTCGAACCGGTATTTATCCTTCAGCATGGATTCAACCGCGGATGCGTCTTTGGCCGCATAGGACAGGTCCGGAATATTGTTATCCTGATACTGATCGATTCCGATCACAATGGCCCAGAGTTTATTGTAAAACGGCCGGGTGATGGGATTGTACCGGATTTTTCTTCTCTCGGACCGTGATCCTCTTTCATTGAACGCGATGACCTCGATATCATTATTGCCCTCTTCGAGGTTCAGCTCGATTTCCATATCGGTCTTGTTATCCTGCTGCTGTACGGGCCCGATACCCCGTAACTGTATCTCCTCTCCGTTCACTTTGACTTTCAGATCATTCAGTTCGAGTATGAATTCCACAGACACCTTCATCCGCATCATGCTTGAATTGGTTTCCTCTTCCACGGGCATCATCAATTCGATGGTCGGCGGTTTTTCTATCTTTACCTGCACCTGTGGCGCCGGTGTATATTCGATCACAATTGTCCCGGATGACTTGTTTTTCCGGTTGTATGCACGCACAACGACTTCGTTCCTGCCCGAATTGAACGGACCGATCTCTTCATCAAGCATCGTTTGCGCATTATGGTTTTGAAATGACAGGCTTTTGACAATGTCTTTGTTGAGCAGGATTTCAATACGATCGAGCCCCGTTTCATCCGTAACCGCTGCCTGTATCCTGCAGGTGCTCTTGTCCGTTTCGATTGGACCCGGAGTGATCAGCATGATCTGCGGATGGATATCCGGAACCGATTTTTTCTCCATCTGGAAGGACAGGGTAAAAACATGGGATCCGTTTGTGACGGTATTCAGGCCATTCAGCGGATAGTGGAATTCATAATCCAGCCACATGCTTTTATACAAAGCCGCTGTTCCAATCGAGAAGGCGTTTTTTTCATAATAACCGGAAACGCGAACATGGTCATTTAAAAACAGGGTGTTCAGTCCCATGGAAGCGGTCAGTTCGTCGCGGTATTTGAAATGGGTTTGCCGCATTGTTATTTCAGGATAAAAACGATTGAATCCGTATGATATTCCCAGGCTGCTGAAAATGGGTTTGAATGCCTGGCCGCCTTCGAGAGAGATATCCGGTCTGTTGATGTCGTCGATCTGAAAACCGATTCTGAGGTTTTTCACAGGTTCGATCATTGCACTCAGCCCCATGCCGGCCGCAAATTTGGAGGTTGCTTTCGCCAGCAGGGGATCCTCCGGATCTTTCAGGTGAAAACGGTCTTTGTTATAACCGAGGGCATGAAGATTGACATGCAGGCCCAGGGCCGCTTTTCCTGATTGCCAGCTTCTCGCCAGCATCAGCGAATACGTGCCGTCCGTCATGATGTCGGAAGTGAACTGCCTGCCCCGTATGCCGATGGTTCCCCATCCGTACACAGGATAAATACAGGACAGAGCCTGAGTGTTCAGATGATCATTGTCCAGCCCCGCATGATGCAGCTGACTCGAAAAAACGATTTCCGGACCAGGCCGGATGGCGATACCCGCCGCATTTTCAAAAGCGATCCCGGCGTCAAATAGATGATTGCCCTGGGAAATGCTGTATCCCTGTCCGCAGGCCACTGCCGTTACATAAAGTAGTGGATATATGATGTGTCTATACAAACGGTTCATTCCGATTCTCCGGATTATCTTATCAATGTGATGGTTCCCTTTGACAGGGTTCTGTCATTCAATTCGAGGACATAAATATAGACACCGGGAACCAGATTTTTCCCCTGATCATCTTTGCCGTCCCACTGGTATTCCGGACCCGGGAATCGGGCCATGTCCCTGATCCTGGATCCCTTGAGATCGAAAATCTGAATGTGCGGATAAACCGTAAACATGTCCGGATATTCGAAACACACGGCATCGTTGTATCCGTCCCCGTTGGGCGTAAATGGGTTGGGAAAAACGGTAACGGTTTCGACCTTCGGATAAATCCCGGTGCCATGGACCCAGAACTGGATCACGGGCTTTCCGAAAGCGTTGCTGACTATATACAAGGTGTCCGAACAGAGGACCGTCTCTCCGGGATGAAATTGGACAGTAATTTCATCATTCTGCCCGGGTGCGATTTCAAGGATCCTGGGATCAGCCGTGAACACGGCCGATCCTGACCGGATATCGCTGATGCGGAGTGTGTCAATGCCCGGATTGCTTACAGCAAGATCGAATGTTCCGGTCTGATCGACATGCACGTTCCCGAAGTCGTGCCCGGGAGCTGACAGCTCGATGTCCGCCGGTGAAATGAGAGGACCGAGCGTCACTTTGGCAAACAGTATCGGTCGTTGCCATGAATCGTCACTGCCCTCGGCCCACCAGGCCAGCTTATGCTCGCGAAAATTTTCATTACCACATAGATTGTGACCGTCGTCATCATCATAATGCACATCCAGCCCGAAAATGTGTCCGTCAGTTGCGGGCATGTTGATGTCCTCGAGCGGCATGGCCAACTCCAGATCCCAGCCTGTACTGGTTTCGTTCTCTGATAAAATCAAATGATCGATGTTGATTTTGGATGGAAGGGCATTTCCCAGGTAGGCCGCTTCATCCCGCCATGGAAAATCCAGTCTGAAGTCGTCTTCGCCGTCGTATTCGGTTGTGTGGCTGTAATCGGCATCGATGAACAATTCAAAGTTGTCGTCTTCGAAGGCACCAGTCGAGATTAAATTTCTAATCAGAGTGTCATCATCCACGGTAAAATAAAAGTACAGGCATTCACTGTCCCAGAGGGCCCTGAAACCCGGATTGCAATCCTCAGGGGAGTCTGGCGGCCAGCCCGGGCATCCCCATGTATACTGGCCTATATCGTGTGTGAGCATCTGTAAACCCGTATAGTTCCAGACCGGATCCCGGATGCCGTCGATAACCGGTGCAACGGTGACCCTGGGAATCGATAAAACCGGCATTATGTCATTGGATCCGCAGAATCCTCCTGAATTGCATAACAGGTATCCTGTCAGAATAATGGAGATTTTCAGCTGTTTCATGTTCATTTTGCCTAACGGATCAGTGTGACGGTCCCTTTGGCCACGACCCGGGTTTTCGCTTCGAGAATATAGATATAGACACCCGGATCCAGGTTTGTCCCCTGATCGTCTTTCCCGTCCCACAGGTATTCCGGTCCGGAGAAACGGGCCATGTCCCTCACCCGGGCGCCTTTCAGGTCGAAGATCTGAATGTGCGGATGAAGGGTATACATGTCCGGATATTCGAAAGACACGGCATCGTTGTACCCGTCCCCGTTCGGCGTGAATGGATTGGGAAGAACAGTAATGGATTCCACCTCCGGATAAATCCCGGTGCCATGGACCCAGAACGGGATCACGGGCTTCCCGAAAGCGTTGCTGACTATATACAAGGTGTCCGAACAGAGGACCGTTTCTCCGGGATGAAATTGGACAGCAATTTCATCATTCTGCCCGGGTGCGATTTCAAGGATCTGCGGTCCGGCCGTGAACTCATCCGATTCTGACCGGACATCGCTGATCCGGAGTGTGTCCAGGCCGGGATTGCCGACTGTCACCCCGAAGGATCCGGTTTCGCCGAGATGCACGTTCCCGAAGTCGTGTCCGGGAACTGACAGATCGATATCCGCCGTGGAGATTTCAGGGCCGAGCATCACCTTGGCAAATAAAGATGGGTTCCTCCAGGACGAGTCATTGCCGACATTCCACCAGGATAATTTATGTTCGCGTTGCGGATGCTGCGAACCTCCGTTAGGGCATGGATTACCATCATTGTCTGTGTATTGCACATCAAGACCGAAAACATGCCCAGAGGAAGTGTTCATTAAAAGATTCTCCATGGGAATGGCCAGTTCCAGATTCCAGCCCGTCCCTGTGGTCTTCTGAACGAATTCAAATTTGGCAATATCTATCTCCGAACTGTATGAAAGAGATACAGCAGCTTCAGAGTAGTTCCATCCAAATTGGATATTAAAATCATCGATGAAATCGTAGGATTTTCCATGGCTGAAATCACTGTCGATGAACAATTCGATATCATCATCCATGTAAGGTAGGAGTGGAGGTGTTTTTACAAGTGTATCATCATCCACCGAGAAAAAAAAGTACAAGTATGTTTCATCCCAAAGCGTCCTGAAGGAAGGATTGCAATCAGCCGGCGATGAAGGCGGTTGCAAGCCTTGACATTCTTCCAGATAGGAAGACAGGTCGTTCTCTAGCACTTCCAGACCGGTATAATTCCAAATGATGTCCATCTCCCCATCAATGACAGGAATTATAGCTGTTTTGGGTATGATCAGAACAGGATCGCCTGATGTGCTCTGACCTTTCACATCCGACTCGGTAAGCGCCAGGTTCAAAAATATAAATAACACTGTCATTTTATGTGAAAATTTAATTTTCATTTCACTGACCTTTGTTCATTAATTTCTCAATGGCGTCAATCAATTGATCAATACGTTTTTGATCGGCACCTTCGATTTCATGATTTTCCTTCAAATATTCGATGGCCTTTTCCGGCTGTTCAAGCCTCAGGCTCACATTGCCTAACATCCACAGGCATTCATTCAGCAATACCGGATTGTCCGTCCCCCGGCACAATATCAGGGCGGTTTCGAGATGGCCGGTTCCCTCATCCAGCTCTTCGTTCATCACATGGGATACACCCAGGTAGAAGCGGCCATAGGCATTGTCCGGTTCCATGGCGCAGTAGGCATTCAGTTTTTCGATGGACTCACGGTAATCGTCCCGAACATAGGCCTTCATCGCATCTTCGAAAATCCGTGCGGATTCGCTTGCCGGCGCCACGCCCCTGAATGAAACAGGCTGATAATCGGCCTTTTTAATCACGGCCAGATCAGTGTAGGTGGCAGGACGCGGCAGCAGGAGGACCAGGGCCAATGCAATACTCGCACCTACGGGAACGAGAATTCGGACGGGAGGTTTTGTCCACAGGTCCAGAATAAAATCAAAAAACATCGTCAGCCTGTCGAATATATTTTTTATAACAACCCTGACCCCGGCTGGATTTTTTTTAAAAAACGGTTCCGGCTTTATTGCGGCATCCAGAAAACATTGCGGATGCTCATTCAGCAGATCAAGCGCCGGACTCATCGAACAGCTTTCCTGAAAGCAGTGTTCACAGGAGAGGATATGGGCTTCGACGCGGGACCTTTCCGCACTGTCGGTCAGCAGATTCATCTGATACCGGCTGACCAGTTCCCTTATTTGGGGATTATTGCATTTCATACGAGGTCACCCCTTCCTGAATAAGTATCTTCTTTAATTTCTGCGTGGCCCGGTATACGCGTACATCCATGGCGCTGCGTTTCAGTCCCAGCCTGTTCTGAATTTCTTCACCCGAAAAGCCCTGAAATTTCAGGCCAAGGATTTCCCTCTCCGACGGGCTCAGCCGCCCCAGCGCGTTTCTTACGACTTCAACCAGTTCGCGTTTTTCGCAGAGAATATCTGCGGGTTCTTCGTGTATATGTAATTTCTGTATTGTTTCCTTATGGGCATCCTCCAGTTCTTGACGCGATGCCATCTTTCTCCAGTGACCTTTCAGTTTCCTTTCCAGAATGCCGTAGGCCCAGGGAAGGATTCCTTTCTCGAATGTCATTGTTTTATATTTGCTGTGAATCACGGTCAATGTTTCATGAACCAGATCTTCCTGTGTCTGTGTGTCCATTGACATCCCCTGTTATCTTTTGTAGGACAGCCGTTCCATCAGTTTCTTCCTCAGGATTTCGAACAGCCGGTTTTCCGCCCCGGCGTCTCCCTTCTGCGCGTTTTCGGTCAGCAGAGTCAGAATATAGTCGTCGGCCAGATTGTTGAAAATAGCCATCAGGCGTATCAGCGACCACCGTTCACTGGTCACGGGACAGATTTCATTTGCTTTAAGAACAGCGGATCTGCAGAATCCGGATGCCAGCTCGTCGATCCGGCCCGGATCTGCAATCGTCCGGCTCATCTGTAACCTTCGTGCGGCGACCGGGAGAAATCTTACATGCAAAAGAGAATACAAATGCTCCAATGCTGCCGGATCCCCGTTTTTGGCCGACTGTACCGTCTTTTCAATTTCGAACGTGTCATTCATCCTGAGTTCCATCGAATCATTGGATGTGAATACAGATATTTTATGCTGCTGGTTGATGTAATCATAAAGGAATATTATCAGGAAATATAAGACAAATGCGCAGAAAAACAAGAGAATTCAGGATGAAGTAAAAGAGTTTTCGGCGGCTGTTTATATGGAAATATCGGAGATGGCACGCATGAAATGGCAAGCCCCGGTTCGTCACGGACGTTTATTCAATGATGAGCGGCGTTTTTGTACGGTTCCAGCGGTCAGTTATCCATACATTGAACTGTTGAATATCATGCCGCCAACAGCAAATGAATCCGTTCTTATAACTGTTTCGTAAGATTTTTTTGAATCACAGCACGTATATTTCAAAATCGCCGGGATTACTGTACACTTTACATGTGAACTAAGGAGAGAAAAATGAATTCACAAACCAAAAATCAGACATGGTCAGGTGCAGCCGGTACGGGTAAGGGTTATAAAAGACATCACTGTTTCGGCCTCTGTGCGATCATTCTGCTGTCCGGCACCATGCATGTAAAAAGTGGGGATTGGGGCCGCGCAAAGACCCTGCAGTGGGATCATCGGCAGAATCAGTTTCAGAAAAGTACTGTCTCGATGAATGAGTATCGTAAAATGCAGATTCATTTTCAGCAGCACAACCGGGAAGAAGTACGTAGGAACCAGGCGCTTCTGGATCAGCAGAACAAAATCGCCACAAATGTGAAGCGGTGGATGCAGGAGGATGTGTTGAGAAACAATGCTGCAATGGATCAGCAGAAGAATATGGCCAGGGAACTCCGATGGAAGATGCAGGAGGATATGCGGAGAGAACAGGCTGCTTTGGATCGATTGAGAGAACAGTCACTCAAGGATCAGCGTCTGATGCGGGAGCGGTCCTCCATTTCATCGCCTGTTTTCCATAATGTAACGATCAGAAACACGGCCCCGAAAGTGGAAATGCCCAAAACGAATGTCGCGCCTTACCGGCCGGTCAACACATATTTTCCTCCCGTACAATCGTATTCTTGCCGGAATGAGACGATACGGTACAGACCGGTTAAGTTTTAATTATATGGAATGACAGGCATGCACTGTTCTGCCGGTCATAAATCAAACTGTCATATCCAAAGCGTCCGTTCGACTTTGAACGGACGTTTTTCTGTTGTAAGATTTCCGCGATTTACGGAACAGATTTTATGAAGACCGATGATCTCATGAAAAACCGAACAATAGGGGATTGGATTATGAAAGATGAAGAACTGTTCATCGGGAAATCGAGTCCTTGAGAATGGAAGAGGATCGTTTCATGGAGGTCGAAGGAGATAACGGCATATGCCGTTTTTATGAAGCAAGACAGCTGTACAATGAAATTCGAAGCAGTATCCTGGAAGGAGTACATGGACCGAACAACCGCCTGGTGATCCATCACAGGAATGAGGACGGCACCTGGAATGAGATCGTATCCACGCTGTGGGATATCATCAAAAAACATTTTAAACTGCGCGTGCTCTATCAACCGGTGAGGGCCCATGTGATGGCCGGCCTGAAATGGGGAATCATTGTCGGGATCATTCTGAAAGTGATCGATGCGTTTATCGGCCTGCTGCTTGTCGAGCCTGGAATGGCGTTCTGTTTGGCAGGTGCAATCGCTGTTTCTTTTATCCCTAAAATTCCATGGTGGGGCTATGCAGGGGCAGGTTATTTCCTGATTCAAATTGCAGGTGCGAATATATTTTTGGTCTATATTCTTATTGGATTGACAGGTGCCATACCGGGCTGTCTGCCCGGAATGGCGATTGGCGGCATCGTCGGATTCAACCGCAGAAGAAACCTGATACTGGCCGGGGATGCGGTCCCCGAATCGAACGGAATTGTCTATAAGGGCGTCGTCCTTCCATTCGCCTCCGGCCTGGTTGTGAGCATGATTTATGTTTTTGTCGTTATTCCATGGCTTGCCGGTATGATGGTTTGAAATACCGTCGGCAATGCCATACATGAGGTTCGCATTGAATGGCAATGAAACAGTGCAAAAATGTCTCAGACAATAAGAACATCAGCCGCCGAAGTCCGTTCGAATCCTGGAACGGACTTTTTTCTGTTCATGTAAGATTTCTCCCGGCTGATGCACGGATGAAGTGAGGGCCGGGGCATTGCCCGGCTTTTTAACGTGAAGGGGCATCTGTAACACAGTCAGGGAAAGGAAAGGATTATGTCACATTTAAAAAGAAATCCAAGCCGATGGATAAGCATTGCAATTATCCTGTGTCTGGTCTGCCTGTTATCCGGCTGTGCGGCGACGCAGATGATCGAAGTCGGTTCCGAACCTGCCGGAGCGAGAATTCTGGTCAAGGACGTTCAGCTCGGGCTGACTCCGAGGAAAATCAAGGTGGACAAAAAGGACGAAACCGTGATACTGAGGCTCGAGAAAGAAGGGTATGAGCCGGCTGAGATCGTATTGACCAGACGGTTTGACGGCGCTTATATTCCGAAAGCCGTTGTGGCCTCTTCACTTGTCGCTTCACTCCAGTTGATGCAGGGTGGAACAACCAGGGGCACTGTCACTTCTGCAGGCACGGGGCTTGCGGCCGGGGCAGCAGCTTCGCTCTATTACGGTTTTAAACAGGGAGGAGCCTACAAGTTTGAACCATCGAATATCAATACGGTACTCAGGAAGTATGAGGAAGTTGGATATGTTGTGCCGGAACTTTCCGATGATGAAATTCTGGTTCTGGACGCCTCATTGATCCAATGAAAATCAATTCAGGATGCCCCTGAAAATTCGGACTCTTCATATAAAGGAGATATAAAATGCGGATGTCAAAAAGTAATTGGAGGTCATTCTGCTGCCTGCTGCTTCTCTCGGTGATTGTGCCCTTGAAGACAATCGGGCAAGTGGAAATTATCAGGGAGAATGTTCCCTGGCAGGGACGGATCGCTTCATCACAGGACAAGAAATATTATCAGATCGAAATCACGGGAACGGAGCCGCTGTTCGTTCATCTCGACAAACCCTCGAGCTGGTCTTCGGAATACACGATTTACCGGGGATCTTTGAACAGCAATGCGGTCGGGATATCGGGCTGGAGCAATTCAGATCAGATGGTTCAGGTCGAGAATGTGATTCCCGGCACCTATTATATCGTCGTGGACGGGGGAGAAGGGGATTTCAGCCTGACGGTGAGACGTGGTCTTGATGAGCTGTATGTGAATCAGGGTGAATCCGGTCAGGTCAGAAAGTTCTTTGACCTGGTCTGGTATCAGATCGAAATCACGGGAACGGAGCCGCTGTTCGTTCATCTGGACAAATCCTCGAGCTGGTCTTCGGAATACACGATTTACCGGGGATCTTTGAACAGCAATGCGGTCGGGATATCGGGCTGGAGCAATTC
>JAFGGN010000100.1 GCA_016930535.1 bacterium
CGCCACCACATCCTCTTCGGCGATGATATCTTCCGTGACTTCCACGTACAGGATGTAGATGCCGCTGACCACGATCTGGCGCGAGCTGGTCATGCTGTCCCACAGTTCGTCGCCTGATCCGTCCACGTGTTCCTTCTCCCAGATCAGGTCGCCGCGTTCCGTGAACACCTTCAGCTTGCACTGCCCGGGCAGCTCGTAGAAAGCGATGCGGTCATACTGGGACTCATCGCCGAACTGGAGCCTTCTCGACCTTATATCATAGGGATTCGGCACCACCCGGACTTCCCCGATGGCCATGCCCTGGGGGCGCTGCAACGTAGCCGGCACACTGGTGAGTGTCCAGAACATGCTGCTGACCAGGGGCTGGGACGGATCGTCCGGATTTTTGGCCTTCGATTGAACGCAGTAGTAATAGTCGAATCCCCGGATGGCCGTGACATCATCAAATTCATGAACCGCATCCGATGCATCGCATTCGAACAGGAAGCGGTATTTTGTCTTTGGCTGCATGACATTGCCCTGTGCACGGTAAATCACATAACCGTCAAAATTCGGAGCGGATACTGCATTGTCCGACCACGACAGGGATATCCGGTCGCCGCCTGATTTCACCGTAAATTCTTCGGGAGGCGGCGGCGCCTGCGGTATGCTGTAGCCAGATTCATAATTGGCGATGGCATTACGGAACGCCTTGAACAGCGAATCCTTGCAGGTCCAGACCCACTCTCTTTTGTATTCGTCATGATCCGTCGTAGCCGAACCGTCCGGTTTGATCAGCTCGGGCGTTCCGGTTCCGTTAACGTATTGGATCCAGTTGCCGCCCACTTCCCTGTTCTTTTCACGGCTGATTCCCGAAACGGCACCGGCAACCACGATATGCACACTGTCCCCGGTTTCGAGCGTGTACGGCCCGAATCCCTGTGTGATCGTGTGACCCGATGTGCCCGTCCCCGAAGACCAGACATCGGCGGTGAGTCCGGAGGCTTCGAGCAATTCCGCATGGGTCTGCGGATCATGTCCGGAAGCCATGAAATCATAGCGCTGATTGATGTAAATTTCATTGTACGGGGAACTTGCCCGCTGCATGACCGGATCGTCTGAATAGGTAAAACGCGTGCATGACGGCTGATACAGATTATCTGACCGGTCCGACGTCGATTTGTCGGCATGCAGTACGACACGGCCCGCATATTTGGCTGCCGCCATCACCCCGTCATCTTTATAATTCGGACAGCCCCAGTCATCCGTAACCGGCTGCGCCGAATTTGGGCCGTACCATGATAACTGCGCCCTGAACTCAAAATCATTGGCCGCCGGATCACGCCCGACCACATCGTTCACCACATTGCCGCCCCACTGCATGGCACCCGTTCCCCAGTTCGTTCCGTCCGGATTGTTATAGATGATGGATTCCCCGGCGAACGTATACCGGTAGGCGAGCAGAAAGTAGAAATCCTGTATGGTCTGATCATTCGTGGTGCCGTCATTGTCGATAATGCCCGTGTTTTTCAGCACATAATCATAAATGTAGTAATTATCATGTCCCCTGGTCGACCAGGCGTATACTTTCTTGATAACGTCCACGCCGATCAGCGTATGATTCTTCACAATCAGCAGCCGGTCGGCCGGGAGATCCGGATCAATATCGTCCAGCACATCGTAATAAGTCAGCTCGGATGCAAGCGACCCGTCCACATTCACAATCGGATGATCGAATTTTCCGATGAGCCTGAAATCATACGCATCGAATATGGGCCGCTCCGTATACTCGTTCGGTTTGAGGCCGACATTGACCACTATTTTATCGAATGTCCTGTCCACGACGGCCTCATGGTAATTCCGGCAGCCCAGCCACATGCCCTGTGAACGCATGGTATACTGATCGATACCATACTCGCCCGGCCATGAAAAACTGATGTTCGTTTCTTCGGTTCCGCCGGTCTCCGACTGGCTGCCCTGTTCCGAAAAATACGTATGCAAAGAGTTGATGCGCAGCCACTTCAATTCGCCGGATGCGCCCAGCGCCTGCGCATAGATGTGGCCGGACTGGCTTAAAAATATCAGACCCACGAAGCCGGCCACCATTTTGTAAGATTTTAAGATTTTCATTGAAACTCCGATTTTTTAAAAATTGAACGATTGTATTTCAATTCCGGTTTTTACCCTGTTCATCATTTGAAATCAAATGAAACCCTGAGTCCGAAGAATATTTGTCTCGGACTTAAAAACGTGAATGAATCCCGGTTGGGCATATCGATGTACGCCTTGTCATCCAGTATTTTGTTGATGCGCGCCTTATCCACGGGAGCCCATACATTGTCCGTATATTCCATATAGGTGCCGTACCTGAAATCATAATAAATCACACCCGGCTCCCCGATGAAGTTGTCATAATCGATGATTTTTCTGCCTTCCATGGGCTGATAGGCCGCGCCGGGCTGCCGGTAATCCCCGTATCTGTCATTGCCCGGAATATTGTCATAAGCTTCGCTTTCCGGCAAATGCAGGCTCTGCCAGTACAGCACATTGTCGTCGTTCTTGCCGCCGAAATTGGCCAGGGACATCCGTTTGTGGTTGAACAGATTGTCGATGTCCACAAACGCCTGAATCCTGAACTTGTTGACATGCAGCGTCTTGCTGAACCGTAAAACCGTATTCAAATAATCCGTATCCTGAATATTGTTCGTGATTCCGGATGCATTCAGGGGATTGTACGTCCGGTATCCGCCCGCACGCCAGGTAAACAGCACATTCATGGTATACCCGCCGAGAGCGCGGAATCCGGCGATTTCCGGTCCGTAATCCATGGGCGTATTGAACGCCAGATTGAACCTGGCATAGGGACTCGGAGACGGACGGTTCTGATACAGGTTCACCGTCGCTTCATCATACCGTTTCTGATCGCTCGGATTCTGATACATCTGGTCCCGTCCGAAATGCCCGCTCGTCGTGACCTGGTAGGTATAATTGCCGAAGAATGTCCACCATCGTCCGGTATTCTTTCTCAATGTCAGCTCAAAGCCCCGGATGTCCTGGTAATCATTGCTCGTGGTTCTCTGATAAACCAATCCGCTGATCGCCGTATATCTTGTCTGGTCCTGCTTGTCAAAAATGTCATGATAAAAAGCGGCCATCTGAACCAGATAGGTATTGAACAGAGAATGGTCGTAACCCAGTTCATAGGAAATCGTTTTGGCCAGGGTCAGATCGGGATCGCCGAATGTATACATGCGGCCGTCCGTGGCACGGGCCGTCTGGAAAAGCGTTTCATAGGACGGCATCTGCTTGAAGTGGCCGTAATTGAAAAACAGTTTCGACGTTTCCGTGATCGGATGGGAAATCCCGAGACGCGGGCTCAGCTGCCACTGGGGGCTCGACTTTGACATCGCATAATCATTGTCTTCACTGTATTTGGCCGAATAGAACGTGCCGTCGTACGGATCCACATCCCACCAGTCCGTGTTCGAGTTGCTGTAGTCCAGCCTCAGGCCTGCATTCATGATGAATCCGTTGGTTTCCAGTTTGTCCTGCACATAAAGGGCCGCCCTCAGCGGTTTTGCCGTGTAATCCACATGCTGCTCATATCTTTCTCTGGCATAATTGGCAATCTCGCCGTAGTCGAAATCCAGTTCGTTGTACACAAATTCGGCCCCGGTTTTGACCAGGTTGTTGAAGTTGACCTGGCTGGTCATGTCCGCCTTGACGGTGGTGGCGGATACCTTGGTGTTGTCCCTGCGCTTGCAGGTAAAACCGCCGAAAATCATGCCCTGAATACCCAGTGCATCATCGTTGTCATAGCCATACGGCGCTTCGTCGACAAAATATCCGTCGACGACCTCGGTCAGGGTTTCCAGGTCCCTGTCCCTCGGGGGCCTTCCCCAGTAATCCCGGATAAAATGCTCGACAGTCACTTCATAAAAAGTCTCGGGATTGAGTAAGTGCGTCAGTTTGGCTGAAAAATCCTTGTGCCCGATATCCACGACGGAGAACATGCCCGTACCGAACAATTCGCTCAGCGAGCTCGTCTGACCGGCGACCTCTCCGGGCCAGCGGATATAATAATAACTCCAGTTCTGCTGCATGGTGTATTTTTTACCGATCATGCTTGAAACCGTCAGTTTCATGGAAGGGCTGATGTCAGAGATCAGCTTCATGGACCAGTCATAATCCACATAATCATCCCGCGAAAGCGGTACAAGCAGCATTTCACGGTGCCTGCGGTAGGTCGAGAAAAAGCGCAGATCGCCGAGTTTGCCGCTGACGAACGGAAGCGGGCCGCCGAAACCGGCATCGATATCATAGTCCGGCTGCGTATAATCGGGCCGTTTGCGTGTTTCGTACTTGAATATCTGCTGCGCACCGTATGCGGAAACGTCGTTCGACGGATCGCTGTCGCTGAGCAGATCATGCGAGATTTTGTTCCAGCCGACAAATTCCGCGTACTGCCGCTGCGTGTATTTGTCCCAGCCCGTCCATTGTCCGTCCCCGTTCTCATCCGTAAACGGTTCCCCTTCATCCCAGTACTGGTTGGCGTTCAGATCTTCAAAATCTTCACCGCGCGTGCCTGTCCAGCAGACATCGTCATCAAAATACGGCCTGAGCCAGTTTGAATTGACGTCGAACGGCGAAATACCGAGATGTTTTTTAGCGGGTGGACTGTACTTGAATTCGACGTTTCCGTGATAGGCCGTTTTGCTGCCGTCCTGCGTGACCACATTCACGATGCCCGACCGGACCTGGCCGTATTCCGCATTGAATCCGCCGCGTTCGATCGAAATTTCCTTGATCGAGCTTAACGCAATGCTGGAAATCGGCTGATTGTTCCGGGGATCCCGAAGCGTGATCCCGTCCACCAGAAACAGGGATTCATCCGCACCGGCGCCGCGTATCCTCATTCCGGACTCGATACCGGCCTGCAGGTCGACTACACTGCTGACACTCGAAACCGGAAGCGACTCGATTTCCTGATTGGTCACGGCCACGACACTGGTGGCCACGTCCTCCCGGACGATGTTTCTCTGTGCAACGACCGTAATTTCACCAAACTCGATCTCCTGAATCTCGATGTCAAAATCCGCGCGCGCCGTCTGATCGATCCGGACGCGGACATCCTGAATCGTGGTCCTGGCATACCCGATGACGGATACGCTCACGTCATACACACCCGGCGGAATCTGCAGGATGGTGTACTGACCATTGATATCCGCGGCAGCACCGAGCGAGGTCCCTGAAACCACCACGTTTGCACCGGGCAGCGGTTCACCCGTTTCCTTATCGGTGACCGTACCGGCAATCTTGCCGGTCGTACCGGACCACAACGGGGTAAGGGCACCCAGCACAATAAAAATGATCACGGGTGCTATTTCCTGAAATCGTTTCATCTGGCATCCTCCTTTTAAAAACGTGTTATCTGTATTTTTGAATCGAATGTAATTCGAATTGGTTCTGTCCCTGCTTAAATATACTCCCTTATTTTTAAAAATTCAAATGTCTTGTACAAAACCGGCGAAAAAACCGGTCATCTTTCGATAATACGGCTGTTCGATGCATGCGTCACTTTTTGATCCCGACTTCAATCTGAGTGATCGAATGCGCCGGGAACGAGCAGGACAGTCGGTTCCCCCTGACCGCAATCGTTTTGATAACAGGCCTGTACTGCGCCTGTTTGTCAAATGCAAACGGTTCTTCTATGGAGGCTGCGCTCAGCAGACGAATTTCGGCTTTTCCTTCAAATGGACCGGAAGTGCTGATGAGCTCGGCGGCAATCGTGTCGTCCCTGTGCCTGTTGACGACGTTCACGACCGCTTTTTTGTCCTTGGTATACACGGCCGTCACATCAAGACAGGGAATGCCCCTGCATTTTTCCGTACTGAACGTATCGCATGCGACATATGTGTCGATCGAATTCCCCCGGCAGTGGTTCGAGAACAGTTTGAACGTCTCGAACAGCGGCGTTTTAAAACTTCCCTTTTCCCTGTCCGTGTGCAGCAGGGATGTCATCAGCGTAAAGTTGGTCATCTTCACGACATCGGCATGGCGGATAAAGGAATTCAGACATTGGGCCACAGGCAGAACAGACAGAAAGTTCCTGCCGAAAACACCCCACTCATCGAATGATATATAGATGGGATTCGTGAATCCTTTCATGGCTTTTACAGCCTCGATTTCTGCGGCCGTCACCCGGATCTTTTCTTCGAAATCCATCGCGCTCTGACCCATAAACGTATCATAGTCACGCGAATTTTCCCAGTAGCGGTGAATGGATATATAATCGATCATATCGCCCAGCCCGGTCAGGACTTTCCGGTTCCATTCGACCCACTGGCCCGTGCTTTCATAATACGACGACCCGGAGGCCACGAACCGGATTGTATTGTCCACGGCCCGCATGGCCTTGGCCGCTTCCCGTGCGATCCTGACATAATCGTCGGCATTTTTATGACCCAGCTCCCATGGAGCGCCATCCACTTCGTTGCCCAGATCCCATATTTTAACACCGTACGGTTCTTTGTGCCCGTTCTGTGCCCGCAAATCGGAATACGCGGTGCCTGCCTTATAATTGCAGTATTCGACCCAGGCACAGGCATCCTGAATGGCCGCGAGCCCCAGGTTGACACAAATGATATTTTCGCTCCCCATGGCCCTGTTCAGTGCGATCCATTCGTCCGTGCCCACATGATTGTTGTCGATGCCGCCCCACGCCAGGTTGATGCGGGCCGGCCGCCGGTCTTTCGGACCTATCCCGTCCTGCCAGTTATAAGCCATCACAAAATTCCCGCCGGGCCAGCGCATGTTGGTAATTCCGAGCTCTTTCATCGCATCGATATAATCCTGCCTGAATCCGTTCGCGTCCGCGAGCGACGACGCAGGATCATACAAATTCCCGTACAGGGTGTTGAACCGGACCGTATCGGGCAGACCCATCATCCTGCCGCTGAAATCGATCGGCTCCATAAAGACCCCGTAGATTTTCGGGTCGATTTCTCCGATTGTCCGGTCCGTATCGATTTTGATGATGGCTTTTTGTGCGGATAAAAATCCGTAAAAAACGAACAGTACGAAAATCATTGCTCTTGTCATAACCCTGTTCCTTTTCTGCTGATACCCAATCATTTCGACAAAATCAGTTTTTCCGTATCCCTGAGATTGCCGGCAATCAGCCGGCATAAATACATGCCGCTCGCAAGATTTTCACCATTCAATTCGGCCTCGTAATCTCCCTGAAGACGAAATCCCTCGAACAAGGTGGCCACTTCACGGCCAAGCAGATCGAACACTTTCAGCGACACCCGTCCGTTCCCGGGAATCGCGTAACGTATATGCGTGACAGGATTAAATGGATTGGGATAATTCCCGGATATACCGAATCCCGCTGGATTGTTTTGCCCGGCATGATTCACCGCGGCCGGCCCGGTCAGTGAATTATAAATCCTGAAGCAATCGAAATCGACCATACCGCCGGTCGATTCGGTCGCATAATTGAACAATGCAAACCGGTATCCCATAAAATGGGGCAGCGTATAGGACATCGACAGGCTGTTGCCGATGGTGTTCCATTCGGTCCCGTCGAGACTGTAGTAAAACGTGGCCCTGTCTCTCCGGTATTTAAAATCGCAGGCGATTTTAAAGAATATCATGTTCTGGGCAAGCGGCACGTTTTCAACCTCTTTCGGTTCATCCGAGCTGCCGTTCACCATGATCAGGGATTTGCCTCCGCCGGACATTTTGACGGCCACGAATCCGTATTTTTTCTGAAGCGCACCCAGTCCCGCCACATCGCCATCCAGCATTCCGCTGACATCCATAGCCACGATCCCCGAACATTCCGGGCCGAATGTCCGCTGTGTCAGCGTATTCTGCGTATCCAGAAAACCCGTATCGATGCGCCCGTTGATCAACCTGAAAAATCCCGGACGGTCCGTTACGGACCAGCTGCCGTTATCCGGATTGTGGTTCCACTGCCATACCAGCGGCATCACGGAATCCCAGTCGAATTCGTCCGATGCCACAATTTTCGGCAATGCGTCATTTTCGACAGGGATATCCAGTGCATCGGGCACCTGGCCGTTCACGCCCAGTACCGGCCAATCCTCCTCCCATGCAACGGGAACGAGATAGGGAATCCGGCCGACCGAACCGTGGTCCTGAAACAAAAAGGCATACCAGTCCCCGCCGGGCGTATCGATCAGCCCGCCCTGGGCGATGCCGTCATCCTGCAGCGCGATTCTTCCTTCATACGGGCCGGTCAGGGTGTCGGACCGGTATACCAGTTCCGTACGCATGCTGCCGGCCGGCCAGGAGATGAGAAACACGTAGTATTTGCCGTTTAATTTATAAATATGGGATCCTTCGGCCGAAACATAGAAATTCGTTCCTGCGATCTCACTGGACCTGGGAATAAGCACCTGGTTGAGTCCTCCGGGCTTGACCGCCGTGACATCTGCAGTCAGTTCGATGATTCTGATATCGTCGATGCCGTAAACCACGTACACGCGGTCCCCGTCAAACAGCAATGACGGATCATGACACACCGTACTGAGCGTATATGCCGACCATGATCCGTTCTCGACATCATCGGTTTGATAGATATGTGTTTTGCCCGTGGTATAAGAAAAAGTCACCACATAATAAGTGCCGTTATGATACCGGATGCTGCTGGCCCACGATCCGTCCCCGTAGGCATCCTGGCCGGCCCTGAGATTCATTGCATTGTTGTCTGCCAGGGTTTCATACGCATAACTGACGATTTCCCAGTTGACCAGATCCATGGATTTCATAATGGGCAAACCGGGATTCATATGCATGGTCGTGCTGCTCATATAATACACATCACCGGCCCGGATGACGGAGGGATCCGGCACATCGGCCCATATGACCGGATTCTGCGCATTTCCTTCGGTTTCCAGAGCTTTCAAAATATCCGTTGAAACGAGACACAGAAAAACAACAGTTGCAAGCATGCGCACAGCTGATTTCATCATCATCGGATGGAACTCCGGTTAAAACGACAACGGATTCAAAAAAATGCATTAACGAAGCCGGCCGCCATGGCACCCTATTGACCTATTTAATCATGACCATTTTCCTTGAAACAGAACGGTCCCCGGCGGTCAGCGTATAAAAATATACGCCATTGGAAAGATCCGGCGCATCGAAATACACGGCATGTCCTCCGGCGGAAACATATTCGGATAGAGTTTATCCTGTGCATGGACGGAGACGCATATACTCAAAACACCGATGCAGGATAAAAGAGAAAACCATTTTCTCATGACTGGTTGATCCCATTCAATGTGGCCGTGATCCGCTCTGACTGATGCCGGATACGGCACGGACCTACCGCATCAGAAACATCTTTCTTGTCTGTGTGAAGTTTCCGGTCCGCAACGTGTAAAAATAGATGCCGCCGGGCAAACCGGACGCCCCGAAATTCACGGTATGCATTCCGGCCGCATACACTTTGCCTCCGAGCTCGGCGATTTCCTGTCCGAGCGTATTGTAAACCTTAAGAGATACAAACGCGCTCCCGGGAATTTCAAAACCGATATGCGTGGACGGATTGAACGGATTCGGATAATTCTGGCCCAGCACGAATGAAGAAGAACCGTCTGAAGCGTTCCCGACTGAAACCACTTCATTCACATCCGCCACAAAAGTCGTGATACTGCCGGCATCCAGGGTCGCTGTGAGCGTATCGCCGGACAGATAAATATCCGTTTCCCGCTGACAGTCCTTCGTCTCGGATGTGACATAAGGCGTGACCTTCCCGGCATGCCCGTTTTGAAAAACGAATGACTGCTCCCGGGGATTCGACGAAGAATTGATGGCCACGATCACGGCTTTGGAGCCGGCGCCGTCCCTGTAGGCGGAAAGATACACATACGCCTGGGGAGTTTTGTCGCTCTCCACCCGGAAATAGCCGGGCCGGATGAACCGTGAGAACTGCGACATGACATACCCCTTCTTGGTCACATCCCCTTTCTTTCCGCTGTTGTTCGTTCCGTCGCTGATGGGACCGTAGTACCGGACGATGTACCACCATATGTACGCATTCATCCCGGCATGCATGACGCCGTGTATTTCAGTGGCCACGCTGAAGGCCCAATACCAGTCGTTCGCATTGCTGTTTTCCCCGGACAGGTGCTCGGTCATCCAGACTTCTTTTCCCTTGCTCTCGGCCAGCGGATATGCCTTAAGACCGCCGCCGTAAATATGCCCGCAAATAATATCCGTATTTGCACAGGCCTGGGCATCGTTCAGTATGGGATCGGACATGCTGCGTCTGAACTGAAACGATTCGGGAGCCATGACCCGGGTTTCCAAAATAATATGGGCATAATCCCGCATAAAGGTCAGCATCTCATCCGCGGTCCAGCTGGTCCAGCTGTCCGTAATGTCCGGTTCATTCTGAACGGAAATACCGTAAAGGGGAACGTCATTGTCCTCCATGAATATCCGGAAATCGTCGAGATAATAGGCGTAATCCTCATAACTGTCATAACGGACCCTTTTGATACCGTTGACAGTTTCGAGCATATCGGCAGGGGGATCCCACGGAGCCGCAATAATGATCGCGCCCATATCACGGGCCTTTTGCGCGGTCGGTATGTTCGTCATCCACAGGTTCGTTTCGGGCTGAATTCGGAGTCTCAGAATCGTAAATCCGAGCTGGCCGTCGTCCGTACCGAACGCCGTTTCGATTTCAGAATCGGTCATGTCCGGCCGCCACTGCAGAATATTGGCCGCGCCGTACCCCCGGATGATCTGATGCGTGATGCCCAGGTCGATGACGGCATCCCGCGCATCAGTGCCTGAAGCGGAAAAGACCGCTGCCGCGAGAAGGGAATACACATGCATTCTTTTGAAAACGATCGAAAACCGGTTCATACGGGGCATTCCTTTTTGGGTCATTTTTAGATACCCTCCGGTTTGTATTTATACTGATCCATTTTAAAAAATCCGGATGTCAATCGATATCCGGTATCCGGAATTACTGACTCGTGATCACAACCTGCGTTCTGCCGATCCCGGGAGATTCCGCCGTCAGCGTGACCGGGCCGGCCATCCCCGGTTTTGAACGGACAATCGCCAGAACCAGCCCGCTGAACGCGGCCCGCTCGTGTGAAGGAAACGGTGTAAAACAATTCGGATCACCGTTGCCGGTGGCGGCAATTTCGCCGGGTCCGTCAATACTGCATGTGACAATATTTGCCGCTGTCGGTACGGTGAGTCCGTCTTTGTCCGTGACGCGCACCGTAACGAAGCACAGATCCCGGCCATCGGCCCGGATCATGTCCCGGTCCGCCAGAGCCTCCAGCCCGGCCGGCTCGCCCGTGGTTCTGACGGCATCCCCGGCCCATTTTTTTCCGTCCCGGTAAGCCGTCACCTTCAGCTCTCCCGGTTCATAATTCACGTCATCCCATCGCAGCCGGTATTCGCCGGGCCCTTTTTTCTTCTTTCCCATGGATTTGCCGTTGAGAAACAGTTCCGCCTCATCTCCCGAAGTAAACACATGAACCGGGGTGACCTCGCCGATACGGTCAGGCCAGTTCCAGTGCGGCAGGATATGCGCCATGGGGAAATCCGGCCGCCAGTGGGCCTGGTACAGATAGAAGCGGTCCTTATGAAATCCCGCCAGATCGATGATGCCGCAGTAGGAGCTGCGGCATTCGTAGTAAGGCGTCGGTTCGCCCAGATAATCCCAGCCGGTCCATACGAACTCTCCGGCGACAAAAGGATGCGCCGCCACGGATCCGAATACTTTGTCCGCGGATGAACCGAAATCCACGGCATGGAGCTCATACGCTGTCACGTGCCGGATGGCCGGGTCGCCGCCTCGCCCGTCCCGTACAATATCGCTGATTTTATCCGTGACCGGGAACAGATATACGCCGCGGCTGCTGAACGCGGAGGCTGTTTCGCTGCTGAGAATCACCTTGCCGGGAAATTGGCCGTGGTATGCGTCGTATTGCGGCGCGGTCCGTATCCGGTCGGTCCCCTCGAATTCGGGCGACTGGCGGATGCCCTCGCCCTGATAGTTGAGGCTGATCACATCCGGAACCACGGGCAGCGGCATATCCGGTTTCGCCCAATTCATGGCCGTGGTGGTCGGGCGCGTCGGATCCTCTTCCCTCATGAGTTCATGCAGCCGTTTGGCCACAGCGGCGCCTTCATCGCCGGTGTACTGTTCGCCGACCTCGTTGCCGAAGCTCCACATAATCACGGACGGATGGTTCCTGTCGCGCCGGATGAAGGCGCGCAGGTCCTGCTCGTGCCAGTCCGGAAAGATGAGATGGAAGTCGAGCGGTGTTTTTTTCCGTTCCCATACATCGAAAATTTCGTTCATAACCAGAAAACCCATCCGGTCCGTCAGCGCGAGCAGTCCGGGATCGGGCGGGTTGTGCGCCGTACGGATGGCGTTGCAGCCCATGTCCCTGAGTATTTCAAGCTGACGCTCGGCTGCGCGCATGTTGAATGCCGCACCCAGCGGCCCCAGATCATGATGCTGATTGACGCCCCTGATTTGTATGTGCTCCCCGTTGACCATGATGCCCCTGTCCGGATCGAAATCCACCGAACGGATGCCGAAAATGGTTTCATAACGGTCAACGAGCCGGCCCTCCCGTATCAGGATTGTCACCGCCGAATAGAGATTGGGAATTTGGGCCGGCGGCGGTCCCCACAGTTCCGGATTTTCAAGCGTTGCGGAACCGGTTACCCTGATTTTCTCTCCCGCCGGAACGACCGTATCGACCGGTTTAAAAACAAGGTCCGGCTTTCCGGTTTTTTTTCCGTCCGGACTAAGCCTGTATAATTCCGTTACCGCGCGGATGCCGGCATCCATGCCGCTGTCATTCTCGATGACGATTTCACGGCTGATTACGGCCGATTTCGCGGAAACATGACTCGTGGTCAGGAATTGGCCCCAGTGTCCCGCATGAACGGGACCGGTTTTCACCAGCCAGACGTCCCGGAAAATGCCGCCCCCCGGGTACCAGCGCGACGAATGGTTGGGATTGTCCAGCCGTATCGCCACCTGGTTTTCCGCGCCGGGCACAATATAAGGCGTGATATCGATGCGCCACGAGGCATATCCGTAGGGCCAGCCGCCCGCGAGGCGTCCGTTTATCCAGACCATGGCGTAGGACATCGCACCGTCCACATCGAGAAAAATGCGCCTGCCCGCATCCGATACCGGAATACCGAGTTTTTTCCGGTACCAGGCCGTACCCGGGCTCGGCAGCCGGCCCATGCCCCCGCCCACCACGGCATCCCATCCCTGGTAAAACGGTCCTTCGATCGCCCAGTCATGGGGCAGGTTCACCACTTCCCATGAGGACTCATCGAAACCGTTTTGAACGAACGGGAAATCGATCCCCGGATCGCCTTCCGGCTTTGCATAACGCCTGTCCGGATCCTTGATGAATGGATTGCCCGTGGGCAGAATCCAGGCCTTGAGACCGTGGCGTTCCGTTTCCGTTTCCGCCGCGTCCGTAGGTCTGGCATCGGCTTCCCTGTTGTCCCGCCGGTCCCCGACTTCCGGACGCACATCGTAAATGAGCGTGTCTGCCGGCTCCCCCGCTTCGACCTTGTGGAAACGCCAGCTTTCGCTGATGCATATGCGCTGCCGGACCGGACGATCCGCATCCTGCATGCCGGCCTGTGAAAAAACCGGCAGGCATAGCGTATAAACGAGACATGCGGCCGGCAGGAACGCCTTCCGGCCATGCAGGAACCCTGCGAATCCGTGCCGTCCCCGTGTCCCGGGCCTGACGGTCCGCATACGCGGCCAGTGCATCATCTCAGGCGCAGCGGGGTGATCTTGACCGATCCGCCGATTCCGTTGTTTTTTGCTCATGAACCTTCTCATCGTCATTGATGCAATCATTCATTTATCGAAGCATTTTTTTTGGAGGGATTTTCTAAGCGTCAAACCGCATTGACAATAGGAAATATAAGATGAAAAAATATCAAATGCAAGAAAAACCATCACATTACATCACATTTTAATATGTTTTTTCACCCCATGCGCCCCAATCCCTCATTTACCGGTCCCAACATACCGTATGACCCCGTACAAAATGCGGCTGCATCAGCCGGTACGAATACTACTTCAGCAGCATCATTTTTCTTGTCTGTATCATGTCCCCTGTTTTCAGTGTATAGGTGTAAACCCCGCATGGCAGCGAAGAAGCGTCGAAGGTCACAGAATGATCTCCCGCTGAAAACTCCTTTCCTGCCAGTTCCCCGATTTCCTTGCCAAGCACATCGGTCACCCTGAGCGAAACATAGGATTTTTCGGGTAATTGAAAGCCGATATGCGTCAGGGGATTGAACGGATTGGGAAAATTCTGTTCCAGACCGAAATGCCGGGGCAGAACAGACCCGGACGGTTCCGGCACCGCCGTCACCGTATCCCCCTCTGCCATAAAACACATCATGCGGACCAGGAACAGTTTGTCCGTCCCCAGACCCGAAAACCTAAGATACACATCATGCTGTCCTGTAACCGGTTCCACATCGGAGGTGAAGGTCTGGAAGGTTTTCGAATCATCCGTCAGGCCTACCGGGCACTCTGTGATCTTTTGACCGGTATCCAGCGAATCGAGCCAGACTTCGACACGAGCGTCCGCGGAAAGGCCCGCGGCGACGATCCGGAACGTATCCGGGACCTTGTCATAATCCGCATCGCCGAACTCCACCCCGGCGAACATGGCCCAGTCATCCGCATGAATGTCATCCAGCACGTATCCTTTCACGCCGCTGTTGTACTTCCGGGAGGTTCCGGACTGATTCGCCGGGCTGTCCGCATTGATGGGTGTATACGCGTCCTTGTACACGTACAGGTCGAACCAGGCTTCTTTCCCCTTGACATAAGGTCCCTGCTGGTTTCCCGTAAAATCATTATAATTCGGTTTTTCCGTATCCAGGGTCCGGGCGTCGATGCTCCCGCCGATTGGATTCCATGCGATCCCGTCGGCGCTGAAATAGCCGGATATCATATGTTCATTGCGGACCAGTTTGAGCCAGACAACGGACCCGACCGGATTTTCGACACTGGCGGCCGTACTTTCAAAACTGAATGTGAGCACACTTCTGCCTTCGCTGTCGACCGTACTGAAAACTTTGGCTTCATGTGTTTCAGGGCCGTTGATGATCCGCAGACCGGCTTCATCCGTGACGGACTCCGGCGCGAAATCAAGGCGCGTGATCAGCGAATAACTGTGTTCGCCGTCGTTTTGAAGTATCGTATTTTCCCCCCGGTACGGTTCCAGGTGCAGCCAGCCTTCCCGGTCTGTAAGAGACCATGTTCCGTCGGGCTTGTATCCGAGAAACGACCATTCGGGTTTCAATTCCCCTGAATTGAACATGTCGGATTTGGGAACCATCCAGGGAATACCACTGCCCGGAAGAACGGGCGCCTGAACCGCATTGGCGGTTGGAAACTGAATATACGGGAAATCCTGATCATCGTAATAGACCTGGCACAGCAGGCCCTGGCGTCCCTGCGCATGCCAGCTGCTGCTGTGATTGCTGTGGGCAATGGTCCAGCTTGTGCCGTCATCGAGCATGACTACGGGTGATATATGGTTCGGCGTGCCGAAATTGCCCCGGTTTCCGGTAAACATGTTATTTCCGACAATTGTCCAGGCTGCTTCGTCGTCCGTCAGGGTCTCGCTGCGCATGACATACTGTGCACCGCTCAGATGCTGTGCGAAACTGTAGTAATAAAAACCGTTGCGCTTCCACATCACGGGACCTTCCGCCCAGCCGTAGGGATTGCCCTCGGAATCGGGATTCAGCCAGGTCAGATCGAGCACCGTGCCCGTGGGCTGCCCGTCCTCACCCATTTCCAGGATATGGTTGTTCTGCTTGCCGGCCTTGGTGAGCATGTACCATTTACCGGACCCCTCATCGATAAAAATCGAGTTGTCCACACCCAGCCCTGTCAGGCCCGACGGGATATTTACACGCGTCGGTGCTGACCACGGACCTTCGGGCTGATCCGCGGTCACGAAATACATGTATCCGCCGCCCCGTCCGAAGTAATGCCAGTAAAGCCCGTTGTAGAGCACCATATGGCCTCCCCAGATACCGCCGCCCGGACTGTTCCCGTACTGGGACCAGGACGCCGAAACCGGCTGGGCAATGACATCCCAATGCACCAGATCGGTGGACCGGAAAATTTTGGGCGTGGGATTGAACGATGAACCGGATGTATAGAAATATGCGCCGATTTTGGTCAATGTGGGATCGGGATGGTCACCCGGAATCACGGGGTTGACGTAGGTCTGAAAGGAAGGATTCTGGGCCCGCACGATCACGAAAAACCATAACCAGAACCCGGTCATGATCCTGTATCTAAACATCGTTTCTCCTTTCTCCGGATGCGCATTCCCTGGTAAAGAGAACATCCTTAACGCGGCTGATGAAGTTTTCTGAATTCACGAAGACCGATTCCTTTTTCCTTTTTAAAATAACGTGAAATGTGCTCGATATCCGTAAAATTGAACATGGACGAAATATGAGATATGGGCAGTTCCGTTTCGATCAGTAGTTTTGAAATCAGTTCCACACGCACCATCCGGATTTCATCGTAGATGGACCTGTGAATGGTTTCCCTGAATCGTTGTTCAAGGGAACGCCTGCTGATCCGAGTGACTTTGACAACATCCTTGACGAGAATTTTATCCCGCGCATTTTCCCTGATAAACCGGATGGCGGCCACGACTTCGGGATCATTGACCGCAAGCAGGTCCGTCGACTGCCGCTGAACCACATGAATCGGCGATACGTAGATATGCTGCCCCGCTCTCCTGTTTTCATCGATCATGCTGTCCAGCAATTTGGCGGCTTCATATCCGGCGGACTCGACGTTCAGGGCGATGCTGGTCAGCGGCGGGTCCCCGATGTCGCAGATCATGGGATCGTTATCCACACCGATTACCGCAACATCTTCAGGCACCTTGAAATCCAGCTGCTTGCAGACCTCAAGAATATGCTGCCCGCGGTCGTCATTGCAGGCGAGTATTCCGACAGGTTTCGGCACGGTTTTCAGCCAGTTGGAAATATGCCGCTGCTCTATTTCCCAATCCGGTACTTTTGTTTTCCGTGGGGAAAAATAAACATGGGTTTCAAATCCGGCTTCGGTATTGTACTGGCAGAAATAATGTTTACGCTGGTTGGACCATTCAAAATTGTCGAATCCGCAGAACGCAAAGTTTCTGAATCCCCGTTCGATCAGATGTTCGCTGGCCATTTTTGCAATGGAGTGAGACTCCGTGATGACATCGGGCAGGTCTTTGGAGTATGCGGAGTCGTGCTGAACGAGAATCGTCGGTATTTTCATCTGGATCAGTTCATCCTTGATCATCGAATCACGCATGATGATGCCGTCCGGTTTCCATCGGGTCAGATGGGGAATCGATGATTTCAGACCGATCTGTTCCTTGTAAAACGACCACGGCCCGTGAAATCGCGAATACCGGGCAATACCCATGATCAATTGTCTTCCGAACTCGCGCGACGTCTCGACCAGCAAAACGACACGCTTCATCCGTGCTGTTTTTTTATTCAATCGCCGTTACCTGTCAGAATCCTGTATCTTATCGCCGGACAGAATTTTACTCATGTTAAGAGCCATTATATGCTGTAATATATAAATATAGAAAAAAACCGGGTAAATGGAAGTGAATAACCGTGAATTAACCTTTTGTAACTTCTTTTAACAGTATCCCGGAGCCAAAAACGAACTCCGGTATCCTTGGTATCAATCCTGCCGGATTTTACGAATTATTCGAAAACCTCGCATTCCAGCCTGAAATCCGGCGTATGTACCAGAATCAGTTTCGCGACACCGGGCCCGTGATTGACATAATTGAAACGGATTCCCTGTGGAACGATGCACACATCGCCTGCGGCGAGCCGGCGTTCCTCCCCGCCGATCATGAAATCCACGGTGCCCTGAATCACATAATAATACTTATCGGAACGCATCGACCAGGATATTTTATGACGGACCCCGGCAGGAACGGTGATTTCGGCAATGGACGATCCGGACTCCCGTCCCGCCGTATAATCAAAAATGGTAAGCCCGTCGAATTCGAGCGGTTTGATGTCTTTCTGTGGGATGTACACCGGATTTCCTCCTGGTTGCTCCGTTTATGGAATTCTGAAAAACAGGCTTACATGGATTTCATGCGGGAGGATTCACATGGAGGACAATTGATAACCATTCATTCCCGTACAGGTTCTCCTATTCTTCCTCCGGTATATAAAGATACCGTTTAATCTTGTTCGTGGGCGTCTTCTCGAAGACATCGGGAAATATTTCCAGGGCCCGTATCTGTGAAAAAGCCGGCAGATTCACATTGACGCTCAGCCGCTCGGTTTCCAGAAGCCGGCGTATCCGTGTATCCCTGTCCGCATCGGTATCCGTTGCGGCGGATTCCGCTAAAAACTGGTCGACATTGTCCTGATCCAGATGCACCTTGGCCACGATGCGCTGCTGATGCTGGTACACCACGCACTCGTCAATAAAGGGACTCTGGGTCAGCTGCTGCTCGATGATTTCAGGGTATATATTTTCACCATTCGGGCCGACGATCACATTCTTGCTTCTGCCGCGTATGAACAGGTACCCGTCTCCGTCAAAATATCCGAGGTCCCCCGTACGCAGCCAGCCGCCTTCCAGAAAGATCTGATCCGTCTCTTCCTGATTCTTGTAATATCCCCGCATCACGATCGGACCCCGCACGCAGATTTCTCCCGTCCCGGTCTCCGGATCGGGATCATGAATTTTCATTTCGATCCCCGGGATCGCCTGCCCGCAGGAACCCATGCGGACCCTGCCGAACGGATTGATCGTCAGTATGGGCGACGTCTCCGTCATGCCGTAACCCGTGGAATAACTGATCCCGGCATCGACCAGGAACTGTTCGGTATCCCGGTTCAGGGCGGCCCCGCCGAACATGAAGAACCGGAGACATCCGCCGAGGGACTGAATCATTTTCCGGCCCGCGATTTTATTCAGCCGTTTGCGGAAAAACGGCCTTTGGTACAGCGCCCAGGTCAGTCTGCTTTTCTGCAGATTCGGCAAAATCCTGCGCCTGTAAATTTTGTCCACAACCAGCGGTACGGTCAGTACACCGGTCGGTCTCACGGATTCCATACCGGCCAGCAGGTTTCCTGGGGTGGGCATTCCCTTCATGTAATAGATGGATACACCGGAAGCCAGTGGACACAGCATGCCTCCCGTCGCTTCATAGGTATGGGACAACGGCAGAATGGACAGGAAACGGTCATCCGGCGTCAGGGGAAAACGCTCCAGACCGAGTTCCACGTCCGAAAGCACGTTGTTATGCGTCAGCATCACGCCCTTGGAACTGCCGGTGGTTCCCGATGTGTAGATGATGGCCAGCAGATCATCCGGTTCAGGTCCCGGCATGGAGCGGAATACATCGCTGTCTTTCGGCTCACTGCCGAAACGCGAATGAATTTTCTTGAGAAATTCCTGCACGTGGCCGGAGAGCGAATCCTTGACCTTTTTAAAGGACAGGTCTTCCAGAGAAACCAGCACGGACAGTGACGGGGTATCGAAATCCTCCACGGCAGTCCGGTACCTGGCTGAAACGATAACGGCCTGGCTTTCGGAATCCCGGATGATGTGCCGGACATTGGCATCGGAAAAACCGGGAAGTATGGGTACGGCCACGGCACCCATACCGGTCACGGCCAGATAGGCGATGACCCAGTTCGGGCTGTTGTCACCGAGAATGGCCACTTTGGAGCCCGAATGAATATGATGGCGGACCAGTCTGACCGCAAACTCACACACGGCTTCATACAGGTCATGATACGTGATGGCGGTTTCGCCGGCGAAAGCGATGGACGGCAGGTCCGGGTATCGGCCCGCTGCATATTCCAGGAAATCACGGACGGTGCGCTGCTTCAATGGGAGTGTCATTTCAGGCCTCTACTGTTTACGGATCCGGTTTGAAAAGAACTTATGCAATGTAAGGGAGATTCTTGAAAGAAGCAATTATTCGTTTAGAGAAATAACGGCCAACGTATCGCGATCGATTCGTTTTCAATTCATGGCAAACGGCCGTGTTTCGATTCTTCCTGTTTGATCTCGCTCGGTTTTTTGTTCGTCCGGGGCGGGTGGCCAGGTCCACAGATGACCGTTCCCAATGTCGTGTGGCACGCGTCTTCAGACCGTGCCAAAGGTACATCGTGTGACCTGATTTATCCTATTTTGCACATTCTGTACCATAAGCAACGGACGGGATATTTTAATGTTTCAGTTTTTTTCTTGGGGATTTAATAATCATTTTATGAAAAATTCAGAGTTCATGAGGACTTATGAATTGTGTGTGAAATAAATATGAAATTGATCCATGTCACACAATAGTTGAAAAAAGTTCAAATGGTTTAATAACTTATGCTACGTTTTTTTCCAACTGAAAATCATAGAGAGGAACCTTAATCGTTTTAACTGGCTTCTTGGGTGATTTTGAAATAGAAATAATTTGATCGGTTGTTTCAGGTGAATACATCTGTTCTCCGCAATGTAAACATACTTCTGCAGGAACATTTTTAATAAGAACCATTTGATCATTATGTTCATAATTAAAAGTAACATTTTTTGATTTTACCGGTCCGCCACAAAAAACACATTTATTCATTATTTTTTCCTTATAATATAGTCAATCCATTCGTTTGGATTCGGTTCATAGGTTGTGATAATTACAATCGTTGGAGGAACCGATAATTGTACATGTAAATCCCGTTCCTGTTCAGTTTTTCCATAAATTAAACAACTTGGAGAATATTTATCTTCCGGATATTCTTCAATAATTGTACCATTGTAAATCGATTGTTCAATTTCTATGCGAGTGATATTTCTTTCGATCATTCTTTTAACAGCATGATCTGAAAATCTATATTTTCCTCTTTGTATTTGAGCGATTATTTTTTTTATTTTCATGAATAGAAAATACATAACTATGAAAATAAAATCAAGTCAAGAATAACGCTATAGTCTGGTCGAATGTCCAGGAGAGTGTGGTTAAAACAAAAGAATTGTGTGACCTGGTCTTTTGATGAGGTCTAACTCAACCTTCGATATATAAACTGTGTACAAAATTTGTGCACAAAATTCCCGTAACTCTATAATAAACAATCATCATTAACTGCCTTACAAGCAGGGGGTCACTGGTTCGAGTCCAGTATCGCCCACCATTGTTTTTAATGAAATTAGCCTCTCCTTGTGAAAGGCTTTTTTTGTGCACAGTAGCGTTACAAAATAACTGTCTCTGTTCAAGAAATATATTTGATTAATAAAAAGGCAGTTGCTTCATAGATATTGTTTTGTTAAGTTTTATTGAAAAAATTTCATGTGTGAGTATTTAATGCGCTGAGTGAAGCTGGTGAATATATCAATACCCGTTTTAAATAAAGGGATTTGAAATGCCTTTTTCAAGAAACGCGCCATTTAATGCATTGCCATCATTGCCGCCTGATTCCTCTTTCTGGGAAACCATTCCTGTTTATAAGAAACTTGCTGCTGCAGGAGCGGCGCTGGCTGAGTTGAAGGGAAGGCTGCCGGTGATTCCAAATCCTAAAATGCTGGTGAATACGCTGGTGCTTCAGGAAGCCCGAGACAGTTCTGAAATCGAGAATGTATTTACAAGTACAGATAAATTGTACCGAGCATTTACTTCAGGCAGAAAAAATATTGATCCGGCCACTAAGGAAGTGCTGCGGTACCGTGAAGCGCTCTGGGAAGCATTCTTGCATCTAAAAAAGGCAGTAAAATGGGATAAGAATTTGATTGTGAATATCTTTCGTAAAATCACACAAAAAGATGAAACTATACGGAAAGGCCAGGTTTATATCGGCAACGCCTATAACATTATTTATACACCTCCTGAACCTGGTTCTGTGCTTGATAAGAAACTCAAAAACTGGTTTGATTATACAAACGTAAAAAACGACATCGATCCTTTGATTCAAATGGCCATCATGCATTATCAATTCGAAGCCATCCACCCGTTCAGTGACGGCAATGGGAGGTCCGGGCGTATTTTGAATGTACTGTATCTCACCAGTCACTCTCTTCTCGATCTGCCGATCCTCTATATATCAAAATATATTCTCGAATACAAGAACGAATATTACCGGCTTTTTACAGAGGTCACAGAAAAAGGAAACTGGGAAACATGGATACTCTATATGCTTGAAGCCGTTCTGCAGACGTCACATTTTACGCTTGGCAAGGTGAATGCAATTTTTGAATTGTTTGAAAAGGTAAGAAGAATGGTGCGTGAAAAAGCAAATGATATTTATTCGAGGGAGTTTATTGAAGTTATTTTTGCTCAACCCTATTGTAAAATACAAAATCTTGTTGAACAAAAAATCGCATCCAGAAATACAGCCAGTAAGTATTTAAACAGACTTGCCGATTTGGGAATTCTTGAAATAGAAAAAGAAGGAAAAGAGACACTGTTTCGTAATAAAGAATTATATCAGATACTGTCTCAATCTTGATAACATGCACAATAATTACGGTAATTTAAGCATGATGTATTTTTCATGCACAACCATTGTGCGTGAAATTAATTTTATTCACAAGAATCAATGAAAATTGTGCATATTCATTTAGCATGCACAGCGAACGTGCATGATCCTAAAGGACCTTCTTACTTATAAATCCGATATTGAATAGATTTCGATTGATTTACTGAGAAAAAGGGATGCAATTACATCAACGGCCAGAACCACTGACAGCCATTCCCAATGTCGTGTGGCACGTGTCTTCAGACCGTGCCAAAGATGCATCGTGTGACCTGATTTATCCTATTTTGCACATTCTATACCATAAGCAACGGACGGGATATTTTAATGTTTCAGTTTTTTTCTTGGGGATATAATAATCATTTTATGAAAAATTCAGAGTTCATGAGGACTTATGAATTGTGTGTGAAACAAAAATGAAATTGATCCATGTCACACAATATTTGAGACAGGTAATTTCTGTACGTTTCAGTGATTTTTTGTGGACCTGTCACTCTGTGCCGCCTGGGCTAAAGGCCCAGGCCACACGATGCTATTTTTAATTATTATTCAGCCTGGCCGCCCGACCGCACGATGCTTTTTTAAATTGTCACTCAGACTGGCCATCGTCAGTCCCGACCAATCAGAAAAATGAAGCCCCGGTAAACAGGGCTTTTTAATTGATTTGTTATTGCTGTGGCACGACGCGCCATGCAAATCCGCACAACCGATGGTGATATGATATTTAATCTTGCCATTCAACCAATTTTTTAGTAAGTTCGAATGAGTATTTTTTATTATTCATTTTTCAGGATGTGAACGAATGCTTTGGTTTGAATGGGACTATGCTAAAGCGGAAAGCAATGAAAAGAAACATCAAATCGGTTTTCATGAAGCGGCGACTGTTTTTTCCGATTTATTGTCCCATACATATCCGGATCCCATGCATTCCAGGCTTGAACATAGATATATAACCATGGGTTTATCCGAATTTCAAAGACTATTGGTGGTGGCACATACGGAGGAACGGAACATCATTCGAATAATCAGTGCGAGAAAAGCGACACGAAGAGAGAGAAGATTTTATGAAGAAAATAAGTGATGATCTGCAGCCTGAATATAATTTTTCACAGTTGACGGGCGGAAAACGCGGTAAATACGCAAAACGGTATAAAAATGGTACAAATATCGTGCATCTGGACAAGGATGTTGCCGAATTTTTCGATTCTGAACAATCTGTCAACCAGGCTTTAAGATCCTTGATTCATATTGCCAAAAAACAGGTTGTATCGGCAAAATAACATTCCGTTATTTTTTATCTTACTTTCAGTATCCCGATGTACAAGAAACGATTTTCCAAAACATATTTAATACAATTTTTAAGCTTATAACTCTGTCATGCAATGACACCTTAAAAAACTTAATATTATAGATATATTGCACCGTCGTGATGCTTATAAAAGGAGATGAACAATATGAAAGACCTTGATTCCGTACAAATTATCAAGGAGAACAACAAACCCAAATTTGCTGTTTTGGATTATCATTTATTCGAGGAAGTCAAGGAAATTGTCGAGGATTATCTCGATCATTGCCATGCAGAATCTGTAATTGAGAAAACTTCAGAAAAAGACTGGGTGGGGTTGGATCAAGTAAAAAAAGAATTAAATATCAAATAAAATTTTTTATTTTCATTTCTACATCCGGACCTGTCAATCCGTACCACCTGGGCTGAAGCCCTGGGCGGCCTGCCAAATTCGAAATACGCTTTTACCTTTTGAAATCACACAGTATCTGTCAAAATAATCCGGCATTTGATTGAGAACATACCTGCGATATCCTGATGATGTTTTACTTTTAATATAACGCAGTATGGACGCGATACTGTAAATTTCATTTTCAGTGTAGATTAACAGATGCACATGATTGGGCATCAGCACATAGGCCCAGATCATGAAAGAAAACTTCTCTTTGGCGATCCCTAATGCTCTGATAAATAGTTCACACAGGACAGGATCCTTCAAATAATCATATCTGTGATAACAGGTAAATGTCAACTCATGCGCGTGATATGGGATATTGTAATGTTTCATTTTTTTTCTTGGGGATTTAATAATCATTCTAGGATTAATTCGGAGTTCATGATGATTCATGAATTGTGTGTGAAATAAATATGAAATTGATCCATATCACACAATAGTTGACACAGGTAATACCTGTACTTTTCAGTGATTTCTAGTGAACCTGTCACTCTATGCCGCCTGGGCTAAAGGCCCAGGCCACACGATACTTTTTTTAATTGCCACTCAGACTGGCCCGACGACGCCCGCTGGAACTACAATTATATGCTATTCACTACTGGTTATTCGACTGCTTTAATCTGATCGTTGAACCAATAGTCATTATTATAAGTAAAATCAGATAATGCTCAATAGTAAAAAAGTAATAACTATCTACTAAATCAAGATGATCCATCAAATAGATAAAAATAAAATTAGGGACTACTATCAATATAGTAGATAATATTAATTTATTAAGTTTAATAATTAAAAATGCTATAATTATACATATTAGAGTTGACATAGAATATGCGAATATTGTAAATCTATGTATTACAATTAATAAGCTTAATATTGTAATAAATGTCAAAATATATAAAAGCTTGTTTTTCTGATGTTTCATATTTATTACCTCTCCTTAAGTGATTATTTGAACTAAAAAGCTACTTCAGGTACAAGGGAAGGTAGATACCCCGGATAGTCATATAAGAAAACATTTAACATTGCTCCAGCAAATAATGCATAAGTGATCGCAGCTATTACTACTGCCATTGGTCCGTACGGTGTAAATAATATTAATATCGCAGCAAGCGTACTTGAAGCCAATATTAGTGCTATAATATCCTTCGTTTGATTATGATAGTCCGCAGGTCTATCCCATTCTGATAAAACTTTAATTAGTAAGGCAGCGAATGTTGCCGCTAATATTTGCGCAATTATCATAGCCGTAGTCATGCTTGCATATGTGTATTCATTCCCACTCCAATCCACATAATCCACCGGATCATTGTTGCAGTACACATACTTGTGAAGCGAAGCAGGATCGTATATCGAGCCCTTCCATGGATCCACGGTCGTGAAACGTCCGATTTCAGGGTTGTAGTATCGTGCCCGCAGGTAGTAGAATCCCACGTTAGGATCGTACTGTTCACCCGTGTACATATAATCGTTCTCTGTGGATCCTGTTCTTTGCAGGAGGAGGCCGAATGCGTCGTAATTGTAGGTATCCGTGACCTGGGCCGATGCGTCTGAAAGCTGCCGTGTCGAATGCTGGCCGTCGTAGTGATACCACGAGACATTTCCGCCCCGGTTCTGACTGACGAGGTCCAGGCCGTGCACGTAGGAAGTTGTCAAAGAACCTGAGCCATCATGCTCTTCCAGAACTTGCGAAAATTCGCAGTTTTTGTCAAGTAAATAATTTGCTATATTTCCATTTACGGTTTTCCGTACACGCATGCCGTCCGTATCGTACAGATATGCGATGGCGGTCTGGACAGAGTTAACGGTGACATTCGCTCCTGTCATTCTGTTCTGATAATCATAGGAATATGTAGAAGTCTCAGTGGGAGCCGTTTTCGAGATGGTGTTGCCGTTGTTGTCGTATTGATACGTGGTCACGGCCAGTTCTTTGGTTTCC
>JAFGGN010000011.1 GCA_016930535.1 bacterium
CCCTTTTACCCGGCACATCCATCCATTTTACAGAAGATGGTTCCGAACCCACGGCACAATCCGTGCTTTACTCGGTCCCGCTCGTCATTGAAAACACGAAAGTGATCCGGGCCCGGGTTTGCGGCAGCGGATATTTGCCGGGTCCGGTGACTACGCACACCTACCTCGTCACCGGGAATCCGTCGCTGCCCGTGATCGCATTATGCACCGCGCCGGAGAATCTGTGGGATGAACAGACCGGTATTTATGTCAGGGGCCCCGATGCCGAACCGGAGCTTCCTTACTATGATGCCAATTTCTGGCAGGACTGGGAAAAACCGGTTCATATCGAGTATATCGATACGGATGGAACCGGTCTCTACAGTGCGGACGGGGGTGTCCGGATTTTCGGGGGATGGAGCCGGGCGAATCCGCAAAAATCCCTGGCTCTGTTTGCCAGGAGGGAATACGGTCCCGATGCCTTCGATTTTCCGTTCTTTCCGGACAAACCGATCCGGTCATTCCAGTCACTGGTATTGCGCAATTCGGGTAATGACTGGGGATTCAGTATGTTCAGGGATCCCCTGGTCCAGAATCTGGTAAAACCGACCAGCCTCGTTGTCCAGGCATACCGCCCGGTGATCGTTTATCTCAACGGTGAATACTGGGGCATTCACAACCTGCGGGAAAAACTGAACGAGCATTTCATTGCTTCAAATTATGGATTTGATCCGGACAGGCTGGATATCCTTGAATATTATGAGGCCGTCATACAGGGAGAATCCGATCATTATCTGCAGATGTTGAATTATATCACCAGCCATGATATGCATATTCCTGAATATTATGAAACGGCCAAAACCTGTATGGATATGGACAATTATATCGATTATCAGGTATCGGAGATCTATTTTGACAACACGGATTGGCCGGGCACGAATATTAAGTTCTTTCGTTCGGAGGCCGGAGACGCAAAATGGCGGTGGCTCCTGTTCGATACGGATGCCTGTTTCGGACTCTATGATCATTTTGCATACCTGCACAATACACTGGAATTTGCGACGGATCCCGACGGACCGCCTTTTCCCAATCCGCCCTGGTCGACCCTGTTGATTCGTCACCTGCTGGATAATACAGAATTCAGAAACGGCTTCATCAACCGGTTTGCGGATTATATGAATACCCTCTTCGATCCGGATGAAATCATAGCCTGTATCGATTCGATGAAAACCGGTATCGAAAACGAAATGGAAAATCACATTGAAAAGTGGGGCGGTTCTCTGTCCGCCTGGGAGGATGAAGTGGAGGTGATGCGCGAATTCGCCCGGCACAGAAACGAAGCTGTCAGGACGCACATCATCGGTCAGTTCAACCTGGAAGCCGTGCACCTGCTTTCTCTGAATGTGTATCCGGAAAAGACCGGAAGCATCACAATCAACACGGTTTCCCCTTCCGGATATCCATGGGAGGGAATCTATTTTCAGAATGTCCCGGTACTGCTGCATGCGGATCCGGGTGACGGCTTCCGGTTCCTGAGATGGGATGGGGATGTCACCGGGGACAGCACCTGCCTGTCCGTTGATGTGACGGAGGATTTATCCGTCACAGCCGTGTTCGAACCGGCTGATATCCGGATCGTGATCAATGAGATCAATTATCACGCCTCTCATGATGCGGATTCCGAAGACTGGATCGAACTGGTTAACAACAGCGGTTTTCCCGTGGATATTTCCGGCTGGACACTTCAGGATTCGGATGAGGCCCATGAGTACACATTCCCGCATCGTACGGTCCTGGAAGCGGGGGCCTATCTTGTTATATGCAGGAATTTATCCGCTTTCCGGCTTGTATTTCCGGATGTAACGGTCGTTCCGGGTGACCTCGGATTCGGATTGAACGGAGATGGTGAACACATACGTCTCTATGACGGCGGCCATCATATTGCGGATTCTCTGACATACAGTGACCGGTATCCATGGCCCGCTCTGCCGGACGGAAACGGCCCTGCGCTGGCCCTTAAAAATCCTGACCTGGATAACGCCGTACCGGAAAACTGGGCGGCGTCGAACGGTCATGGAACGCCCGGGGAAATCAATGATGTGGTTACGGAAGCGTCCGAGTATTCCGATGTTCCCGCGCCAGCTGGATCCTGCCTGTTTCAGAATTATCCGAATCCGTTTAATGCCTCCACAAAAATCCGTTTTTATTTATGCGAATACGGATCCGTAAGCCTGAAAGTGTACAATATTCAGGGTGAGGAAATCGAAACACTGTTTTCGGGAACGAAGACCGCGGGTGATCATGTATTTCGATGGCATGCAGACAGACTGCCCGGCGGATTGTATCTGATCCGTCTGAAAGCGGGTAGATTCATTCAAATGAGGAAGATGCTGTACTGCAAATGAGCCTGACGGGACAGGGGATGTGCAGATATCTTTCATTTGAAGCACCGCGCCCATGTTCTGGGCGAGATAGAAACATTTCTTAAATCGATAAACTATTTATAGTCAATGCCGGTGCAAAATGAGGAAAGCGATGGCAGCCCAATCAGGCATAAACGAGTCAATTATACAGATATTCCGGAATGAGTTTGTCGATTATTTTGGATTTGCAGACCTGTACCGCTATCAGGCTGAGCTGGTCAAATCCGGAGGAAAAATCGTCAGCGGATATCCCCGCGGTATCAGCATCGGAATCGCATTGCCCGATGTGATTGTCGATTTTATGCCAGACAGAGAAGATCCGAATGTCGCATGTGAATATAAAACACACTGTTATGATATCATGAATGAAAGACTGAATCTGATCGCATCCAGGGTGTCGAGTTTTCTGACACAAAAAGGATACAGAACACTTCCCATACCGGCTTCGGAAAGAACGAATGAAGCCGAAGCCATTCCTACCGTATCGCATAAAATGATCGCCCATATCGCGGGATTGGGATGGATAGGGAAAAACTGCCTGCTGATTACGCCTGACCACGGCCCGAGGGTCAGATTCGTTTCGCTGTTGACCGATGCACCGGTGAACGGAACGGACAATCCGATCGAACAAAGATGTCATGAATGCGATGCATGCGTGAACATTTGCCCGTCAAAGGCCATAAAGGGTATCAATTATGAGACCGGTTCTGCGAGGGAAGACCGGTTCGAGCATTTGAAATGCCAGGCCTATTTCGAGTCCATGAGTGAAAAGACAAAATGGGATGTATGCGGCATGTGCCTGACCATTTGTCCCTATGGGAAAAAACGGAATGAATGAAACCAAAACAGGCGGGCCATCGATGATCAAACGAAAAGCCAATGAACCGCCATCTGCTATAAGCAGGGACGGTATGCAGTTCCATCATGTCGGTATTCCCACCGACAAAATCAGACCAGGCGAAAGATATCTGGAACAATACAGGTTCCATGTGTCCGGTTTCGATACCAGCCCGTACGGCATCGAGTGGATGCGTTTCGAAAAAGACAGTCCGATATCCGAAATCATCAGAACGGTTCCCCACGTCGCTTTTACGGTCAAAAATCTCGAGTCCGCAATCGAGGGGAAAGAACTGATCGGGGACATTTGCACACCTTCGAAAGGCGTACGTACCGTCATGATTCTCGAAAACGGGGCCCCTGTGGAATTCCTTGAATTTGGTGATGAGGCTGAATAAAATTTTAGGAATTTTTATATCGGTTTAGTAAATTGGTCGGAAGATGTCGAAAAATCGGCATGACAGGGTGACTGAACCGTAAAGCCGACCAATCGAAAGAGGGAAATCCGGTTATGAAAAAAATGAGATTCTGGTTTTTGGTATGCTGTTTGTCAGCATGGGCCGGAGGAATGCTGGCCCAGAATCCGCTCATCACGGATCAGTTTACGGCAGATCCGACGGCGAGGGTATTCGGGGACAGGATCTATGTGTATCCTTCCCATGATATCAACTGCGGCACGACATGGTTCTGCATGAAGGACTATCATGTGTTCTCATCGGAAAACCTGACCGATTGGACGGATCACGGCATGATCGTGACCCAGGAAAAGGTGGCCTGGGTGGATTCGACCAAAAACAGCATGTGGGCGCCCGATTGTTACGAACGGAACGGGAAATACTATTTTTACTTTCCATCCATTGCCAATGCGGCCTCCGGCGTGAGAGGCATGACCGTGGGCGTGGCCGTTTCAGATACGCCTTACGGGCCCTTTGTGCCTGAACAGCAACCGATCAAGGGCGTTTCAGGCATCGATCCCAACGTGTTCGTGGACAAGGACGGGCAGGCCTACCTGTACTGGGCAGGCATGGGCGCGCTTCGCGGCGCCAGGCTGAATGAAAATATGCTGGAGCTGGATTCCGAGCCGCAGGCGATCGATTCGCTGCCCAAGGGCATGAAAGAGGGGCCCTTTGTGTTCGAACGCAAGGGTATTTACTATTTCACGTTTCCGCATGTAATCGAAAAAACCGAGGCCCTCGTTTATGCCATGGGAGACAATCCGCTGGGACCGTTCAAATACACGGGCATTATCATGGATGAGGACACGTTATGCTGGACCAATCATCACTCCATTCTCGAATTCGAGGGACAATGGTTTTTGTTCTACCATTACAATGATCTGTCTCCCCGTTTCGACAAGAACCGCTCCATACGCGCGGACAGCCTGTTCTTCAATGCGGACGGCACGATCCGGAAAGTGACTCCCACATTGAGAGGCGTGGGTCTGACACAGGCTTCCGGAAAGATACAGATCGACCGGTACAGTTCAATCTGTGACACGGGAGCCTCGGTTGCTTTTATGGATACCAGTGACACTTTTGCGGGATGGAAAACCATCCTGTCCGTGAAAGAGGCCTGGATCAAATACAACGGCGTGGATTTCGGTGAAAGGAAAATGAAAACCCTGATTGTCAGGGCCCTGTCGGAAACAGGGGGCACACTCGAGATCCATATCGGGAAACCGGGTGCGTTTATTTCGGCCAAGGTAAAAATCCCCGCGAGCGGGAACTGGCAGGAGGTCAAGGCGAAAGTTAAAAAGATACCCCAGGGCATTCAGGATGTGGGTCTGATTCTCAGGGATTCCGGACCCGTGGAAATAGACTGGATCCGGTTTGAATAAGCGTACCCGATCGATAGATCGAACCCGATCGATAGATCGAACCCGATCTTAGGATCGTATGCGATCCTAAGATCGCGCGTGATCCGAATTACGGATCAGAGGGAGAAGATATGAAAGCAAGGAAAGTTTGTCTGGTTCTCAGTATTTTCGTCACCCTGTTTCCGGGCAGTCTTGTGCAGGTTCATGCGGCAGATCCATGCGGCCGGGACTGTCTCGAGGCTCATATCGACCAGGTGCTTGATGCCATGATCGCGCATGATCCCAATCAGCTGATACTGGCTTTCGCCTTTTTCGACCACAACGCGGCTGTGCGTCGGTATCCTCTGCCGGACGGCACCATGACACCGAACATTCTGTCATACCCGCAGACCACCCATATTTCCGAGTTGTTTCAGATCAGGGATGGAAAAATCGATCAGATCGAAGCCGTGATCAATTCCGTTCCGTACGGCATGAGATCGGAATTATGGAACCTTAGATCCGGTGTTCTGGAGAATCTTCAACGTCTGAGCGACCCTCTCGATAGAATTGTTATCGTATCTTGTCGGGTTGAAATAAAGATTCGGATGGAATATGATGCATAAAAAACAGGAATTACAAAATCAATCGACGCATATCTTAGAATCTATTCAGGATGGCGTCGCAGTTTCCGATATCGATGGTGTGCTCATCGATGTCAATCCGGCTTTCTGCAGAATGACCGGTTTTACCAGAAAAGAACTTTCAGGCACCGGATTCCCGCATCCGTACTGGCCGCCTGAAAATGCAGACATGATAAAAAACGTTTGGACGGCATCTGAAGAAGATAATTCGCAAAATATCAAGCTGTTATTGATGAGAAAAAACGGAGAGCGATTTTCTGTCCTTGTCAGTCATTCATGGATCATCAATATCCGGAGTGATAGCATGTGCCGGATTGTCGTTTTCAAAGATTATGATGCATATAAAATGATAGGACTCAAACTGGCGGATGTATACCAGAACCGTGAAAATATTTTTCAGGCTATCGGCCAACCGGCATTTATTCTCGATCCGGAGTACAATATTATCTTAATAAACCAGGCGGCCATCGAAGCAGCCGGGATTCCGTATAAAAAACTCATCGGCAGCAAGTGCTATGAACTCTTTCATCGATCATTACAGCCTCCGGACGGGTGTCCTATGCGCCAGGTACTGAATTCCGATAAAATGGAATCGAACGAAATAGAGGTGGAATTGCTGGGCCGGACATTTTTGGTCTCATGCACGCCGGTCCTTGATTCTGAAAACCGCCTGCGGGAAATCATTCATATCGCTACGGATATCACCGAGAAGAAAAAAGTCGAAGAAAAAGCGGAAATGCTTTCGGCCGTGGTCGAACAATCCGAAGAAGGCATCAGCATCGCCGATTTAAAAGGCAATCTGCTTTTTGTCAACAAGGCGTGGTGCAGAATGCATGGTTATAAGAGCCCTAAAAACCTCATTGGGAAAAACCTTTCAATTTTTCACAGCGAGGAACAGCTGAAGAACGATGTTGAACAATTTAACAGGAATGTGATTGAGCTGGGCGCTTTCAGGGGAGAAGTGGGCCACATAACGCAGGACAAGAAACCGTTCCCGACTTATATGACCTCCATCGTATTAAGGGACAGGCAGGGAAAAGTATTCGGTATAGCCGGGATTGCCAAAGATATTACGATGCAAAAACAGACTGAAGAAAAACTGCGTAAAAGCGAGGCGCAGCTAATCAATGCCATGATGATCGCCAATCTCGGTCATTGGGAACTCGATGTCATAAAAGGTATATTCACATTCTCGGATAATTTTTATGCGATTTTTCATACCAACGCGAAGGAAATGGGTGGTTATCAGATGTCTATTGGCGACTATGCGAAGCGTTTCGTTCATCCTGATGATGCTTCCCTGGTAGGGGAGGAAACACGGATGGCGCTTGAAACGGACGATCCGAATTTTAACCGGTACATCGAGCACAGGATTATCTATGCAGATGGTGGTGAAGGGTGTATTGCCGTGCGATTTTTCATTATCAAAAATGATAAAGGTGTAACTATTAAAACTTATGGCGTCAACCAGGATATCACAGAACGCAAAAATGCCCAGATCGAATTGGCCCAGAGCGAGGCGCGCTTCAGGGGCCTGTTCATGTCCATGAGCGAAGGATTTTATCTGTCCGAAGTTATCTATGATTCCGAGGGGAATCCATGCGATTACAGGTATCTGGAGGCGAATCCGGGGTTCATGAATATTGTCGGTGTCGATCGGGATCATCTCATCGGCAAACGATATAAGGAACTTGTTCCTATCGATACTACGGATTGGCTGGATCACTATTTCCATGTCGCGCGTACCGGGGAATCTGTCAATTATGAGTTTTTTTCCCCGGAGTACAATAAGTATTTTATGACCTATTCCTATCGGCCTCAGGAACACCAGGTGTCCGTATTCGTTCTCGATACGAGCAAAAAGAAACAGGCTGAGATCGCATTGAAAAGAGCCCTGACCGAAAAGGAAGTGTTGCTTCGTGAATTATATCACAGGACCAAAAACAATATGCAGGTCATTTCTTCCATGCTGCGTCTGAAAGCACGCTCTGTGAAGGAAACGGATCTGGCATTCATTCTCAATGAGATCGAAAGCAAAATATCAAGTATGGCACTCGTCCATCAAAAATTGTACAAGTCTAAAGATCTGTCCCATATCGATTTAAAAGAATATATAGACGAGTTGATTACGCTCATCCGGAAAAGTTATCGGGAAATATTGAATAATATTGTGATCCGGGCGAAATTAGAAACAGTCCATGTACTACTGGATACGGCGATTCCGCTGGGGCTCGTGATCAATGAACTTCTGACCAATTCGGTCAAACATGCGTTTCCTGACAACAGAGGAGGTGAAATCCAGGTTCAGATCAGTAAAACGTCCGGAAAGATTATTGTACTTGAAATTATGGACAATGGAATCGGCCTGCCGAAGAATTTTGACTTTCAAAAGGATATTCACCTTGGATTACAGACGGTCTTGGATCTGGCCGAAGGACAACTCGGAGCTAAAGTCAAATTTACCAGCCGAAACGGCCTGCATTGCCGTATGACTTTCAGCCGGGAACTTTACAAACCCAGAATATAAGGCGGAACGGGAGTTCACCAAAAAATGAATATCAGCAATGCTGTTCGTAATATACTCCTATTGTATCAGAAAAATGAGATCACCGAGCATCACATTTACATGAAACTTGCAGAGCGGATCGGATCCCGGGAAAACCGTCAGGTGCTGGAAAGCATCGCCGAAGACGAGCTCAGGCATTATCATGCCTGGAAAAGCTATACCGGGCAGGATACTGCTCCGGATAAACGGGCCATCAGGAAATACACATGGATCAGCCGTATTTTCGGTCTCACATTCGGTGTGAAACTGATGGAACGGGCAGAGGAAAACGCCCAGGGCAGCTATGAACGGCTGCTGAAAGTTATTCCTGAGGCGGAAACGGTCATGAAGGAGGAAAACCAGCACGAGTCCGCATTGCTGCAGATGCTGGAGGAGGAGATGCTTCGGTATACAGGATCCATGGTGCTGGGGCTGAACGATGCGCTCGTCGAACTGACAGGCGCACTGGCCGGCCTGACGCTGGCGCTTCAGAACACAAAACTGATCGCCCTGACCGGACTGATCACGGGGATTGCGGCCGCCCTGTCCATGGGCACGTCCGAGTACCTGTCCACCAAGACAGAGGGAAACGTGAAAAACCCCCTGAAAGCGTCCGTGTATACGAGCCTGACCTATCTGGTCACGGTTCTGCTGCTGGTTTTCCCTTACCTGGTGCTGAATAACTATTTTTTATGTCTCGGATGCACACTCGCAAGCGCCGTTATCATTATCGCCCTGTTCAATTACTATATTTCGGTGGCCAAGGATGAACCGTTTAAAAAGCGGTTTTTCGAAATGGCCGGACTGAGCCTGAGCGTTGCGGGGCTGAGTTTTTTTATCGGACTTCTGATGCGGCGGTTTCTGGGTGTAGAGGTCTGATATATCAGGGTCGAAACGAACCGGATACGGACCGTATACAACTGGCTGCAGTATTTCAGCAGGGAATCGCTGTCGGACGAATTCGAAGACAATGGCTTCATTGTCCGGGAGGTTTATTCGGATATGGCGGGCACACCGTTTCATCCGAAGACGCTGGAAATGGCCGTCATTGCATGCATCCGTTCATGACAGGGTCCCGGCGGACCATCCTTTGGATTTTTAAGGACCGGCGGAAGGATTAGCCGTTTTAACCGGAGGATTCAATGTCTTACCAAGCCGATGCAGGAACGATCATGCTCGATGCGGTCATGATCCGCATCTGCGAAACGGATCTGGTGCCCAGCCGGGCTTCCCTGCTGGACGATATACAGGGAAAGTTCAGTAAATTAAAAGAAATATGCAGGTCGCTTGCAGATCTGCGGGACGCACTGAAAAATGAAAAAAGCAGGATGCAGATATCCGGAAAAACCGGCATTCATATGGATTACCTGATTTTGCTCAGACGCGAGATCGAAGGGTATTTTCCGAAGCCGGCCCCTTTACGTTCTTTCGACTGGCTGCCCGCGGAAACCGTCTCTGCGCTCGAGAAACAGGGTTTGAAGAATACTGCATCAATATTCGATGCGTTCGGTTCGGAAGCGAAGAAAACGGAATTCATGAATATGTCAGATCTCGACCGGGATTCGGTCGAATCCGTGTTCCGGCTTGCGGACCTGACCCGGATACAATGGGTCAGCCCGGTTGTCGCCCGGATGCTTGCGGAAGCGGGCTGCCCGGATCCGAAAGCGGTGGCGGACGCCGATCCGGAGACGCTATGTGCTGATTTGTCACAGATCAATGCGGGAGGCCGGTTTTTTAATGGCACGATCGGACTGCGGGACATCAAACGGCTCGTCCAGGCCGCTTCGTATGTTCATTAACATGTTAAAAACACCAGGATCAGGAGCAAGTATGGTGAAGCACATCGTTGTCTGGAAACTGAAAGATGAAGCCCATGGTAATACGAAGCAGGAAAACGCAGCTCTGATCAGGGAGAAACTCGAGGCATTGAACGGCCGCATACCCGGCCTGCTCAAGCTGGAAATCGGCTTCGATTTCTCGAATACGGAAAACAGCGGCGACATTGTGCTTTATTCCGAATTCATTTCAAGGGATGCTTTGGAGGCGTACCAGTCACATCCGGAGCATGAAGCGGTCAAGCCGTTCGTGCTGGGGGCCCGATGTGAACGCCGGCTTGTGGATTATGAGGTCTGAGTTCGGTTTGAATGGGTAAACCGGTTTACCCAACTGAACGTAACAGTGGAATTGTCCACAGATTTCTGGTCATTGAACAAGAAAGGGAATGTCATGGCTTCGGATGCGGATTTTGTCCGGTTTACAGCAGAACAGATGGAAGAAGCGGGGGAGATCACGACCAGGAAGATGTTCGGCGAATACGCCGTGTACTGCGACAGCAAGGTCGTTGCACTGGTCTGCGACAATCAGCTGTTCGTCAAACCCACAGAAGCCGGACGCGCATTTATCGGGGACGTGGTGGAAGCACCTCCGTATGCGGGAGCGAAGGATTATTTTCTCATCGAGGACAATATCGAGGACCGCTGCTGGATGGGAAATCTCATACGGATCACGGCCGATGCGCTTCCCCGTCCCCGGCCGAAAAAGAAACGTTATAAATCTTTGTAATTCAAGGGATTCTAAATATCCGGTGATGGGTAAAAAATTCCTTGTCAAACGCCTCATTTTATGTCTATCCTGTCATATATGTTACAAATAGTTATTAATTCAACCCTTTGTAATTTCATAATTTAATCCCGATTTCACTTTGTAATTCATTTTTTTACATCCGACATAAATGTAGAAGAATGTTATTGCAGATAGAAACGGTTAATTGCTTATAATCAATCGGCTTATAAATATTGGGATTCAATTCTTTTTAAACCGCTTCGCCCCGCCCGTGATGGCATATGCTTTGCCTGAAATTAAACCGAGCTCATTTTGCAGTAAGTATTCAGTAAAAAGGATCCTAAAGCAGTACAGACATGATCATGCAGCCCGAGACCCTGACATCCCGAATCCTTTCCCGGTTTAAAGCTTCCCCGCTTTTTATCTTCGCATTGTCCGCCGTGATGCTGTTCTTTGCCGCATCCGTATCCCCGGTCTATTCGCAGGCATCCTGGCCCTCGACCTGGATACCCATGGTCGGTTCGGACTGGAACTACATGACCGATCCGGCCGGAGATCACAATCCCGCATCCATCGATGTGGTCAACAACGGTGTGCCGCTATGCTGTTACTATGCGTCCTCCGGCGGCACTGTTTTCTTCCGCATGGCATTGGGCGGAGATCCGCTCAACCAGGCAGGAGAACTGGACCAGTACGCCTGGGCCGCGCAGATCGACGTGGCAGACGACGGCAATTCCAATATCGATATCACGGTGCGGGCCGAAGGCATCAACGAGCGCCTGAGAATTTACAACGGAGCGGGCGCCGTGCTCTGGAACGTGGACGATCCCATCGCCAATCACTATATTTCGGTCCAGCAGAGCGGTACCATCTGGTACCTCGACATGCAGGCACCCTATTCCGGTATGAATGGCATTATCACAGCGGACACGCCGATCCGGTTTTTCTTTCACACATCCACCACGGAGACCAATGACATCAAGGATGCCACCGTGCCGTCCACGACCATTTCGGGAGCATTCGCGGAATCGGGCACCACGACACTCGGCAGCGTGTCCTACGGTTTTATGTACGACACAAGGGATCCGGATCCGTACTCCAATGCAGGCACCTATTACAGCGGAGAGACCGTATCCGTGCAGGGATACGGCTGGCCGGGTTCCAGAACGCTCAATGTGCGGATCAGGAATGCAGCCGGCACCATCATGTGGACCGGTACAGTCAGTACTGACGGCAGCGGCAATGTCGGTTCCACAACCGCGTGGACCGTGGATTATTCATCCGCCAGCGGCATCTATACCATACAGGTTCAGCATCCGAACGCCACAACATGGTCCGATTACGATGATTTTACCGTGGTCCTTGTCACGGCACCGGAAATCAACGTGGTCGGCAACAGCATCAGCATCGCGGACGGAGACAATACGCCGTCCACGTCCGATCACACGGATTTCGGTACCATCGACCTGAATACGGGCACACGCGATTACGTGTTCACCATTCAGAATATCGGGAACACCTCACTCACGCTTTCCGGATCACCCGTGGTTGAAATCGGCGGAACGAATCCGGGAGATTTTACGGTGACCGAACAGGCCACGTCTCCTGTCGCTGCCGGAAGTTCCGTGACCTTCACCATTCGTTTCGATCCGTCCGCCGAGGGATTGCGGTCCGCCACGGTCAGCATATCCAACGACGACTCCAATGAAAATCCCTACGATTTCACCATTCAGGGCACGGGCGCGCTTCTTCCGGAAATCGATGTCACGGGCAACGGCATCTCCATCGCAAACGGGGACAATACACCCAACTCCACGGACGAGACCGATTTCGGCGACGTGCCCACGGTGGGCGTGACCCAGGTGCATACGTTCCGGATTGCCAATTCCGGCTCGGCGGACCTCAATTTGAGCGGATCGCCCATGGTCGTCATCGGCGGAGCCCACGCGAGTGATTTTACGGTCACCCAGCAACCGTCTTCCCCGGTCTCTGCGGGCAGTTACACGACATTCGTGATTACGTTCGATCCCGTGACACTGGGGATCCGTTCAGCCACGGTCACGATCGCGAATAACGATCTGGATGAGAATCCTTATGTTTTTTCGATTCAGGGTACGGGTATCAGTATCGGCAATCCGTTTCCATGCAGTTCACGGTTCTATCATATATACGGCGGCGGCACCATCGCCTATCCGAATACGGGTTCCGATCCTTTCACATACAGTACGGCGGGTTATGCCGGTTCTTCGGTCAATGCGGTCGGATTCAACCGGGAAGACAACATGCTGTATGCCAATACGGGAAGCAGTCTCATCCGCATCGACGCCGGCAGCGCGGTGACGGTGCTTTCCGTTTCCTTCCCGTTTGCGTCTTATGCGGGGGACTGCGACGACGGCGGCAATTATTACTTCATCAATGCTTCCAATACGCAGCAGGCCGCAAAATACGACGTGGATCAGAACACGGTTTCCACGATCAGCCTGAGTGCATCCTTCGCTCCCGAAGACATGGCCTATATTTCCGGCAGTTTTTACGGTGTGAGCGGAACGACGCTCTACCGGTTCAATCCGTCAGGCAATACGGTCACCACAGGCGCCATTACCGGTACGCTGGCGGATGAAAGCGGTCTGAACGGAGGGCCCTGGAGCGCGGCCTGGACCGCGAGCGACGGGTATCTGTATGTGGTCAATCAGACCAGCCACCGTTTTTATAAAATCGATGTGGCCACAGGACTCAGCTTTTATGAAGGAAGAGGTTCCGGAAGCGTTTCAAACAGTGACGGGGCCTCCTGCCATCAGTCCGCGTCCCCCATGCCGGCCAACGGATCCGCGGGCAATTTCGTGTGGGCCGATTATGACAATGACGGCATTCAGGATTCCGGGGAACCGGGCCTGTCCGGCGTTACCGTGACCCTGTACAGGCGGGGCGGCACGCAAACCGGATCGACGACATCCAATTCGGCCGGGGCTTACAGCTTTTCGGGACTGACCCCCGAACAGTACTATCTCACTTTTACCAATCTGCCTGCGAATTATCAACTGGGCAGCCGGGACCAGGGCGGCGATGATGCCCTGGACAGCGATCCGGATCCCGCGACCGGCCAGACTGCGAACTTCATTATCGATGCCTATGACACGGACAACACCCGGGATGCGGCCTGCGTGACCACGGGCGTTGGGGACCGGGTCTGGAGCGATCAGGACGGGGACGGCATTCAGGATTCGGGAGAACCCGGTGTGGCCAATGTCACGGTCAACTTACAATTGGGCAACGGTACGGATGTCACATCCACAACAACCGACGCGAACGGCCGGTACCAGTTTATCGGCCTGACGGCTGGCACATCCTATCAGCTCGTATTCTCCAATCTCCCGGGCGGATATGATTTTACGACCAAGGATCAGGGCGGCGACGATGCCCTGGACAGCGATGTCAACGGATCCACGGCCAAAACAGGCAAATTTACGGCAGCAAGCGGAGTTTTCGATCCGACCCAGGATGCGGGACTCGTTCAGACGGTTTTCCCCGAGATCAACATCACGGGCAATTACATTGACATAGCGGATGGCGACAATGTCCCTTCCACGGCTGACGGCACGGATTTCGGATCGGCCACGGTGGCTTCGGGCACGGTCGATCATTCCTTCACCATTCAGAACACGGGCGGCGTGGAGCTGTCCGTATCCGTCAGCATCTCCGGGACGCATGCGGCCGAATTTTCCGTGATCACGAGTCCGATGAGCCCGGTTTCGGCCGGTGATTCCACCACGTTCACCGTCCGCTTCGATCCAAACGGTCCGGGCACGCGTTCGGCCGTGATCAGCATCAGCAACAACGATCCGGACGAGAATCCCTATGATTTCGCCGTTCAGGGTACGGGCCTGGCTCCCGAGATCGATTTGCAGGGCAATGGAAATTCCATCCCGGACGGGGACAACACGCCGGATTCCTCTGACGATACGGATTTCGGTCCTGCGGATATGACCACAGGCACGGTCACCCATACATTCACGATCGCCAATGCGGGCACCTCGGATCTCAGCCTGACCGGAACGCCGGTTGTGCAGATCACCGGCACCCATGCCAGCGATTTCACCGTGACACAGCAGCCTGCATCCGGTACGGTTACAGCAGGCGGATCCGTGACCTTCGAGGTCACCTTCGATCCGGGCAACACAGGCCTGCGTGAAGCGGAAATCATCGTTTACAGCAGCGATTCAGACGAGGGGACGTACAATTTCAGCATTCAGGGAACCGGCACGGCCGGTCCTGAAATGGACGTGCAGGGCAAGGGTGTGTCGATCGCGGACGGCGATGTGACGCCCTCGACCGCAGACGACACGAATTTCGGCACGGTCAACATCGACATCGGATCCGTCAGCAGAACCTTTACTATTATTAATACAGGCAACAGCGATCTCAGCCTGACCGGTTCACCCATCGTGAGCCTGAGTACGGGCAATGATTTTACGGTGAGCGTGCAGCCCGCCTCTTCCACGGTGACGAGCGGAGGTGGCAGCGTCACGTTCGTCATCAGTTTCAATCCGGCATCCGTTGGCGCCCAGACCGCGATCGTGACCATCGCCAATACGGATGCCGATGAAAATCCCTATACGTTCACGGTTGGCGGTACCGGTGTCACGGAACCGGAAATGGATGTGCTGGGCAACGGCACCGGGATTCCGGATGGAGATGTGACTCCGGATACGGCCGACGATACGGACTGGGACACTGTGGATCTCGCGGCCGGGGCCGTAACCCATACATTCACGATTCTCAACGAAGGCAATGCGGACCTGCTTCTCAGCGGAACCCCGCTTGTGGCCATCAGCGGAAGCGCCGATTTTACGGTGAGCACACAGCCCGCTTCGTCCACGGTGACGAGCGGCGGCGGCACGATCACGTTCGCGGTCAGCTTCGATCCTTCAGGCACAGGCATCAAAACCGCGACCATCAGCATCGACAACAACGATCCGGATGAACATCCCTACACGTTCACGGTTCAGGGAGAAGGCGTATCCGTACCCGAGATGAATCTGTCCCAGGGCGGCACGCCGGTGGCGAGCGGGGGGACCTATACATATGCCAATACGGAAGTCGGATCCTATACCGAAGTTGTCTTTACGATAGACAATGCCGGCAGCGCGGATCTCACGCTGACCACGCCATTGACGATCACGGGCGCTGATGCGGGACAGTTCAGCATCGAGGCACAGCCCGCAGTGAGCACCGTGAATGCCGAAAACAGCACCACATTTACCGTGCGGTTCACACCGGCATCACCCGGTGCGAAAACGGCCACCATATCGATCGCGAACAACGACAGTGATGAAAATCCATACGTTCTGGTTCTGAACGGAACCGGAACCATGCCCGAGATCACACTGCTCGGAAACGGGACGGAAATAACAGACGGGGACAATACACCCGATGTATCGGACGACACGGAATTCGGCAGTGTGGAGATCAGCTCGGGTGCGGTCACCCATACATTCACGATACGGAACGATGGCAATTCGACACTGTCCCTGACCGGAACGCCGCTCGTTACGCTCAGCGGATCGGGCGATTTTACGGTCAGTACGCAGCCGGCTTCATCCATGGTGACGGGCGGAGGAGGCACGGTCGGCTTCGTGATCGGCTTCGATCCCTCGAGCGCCGGACTCAAATCCGCCACGGTTTCCATCGCCAGCAATGACAGCGACGAAAATCCCTACACCTTCGACGTGCAGGGCACGGGCACGGTGCCTGAAATGGACGTGGTGGGCAACGGCATCGTGATCGACGACGGCGACAATACGCCCGATTCCGCGGATCATACGGATTTCGGCAGTATCGCGGTCAGCGACGGCGCCATCACCCGGACCTTTACCATCCGTAACGACGGAACCGGACCGCTTTCCCTGACCGGAACGCCGATCGTTACGCTCAGCGGATCCGGCGATTTTACGGTCAGCACGCAGCCGGCTTCATCCACGGTGGCCAGCGGCGGGGGGACGGTCAGCTTCGTGATCAGCTTCGATCCCTCGAGCGCCGGATCCAAATCCGCCACGGTCTCCATTGCCAACAACGATCCGAATGAAAATCCCTACGACTTCGCCATCGAGGGTACGGGCGAGGCGGATCCGGCACCGGTGCTGGTGCTGTCCAAAACCGTGGACAAATTCAGCGCGGCTCCGGGAGAAAACCTGACATACACCATTACCTATGAAAACACCGGGAATGCGGATGCCACGGCCATCACGATACTGGAGCAGATTCCGGCCAATACGGTTTTTGTTCAGGGCTCGGTCACGGCTTCGGGCATGACCGTGCTCTACAGTCACAATAACGGCGTCAGCTACGATGCATCGGATGCGGCGCCGGTGACGCATATACGGTTCCAGCGCGCGGGCGCCCTGTCCGCGGGCAGCTCGGGATCGATCACATTCAGAGTGCAAATCAATTAGAGGAGTCCGATATGAAAAGCCTTGGGATCATGATTACAGTGATGTGCACGGCGGCCGCCATGCTGACGGCCCAGGCACAGCCGAAACTCGAAATCACAATTCAGGAGAAAAAAATCAATTTAACGGAGGCCGAGAAAACCGGCGCCAGTATCGTCTATGCACCGGGAGACACGATTCAGTACACCGTGATCGCGAAAAATACGGGCGATGCGGTTATGGTAAAACCGGTCGTCGTCGATCCGGTTCCCGCAGGAACTGCCTATATCGTGGATTCAGCCGCGGGGCAGAACTGCCGTATCGTGTTTTCCGTGAACAAGGGTCTGCAGTATGCGGTGTGGCCCGTCATGGTCACGGCCTCCACGGCGGGCGGTGCGAAACTCGAGCGCGAAGCCACGCAGGAGGAAGTGACGCATATCAAATGGCTGGTTCAGGAAAACATCCCGGCAGGCGGCGAGAAAGTCATGTCCTTTCAGGTGGTGGTGAAATAAAATGAAGCACATTGACCATACATTCATGCAAACAATAAAAAGGAGGAACCATGAAACGGTTCGAAGCGGAAAAACTTGGATCGAACGCTCACGATCCGCCTTAGCGGATGCGTGTGCTCGGTCGTTCAGTTTAAAGAAAAAAAGGAAACAAATTCAGTTTCATATTTTTACAGGAGGATTCGTTATGAATCACAGAAGGTTTTGGATACTCATCGTCCTGTTAGCAGTGGTGCTGACGGGACACCTGTTTGCAGCCGGTACGCCGGCCGGAACAGTCATCAGCAATACTGCGTATGGCGGCTACAGCGACGCCAACGGCAATGTCATTGCCGATGTGGACAATGCGGGATCGCGGATCTCGTCCAACACCGTGACCACCACGGTCGTGCAGGTGTACGGTCTGGATGTCAGCCCGGACGGAAATCAGGATATTATCCGGAATGGCACTGTCACCTATGGGGTCACCGTGGAAAACACGGGAAACGGCAGCGATACGTACGGTCTGTCACAGACCACCACGCCTTCGGGCGCAAGTACGTTTACCACGCATATCTATCATGATACGGACAGGGATGGTGTGTGGGACGGCGCGGGCACGGAACCGGAAGTGGCTTCTACAGGTGCCCTGGCCGCGGATTCGCTCTATTACCTGGTCGTGGTTGTCGGCGTCACGGACGGTGCGCAGGGTGAAAGCGCAGAGACGGTCGTGACCGGCACGTCGAGCGACGGCAGCACCATTGAGACGGCCACACTGACTTCAACGGTTCAGGCCGCGTTGATTACCGGCACACTGGAACCCGATGCCACCACCAAGGCCCCGAACGCGACGATTACGTATACGGCCATCATTACGAACAGCAACAATACCAATTCCGACACGGCCTACGATGTCACGTTCACCATGCCGACCATCTCCGGCGATTTCACATGGGCCGGTAATGTGATGCTGAACGGCGTGAGCCAGGGCGATCCCGGTGCAGGTGGCACTCTGAATATCGGCAATATGGCTGTGGGTGAGAGCGATACGCTGACGTTCCAGGTGACAGTGGATTCGGATGCGTCCGCAGGTGCCACCCTGGACGTTCAGGTGGATGTGGATTATGATGACAGTACATCGGATCCGTACACGCAGGTGAACCTGTTGGCGAACAATACAACGGGCGGCCGTGTGACCGTGAGCCAGGATTACTCTTTCAGCACGGATATCGATCCCACGGATCAGAGCAGCGATCCCGGGGATGTGGTCCGCTACCTCGTCACCGTAAACAATACGGGCAACGGTGCGGATACATACACCCTGTCCAACGTGAGCAGTACCGAAGGATGGACCTGGGCGTTTTACATCGATGCGGATGACAACGATACATGGGACGGCACGGAAACCCTGACAACCAGCACAGGCAGTGTGGCATCCGGCGCCAGCCAGGGCATGTGGGCCGTGGCCACCATTACGGCCGGCACAGCCGATGCGGTGGTGGATACGTCCGTGTTCAGGGCAACCTCCTCGGGCAATGCGACCACGAGCGACGAAACCGCTTATACGACGGTTACCGCTCCTATCCTGACTCTCGTCAAAGCCGTTGCGGTTGTGGGTGGCGGCGATCCGGTTCCCGATGCGATTCTACGCTACACGGTCACGGTCACGAACAGCGGATCCGGAGCAGCCACCAATGTGGTGGTCAAGGATGCGATTCCCGCAAACACCACGTATCAGGACGACACCATGTACATTGGCGGTGTGCTGCAGACCGAGGAAGCCGATTCCCCGACCGATGAGAGTACCTGTGACGGCACGACCGCCGAATTCGGCATCGGCAATTTGGCCGGCGGAGCAAATGTGGTCGTCCGATTTGATGTAGAGATCGACTAAACTTTTTATAAGTAAGGAAGAAGCGTACGGGAGTTATGAGCAGATTTGTTAAACATGCTCTCTTTATTATAGGGTTTCTCACAGCGGCCCTTTCGGCGGCGCTGGCGCAGACCCCGGCGGGCACCTCCATCGTCAACCGTGCGGATGTGTGGTACGATGACGGCGCCGGGGCCTCGCTCACCGTGCCGTCGAACCAGGTGAAGACCATTGTGGGCTCAGGATCGCTCCGCGTGGCCAAGTCCGCAAACCGGACCGAAGTGAGTGTCTGGGACACGCTCGTCTACCGTCTGGAGATCCAGAACATCGACGCTGCGCCTCTGACTCATGTCGTTGTCCGGGACACCCTGCCCCGCATGCTTCTCGTGATTCATGCAGAACCCTCCGCTTTGGTGGCGGACAATACCGTGGAATGGCAGATACCGTCCCTGGCATCCGGTGAAACCCGGATCCATATGGTCACCTGCCTGGTGTACAAGACGGTGTATCATGAAACCTTTGAAAACAGCGCAGTCTATTTCGCGGACGGCGGAATCAGGGGACGGTCGAACCGGGTGATCACGGTCTGGCATCCCTGGCCGGAGGCGGTTCTTGAAAAGATCGCGGATCTCCAGAGCGTATATACAGGAGACACGCTGACCTATACACTCTCGGTGCGAAACACGGGGGCCATGCCGTTGTCCAATATTCAGGTCACGGATTCGCTGCCTCAGGGTTTCAGTTTTATCGATGCATCTCCGGATGTTCAACCAGCGGACGAGGTACTTGTCTGGAATATCACGCAGCTCGCCAGAGGCGGGAGACAGGTCCTGTCATTCCGCGGTATTGTCACCACTGATGTGCCGGGGGATTCTCTGCATAATATGGCCAGGCTTTCAAGCGACGAAGGTGCAACGGACCTGGCGAATACATCGACCGCATTCAGGGGTCAGGGAACCGGTCTGTATATCGAAAAACAGGCCCCGGACTCCGTATTCTGGGCGGGCGATACACTGACCTATGATCTCGTTCTTGGCAATTCCGGACTCCGGTCCGGACGTCAGGTCGTGATCAGGGACACGCTGCCCGACGGACTTGCCTATATCGCATCCACGCACGGAGGTCTTCACGACGGCCAGATCGTGGTCTGGAACATGGGCGATCTGGAGCCCGGGTACCATGACACACTGCGCGTCACTGTATCCGTCCGGATTCCCGTTCAGGACCGGACGATTATCGACAACGAGGTCTGGGCCTGGTCCGCACAGGGACTCGCGGACAGCTCGTACCAGGCAATACGCGTCCGTTCCGTATCACGCGCCGGTCTGACAAAGACGGCGGAACAAGCCGTTGTTTATACCGGCGATACGCTGACGTACAGGCTCCAGGTTCGGAACACGGGAACCACGCATCTCTATGATATCGCAGTCAGGGATTCACTCCCGGCCGGGATTGCATTCATTTCCGCCAGTCAGCCTGTCGATACATCAGGTGGTATTCTGGTTTGGCATATCCCAGCGCTCGACTATGGAAAAACCGCACAGCTGACCTTCCTCTCCCGTGTCACAGGTCCTGAGGGCGCCGTGCTGAAGAACACAGCCGCTCTGGTTTGCGCGGATACGATCCGGTCCTCGTCCACGGTCAGCACTGCATTCCGCGGTCATGGCGTCGGCATCGATATCGTGAAGGAGGCAGCGGATTCGCTGTTCAACGCCGGTGACACGCTGACGTACGATCTGATTCTGACGAACGGCGGGATCCGGACCGGACATTCGATCGTCGTGCGGGATACGCTTCCGGATGAACTCGCCTATCTGTCGTCCACGCATGGCGGACAGCATGTAAACCAGATCGTCACCTGGCATTTGGGAGATCTGAGCCCCGGTTATCAAGATACGCTCCGGGTCACAGCCGGCATACGCGTGCCCATCGAAGATCAGACCGTGGTGAACAACGAAGTCTGGGCCAGATCCTCGCAGGGAGCCCAGGACAGTTCGCACTGGCGCATTGTGGTCACGTCGCATCCGCGGCTCCTGCTCGAGATCGAGGGTCCGGAGATCGCATCACCCGGAGACACGATCCGCTTTATGCTGATCTATTCAAACACGGGTACCGCAACGGCCTTCGAACCGATACTGACGGATACACTGCCCGTCTTCCTCGACTATGTCGGCGCGTCGGGTGAACATGTGCACATTCCTGCCGTGGATGCCGTGCACTGGTTCCTGCCGCCGCTCGCTCCGGGGGACAGGGACACTCTGTATCTCTATGCGCGTCTGGGCGACAATGTCACGCCGGAGGACGAAATCGTCAATTCGGCCTGGCTTTCGTACAAGCGGGCCTCGAAAGTGGCCATTGCCACCTGTGTCACGAAATCTGTGCCGCCCGGGGACAGGCTCTGGGCCTATAAAACCGTAAACCGCAAAACCGCGGCCGAGGGTGATACGCTCGAATACTGCATCGTGTTTGGCACATACGACCGGGCAGTCACGGATACGATACATATTTCCGATGCGCTTCCGGGTGAACTGAACTGGATTCAGGACGGAATCATGCCCAAGCCGGGCACCGGATCCGTCTCATACAATCCCGTGCTTCACAGCATCCGGTTTACCCATATCGGGCTCCAGGCCAATGCGCGGGATTCCGTGCGGTTTGTCACAATCGTGCGCACGCCGCTCGCTCCCGGAATAAAGGAGATCGAGAATCAGGCGCTTGTGATGGTGCACGGAGATACGGTCCGTACGGAGGAGGATACCCGGACGCAGTCCAGAACACGGCTCGTGAAACCCTTCCTGACCGTCAAGAAGGCCGTGAACCGAAAGGTGGCCGGGACCGGAGATGTGTTAACCTACACGCTGACGGTCCGGAACAAAAGCATCGGGACACCGTTCTCTGAAATCGTGCTGCGCGATCTTCTGCCCGCCGGATTCCGGTATCAGGCCGGGTCATCGAGACTGGATTCGGTCCGGATCGAGGATCCGAGGCTGGGACATTCGGAAAACCGCGTGCTTATGGAATGGACGCTGCGCGATACGCTCGATCCGGGAGAAACCCTGGTCCTGAGATACCGCATCATCGTGGGCCTGGATACGCGGCGCGGCGAGAGGGAAAACCGGGTGACCGCTTCGGGCCTGGCGGAGGGTATCTGGATTCACTCCG
>JAFGGN010000101.1 GCA_016930535.1 bacterium
AGGATCGATGGTGTCGCTCATTTAGAAGATTCCTTTCTTTTAAAAATAATCCTAAATGAGCATTTACACAAATTATTTTACAGTGTCTAAAGAACAGCAACGTTTACATTGTAGTGTTTTTCCTCTTCTACACTTTTACCCTTCTACACTTTTACATTATTTATTCTCTGCACCTGCGTCTGCGGTTTCCTCTCCTCTCCGTTTCTCATCTTCTCCGACCCTCCGCTTCACACTCCGACCCTATGACCCAACGACACTAAGACCCAACGACCCAAAAGACAGCCGGGCCTATTCTCCATCCCCGACCAATCCCCGGCCCGCCGCTTCCATCACCTCAGCCGCGGTCATCACAGAGGCATATTCACCCTGCATATTGGCCAGGGACATGGCATGCACCTCGTCCGCTGTCCTGCAGGTTCCATGATAATCTCTTTTTTCAAATGCAAAAACGGCATCCGACACGACCACGGTGCGGAATCCCAGGTTGCCCGACATGCGCACCGTGGCTTCCACGGAATTGTTCGTGGCCACGCCCGTGATCACGATGTCCGTGATGCCCCGCATCCTGAGCCGCTCCTCCAGCCCGGTGCGGATAAAGGCGCTGTTCGTGTCCTTTTCGAGTATGTCTTCATCTTCGAACGGGAGCACTTCGGGCTTGAAATCGTTGCCCGGCTGGCCGGGACGGTACGGGGAATCCGGTTCCACGGACATGTGCTTCACATGCAGCACGGGCAGATCGTGCGCCCTCCAGAACACGAGCAGTCCGGCGATTCTTTGCTCGGCTTCGGGGTTGTTCCTGCGTCCGTACCGCGCATCGTCGCATGCCTTCTGCACATCGATGATCATGAGCAGGGGCTTCCCTCCCCCCGTACCCAGGGCACGGGAGGAAGCCCGGACCTCCTGGGAAACAACTTCAGTAGGGTCCGACCTGATTTTTCCATCCGTCCGTAATTTTGAGAAATCGATCATATCCATTTCCAATGATGAAAACAATGGCTTCCCTGTACTTTTTATACTTGTATCCGTTCCTGTGATGAAATTCCTGAATGGTGCCGCATGATTCGTAATCCGTACAGTCGGCGCAGCTTTGATATCCTTTCCGAATGCAGCAGATCTTGATACGGCATCTGGCCCTGGAGATGTCCCGCTCCCCGCTCCTGTACCCGGTCTTGCAGCCCCGGCATGCACCGGCCCTGATAACCGGGCAGGTTCCACAGTAGGCGCCGCAGCAGCCGATATCTTCGATGCTCATGCATCATACCCTTTCGTTCACGGCAAAATCCGCACTCACCTCACGGCCGCATACATCAGCTTGTCCAGTACCTTGCCGTCCTTGATCGCGCTCTTTCTCATGCGGCCCTCGTACACGTATCCCGCCTTTTCCAGCACCCGGCAGGAGCCCTTGTTCACGGCAAATGGCGTTGCATGGATTCTCATGAGTTCGTGATGCCCGAATGCATACGCGGTAACCGCCTTCAGCGCCTCGGTGACAATGCCTTTCCCCCAGAACGGTTCTCCCAGCCAGTAGCCGAGTTCCGCGGATATCCGTTCCACATCCGTATGAAGCACGTACCCGATGCCCCCGACTGCGCGGTCGTCCACGCATATCGCAAAATAGGTTTCGGGATCCATGGCCGCGGCCTTCTGAATGAATTCATAGGCGTGTTCGATACGGTAGGGATGCGGAAACGCGTCCCGCAGGTTCAGCCAGATCTTGCGGTTGTTCGCGTACTGCGCCAGGGATTCCGCATCCGAGGGCAGATAGGAACGCACCGTACAGTTGGAAAGTTCGAGATGCATCATATTCTCCTGATGGTTTGTGCCCGGTAGGGTTTCCTCCCAGGGAGAGGTTACCTCTCAGGGAGCTTGGACCGAGGCGGCCTTGGCTCCCTGGGAGGTGACTGTCAATACAATTTTTCTCAGATCCCGGTCGTCGGACGAGCTGCCGATCATGATGTCGAATTCGCCGGGTTCCACGGTAAAATTCATATCGATATCCGTGAAAGCCAGATGTTCGGGCGTGATATCGAAATGCACTATTTGGGATTCTCCGGGTCCGAGATGAATCCGCCTGAATCCTTTCAGCTCTTTGACCGGGCGCGTCACGGAGCTCACCCGGTCGCGGATGTACATCTGCACCACCTCGTCCCCGGCGCGTCTGCCCGTATTGGTCACCTCCGCGCTCACCGTGGTGCGGCCCTGGCAGCCGATAGTCCGATCGGCCAGCGTTACCCTGCCGATTTTAAATCGTGTATAACTCAGTCCGAAACCGAACGGGAACAGCGGGGTGTGCTCCGCGAACAGGTAGCCGCGGTTGGCGGACGGTTTTTTGTTGTAAAACGCCGGGATATGCCCCGCGGACCTGGGGAACGTAACGGGCAGTTTGCCCCCGGGATTCACGTCCCCGAACAACATGTCCGCAACGGCCCGGCCCGTTTCCTGGCCCAGGTACCAGCATTCCAGAACCGCGTCGCATTTTTCCAGCACGTTCTGTACGGCCAGGGGCCGGCCGTTGATCAGAACCGCGATCATGGGTTTTTTCAGCACAGCCAGGGCATCCACCAGATCGTTCTGCGCGGACGCGAGTTCCAGGGACGGCCGGTCGCCCAGATGATTGTCCGCCCATCCCTCGCGGCACGTGGCCTCGTTGCCCCCGATCGCCAGAATGATACAATCCGCGTTCCGGGCGGTTTCAACGGCTTCGCGGATTCGGGCCCTGTTCTTCTCTTCGTCCGGCGGAATCACCTCGTCCCTGAACCAGCTCACCTCGCCCTCATTCAGGCGGCACCCTTCGGCATATGCGAGTTTCACTTTATTGCCGAGTTTCCTTTTCAGTCCTTCGAGCACCGGCACGCCCTGCCGCGGTTCGTCCGAATAGCCGCCCAGGTGAATATCCGCGGCATTGGGCCCGATCACGGCGATTGTCCGGTATGCGGACGCATCGAGCGGCAGGCGGTTTTTCCGGTTCTGCAGCAGTACGCCGGCCCTGCATGCGGCCTCGTAGGCCAGGTCCCGGTGCGCCTTGCAGTTCACGACCGCGCCCGCTTTTTTTACATCTACGAACGGATTCTCGAACAGGCCCATCTCGAATTTCAGCCGCAGGATACGGCGCACGGCGCGGTCCAGCACAGATTCCGCGATGCGTCCCCGGCGCACCTGATCGCATACCGTGGCATAACAGTCCGGATCCGGCGTCTCGATGTCCACGCCCGCTTCCAGGGCCCTCTTCGCGGCCTCGCGCTTGTCCGCGGCCGTATGATGCAGGCTGACGAGCTGGGCTACGGCAAAATAATCGCCGACCACGATCCCGTCGAATCCCCACTCCTGTCTCAGAATGTCCCTCAAAAGCCAGGTGTTCATATGCGAAGGCACGCCGTCGACTTCATTGTAGGAAGGCATGACCGCACGGATACGGGCGGTTATCACCGCTTCCCTGAAGGGTTTTAAGAAAAAATCCCGGATGTCCCGGTCGGAATAATTGCCGGGCGCGCAGTTCGTGCCGCCCTGGGGCTGTCCGTGCACGGCAAAGTGCTTGGCTGTGGCGGCCACACGCTCCGGTCCGATTTTGGCGGTTCTGCCCTGAAATCCCCATACGGCCGCCTTGCCCATTTCCGATACCAGGTACGGATCCTCGCCGAACGTTTCCTCTGTCCGGCCCCATCTCGGATCCCTGGCCACATCGATCACGGGCGTCAGGGCGTGATGCGCACCGCGGGCGCGGATTTCACGGGCCACGGCCGCATAGATCCGTTCCACCAGATCCGGATCGAACGTACCGGCCATGGCGATGGCCTGCGGAAACATGGTCGCGCCCCTGGCCTGCTGACCGTGAAGCCCCTCCTCATGAAAGAGAAACGGGATACCCAGGCGTGTTTTTTCGAGCGCGTATTTCTGCAAGGCATTGCAGATTGCCGCGGTTTTTTCCGGGTCCGGATTGGCTCCGCTGCCCTGGGGCATGATTTCGCTGGGCCGCGCGATCACGCCGAGCCCGTTCCTGAGATAGCGCCCCGCTTTCGAAGCCATGAACATGCCGTCTTTGCCGCAGAATCCGGCTTTCATCTGCCACATGCACTGGACCTGGGCGGCTTTTTCCTCCAGCGTCATCCTGCCCAGAAGATCGTCAACCCGGTCCCCGACGGGAAGGCTGCCGTTCCTGTAGGGAGCATGCTTCAGACCGTGCGCATCGGTCATGAGATCCCTCCTGATGTTTTAATAAGGAATGATTTAAAGAATATAGGCCCAGATGGCAATGCCGGCCAGCACGAGCAGGGCCCCTTCTGCCCGGGACAGTTTCCAGCCCGTTCTGAAAAAGAACAGGGAAAGCACCACCACGCTGAGCATCATGAGCGTACTGTGCTGCGCCTCCGCGGCCACTTTGAGCGGCCGTAAAATACCCGCGATTCCCAGTACGCCCATCAGGTTGAATATGCAGCTGCCGATCAGGTTGCCCGCGGATATGCCGTGATGCCCGCGGTAGCTGGCCATCAGGGATGTGGCGAATTCCGGCGCGGAGGTCCCGCCCGCGATCAGGGTCACGCCGATCACCCAGTTCGAGATCCCGATTCGCTGGGCAATGGCCACGGCCCCGACGCGAAGCAGTATGCCGCCCGCAACCACAAAGACCAGACCGGCAATGAGAACGAGCCAGTCCAGAAAAATGGAACCGGAGGGTTTGGTTTCCACCTCCACACCGGTTCTCTGACGGATCAGATATACATTGTACACGATCAAACCCGCGAACATGACAATGCCCTCGGCGCGGCTGAATTCGAGATCGTAAATAAAAGCCACCAGAAGGACGGATACTGCGAGCAGGACGCCGCCGTCCCGGTAAATCAGGTTCCTGTCCGCGTGAATCGCCTGAAAAAGGGCTACGCCGCCCAGAATGAATCCGAGATTGTAGATGTTCGAACCGATGACATTGGACACGGAGATGTTGGCCTGACCGCTGAGTGCGGCCCCGATACTCACGGCGAATTCAGGCGCGGATGTGCCGAAAGCCACCACGGTCAAACCGATCACGAGCTGGGATACACCCATCCATGCGGCAATACGGACGGCGCGTTCCACGAGCCAGTCCGAGCCTTTCCACAACAGGACCAGCGAGACGAGAATATATACGATATGAAGAATCATCACATGAAAATCACGATTTCAGATCCCGGCTGCCCGGTTTCACGGCACGGCTTCCCGCAGCGCAGAGCGTACATTCGGCCGGATGCATGGTTTCGACCCTGAGCCGGAGCAGCGCCTGGTAGGGAACGCCGAAATCGATGCTCCCGCCGCTGCGGTCGACCACGGCGCCCACGCCCGCAATATCCGCACCCTGCCCCCGCAGCACGGCCATCACCTCTTTGACGGATCCGCCCGTAGTGGTCACATCCTCCACGACAAGGACCCGTTCTCCGGCCGACACGGCGAATCCCCTTCGAAGCGTCATCGCGCCGTCCTGGCGTTCCGTGAAAATGGAGCGCGTGCCCAGCTGCCTGGCCGTTTCGTACCCGGTCACGATACCGCCCACGGCGGGAGAAACCACGGTTTCGATGTTCTGACCGCTGAAAAGAGCGGCCAGCTGGCTGCACAGGGCTTCGGCATGCTTCGGATACTGAAACACCTTGGCGCACTGAAAATAGGATGCGCTGTGCAGGCCTGAGGTCAGAATGAAATGACCCTCCAGAAGCGCGCCGGTTTCCCTGAAAATATGCAGAATGTCGTCCTGGGACAGTTTCATCAAGACAGTTACCCTTTCGTTTTCCTTACCACGTTGATTTCGTTCCGCAGGATTTCCGCGGCGTTTCGCGCCGCTTCCGCAAAACCGGCACCTGAAGATGCATACAGTATGCCCCGGCTGCTGTTGATCAGGGCCATTTCACCCGCCTTGTCCGTGCCCGAAAGAACGGCGGATTCAAGATCCCCGCCCTGCGCACCGATGCCCGGAATGAGAAACGGAAGATCCGGTGTAATTTCTCGGATGGCCCACAGTTCCTCCCCGTGCGTGGCCCCGGCCACCAGTCCGCAGTTGTCATTGCCGTTCCATTCGGCAATGGCCCTGGCCACGTGCAGATACAGGGGCATCCCGTCCAGGAACCGCTTCTGAAAATCCTGCGAGCCCGCATTGCTGGTCAGGCACAGGATAATGGCGCCTTTTTCGGTATTCCGGATAAAGGGATCCACCGCATCCCTGCCGAGGTACGGATTCAGCGTCACCGCATCGAATCCGATGTTCCACAGGGCCTTTGCATACTGCTCTGCCGTGGAACCGATATCACCGCGTTTGGCGTCGCCGATTTTAAGAATGCCGTCGGGAATGGCGGACACCGTGCGTCTCAGAATGTCCCAGCCCTCGGTGCCCAGCGCCTCGTAAAACGCCAGGTTGGGCTTGTAGGCTGCCACCAGGTCCTGTGTGGCGTCGATGATGCGTTTGTTGAATTCAAAAACCGGATCCGGGCCTGACCGGATGCTTTCGGGAATCCGGGACGGCACCGTATCGAGGCCCACACAGACCAGTGAATTACGGGCGCGGATCGTTTTTCTGACAGTCTCGTTAAACGTCATAGCACGTTCAAGATACAGGGAATTTATATAAGAATCAACGGGAAAATCACAGATGAATCATAATTCCTGACTGCATCTGCACATCCGTCTTTTTCAACCGGGCCGGCGGACAGCTGTCGTACCGCGCGATCAATGAAACATTGAGCGAAAGCGTCCTGTTCACCGAGAATAAAAATCCCGTTTCATTCAGGAACCTGAAATCACGGAAATGCGAAAAATCCGGCTGAAAATACAGGGTGTTCAGCACGGACATGCGCGGCCCGTAACGGCACGACAGCGTCATCACATTGGCCATGCGCCAGACGGTCTTGTCCGGATCCTCCCCTGTTTCGAGTTTGGCCGGATTCAGAATTTCCTGTTCCCACATGAAACCCGTGCCGATATCGATACGGACAGAATCGAAAACCGCGAATTCGATTCGCAGGCCCGTGCCCGCAAGCTGTCTGCGCCGGAGCAGCAGTGTATTGTTTCTCTGCAGCTGGTAGAAGGTGAAACTGCGCCAGCGCGGTCCCCAGTGGTACTGATGCCTCAGATGCAGAAAATTTCTGAGAATCAGGTCCTCCTCCTCTTCCGATAGGTAGTCGAGTCCCGCAAACAGATAGAGATTCTGCGCACCCTTCGACAGGCCGAATACGGATGCGGCGTCGATATCCACAAGGCGCGAATTGCCCTGCTCCACATCCGCGTCGATTTCCACGGCGCCGAGGCTCCCGGCACGGATGGATTTCATGAGCTTGTCCGTATTGATGATTGTTTTGGCACCCAGAATGAGTGGGATCATGCATAAAATGACGGCCGGAACAAGATAGTTTCTACGATTCATTCATGCACCCGGGATTTATAATGTGTGATGAAGCGTATAAAGCGCCTCGTCCTTCAGGGCGAACAGGCTGAACAATCTGGGGCCGATATCATGATTATCCCGCCATCTGGCCGTCCTGATCCCGAAAACACGCAAGGTCCATCGCCCCAGGGTATACCGTTCGTTCCGAAGAAAAATCCCCGCTGCCAGATTGAGAATCGTCACCGGCCAGAGAAAGACAAAATAGCACAGTTCGATCACCAGTTTGGCGGGAAAAATCACCGTGGTGCCGACATCGTGCCCCCCGCCACGCACGATGCCGTACACGATGTTGTACAGAATGCCGGTTACCAGCACGTTCAACGGCGTTTCGAGCAGCACCCAGCATATCACCGGAAACGCGGCCATGCGGGACACGATCGTGAAAGCGGCCTTGACGCTGATCGATTCCTGAAAGAGCAGAATCAGCACGATGCCCAGAATGATGCCCCAGATCAGGACCAGAATAAGGGGATAGATCCACCGGCTGAAAAATGACATGGATTTCGTTTCTCCGCGACCTTCCTCTTTCATCGTATCTTTCCTTTTTTCTTTGTTCTTTTTTTAGATTTTCAAAAAATTATAAATCCCGAACAGGACCTCATCTTTCATCCGCATGAGCGGGAAAATTTTTTTCTTCGATCCGGACCTGGAATTCCACTGCGAAACCGGCACGCCGGACAGGAGCAGGGCCCAGCGGCCGACACTGTACCGTTTCCTTTTTATAAACAGGCCGGCTGCCATGTCGAGAAGCCAGACGGGCCAGATGAAAAACAGGTACAGGCATTCGATTGCCAGTTTCAGAGGAAAAACCACGACCTTGGCCAGGGTTTTATTGAGGGCATGGAGAAGCGCGTACACGATTCCGTAAAGCGTATAGGGAATGAGCAGATTTACCGGGGTTTCGAAAACGATCCAATAGGCCAGGGGCAGAAAGGTCAGGGAAAATGAAAACTGAATGGCCATCAGGACGCTTTTATCCGCCGGCGACAGCAGGGTCAGAACGGTTCCCAGCAGCACGCCCCAGATGCACGACAGAACGGCCGGATACAGCCACAGCCAGAAAACCGGGATACGGCTTCGTGATTCATTCGGTCCGGGTATGATCAGATCCTCTCAAGGTTATGACAGTGTTTTTTGATATATTTTTGAATACGCCTTCGCGCTCTTCGACCAGTCGAATGTCCTGGCCTTCCTGAAACCATGCAGAATACACCGGTAATACGCATCGGTGTGGCGCTGATAAAAAAGAACCGCCTTTTTAATGGTTTCATAAAGACTGTCCGTCATGTCCGAGGCCCATGGATTTTGTTCCCTGTCTTTCACCCGGTTTCTGGATCCGAAAAAAGCCTCGATAAATTCCCGGCGGTAATGGGCGGCGGGCTCCCTGTACAGGAAATCCTTCTGGCGGGCGTCGATCTGATCCGGCAGCCCGCCCGTATTCCTCGCGATAACGGGTGTTCCGTTCGCCATGTATTCGATGGCCGCGCCGAACGGTTCGTATACGGACGGCATGATACCGTACGTGCTGCCGGTTTGAAGCTCCATATACCCCTTTTCCATTCTCATGGGAAAAACCGTCATATTGCCCTTGTCGCTCCCCAGCACCTTTTCACGAAAATACTCCAGGTCGGACGCATTCACTGCCATGGGCGTGAAAACCGCTTTCACCTGGTCCCGGTCGAACCGGTCCACGGCCCTGAGCAGCAGGTCGTATCCCTTCTGGTTCGGATCCAGACGGCCCGACATGACAATAATCGGAATTTCGGGCGGCATATTCGCGAGAGGTCCCCCCTGCCATGTCAGGTCTCCGAAACGCTTTTCGGGCCTGTAATTGTCGAGAATATGCAGCAGTTCCTTCCGTATTGTCTCCTTGTGCGCCCTGACCCTGCCGACCGTCTTTGCATTGATCCGGTTCAGTTCCTCATAGGATTCCGGGAAATCGATGAACATGCCGTTGTTGATGCCGGTCAGGCCCCTGTCCCTCAGCAGGATCTGAATATGGGGAATGAAATACTGGGTGTGAACGATGTCGGATAAAAGCTCCCCGGCGAAGTTCCTGCTCACCGTGGTGACCGGTGCATCGATGAACTGCAGCCCCAGTCCCAGCGCCGTGGCGCCCTGAGGCAGGGAAGCGATTTTTCCGTCCGTGATTTTTGCCAGCAGGTCCGGGCGTATCCATCCCGAATCGTAGGGATTGTGCATGGTGAATACGGAGCTGCATGCCTTCAGTTCACCTTGCAGCACCGCTATTTTCGAGGTCATGCCGGCCAGGATGGTTTCCCAGTCCTGAAGATGAAGCAGCACCCTTTTCTTACCGAGGAGGGCCATGGCCGCGGGAACGGCCTTCGAAAAAACGAGCGCATCCGTAAGCAGGAGCGCGTTGTTCCGTTCCGCGTCTTCCGTATCATAAATATAGGGATCGTTGAGCGCGTTTTTCGCCATGAAATGCCCGGGCACCCGGATGAAATATTCCCGGATCTGCCCGGGAACCGGCTTGTTATACTTATTCACATATTCGTGGATCTCGAGTTTCAGGGATTTTTCACCGAACCTGAAACGGCCGGTTTTTATCAGCTTCAGTTTGTCCGGACGGATAATACGGGCATGAAAGGGCGTGACGAGGATCACGTTCGCTGCCGGGCCGCTCTCCTTCAGGTAGGGCAGTATGCGGTCCGTCACAGCAGCCAGCCCCCCGCTTCTGGCGAACCGGCTCTCGAACGAGCAGAAGGCCGCGCATTCGATCTGCGTCATCGAGCGCCGGCTCTGTTCAAGCGTCCGGACGTCCTGTTCCGTGAAAAAATGGGCACTCATGTCTGGGTCTCTCCTCCCGGTCACGCCGTCAGGCGGATTCCTTCGATGCGGATCGCCGGCACCGGCCCACTGTCAGTCCACCGGTGCCGCGGATATGATGAAGATTGCGACAATGTTTCATGAATATAGAAATTTGCGCAGGGATATTCAAGGGAAAATCACGGCCATAGCCCGGGCAGCGGATTTTCTTCCCGGAAATCGTCCATGGTTTCAATGAGCGCCTCATCCGGAACCAGCACCACGGGCCGTACGGTCATACGGCCGCGCCAGTCGCCGGCCCGGCAGGGCACCAGCCGCGCCGCTTCCCGGCCGTTCCGCCTGATGACAATCGTCTCACCCGCCGACACCCTGTCCAGGCAGGCGGACAGGTTTTTACGAAATTCTGTGGCTGTGAGAATAATCATGTTTGAAATCCTTGAATATGTACATATCTGAATGTCAAAACAATCGTATTACTCAAAAGATAAATCCCGCTCCCACGTACCAGTAGTTATACTTTTCCTGAATATGTATTTCCGCATTAATCAGACCGCGGTTCATGATCTGAACCTGCAGTCCCGCAAAACCGGAAACACTGGAATAACTGAACGAATGTTCCTCACTGATATTGTTTCTGTAATCATCCACATATCCGGAACCGCCAGCATGTGAAAAACCCAGCCCGATATAGGCAACGTTATAGAAGTAGACCGGTGCTTTCACTTCGAACATACTGAACGAATACTCGTCCAGGTCGGGACCGTAACCATCATCGGCCCATATATTGCCCAAACTGGCGTAATAGAGTTTAAGCCCTACACGTTGATTGATTCGATATGTAATAAAAAGAGGCCAGATCTCACTCGACGCATTGATTTCATCATCGTGAAAATCGACATAGACGGCTAACTGACCCCATCCCATTCCCATATCAAATTTTTTAAAAGGCTTAGGCACTTTCTTTTTATTAACGAGCTTTCCGTCCCCCCTTCGAAGCGTGATGGATGGCTGCTCCGTTTCATCCGCATTGGCCAGTATTTGCGCCACGTTCCGGATGGAATTCACCAGGAAATCTTCAACCGTACACTGGCAGTCTTCAGTGGCAATTTTCGAGATCTGTGAGGTTTCCACATCGACCATACGGATATTGATAGTAATCAGACTTCCGATTCTGCCGATTGATCCTGTCACAACTTTGTCGACACCGATAATCCGGCCGATCTGCACAGCACACTCGTTGGATACGCATCCACTCATCTGAAATCCCTGCTCTTCGAGCAGGCTTGTCATTTTATCCCGCTCAAGTACGATAAAACGGCTGGTATTGAATAATTCAGATCGAAGCCGGTCCGTTACGATTCTGGATTCGGACGCAGTAAATCCCTCGGCGGATAATTCAAGAACTGCAATCGGAATCAGGTTGGCTGATGTATTCGCCTGTGAAAAAAGGCTGGTAGTCAATAAGTAAAGCGGTAATAAGAACAATACCGTAAGCGATGGCCGTCTCATGCTGATCTCCTCTTGATGCTGAAACTTATTATGTATCGAATAAATAATGGGTTAAATATATGGATTATTCACTAATAATTCAAGTGTTTTGATGTCAGTAAAACGGGAAACACACTGATTTATTCAACCTTTTTTTTCTTGTCCGGATTTATATTCATGTTGTTGAATGTATTAAAATCCGCCCACCGGTCAACTCGGCAAGCCACTCTGTTTTTCAGTTACTCATCCCCTCCGTCTCTTCGCTTCACGATCCGATCCAATGTACCGAAGAAGGCGGACCGCTGACCGCTTGACATGGATGGACGGCCGGGCCGGCCGTCCTACATAATATAATAATCTGTGTTCTCTGCGTTCCCTGTGGTTTTCTCTCCGTTTCCCATCCTCTCCGACCCTCCCCTTCAATATCCGACTCAACGGTCTTTGTCTTTATTCCTTTTCTTTGGTCTTTATTCCTTTTCTTTGGTCTTTGTTCTTTGTTCTTTAATCTTGAATCTTGCCTCACCTCACGGGAAGTTCTATCCGCATTACCGTCCCCTTCCCGGGTTCACTCTCCACGGTGACCTCGCCGCCGTGGGCCTCGGTAATGGCCCTGACAATGGACAGGCCCAGGCCCGTGCCGCCTTCCCTGCGGCTGTAGAACGGTTCGAATATGTGCCCGATATCTGCGGATCCGATCCCGCTGCCCGAGTCGCGCACTTCCACGCGCACGCGGTTTTCGGAAACCTGAAATTCCGAGGCGATCACGATGCGGCCCGGAGCCTTGGATGCCTGCTGCGCATTCAGAATCAGGTTCGAAAACACCTGCCCCATGCGGTCCCTGTCCATGCCGATTTCCGGGCAGGCGGCAGAGAGATCCCTTATCACCTCGCAGCCGGCGGCATCGAGCTGGGACTGCAATTGTTCGACAGTCTGATTCAGCACCTCGTTGATGTCCTCAGGTACGAACTTCAGCATATCGGGCCGTGCGTATCCGAGCAGTTCCTTGAGCATGCGCTCCAGGTGCGTCACCTCGCGTAGCGATATGTCCACGATGTGACCGTCTTCTTCCTTAAGCGCGGCCCGCCTGTGCAGCGTGGACAGCCCCATTTTAATGGATGAAAGCGGATTCCTCAGTTCATGCACGAGCTGGGCCACGAGCTTTCCTGTGTTCGCCAGTTTTTCCAGGTTGAATTTGTGCCGTTCAAGCTGAAGCAATTCACCTGTTTTTTCCTCGATCTTCTTTTCGAGGTTTTCGGAATAGCTTTTCAGCTCCTCCTGCATGGCCAGGCGTTCTGTCACGTCCCTGAAAATGGCCTCGATCCCGCCGATCCCGTTGTCTGCGTCCATTTTCGGATGGTATGTCAGCTCGATCCACACCTGGCCCTTGTGAAACGTATGCATTCGTGCGATCTGATGCACAACATCCCTGGTTGAAAGTACCCGCTCACTGGCCTCTTTCCATTCCCCGGGCTCGATATAAAAATCCTGAATGCGCGTGCCGCTGGACAGCAGCACCTGCGGATCGTCATACCCGAGCAGCCGTGCGCCGCCCTGATTGATGATCACGAACCGGCCCTCCGCGTCGAGTTCCAGAACACCTTCCGATGTGGCATTGAACAGGGCCTTGTATCGGTCCGATTCCTGTTTCAGCCGGTTGGAGCGCCTCAGTTCAAGACCCAGACGCCTGGCATAGTAATACATGGCCAGCAGTGCAAGTGCCAGAAAAAAGAAATTCACCAGGATAAATATGCTGTCTATCTTGCCTTCCAAACGGGACACCTCCGGCAGGTAATCAATCGAGACCCGGATCGTATTTCATGTTCAGAATAGTGAGACTGATCATGAGCCATCCGAAAATCATGGGCATGCCCAGCAGCCCTTCGTAACGGAACAGCATCATGGGCATGGGTTTGACTAATACGGGACCAATAAAAGTGAAAGCGGTGGCGCCGGCTGAAAGCAGCAGCCACCGCCGGAATGTCGCAGAACGGTTTTCACCCAGATAACTGATGATAAAAACGAGCAGCCCGCCAATCAGGAACAGCGCATCGCATTTATCAGCCAACGCGAACATATAATCCGTTGCAATAAAACGGTTCCACAGGATTCCGAACGTGGTCTGAAAAAAATGATAGATGCAGATACCCGCCAGAAATACAATCCAGACAACCGCCACGGATCTGTTTATTTTCACACGTGGATCACCCAGCGAGGCACGAATCATGAACAGCGTATACAGGCTCACGGCCGACGTGAGCGCTTTGTAGGGCATCATGCCGAAAACCTGAAAACGGCTTTCGACAAGTATGTCGAGAGTGAAAAAGAGCAAATATGAAACAGCGAACCACATAAAAATTCGTTAACACGTAGGTTTGAATGCGCAATACCGGCACCAGTCCCTCGCATCTCCGGAACCGAAGCACGCCGGTTTGATACCGTCCGTTCCTGATCCGACATTTTCTTCGATAAACTTGTCGAACGCTTCCTGCATTATCCCGTTCCAGATCTCTTCAAGTTTTTTGTCGTCCATTACTCACTCCTTATATACTGAAATACGGATGCGGAGTTCTCAGGTGTACGTGCCTTATATCTTTATTCTTTATTCTTTATTCTTTATTCTTTATTCTTTATTCTTTGTTCTTTGTTCTTGCTTCACCCCATGACTTGACCGAATATCCCGATCGCCCTGTCAATATCCTCCCCCGATACGTCCAGATGCGTCACGGCGCGCAGTGCATGCGGACCCGTGGCAATCACGAGCACGCCTTTTTCACGCAAAGCCTCCTCGATTTCCGTTCCGGACCGTCCGGTTCCGGACACATCCAAAAACACGATATTGGTCTCGACCGAGTCCAGGTCCACGGACACTCCTGGCAGCGCGTCCAGGGCTCCGGCCAGTTTGCGGGCATGATCATGGTCCTCCGCAAGGCGGGGGATATGATGGTCCACCGCGTAAATGGATGCGGCCGCAAGAATGCCCGCCTGCCGCATGCCGCCTCCGAACACCTTGCGCCAGCGGTGCGCCTTCTTAATAAAATCCCGGCTCCCGGCAATCAGAGAGCCTACGGGTGCGCCCAGCCCCTTTGAAAAACACACGGACACGGAATCGAACGGCCGGGCGATCTCTTCGAGCGGAATACCGGACGCCACATGGGCGTTCCACAGACGCGCGCCGTCCATATGCATGGCCAGGCCGTGCGTGTCTGCCACGGCCCTGATTTTGATTATCTCCGCCTGGGGGAACACCGTGCCCCCGGCCTTGTTGTGTGTGTTCTCGATCCATACGAGCCGTGTCGGCGGAAAATGCACGTTGTCGCCGCGAATGGCCGCGGCCACCTGGTCCGCCGTGATCACGCCGCGTTTTCCGAAAACGGTTTTGCACATGACCCCGGAGAGAACCGCTGGCCCTCCGGATTCGTATTGAAACGCATGCGCGTCGCTTTCCATGATCACTTCGTCCCCGGCCTGCGTATGCGTTTTCATGCACACCTGGTTGGCCATCACGCCCGAAGGCACGAACAGGCCGGCCTCCTTGCCCAGCATGGCCGCCACTTTTTCCTGAAGCAGGTTGAGTGTGGGGTCCTCGCCGAACACATCGTCGCCCACTTCCGCCCCGGCCATGGCCTTGCGCATGCCCGGCACCGGGCGCGTGACTGTATCGCTTCTGAGATCGATCATGTCCCTTTTTCCGGTTTATTTCAAAAATTTATTAAATATTAACCCAAATCCGTATAAAATACAAGAGAAAATTAAATAATTATTATGACAAACTCATAATTTTACCGTAATTTTTCTATTATTTGTAAACCAAATAATTATTAACCACTTACAAAAATGTCGAAGAAAATTTTTCCTATTGACATTATTCGTAAATTTTTATATTATTTCAGTGCAAAATTAACGGCTGCGCTTTTTCTGCGGTTCAAACGGGCCGAAAACAGAAAAACCTTGGGATTCGGGTTGACTTTTTTTAAGGATTTTATTACTATCCACTATGACCCGAACAATTAAAAAAACATCCCAAAAGTCTGGTCCAAAACCACCACAGAAGGAGCCGTGCCATGAAACGTATCATTTCCTTGATCGGCCTGGGTGCCGTGTATGCAGTTCTGCTTGTAGCATTCAATACCGCGCATGAGCGGGGAGACGTTGAGAAAGCATTAAACAAGTTAGCGATTGAAACGCAGCAAACGGAGGTTTTTGAGGGGGGAAATCATATTAGTCCACCAGCTCCTCCATACCCTCCAGATCCTCCGGATATGAAATAATCCGAAAAAACGTATTTTTAATTGTTCGGGTCATGATCAATGTCAAATACGCATCTAACACTGTTATACCGAATGCTCAATATATGGCTTGGGGGAGTTGTCATTTTAATTATTTCTAGCTACTTACCTCATTGGGAAAATGTTGAGCCGATGATGTGGCTTGTCTATGCGACAAATTTATGGTTTCTAATCTGCGCTATCGCCATCGCTAAAAGAGATAAAACGAATAAAGATGTTTTCATTAATATAAGTATACTATTTGCAGTAGATGGTTTAGGCTATTTTAATATGTTTATTGGACAGGACTACCTTTTCGGGACTAACAATCTAGGATATTTTGTCTATCAATATCATATTATCACATTTCATTTATTATTAAATTTTTGTATGGTCTATATTCTTATTAAGGTGCTATTCAATCGACTTTCATACAAATTAAGATACTTTTATACATTACTTACCTTATTAATTATAAATTGTCTTATCTTTCTTCCTTACTTCCTAAAACCTACGCATGCATTTGATTCTGTACAAACTTTATTTTCAGATCTTTATAAACGAACATTTCATCTTAATATTCTGACCCTACTTTCTACTCTTTACTATGGTAAGCATGTTTATAAAAATAACCGAATACTAGGAGAGTATATTAACCCGCTTGTAGCATATTTTTTCATTTATTTATTTGCAGATCTCATCGACAATCTATCCATGATATATAATTTTCAGATATATAATATCAGACTTTATTTCGTATCTCTAAATTTTATATTTTTATCCTATATCCTATTCAAGAAACTCGTCTACACCTATTCCGATTTCGGTCAGTTCTACGAGAGCCTGATCGCGGGCGGACATGGCATGGGCAATGTCAAAATCATCCCGCGCAATCAGGCTTCTCACAGTCTCACGTTTCAGGTTCTTAAAATCTACATCTATCAGCGCAGGCACTTTATCATGACATTAGTGATGCTGGTCGCATTGGCCATCATGCTCTTCGAACTGCCCGTTTTCTTCACACTGAACCTGATCGCCCTGTTCGCCGGCCTCGGTATCATTTACTCATTTTACGCGTCACTCTATAAAAAACGGGAAAAACAGAAGACATATTTATAGAAACACATGCAGGTATGGAAGGAGGCACTTTATGTTCGTGGGGCAAAGTCCACAAAGCACAAAAGTCAAACGCCTGATCCGGGAAATCGCCAAAACCGACGACCATGTGCTCTTTGTGGGGGAGGTTGGCACAGGCAAAAAACACGCGGCCATGGAAATCCATGAACGGAGCAAGCAGAAAAACAGGCCGTTCGTGGTTCTCAACTGCACGGCCGCCGGAGACGCCATCAGTGAAGCGGATATTCTGGGAGAGATATCCGAAGGCAAAATGGGCGTCGAGCGCAAGATCGGGCTTTTAGAACAGGCGCACAAGGGCATCCTGTACCTTGAAAATGTACAGGACCTGTCCGAGGAGTATCAGCTCAAGCTGTTCAACATCATCAAGGAAGGGCGTTTTCAGAAACCAGGCGACAACAAATTCACAGAAGTCTCGCTGCGCGTATTCTCGGCTTCCACAGACAAGAGCCTGGATAAAAAAGGCGGTTTCCGCAAGGACCTGCTGGCCCTGATCAGCACGTTCGTGGTAAACATCCCGAAGCTTAGCGACCGAAGGCAGGACATTCCGTTTCTGTTCACGCATTTCCTTGAAGAATCGTGCAGGGAATTCAATCACGAGCTTCCGGCAGTGCCCGCGGAACTGTTCGAATCCATGATGGAGTATGACTGGCGCGGCAATGTGCATGAGCTGAAAAACGCCATCCGCAACCTCGTGCTCATGTCGCCCGAAGGCACCCTGTCCGTCGAGTACCTGCCGTTCGAGGTCAAGCATCATCCGTTCGAAACCCTTGTCGGCAAGGAACTGCCGGACGCCATCTCAGAAGTCGAGGGATATCTCATTAAACGCGCCTTAGCCCGCTTCGCCGGCAACCAGACCAAGGCGGCGCATGCGCTCAACGTGTCCGAAGCCGCGCTGCGGTACAAGATGAAAAAGTATCATCTCACGAGAAAAGCGTTCTGACCGCTTCCGCAGTATCCGAAAATTATCGTAAACACAAAAAGCTCCCCCAGAGGCAGGGGAGCTTTTTCTTTATCATTATTTATTGCACAAAACTTGATTTTAATAACAATCACATGGAGAAATCAATTGACAATTTGAATAGATGTAACTATATTGTAACTAATATAAAACTATTATAACATCATATCGGGATTTTTAAAAATGAACATCACCATACGCAACATCCCGGACGAGATCGTTGAAAAGCTGAGAACACTTTCAAAAATCAGCAGGCGGAGCCTGAACAACGAAATTCTGGTGTCCATCGAGCGCGGTCTCAGTAAAGAGCCGCCCGGTTCGTCCAATCTTAGAAAAAATATCTCCAGGGGAACGCAGATTGAGATCTGGGAAAAACTGGCAGGAACATGGCAGGATAAAAGATCGACCCGTAAAATCATCGAAGAAATTTATACAAACAGAACGCCCGGCCGGGAGGTCGATTTATGATTCTTCTGGATACAGACATCTGTATCGAACTGCTGAGAGGCAACAGGAAAGTGATCGAGAGTTACGGAAACTGTGACGACATAGCAGCCGTCTCGTTTATGACTGTCGGAGAATTGTATTACGGTGCAGAAAAATCTGCATATGTACAGAAGAATACGAACATCGTCGATGCATTCCTCCTCACCATCGATGTTATCGATACGGGTATCGATATCCTGAAAAAGTTCGGAGGATTAAAGGCCGCCTTGTCCGATTCAAAAACCATGCTGCCCGACGCGGATATTTTCATCGCAGCCACGGCAATGACCCGGTGCAATAAACTGATAACCAGCAATCTCAGGCATTTCAAGCGTTTCGAAGGGCTGGTAACGGAAAACTGGATTTGAACATATCTCCCGCATCGAGTGTGGATTCGCAAATCAACATCCCGACAAACAGTGTACACTATAGTTTACACTATACCACGTAGTATATAATGATGCCCGTCGCAGACATTAGGATTGATTGTAAAACAATATTTTGATATTGATTTTGTTGCTTATTTTACTTAATATCCACGTATCTGTATTCATGAATCGTGCATCTTGAATAGCAGCTCCAAAGCCAATACATATTCTATTGTTTTAGACTTTTCTTTTACAGTTGACAACAGGCCGCAACACTTAAGCCATTGTTTTTATTAGATCGGTTCTTTGAAAACCTCGAAAATGTGGTGCCACAGAAACTGCTGAAATATATTGATATTTATTGACTTTATTGCTATATTTTGGGTGTCCTCTTATAGGGAGGTGCCCCATGTTCGCTCGAATCAAAAAGTCCGGTAAATATCAATATCTTCAAATCGTTCAGAACCGCAGAGAAGGTCAAAGAACCGTCCAAAGAGTTCTGGCCACGGTGGGCCGCCTGGATCAGATGCATGAAAAAGGTGAAGTGGAAAAACTGATTCGGTCCATTTCACGTTTCAGCGAAAAGGTCCTTATGGTTCTTTCCAATCAGAGCCACCCTCAGGCTTCAGCGAAAAAAATCGGACCAGCCCTGATTTTCGAACGGCTCTGGACAGAGCTGGGTGTCGACAGGGTCCTCAAACAACTTCTGGAAGACAGAAAATTTGAATTCGATGTCGAACGAGCCGTTTTTCTCACAGTGCTCCATCGCCTCTTTGTCTCCGGTTCGGACAGGGCTTGCGACCGGTGGAAGCGTGACTATTCTGTGAGTGGTGCTGAGGATCTTTCACTTCACCATCACTATCGGGCGATGAAATTTCTGGGTGAACCCATTGAAGATCAGGCCGGCAGAACCCCTTTCATTCACCGGACGATCAAGGACCGGGTCGAGGAGGGGCTGTTTGAAGCCAGAAGAGATCTTTTCACCGGCCTTGATTTTGTCTTCTTCGATACCACCTCGATTTACTTCGAAGGAGAAGGCGGCGTAGTTCTCGGCGAACTGGGCCGCAGCAAGGATCATCGTCCTGAACACAAACAGATGATCGTCGGGGCCGTTCTCGACAGCAGCGGAAAGCCGATCTGTTGTGAAATGTGGCCCGGCAATACCACGGACGTGAAATCCCTGATTCCGGTGACCGAACGCATCCGGAAACGGTTCGGTGTCGGGGACTGTTGCCTGATTGCAGACAGGGGAATGATCAGCACCAAAACATTGACAGAGCTTCAGGAACGCCAGATGCTGTTCATCCTGGGCGCCCGGATGCGAAGGGTTCGTGAGATCAAACTGGATGTTTTATCCCGGGGCGGCCGATACAAGGAAGTCTATCCGGAAGGAAAATCCATGAAAGATCCTTCTCCCCTGCAGGTCAAGGAAGTCAAACTCGGCGACAACCGGTATATCGTATGTCTGAACACCCGGCAGGCCCGGAAAGACTCAGCGGATCGGGAGGCGATTATCGCTTCTTTGGAAGAAAAACTGCAGACCCAGCCCAAATCCTTGATCGGTAACAAGGGCTACCGGAAGTATCTGAAGCTTGATCGCGGTCACCTGAGAGTGGACAAGAAGAAAATAGAAGAAGATGCCCGCTTTGACGGAAAATGGGTCTTGTTGACCAATACCAAACTTCCGGCTGAAGAGGTGGCCCTGAAATACAAGGAACTCTGGCAGGTCGAACAGGTTTTCCGGGAAATCAAAACCGTTCTGGAAACCCGGCCTGTTTTTCATCAGAAAGATGAAACAATTACAGGTCATGTGTTCTGTTCGTTTCTTGCCCTGGTGCTACTGAAGGAACTGGAGAGGAGACTTGGCATGAAAGGACATGATTTTGAATGGGCGGATATCAAACAGGACCTGCAGGCACTTCAGGAGATCACGATTACGGAAGATGGCCGTTCTCTGGCGATCCGTAGCGAAGCAGTTGGAACCTGCGGTAAAGTGTTCCAGGCGGCTGGTGTTGCACTTCCTCCGACGATTCGAGGGTTATGAACGATTTCAAAGAACAATGTGTTGTGGTGCCAAACTTTTTCCGAGTATGGCTAAATGTATGTTTTTAAAGAACTATATTTTTGTAACTGTTAAAGATCAG
>JAFGGN010000102.1 GCA_016930535.1 bacterium
AGGATCGATGGTGTCGCTCATTTAGAAGATTCCTTTCTTTTAAAAATAATCCTAAATGAGCATTTACACAAATTATTTTACAGTGTCGGATGGGCAGCGGGGCCCCATATACTCATACACCCATATACCCTTATACTGCTTTTATGCGGTGCGGGGCCCCATATACTCTTCTACCCTTCTACACTTTTATTCCTTCCACTGCAGCTCGTATATAAAATGCCATGAATTGTCCTGCTCGTGTATTTTATCATTCAAATGCATTTCCATCTGCGTTCCGCCTGCCATTTCAACGGCCTTTTTTGAATATCCGTAACATGCGGGCGGCAGCCAGTCCAGAAATATCTCTGGAAGTAAAAACTCCACCATGGCAAATTCTTTCGTGGCAACAGGCACATTGACTTCGCCGCAGGTAAAAAACCGCTGCCACAGTTTTGGATAGTTGGAAATCACGAATGAAGGTTTGGTGAAGCTGAAGAAAATTTTATACAGGGAATTCAGGCTGCGGTCCGCGATATATTCATACATCTGCGCGGTCTGCTGCTGACTGACATCCTCAAGCACGGTCGCGAGTGAATGGAGCATCTGTTTGAATGCGATAAACGGGTATGAACCGACCGTGATTAATTTCTGTTTCCAGACTTCGCGGGCGGATTCCGGCATATGATCCAGTACGTTTTGCCAGACAGTCTCACCGCAAGTATTTTTGATATACTCCCTGCCGAACACGAAGTTGGGCCCCTTCGCATAAACGAGGACATCCGGTTGAGACGCCTGTTCGCCGAACGGCGGTGTAATGAGCGGATTTGTTAGTTGAATCATAAGACGATTCCATTCTCAGATAATTACCTGACGGAGACACGCAAAATAAATGCCGGAACAAAGCCGCATTATGAAAATTTCTGTCAAATGGTTGATAAAATAAGGTTTAAACAGGAACAGGATGAATCCATGGAATCCACCCTTAAAATAAATAGAGTAAAAAATGATCAGAAATGAGAAAAAATTTCGCAGAAACGCCACAGAAATGACAAAAATAAAGAACGGGATGTTTACATCAGATCATCCGGCAGCGAATCCCACAGATTGGGTATCTGTTCTCCCTTCAGCCAGTCCGGCTTGTTGACCGCAGCGTGAGATTCCGCATACCACAATGACCGGGCATACTGAATAAATGCATCCACTTTTTGAATCCGCTTTTCGTCTTCGTTTTTAAGCGGCAGACGGGTTTTGTCATCTCTGGACAACATGATCAGAATGGTCATCGGAAGGATCTCGGTCGCCACACGCAGATGCTGCGTGATGTTCCAGGCATATTCTTTGGTATTGACGGGACTCTTGTACATCAGATCATTTCTTAATTTGAAGAATTCAAGAAACCAGGCCTGCAGCCAGGATTTTTGCGAGCCGGGCTGCCGGACCAGGCGGAACGACTGAATTTTCGTGACTTGTTTCAATTGTTTGTTTTTGAACGGTGACGGATGATATTCATAATTCCTGAACGGATAATTCCACAGATCCTCGAGTTTGAACGCAAATATATCAGGGCCCTCGACATTCGGGTGCTCGAACAGGTGTTCAAAAGCGGCAGCCATCAGTTCCAGGCATACGCTCGCCCGCAACTGCGTCAGATCCAGATTGGCAAGCTTTAAAAACTGAATGGCCAAAGATATGTGTTCACGCAGCAATTCATCGCTGTTTTGCAGAGCCTGAAATATTTCCCTGATCCTTCTGACCGGGAAATCGATATCCGTGGTCGGTTCATGATGGGAGAGAAGTCTGTTTCCCATAAACGGTTCCCATGACTCATGGAACCAGTTTCTCGATAATGAATAGATATTTTCATGGGATTCATGCAGGGCCGCACATTGCATATTCAGCCGCAGTCCTGAAGGTTCCGGGGAATCGTAATTGCGGTATCGGAACTGAAGAATATTCATGGATAGATCCAGTGCATGAAACAGGGACTGCAGCTGCCGGTCATTGGTAGAAACCAGCGGTCCCCCTGATCCCATCACAATGGTCAGAGACGGCACATGTTTGCCGTCGCTATCCAGACAGGCATGATGAATGGTGCGTAATCTCTGCAGCAGCCAGGCCTGCTTGCCGAATTTTTCTTCACATTGCTGGGACGGATACGGCAGCAATGCCAGCTGATTGATACGTACCTCGCTTTCAAGAGAGAGCCAAGGAAAATAATAGAGAAAATGATGATTCTCTTCAGGCGGATCGACGGGCTTCATTCGTGCATCGGCCATTTAAAATTTCCTCAATTCTGAAGTTGATCCTGGATCACATCATATACCAGGCCAGTGGCAGCCTCCATAATATCAAAACACGTATTGATGAGCCTTTCGTTTTTGAATCTTTCCCGTTCTTCAGGATTCTTCAGGTCACAGCCTATGAGTTGGCAGCAATCCAGGGTTGAATATTTTTCCTTGAACCGATCGAGAAATTTCTGTATTCGTTCATACGTGTCCTCAATCGGAATATCCGGCGCATTTCTGCCCGTGAGAAGTCCGATCGCCATCATGCCGCCCGTGACCGCCCCGCATAATCCGCAGGTCCGCGCCATGCCGCTGCAGAACCCGGTGGCGATTCCGGGAATGATCCGGGATTCTGTTACATGCTGTTCTGCAAATGCGATCAGGATGCTCTCGGCACAGTAATATCCGGATTCAAAAAGCTGCCGGCTTCTCTTTTGCATTTTTTCACGCATATTGTTTCAATATAAAGTTAAATTTGTCCGTTATCAATTTCTTTTTATGGTTTAATGGAAATAAAATCCACCGTACCAGACTGAAAATTGGGAACCACAAGGACATCCGCAATCGGACGTACGAAAATATCCGCCGGTCCATGATGCCCCGAGGATATCAGAACCGGTCCTCCGATAAAATCCGGATCAAACCGGTAGACAGATCCCGAGGTCCATGAAGAGACATAGATACGCCCGGCTGCATCCCGGGACAATCCGTCACAGTTCGAAAGATTCGTGCTTTTCACGAGCGTAACGGCTCCCGTCTGACAATCGACGGCTTGAATCGGGGATGCCGCTTTCATAAAACAAACCAGGAGCCGGTCCTGCCGGGCATCGTAAAGCAATCCGTTTGGTTTGTCGAGTCCCTGGGCGAGTATGGACACATGTCCGTCGGAGATACGTATTTTATATATTTTCCCCCCGTTTGTATCGGACACATACAGAAATCCATTGATATCCACCGTGATATCATTCAAAAAGATCGATCCCGGTATGCTGATGCGTCTGACGCTCCGGCCTGTCTCCAGATCGATTACCATGACACCCAGGGATCCGGCTGCATACAACCGGTCGCCCCAGACCTGCAGCCCCCTAACAGACGGCTGACTTGCATTCAATACCTTCTCGCGTTTTCGATAGTCGATTTCAATGATTTTCCCGTCGCCTTTATTTGAAACAAGAAAACGGTCCCGTTTGGCGTCATATGCCACACTCTCCGGATTGTTGAGCAGGGTCTGAGCATAAAGAATACCCGCAGATACGGAATATATCGCGAATATCCAGATAAGGATCGTGTTTTTGAAACCAAAAAACACCCGAATCATTTTGAATGCCCCCTGTTTTTCAATGCAATAAACACACAAATTCCCAGCCCGCCGTAAAGCACCACACAGCCGAAAACGAACATGATCCATGCGGAAAGAGGCATCAGATGATCCCCGTCTTTTTTCTTTGTTCTTTATTCTTTGTTCTTTGTTCTTGCTTTTCAGGAATTTTCCACAAAATATATGCCAGAATGATCCAGATCAGAAGCACGCCCCAGCCGCCTGCAAGCGTGATCCAACGTGCATAACCTGAATAAGCGCCTTTGAATTCCTGCATGACATTGCCCGCAAGGATAACCGTAAGAATAAACGGTGTGAAATACCGCAATGCCCATTCCCACCACGCTCCGATGCGGATATCGGCATGGTGGTTCAGATACCGCCTGAACTCCCCGATCCGGTACAGATATCCGACAATGAGGCACTGAGCCATACCCGAGATGACGAGACCGAAATCACAGATCCATTTATCCACAATATCGAACCAGTAGAAACCGCCCCGCGTCGTGAATAACAGCGAAAGCACAAAAGCGATCATGACAAAATACCGGGCCAGCTTCTCCGTGGGGACTCGCCATTTATCGTAAAAACCGGTGGTAAAGGCTTCCTGCAGCGCGAATGCCGAATCAATACCCAGAGTCAGCAGGGTAATAAAAAATATGATACCAAAAAATGCATTCAGTGCCGGCAGTTTTGAAATGGCCATGGGGAAGGCCACGAAGGCCAGACCCGTTCCGCTCTGCGTGACCTCCGGTACGGGCAAGCCCTGAATCCGCGCCAGGTATCCCAGCATTGAAAATACCACGAAACCGGCAAAAAAACTGGTACCGCAATTGGCCAGTCCCGTGATCAGGGCGCTGTTGTTTATCTCCGTATGGCGGTCCAGGTAGGAACCATATCCGATCATGACACCCGAAGCGAGACTCAGAGAAAAGAAGATCTGTCCATAGGCCTTCAGCCAGATGGTAATATTGAACAGCTTGCTGAAATCCGGTGTCAGATAATACCGGATCCCGTCCATTGCACCGGGCAGGGTAAGCCCCCGGACGAGCAGGACGGCAAGCAGAATCATCGGCAGCGGTACGGTAATCAGTACCACCCGGCTGACATTCCTCACGCCTTTACGCAGAATCAGATAAATGGACAGCCACGTCAGGGCCATGCCTCCGACCAGGGGCCAGACAGGTGTGCCCAGCTGCGTCGGACCACCGGAACGATGGAGCACCTGTTCGACGAAAAATAGCTCCGGTTCCGTCCCCCAGGCTGTTTTCAGCGAATGGAACAGGTATACCCAGGACCATGACAGAATCGTGGAATAATAAATGACAATGCCGGCACTGAGCCCCGCCGCCCACCATCCGAACCACTGCAGCGGTTTGCGGATCGATCCGAAAGCCATCGGTGCACCTTGCTGCAGCCGCTTGCCCAGGCCCATTTCGAGAATCAGCATGGGAATACCGGCCGTAAACAGCGCGGTGAAATACGGGATAAGGAAGGCACCCCCGCCGCATTCATAGGCAATGTACGGAAAGCGCCACACATTGCCCAGCCCTACAGCCGAACCGATTGCGGCCATGATAAACGAAAAACGGCTCTGCCATTGTTCGCGTATTGGATTTACGGATTCGCTCATAATGCATTTTATGAATCAAACCAAGTTAAAACAAGATAATAAATCGTCATTTAAGAAAAAAGAATAAAAACGATTAAATTTTGAAGATTTTTGCGTATTTATTACTGTTTTTTTATATGTCCTGCATCGCATTCTCCGCGCAACAGGCCGGGAACGCCATGCGCACCGGTATTGAAGCTCCCCGCGGCACGCCATGGGGAATTTCTTCGGTGTCACAAAACTCTTTTGTATATAATCGCTTGCTCCGTTCAAGGCAGGAGAATCGGGACACCGGTCAATCTGATTCAGGTTCGCGGGAGATATACAGTGCTATGGAATGCAACGCGTAAACCTTCTTGAATTTATCTTGTCCGTATCATTGCCAGACGCGGAATGAGTCATGAAAAATAATTTTACAGAAATAACAGCCGGCCCGTTGCCGCCCGATCGCTCAGTTGAAGGCCCCTTGGTTCCGGGCAGACTCATCCGTGCTTCGATACCCCTATAATGCGATAAAACATTTCAATCCGCCTTCCGCAGAGTCCAGTATCCCTCAATAATTTCAAAAAAAAAAACATATAACAGATTCATAAAATATATCTTGACATTTCAGTTTTTTTTTTAATATTATCGATATCATCATTACATTTATGTTCTTCTCCCGGAATAAAAGTATTTTATATCAGTATCGAGCATGAAACAGGATGTTCCGTTTGTTCTCGTTTGTATTTACTGAAATTCCGCCCGGTTTCCTGTGCAGCAAATCATCAAAGTCTGTCATATACCGTATTTTAAAAAATTCTCTTTTGGAGGAGACCTGTCATGAAATATCGACCTGTTATCACCTTCCTGATCATCATTGGAACAATCGGATTCACCCGGATAACCGCACAGCAGCTGCAGCCCGTTGCAGAGATTCGTATCGATGAACATGGAAATATGGAAATCCTGAATACGGCCGGTCAGACCATGGGTCCGGCTGCAGGCGGATCGGGATCCGCACCTTTGTATTCGGAGGGATTGCAGAAAGTCTCATTGCTGATGCCCGATCTCACTTACGTATTGTCCGGATGCTCCTTCAGTTACAATCCACCGAACCTGACATGCAATGCACGCGTGATCAACAACGGAAACGCACCCGCGGGCGGCAGCATGGTCGGATTTTATCTGTACAGCGGCGAGTGGGGCAATGAGATGATCGCGCATGATTATATACCTCCGTTGAACCCGGGTGAATGGGCCGATGCTTCCGACACGGACAATATTGCTATTTTTTTCGGCACGTATCAGGTGGCCATCAAAGTCGATCATCTGAATGATGTCGATGAAAGCGATGAAACCAATAACTATTATCGTTTTTCGGATACTCCGGTCAAGGTGCTCCCGTTTTTACCCGATATTACGGTAAAGCATATCGAGGTGATCGACGGCGAAGGCCCGGAAATCAAATTTCAAGCCACTGTCGCAAACGAGGGGGGCAGTTATGCCGATGCCCCGTTCGCGAATATATTCTACCTGTCAGAGGATCCGTCTATTACAAGTGCGGATTATCCGGTCCACGACTGGAACATCAATCAGGATATGAGTGCCGGCGCGTCCGTACACAGTTATGAAATCACAATCACGGTCAGCAATGTACCCGGGGGCAGTTATTATCTCGGCCTGATTGCGGATGGAAAAAATGAACTGTATGAAATCGACGAGGAAAACAATGCTGCCTGCGATGCATCCGTCATGGTAATTATCCCGTCCGGAGGCGGTGAAGAGAAGCCCGTTGTCATACTCGATGTGCCCATGGCCAAAATCCCCCCTGTGATCGACGGTATCATGGATCACGTCTGGTATGGAGTGTGCTCCGTGCCCATGGAAGAACAGAATACCACGGACGCCACGGCGCCTACAAACTGGATGGACGCTTATGCCAGCTTCAAAATGATGTACGACAGCCAGTATTTCTATCTCTTCATGCAGACCCAGGACGATCAGATCAATACATCCAGTGCCAATCCATGGGAAAACGATTCCTTCGAAATCTTCTTCGACGGAGACAACAGCAAAAATGACAAAGCCACGGGATTTGATGCCAATGATGTGCAGTTGCGATTTGTATACGGCCAGACTGCCGAAAATACAGGCAATGCTCCCCGTTCCATCTGTAAATTCAAAACGACGGATTATGGATACAATTGTGAGGCAAGAATCCCCGCACAGGATATGACCTTCGCCCTCTCCCCGGATCACACGCTCGGCTTCGAAATTCAGCTCAACGACAACGACACCGGCGGCCGGAATCATCTCCTGAAGTGGTGGAACGCAAGCAACGACACATGGCAGGATCCCGGCCTCTTCGGCACCGCCCGGACCACGAATTATATCGCTTCCGATCCCGTGTATATTCTGCGTGCCGCCGGTTCACCGGTTATTGACGGCACAGCAGACGATCTGGTATGGCAGAACATCCCCTGGTTCAGTGACAACACCTTCATGAAAACCTCACTCGGCGGATCCACGGATCCCCCCTTCGATATCCACACGCCGGATGACTGGAACGACTGCCGGTTCAACTGGAAAATGATGTGGCAGGGCAGCATGCTCTTTTTCCATGCGGACGTATTCGACAACGTCATCAAAACATCCAATCCGGACTCCTACAGAAACGACTGCATTGAAATTTTCATAGACGGCAATAATGACAAAGGACCGAACACGGACAGCAACGACCATGCGTACAGCTATGTCTACTCCGGAACGCCTGAAGCCGATGCGGCCTTCACCGAGACGGCCTACGGGTGGACGTGTGAAGCCCGGATGAACATGGCTACGGATATGGGAATCACACCCTCCGTCGGCCACCTCATGGGATTCGAAGTGAAGCTCAACGACAACGATACAAGTGCACGCGACCTCATGAGCGCCTGGTGGTCCTCCGACGACGGCGTATGGACCAATCCCGGCCTTCGCGGCACCGTGAAATTCGCCGGGTTCACGGTGGACATCTCAGATGCCGTTGAAACAGCCGAAAATCCCGTTCCGGAAGCGTTTCAGCTGTTCCAGAACTTTCCCAATCCCTTCAATCCATCCACGACGGTCCGGCTTGCCGTACCACGGAGTTGTTTGGTGAACCTGACGGTCTTTGATCTGACAGGCAGAAAAGTCGCTGTTCTGGCAGACGGAATCCGGTCTCCGGGCGAACATGCGGTGGTCTGGAACGCGCGGGATTGCCCCAGCGGCATCTACCTGATCCGTATGACCGCTGGCGATTTCAGGGACACCCGGAAACTGATACTGCAGAAATAGACACATTGAGGGAAAAAATACATTTGGCAAAATGGACCGAAAAATCATTCCCAAAGAGGAAACCGATGAAAAAAATTCAGAACGACCAGATCTTTCTCCTGATAACGATTCTGACGGTGTGTGTGCTTCCGTCCCTGCAGGGGCAGTTGATAACACAAAAGCATGTGAATGATATTTCCGCCGGCCCGCGAGGTACCGGGCAAAATGAACCCGTTTCGAAAGCCACCCGCTCCGATCACATGAAACAAGGTCCTTTGGAAATCCTGAATCCGGGTCCGGATCTGGAAATCGACTGGTACTATCATTCCTATAATTATCCCAATTTAACCTACTTCTTCAGGATAAAAAACACCGGGACATCACCATCAGGCGCGTTCCGGGTGGGATTCTACCTTGCACACAGCAATTTTATCGTCCAGGATTTAAGCGTTTTCATGGCAGAGTATGAACATCCGGCATTGGCTGCCGGCGGCATCGGTCCGGATGACGGCGTCACGGTTAATGTTGCGGGATATCCCGGCACCTGGTATCCGGCGGTTTTCGTGGATTATAAAAACAATGTTATCGAGGATAACGAAAACAATAATAAAAGATGGTCCGGCGCCTCGATCGATGTCCCGGCACCGGATCTGATCATCACAAAAATCGATGTGACGGACGGGGACGGCCCCGATATCGGCTATAAATTGACCGTAAAGAACATCGGGGCAGGCATGACGGACGGAAGCAAAATCAAAACGAGGATTTATCTTTCATCGGACAACGTGATCACGGCGGACGATTACCTGGTCGACGACTGGAACTTCACCGATGTGCTGGCTTCGGACGCATCCAAAACCAGCTGGGACATGACATCCTCGGTCACCGGCGTGCCCGCAGGGGACTACTTTCTGGGGGCGGTCACGGATGCCAACAATCTAATCGCCGAATCCGATGAAACCAACAACACGGCCTATGATCCGGATCCCAAGGTGACCATTCCGGGCGGAGGAACACCGCCGCCGGTCAGTCCTCCGGTGATCCTGGATGTGCCCAGGGCCAAAATCCCCCCTGTGATCGACGGGAACATGGATCCTGTCTGGTATGGCGTCTGTTCCGTGCCCATGGAAAAACAGAACACCACCGACGCCGCGGTTCCTCAGAACTGGCTGGATTCCTACGCCAGTTTCAGAATGATGTACGATTCCGATTACCTGTATCTCTTTATGCAGGCCTATGACGACCTGATCCGCACTTCGAATGCCAATGCGTATGAAAACGATTCCTTCGAGCTCTTCTTCGACGGCGACAACAGCAAGAACAGCAAGGCCACGGGTTATGATGCCAATGACAGGCAGATCCGGTATGTCTACGGCCAGACCACGGAAAATACGGGCAATGCGCCCCATTCCATTTGCCGGTTCGCAGACACGGACCTCGGCTTCAATCTCGAAGTCCGTATCCACGCTCTGGATCTGACCTTCCCGCTTACTCCCGATCACATTTTCGGATTCGAAATTCAGTGCAACGACAACGACACCGGCGGCCGGAATCATCTCCTGAAGTGGTGGAACGCAAGCAACGACTCCTGGCTCGATCCCAGCCTCTTCGGTACCGCGGTCTTCACGGATTATGTGGCCGCTTCACCGGCATACATACTCCGGGCACCAGGTACTCCGGTCATCGACGGCTCTGCGGACGACGCCGCATGGAACGGCATCCCCTGGTTCAGTGACAACACCTTCATGAAAACCAATCTCGGAGGCAGCACGGATCCTCCCTTCGATATCCACACGCCGGATGACTGGAACGACTGCCGGTTCAACTGGAAAATGATGTGGCAGGGTTCCATGCTCTATTTCTACGCGGACGTGTACGACAACGCCATCCGCACGTCCAATCCGGATCCGTGGAGGAACGACTGCATCGAAATATTTATAGACGGCAATAATGACAAAGGACCGAACACGGACAGCAACGACCATGCGTACAGTTATGTCTTTTCCGGAACACCCACGGCCGATGATGCCTTCACCGAAACGGCCTACGGGTGGACGCTCGAGACACGCATGAACATGGCTACCGATATGGGAATCACACCCTCCGCCGGCCACCTCATGGGATTCGATGTGAAGCTGAACGATAACGATACAGGCGCACGCGACCTGATGAGCGCCTGGTGGTCCTCCGACGACGGCGTATGGTCCAGTCCGAATCTTCGCGGCACCCTGAAACTGGCAGGGTTCACGGTGGACCTCACGGATGCCGCCGAAACGGCCGGAAATCCGGCCCCGGATGCGTTTCATCTGGCCCAGAACTATCCCAATCCGTTCAATCCGTCCACCACGATCCTTTATTCCGTGCCGATATCCTGTTTCGTGACGCTGACTGTTTACGATCTGCTTGGCAGGGAAATATCGGCTTTGGTCAACGAATCCACGACTCCCGGAGAGTATTCGGCTGTATGGAATGGGCAAAATCATCCGACCGGGATTTATTTGATTCGTTTCACAGCAGGAGAATTTTCAGAAACAAGGAAACTGATTCTGCAGAAATAGGAGTTAACTGAGTCATCTCCCGGGGAGTTTGAAAAACGTATGCATTACGCGGAACACAGGGTACCAAATCCCTGGTATGGAACAGCATTTCACAGAAGGAGAGAAAAAGATGAAAAAGATCATTGATGTCATTGGCATCGCATTGATCCTGGCTTCAGGCCTGGTCTACGGCCAGATGACTGTACGCGACAGCGACAGCAATGTGCTGATGCAGGTGAACGACGAAGGCAGCACGGGCTCCATCAGCCTGCCGTCAGGGGCGGCGCCGTCTTCACCATCGGGCAAGTTGTACAATCAAAGCGGAATACTCTACTGGGATGGGAGCGCTCTCGGAACAGCAAGCAGTGCGGCCGGATGGACGTATAATGGAACAACGGTTGGTCGGACCGCAACATCAGACCGGGTTCAGATTGAATCGTCCAATTATGATATGGTCAGGCTGATCAGTACCCGGACAACTGACTGGAACTCGATGCTGCATCTTTATGCGTCCAGTGCAGAAGATGGCGTACACACAGGAGGGATACAATTTGGAAGAGCGAATTCCATGTATGAAAGTGCCAATATGTATTTTATACCTTCTGCAACCTCATCATCAGACTGCAGGATGGTTTTTGGGGTCTGGGGCGTGAATGATATTTTAACATTGGAAGGAACCGGTAATATTGGAATCGGGGATGCTTCACCCACATTCAAGCTCGATGTGGCCGGGAAAATCGGCATCAACGACACCCAGGTGCTGTACCTGCCGGACCAGACTAATTTCACGGGAACCCTGATTCTGGGTAACGGGGGCGAAAGTCTCAGCCATACATCCGGCTTGGAAGGAATATACAATACGGCCATTGGAATCGGAGCCTTGTACAGTCATACCATAGGATACGGCAACACAGCCACAGGTTATTATGCGCTTTACGACAATACAATAGGAGAAAACAACACTGCCATAGGGGATAAAGCGCTGCAAAATAACATCAGCGGAAACCGCAATGTCGCCGTAGGCGTGGTAAGTATGAGTGCCAACACATCCGGAGGTTTCAATACTGCCACTGGTAATGAGTCCCTTAATTACAATACTGGAGGCAACAGCAATGTCGCCAGCGGATGGCGCGCACTTCATTACAACACCTCAGGAAGTTATAACGTAGGAATAGGCGCCTGTGCGAATATCTTTAATCAGGGCGGATCCTATAATACCATCATCGGAAACAATGCTGGTTACAACGGCTCATATCATTCCAAATCCGGATGTGTGTTCATAGGAAACGAGGCCGGGTACTCGGAAACGACCAGCAACAAACTCTATATCGACAACAGCGGAACCGAGAGCCCCCTCCTCTGGGGCGATTTTGCAAATAACCGTCTCGTGATCAACGGCAACAGCACGCACAACACCAACAGCTACACCTTTTTCGTGAACGGCAGCGCCGGAGGCACGGGCCCATGGAACAACGACAGCGACGGCCGGATGAAGAAGAACATCGGAACCATTCCGGACGCGCTGGACAGGGTGCAGCGGCTGCGCGGCGTGAATTTCGAATGGAAAGACACGGCCCATCACGAACCCGGCATGCAGATGGGGTTCATCGCCCAGGAGGCCGCGGAGGTGGTCCCGGAAGTGGTGGGAAGAGAGAACGACGCGTATTCCATGCAGTACGCGCCCATCACAGCCCTGCTCGTGGAGGCCATGAAAGAGCAGCAGAACATGATTTCTTCGTTAAAAGCGGAAAATGCGGCGCAGCGCCGCAAAAACGAGACACTCCGGCTCGAACTCGATCAGCTGAGACATCTTGTCATGGACCTGTATGAAAAGGACGGAATGAAATAAATCCTGATTTTGTTTTCAGGCACACCGGCTCCGGCTGGGCAGACCGGGATTCGCATCGGCGAGAACGGCCATGAAGCGGTTCTTGAAAAACCGTATCGAAAAAAAAGAAGCGGGCGGATGAAAATGACTGCCTGAAAAGCCGCTGCGCGCAGGGCATTGAACCGCAACCGCATTTCTTCCGGATACCGGAGGACGGTTGGCTGCCGGGATCGGGAATTTAACCGGACGGGTGACAGGATGTGGCACCGCACCTGCCACCCGTGATCCGAATTACCCTAAACGGCCTTCAGCGCCTTGAGCTGATCGGTCATTTTGACAGGCAGTCTGTCACCGAATTTTTTCAGATAATCTTCGATATCTGCAAGGGTCGCTTTAAAGGCTTCTTTATCCACCTTCATCAGCTCTTCCCAGTCTTCAGCGGGTATGTCCAGACCGTCGAGCGTCAGATCGCCGCCGAGAGGCATCAGCCCGATGGGTGTTTCATGGGCCCCCGCCTTGCCTTCGATACGGTCACACATCCATTTCAGCACACGGCTGTTTTCACCGAAGCCCGGCCACAGCCATCGGCCGTCTTTCGATTTACGGAACCAGTTCACATAAAAGCAACGCGGCGCTTTGTCACCGAGTTTCTGCCCCATATCGAACCAATGCTGCATATAGTCACCGGCGTTGTAACCGATGAACGGTGTCATCGCGAACGGATCGAAGCGAAGACTGACGTTGCCCAGATCGAGAGCAGCTGCCGTCGGCTCGGAAGATGCGGTGGCCCCCAGGAATACGCCGTGATCAAAATCGAAGGCTTCATGCACAAGCGGCATCGTGTTTGTACGCCTTCCTCCGAATATGAAAATATCGATCGGAACACCGGCGGGATTCTCCCAATCCTCGCAGATGACCGGGCACTGAGCCGCAGGAGCGGTAAAACGGCTGTTCGGGTGAGCTCCCTTTTCACCGGACCCGGGATTCCATGGATTGTTTTTCCAGTCCGTGCCACCGGCGCACTCGACACCCATCCCTTCCCACCAAACATCCTTGTCTCCAGTAACAACCACGTTGGTGTAGATGCAATTTTTATTCAGTGTTGCCAGCGCCATCGGATTGGACTCTTCGGATGTACCGGGGGCAACTCCAAAAAATCCCGCTTCCGGATTGATGGCGTACAAACGTCCGTCTGAACCTGGCTTCATCCATGCGATATCGTCACCGATGGTTTCCACTTTCCAGCCGGGTACGATGGACTGCAGCATGGCCAGATTCGTCTTGCCGCACGCGGACGGGAAGGCCGCTGCGATATGGTACTTCTTTCCTTCCGGATTCGTAAAACGCAGAATGAGCATATGCTCAGCCATCCAGCCCTCGCGGCGGGCCATGGATGAGGCGATGCGCAGCGCCAGACATTTTTTACCCAACAGTGCATTGCCGCCGTAACCGGAACCGTAGGACCAGATCAGGTTTTCCTCCGGGAAATGGGCGATGTATTTGTCCTCCAGCGGAGCGCACGGCCAGCGGCTGTCTTTTTCACCTTCAGCCAGCGGTTTGCCTACCGAATGCAGACAGGGGATGAAATCGCCGTCTTCTCCGAGGACAGCCAGAACCTTGGGACTCACACGTGTCATGATATGCATATTGACCACCACGTAGGGTGAGTCCGTGATTTCAACGCCGATCTTGGCGATACCGGAACCGATCGGCCCCATGGAGAACGGAATGATATACATGGTACGGCCTTTCATGCATCCGGTGTACAGTTTCTTCATGGTTTTTTTCAGTTCAACCGGGTTGATCCAGTTGTTCGTCGGGCCGGCATCCGCTTCCTTTACAGAAGCGATATAGGTACGGCTTTCAACACGCGCCACATCGGATGGGTCCGAGTTGAAGGCATAACTGTTCGGGCGTTTTTTTTCGTTCAGCCTGATCGCCATGCCACTTTCAACCATTTCCTGCATCAGGCGGTCGTACTCCTCTTTGGAACCGTCGCACCACATCACCTTATCCGGCTGGCACATTGCTCTGACTTCTGCTACCCAGTTAAGCAGTTTTGTATTTTTTGTCGGCACAGTCATTCATTGCACTCCTTGTTTATTTGCTGTTCTCAATAGGATCAGATCCCAACATCAGTCAAAATAGATCCGACGGATTTCCTTTTACGAAAAACACATCGGGACATTTAAAAATTCCCTCAGATGCCCTCATCTTTCACTCACGCTTGATCAAACGGATCAAGTCTGCCACATGACAATGGGCCTCGATGGAATGCCGCAAATGCTTCTCAGGATGCGTCACATAAACATTGCAGCGGCCATCGCGTTCCACATCCACGTATCCGGCCTCAATCAAATCCGTGACAATCCGATGGACGGCCCGTTCGGTGATGCCAACCACTTCGGCAATATCTCTCAACCGGAAATCAGGATTTTCAGAAATACACAGGAGCACATGGGCATGGTTCGTTAAAAAGGTCCAGTGCGATTTGTTATTTTCTCTGTCTGACATGCAACTCTCCTTTTGTGGCCCAATAATATAATAAAGAGAATTGAATGAATCAAGAGTCATGAATAATAATACATGAAAATATTGTCTAATAAAATCGACAAACGCACCTGCCCGATAAACACATCAAATACCGGCCCAAAAAGAAAAGGGAAATGGGTAAAACGGAGAGTACCCGATGACTCGAAAATAAATTCACAATAGCGCCTTATGGCAATCAGACGCCATTGTGAACAAAGGGATCGTTTTCAACCAGGCAGTTTATATGCCCTTTTCAAGATAATAATACACATCGTTCCATCGCAGCTCTTTTTTAAACTCCGAAAGTTTTGTATTTTCATCGATAAGCAGGAACTCGATATTCGCCATATTGGCATAATCCTCGAGATGTTCGGCCGTGATAGCCTGACTGAATCCCGTATGATGGGCGCCTCCCGCCAAAATCCACGCAGCGGCCGCAATCTTCAGATCGGGTTTGGGCGTCCACATGACACGCGCCACGGGCAGTCTGGGCAGCGGCGCGCCCAGCGGGACCACATCCACCGTATTCACGATCATGCGGAAACGGTGCCCCAGGTCGATCATGGTCGCATTCAGCGCCGGACCGGTTTTCACGTTAAAGACAAGCCTTGGCGGATCATTCTTTCCGCCGATGGAAAGCGGATAAATTTTTAAATTCGGTTTGCCTTCGGCAATGGATTCACAAACCTCCAGCATATGTGCACCCAGTACTTTCATACTTTTCGGATCCAGATGATATGTATAATCCTCCATAAATGACGTACCGCCCTTCAATCCTGCACCCATCACCTTCATGGCCCTGACAAGCGCCGCCGTTTTCCAGTCGCCTTCGGCACCGAAACCGTATCCGTCCGCCATAAGCCGCTGAACGGCGAGTCCCGGCAGCTGTGTCAGACCGTGCAGGTCCTCGAATGTCGTGGTAAAGGCCTTGAAACCGCCGTTTTCCAGAAATTTTCTCATACCCAGTTCAATCTTCGCAGCATCCTTCAAAGCCTGGTTCTGGCTCCCGCCCTGATGCAGCTCTTTCACCAGGTCATATGAATCTTTATACACGGAAATCAATTGATCGATTTCCTTGTCAGAAACCTCATTGACAGCCGCGACAAGATCTCCCATGCCAAATCCGTTGACAGAGTAACCCAGACGAATCTGGGCCTCCACCTTATCGCCCTCCGTGACCGCAACTTCCCGCATATTGTCTCCGAAACGGGCGATTTTTGCTCCCTGGGAATCATGCCATGCACAGGCGGACCGCATCCATGTTTCCAGACTGCACAGGACATCTTTATCCTGCCAGAAACCGACAATCACTTTCCGGTTCCGCCGCATCCGTGTCCCGATAAATCCGAATTCCCGGCCGCCATGCGCCGACTGGTTGAGATTCATGAAATCCATGTCAATATCCGACCATGGAATATCCCGGTTATACTGCGTATGAAGATGGACAAACGGTTTCTGAAGCGCGCTCAGGCCGGCAATCCACATCTTGGCCGGAGAGAATGTGTGCATCCAGGTAATGAGTCCGATACAATTTTGGGTGGTATTGGCTTCAATGCAAAGCCTGGTGATTTCTTCCGGCGTGGTCAGTACCGGCTTGAAAACGACGTTCACGGGAATTTGCTTTGAACCGGACAATGCCTTGGCAATTTCTTTCGAATGTTCAGCCACCTGCTTCAATGTTTCATCGCCGTACAAATGCTGACTGCCCGTCACGAACCATACATCAACCTGTTTTAAATTCATTTTGACATTCCTTTTTTTATTATTCTTTTATTTATTATCCTGTTCCAGGAAGACTAACGTTCCGGGGCGATCAGTTCGCCCGCTTCCGGCCATCCTTCTTCATCCCAGACCAGCTTCCGGATACGAAGCGTCATCATCCCGTTCTCCGATGCATCATACGCATGATATACAAGCCAGTCCGTGTTATCATGTATAACCGCACAATGACCCCGTCCCGGCCATTGTTCATCCCCGCCCAGCAATAATGTTCCTCCACCCGCCATCATGGACCTGCCTTCCTTGTCCAGATACGGACCCTGCACCTGGTCCGAGCGGCCGACCATGATTTTATAATCACTGTCCATGCCCCGGCAGCAGTAATCGAATGATACAAACAGATAGTACCGGTTGTTTCTGCGGACAATGAAGGGCGCTTCAACGGCGCCGTCACCGGCCTCATGACCGGGAATACCGGGAGAGCGCGGACGTTCCGAAAGTGCAGCCCACTCCTGGGGATTGGTCTGAATACTGATCCGATCGGGATTCAGCTTCACCAGTTTAATGCCGCTCCAGAATGATCCGAAACACATCCAGCAGGCCCCATTCTCATCCTCGATGATGTTCGGGTCAATGGCATTCCAGTCGTCCCTGTTCGGTACGGATTCAATGACTTTTCCATGATCGATCCAGCAATAATCGGGATCCCCGGGATGCAGTGTTTTATTCGTGACCACCCCGATACAGGAGGTGTTTTTACCGAAGCTCGAAACCGAGTAGTACAGATAATAATTACCGTCGGCAAAAAATATATCCGGCGCCCAGATATGCCCCCGGAATCCCGAAACCGCCTTTAATGCCCATTCAGGCGGTGTATCAAATACCTGGCCCGCACGCTCCCAGTTGTAAAGATCAGTGGACCGTCTGACGGATATACCCCTGCCCGTGCAGAAGAGATAATAGACACTGTCCTGCTTGATGATCACCGGATCATGAACCCGGATATCGCCGGTCTGGGCATTCAGTACAGAATGCATCCATCCTGTTATGGTCACAGCAAGAATCACAATGCCGATGCTGCTTTTCATCAAATGACCGGTCAAATCCTCGATAAAAGAAGTTCTGATCCGGGATATCATACGATCTCCTTTATCTCATCGGGAACAGTTCAGGAAACGCTTCTTCATTTCCTGGGTTTACATCCATTTTCCTGTCATCCGGATTCGGATAACGCACGCCCTTTCTGAGTACAATTCAAAGCGCTTTGCCCGATTATTTCCGGACTTGCCGATCGGCAGATTACATCTGCAGACTCAGCGTGACCATCTGAATATAATCCAGCATACCGAAATCCATATAAGCGTAATCGATATTGACTATAAAATTCCCCAACAGATTAATTTTCACGCCGGAACCCAATGAAAATCCCGTTTCCGAGTCTCTTGCAAAAAGTGCATGATATCCGCCACGAATAGCAAACATGTCATTATAAACGTACTCCAGCCCGGAATTGATACTCTCGGTATCATCATTGGGATGCAGCGCATCCACACTCAGATTCAGGTGGCTGTTTCCTGCCCCCTGCAGAACATCCATACTGATTCCCACACGAAAAAGCATGGGAAGATCAAACTTGTCTGTGGCCAGATAAGCATTGATGTTGGAATTATTGCCGCTGACAGACTTGTCCACATCGACCTGCACCAGCATATCCTGTCCCGACATCTGCATTTTTGTTCCATAATTGGATATACTCATACCGATTTTAAGACCATGCAGACGGGTGGTAAACAGGGTTCCCACATCGAAAGCCAATCCGTTGGCCGTGGAATGATAAATTTTCTCATGGATGAGTTTCACGTTCAATCCCACTGAAAAACGATCGGTCAGATTGACGCCGTAGCACAGACCAAAGGCATATGAACCGACACTGAACATTTCTCCGGTTCCCATCGGATTGTACACAGTGGTCCGTTCCATCTGATCCGTGGTCATGAATGTAGCGTTGATACCGATCGTGCCCGACTGTTTCAGCGGAAGTGCGAAACCCATATAATTCTGTGTAATATCGGCGATCCATCGCATATGGGTGAAATTGGCCTGCGGCTGTGTGAACCGGGCAATGCCTGCAGGATTCCAGTACATGGCGGACGCATCATCTGCCATGGAAACAAATGCACCTCCCATCGCCACAGCACGGGCCCCCACATCGATACTCAAAAACCCGGCTGCGGTTGTTCCGGTTTTACTCACCTCTTCTGTATGAACCGGCAAGTTCAGACAGAATCCTATAATGACTAATATCGTGATTATTTGCTTCATTTCAATCTCCTTTAGCAGTCAGGAAATTCATTGACGAACCGGTTGGCGTGTTCACCAACCGGTTATTTTACTATTGCAAACTTTCCTGTCTTTTCCCCCAGATCCGGTGTTTTTATATGATAAATGTAAAGACCATAAGCGATATCCAGCTCATCCTTGGTCTGCATATTCCAGATTTCGGTTCCGTTCCACAGGGATTCATTGTGTTCCAGTGTGGCCACCAGCTGACCGCGGATATTGAAGATATAAATGGTACATTCAGGCGGCAGGTTGATGAAGTGCAATTCTCTGGGGCCCCGCCCGGAAAGATAATTATTCTCCGGTTCCCAGGCGTTTGCCACCACATACGGATTGGGCACCACACGGATATTGTCCATATCCTGTTCAGCCTGAGATTCGTCAAAATAGGCTGCCGATGTTGAAAATATGTAAACATCCTTTGCCAGGAACGGTTTATTTGTCATAAGATCCACAAAATCCCCGCCCTTGGGCGATGTGAGGGTCGTATCTGAAGGTCTGGTCAGTACAAAACGCCAGGTCACCCGCAGGGAATCATTTTCATCCGGTTCCAGAAAATACAGCTCATCGGAAAACCGGCCGGTTCCGGCTGAAAAACCGGAAAAGATACCGTCCTCACCATCTCTCGGACGGATGGCAAAATCGATTTGTCTGTTTTCGGTCGTGTTGAACACCTTGACGTTCACGGACATGGGTTCAAATTCGAAAAGACCATCGGAAAAATAGGTGGTTTCTTCCACATTGGGTTCATCATAAAATTCGATTCTGTAATCACTCGGTTTGGCAAATCCCCTGATAATGGTCCTGTAAGGAGAGAATGCATAGTCCATAATCCCCTCCCGGTTCCACTGGGAGAGATCTTCATTGAAAGAAACCGTATTATCTGCGGTATTGGCCATATGCAGAAGGAAGCCGTTGACTGTGGGAAGGATTTCTTCTGCTTCAGGAAGTGCCTGTCTGGCCAGCAGCGTATCCGGCCGAATTGGATTGGTCACATCAATCAGGGTAAAACTATCCGTGTATGGGAAAATACCCAGACTTTGATCAACCACGGTTTCCTCGAAATGGACCTCATAGGTGGCTTCGGCCACATTGAATTCATCGACGAGTTCGACAGCCATTTCGCCTGAAGGATCTGAACCTTCAGACCAGTCTCCTGAGACTGCAGGTCCCATAAAACCGGCTGCAGGTTCATGGGGTCTTATCTGAATCACGTTCGGCCCGGTGGATATGGTCCCATCGGGACGAATGGAAAGAATATACGAACATTCGGATGGCGGTAATCCGCTCGCCTGATCCCCATGATCATAGGCGGTTACAGCATAGAAATAATTAAAACCATTCTTCGCCGTATAATCGGTCCACTCATGAACGATACCGTTATCCGATCCAAGATCGTAATAAACGCCTTTGACATCCAGCGCGACATTTCCCTGAATGCCGTTGGCCAGGTCAAATTGAGCGATGGGTTTGCGGAATGTGTGGGTTCCCCATACATCCGTGATGCTTTTCATATCGCTCCAGTCATCATTGGTCGAACGGTAAATACGGTATCCTTCAAAATCCTTCCCCAGAATCGGGTCTTCGCTCAGCTCTGCAATATTATCCCAGTACAGGGTCACTTTATTGTCACCGGCCCGGGCAGTCACCGTCGGCACCAACGGGGCCTTGGCAAATTCATAATTATTGCTGTAGGCTTCATCGGCCCACTGCTTGTTCCGCACCAGATCGCCCACATCTTCTCCAAATAAAACACCCAGGGAGAACCTGTTGATTTCTCCGGCATGCAGGGGAAAATAACCTGATCCCAGCATAATATCGGTATTTCCGTACTGACCGCGGGCGTTGAAAATGCCCGGCAGTATGGAGCCCCACAAAACTTCATCATCGTAAATCGGATAAAGATTCCAGGGTGTAAAAATATTGAATGTGGTCAGTCCGATCATGTCGGATTCAGAAATATCCTTCTCATCGAAGTGCTTTTCACCGGGGCTCGGCAAGCCATCGCCTTCACCGGCATCTCCGGTAAAAGGAACACCGTCGAGTCCGGTATCATCCTTTTCGGCATCCCAGTCCCCATCATTGTCGATACCGTCATCGCGGCGCTCGTCGATGAGCGGATTGTCCATGCCCTCGCCTGTAAAATAATTGATGTACTTTTTACCGGTGAACAGCCATACCGACTGTATGAAACTGCCGTTTTCATCAGTCAGTTCACTGCCGTTTGTTTCATCGATAATGCCGTTTAAATTGTCGTCAATCAGGTTGTTGGGAATTTCTTCCAGGGCCACATCGGGAAGAAATGTTTTTTTCTTCTGTAAATATTCAATTTCAATCCCATCCGCATCCATGGTCTGAACCGAACGCTCGAATGTCTTGTAATTGATCACGACAACCGGGTCTCCCTCCTTGTACGAGACAGGGTCAAACATGGACTCGCTGATCACGGGACCGGATCCCATAATTCCGTCACCGTCGTTGTCGATGCCGTCATAGGGATTTCCCGGTGTTTCAAAAAATCCGACGCCGTACAGTCCGATCGGGCTTCCGTCAAAACTGATCCAGTCCTGATCCGTGTGCCATCCGAGGTTGAGATCGGGATCGAATTCACCGCCGTCATCCTCACTGTCCAACCAGACACCCGCAGCAACCGTGCTGCCCATATCAGGACCGGAAAGCATACCGAAAATCATTTTATCATGATCATGCGTGCCCACATTCTCAAAGTCATAAATAGAAAAAAGCACATCCTCAACCAGAATATTGTTCCACTGCATCCCGCGGACATACCCGCGCACACCAAGACCCCGTCTCAGTGAATCCCTGGAATCCGGGTAAAAAGGAAACTCGTTATTCAGATAATCATCGATCACGAAATAACTTTCCTGATCGGCGTTGAACTGATCCTTACCGAAATAACCGTTCCACGCCCCAGGCCAGCCGGGATCCGCCTGATCCATTTTATCCGGCCAGACGGAAGGCCATGTTCTGCGCTTATGGCTCATAGCCACTTCCTTGTATTCATCATTGGCAAAACCCGGCAGAGGTGCCAGGCAGCGCCAGTTGCCGAATTCATCGACATCGGCCGATATGCCGTCACCCGATACGCCGACACGGCAGCCATGGGTTTCAGACATGATATGACGGGGAACACCATTCATGTCCACCACCTCGGCACCGATATACGGAATTAAATTGGTAATATAACCCAGTGTGCTGCCTGCAGGCCAGTTTGTTTTAAAATCATCCGGATTGATTTCAAACCGGCTGCCGATCATACCGTCATTGTAAAACGGCGTTCGAATCTGATTGCCCTCGTAAATACCGCGGTATGAATAGTTCTGATCCCCATGAAGATCATTGAGATCCTGGCCCGTTATTGCCTGGCATAAAATCAACGCCAGACAAGTAAAAGTCATGACAATCTGTTTTATTTTCATATCAGACTCCTTGTATAATCCATTGCGTCGTTCGCAATTGGGGTTAATCCTGTAATCCGTTGTGTTTAAAATTCCAGTGCCAGGCCCAGCTGCAACTGCCTCGGCGCAATATAATAATCGGGCCGTGTATATAAATCTTCCACAGTACCCACGCGGTTCAATACCGGCGCGACATTCTCGATAATCGGATCGGTCGTATAATCGGCTGTGCCCGTATCCGAGTAAACATTGGTCTGCTGACGCTGATCGAAAATATTATAGACATACAAAAAGGCCACAAGCTGAAATGACTTCAGATCAAAAGCCTTGGTCAGGTACATATCATACCGGTGAATAGCGGGTTTCCTCGCACTGTTGGTGGTCAGTCCGGTATAATTGGTCGATCCCACGGCTTCGGCTGTGGCAAATGTGGGTGTGTAAGGTGTTCCGGTGTTGTACCGTCCCAGAAATGTCAGAGTCCAGCTGCTCAATTTTCCCATGATTTGCGCACTGAGCGTATGCCTCTGGTCCCAGTTCAACGGGATCAGGTTTCTTCTGGGCTCCTCGTTGTTCTGCAGGGAATAAAATGCATCCGTGGGATTGGAGTAGGTCCCGGCGGCCACCTGGTATGAATAGTCTATTCGTCCCCCGAAGTTGGACATGACACGCTTTTCAAGTTTGAGATTGACACCCATGACATTTGAATAATCCTCGTTTTTATAGGTCACATAAGAGACCGACGGCAGATACGTCTTCTGCACCGGGCTGGTGCCGACCCAGTCACGAATATCGCGATAGAAAATAGTCAGGTCCGCACCGATATCATCCCGCAGCTGCTGAGACACACCGATTTCATATTGTACGGTCTTTTGCGCATCCAAATCCGCATTTCCCAGAATATTGCTGTTGCCGCTGGCCAGCTTGAAATCAGGCACATTGTATAAAAACTGAAATTCGGGAATCTGGAAGAAATGACCGTAGGAAAAATGGATCACACCTTTATCCGTTATCGGATACGCGACTCCCAGCCTGGGACTGATCTGGGTTTTGGCCGACACTTTTTTATGCATGAATGCACGCCGCTCCTCCGGGTCATATTCTTCAAAATTATCCTCATAACGCTGACGCTCCGCATAGCTCAGGTCATCCGGCGGGTCCACCCAGTCCCTGTACCTGTGTTCAGGTTTGAACGGATTGTAAATATTGGGATCTGTGGGATCCGCAGGAACCACATGATTGGCATCAAAATAATCGAACCGAACCCCCAGATTGATGATCAGATCGAAATATTCCATTTTATCCTGAACGTAGGCAGAAAATTCTCTGGGTTTTCTGCGATAATCGTCATGATAAATGGTGGCGATATCCGGTATCGCCGGTTGGAAGGGTTCAATCGTATTGCCCATGTCATCCCGTTTCGACTGAAGCACATAATTGTTCAGCCTGATATCGTACAAGCGGAACTCTCCGCCCAGTTTCATTTGATGGTTTTGTGTCAACTGACTCACAAAATCCAGTTTTCCCACCCAGTAGGCCGTATTCCGGTACTGGTGGTTCAAATCAGTGCCTCCGCGCTGAAAGCTGTACTGGGCCGGAGAGTTGAGTGAATCCTGATGCATATAACCATCCTGATCTGCAGGATCCACGTAAAATTCGTATGCCCACTGATTGACCTGTGCATTCCTGAGACCCGCTTGCCCTTCATCGGTGTCGAGATCCAGGGTATTCACATTACCGTCATCATCGGTGACAGTGGCCATCCAGTGGGGCGTGGCCGAGGGATCTTCGTAAAGATACTGCCTGCGCTCCGATTCATACCGGTTCACCCTGATTTCAAAAAATGTCTCCCGTGAAAGAACTTGGTTGATCGACAGGATCTGGGTGGTGGATTTCCCGAATTCCGTGGGAATACTGTAGGGTGAATATTTATAGGTCCTCCAGTACATCCGGTCGCGGTTCCAGTCTTCTCTGAGCAGGTTATAGCTGATCTTCAGGTTTGACATCGGATGCCATGTCAGTTTTCCCTGCATGGTCAGTCTGTCATACGGATTCAGCGGAACCAGCGCACTGTCACCGGGGAGACTCTGGGGAGTAAACCAGTTCTTTCCATAATGGAATCCTTCATCGAAAAAATAACGGGCATTGGTAAAAAATGTCAGTTTATTATCGGTAAAGGGTACAGGCCCGCTCAGGCTCGCTTCCGCATTGTATGAGGGGTTGAAGCCTTTGAGCGGATTCTCATATTCCGCATGTTCGACAAGGGATCCGTCCTCAGCCTGGGTAACTTTCGCGGTTTTAAGCACCCTGTACAGATCGGAGGGAGAATAATAATCGCCGACATATCCCTTGATCTGACCGGAATAATCCGACCCGCCTTCCTTGGTGATAATATTCACGATACCGGACATGGCCTGGCCGTACTCCGCGTTGAATGTGCCGCTGACAACCTGCAACTCTTCAATCGCCGAATTCTCGACAACGATTCCCTGGCCGCCGTACATGGCCTCTGTTACGGCCACACCATCGATCCAGTAAGCCACCTCGCCCGAGCGGCCGCCACGGATATGAATACCGCCATAGTTGATCACACCCGCCTGGATTTCCAGCAATCCGCCGACACTCTGAGCGGGCAGCATTTCAATCTCCTGCGAACCCACCGAGGTCAGTGACGATGTGATATCCTTCTGGATCAGCGGCCTGCCCGCGGTGATAGTGACCGTTTCACCATCGATGACGGTTATTTCCAGATCCGCATCAACAGTCGTGGTTAAATCGATCATCACACGGACATTTTCCACGATGTGAGCCTTATATCCCATCATGGAAATTCTCACATTGTACCGGCCGGGCGGCACATTGATCAATGAATAACTGCCGTCGAGACCAACCGCTGTACCCATTGATGTGCCTTCAATCAGGATGTTGGCTCCGGGCAGAGGATCACGGTTTTCCGCATCCCGGATATGCCCGGCTATTTTACCCGTGGTACCCGAATAAACCATCCGGGTCAGTAAAAGTATGCATAACAGAAATTTTAAATGGATTCGCATTTTTTTTCTCTCCACGTTTTAGTGTATCCAATCGTAAGATCAGAATGTTTGATTGTTTTTATGTATTCCCCGATCAGGTTCTGACTAATATTCCCGCTTCTGCAAATGATTATCCCGTGCGATGGAGCTTATTCATGGCGTAATTTAAATTATGCTGTGCACTCGGCAGACCAGGATCGATCTGCAATGCCGTTTTAAAATGAACGATGGCCTGTTCCACCTGCCCCATTTTAAGCAATACGGAACCAATATTATTTTGCACATTGGGATTGTCCGGATCGGCCTCCAGCAACAGCTCCAATTGTGATACAGCGTCTTCATATCTGCCCAGATGGCTCAGCGCTCCTGCCAGATGATTCCGTGCCGGTAAAAAATCCGGATTGTGTTCAATCTCCTGTTGAAAATAGGCGATTGCGGATTCAAGCTGCATTTGATTACAGAGGATGATTCCTATATTGTTCCGCACTTCCGGCAAGTCCGGGCAAAGATACAGGGCTGTCTCAAATTGGTTAAGGGCTTTTTCGTAAAAAGACCGATCGGCAAGCCATTTGCCATAACGGTTATACACACCTGCCAGCTTTTCCCCGGAGAGCCGTGCTTCTCGGTAATGGCGAATGGCCTCTTCAAAATTATGCTGCCGTTCAAGCGCCTCGGCCAGGTTGAAATGCGCCTTTAAAAATTCGGGTTTGATTCGCAGGGCATGCCGGTAACTTTCAACAGCCCGTTCCGGTTTTCCCAGCTGAACGAATGCCAGTCCCAGATTGTTATAGGACAGATAATCATCTGGAATACGCTGCAGGACAAAATGAAACTGTTCAGCCGCGCCTGCAGGATCGCCTGCCTCAAGCAGCAGCAGTCCGAAATTGCTGTGCAGTACCCAGTCCTGATTATCCAATTCGATGGCGCGCTGATATGATGCTTTTGCCTCTGTGAAAGCATCCGGATTCATTTCAGACTTCAATCCGTCCAGCTTCATCTGAAGCTGTTCCACCAATTCCCTGTTGTCGAGCCGATTGGCAAACGCAGGCGATTTCATCCGGCCGAGAATCTCTCTTTCAATCCGATGTCTGTCCACCATTGTGAATGCCAGCCGTTCCGCACATTCCGTTTCTGACAATTCGGGATTCCGGCTTTCCAGTTGCAGGCGTTTTTCAATCCTGTCCTTAATAAGCCGGGCCAGCAGATAATTGCCTTTGAAATTCATATGCACATGATCGTAAAAAAGACGAGATCCCGGCAGACCATGATCGCTGCTGTTCTGAAAGTCTTTCTCTGCATCGATCAAAATCATATTCCGATATTTTTCATCCGCCGCGCATTTCCTTATCAGCTCATTAATCCTCGTATCGGCCCGGAAACGAAGCGCATCCAGGTCCCTGGCTTCAGTGAAATGGAACAGGGCCGTATCAAACTGGTCAAGTGCCTGATAACAGCGTGCCAGACGAAAATGCTGATCGGCAAATTCATAATCTGAGCCGGCGGCCTTGATATAGGATTCAACCGCATCATCAAGTAGACCCATTGATTCCGCATGAATCCCGGCGTCATAACAGGCCTGCCATTCCTGCAGCAGTTTGTCCGGCAGACCCAACCGGTGTAAAGATCCAAACGGTGCGCAGTCTTTCAGATTGGTCGCAATCGTGGATAGAATCATCCCGGTCCCGGACCTGGCCCCGATTTCACAGATGTCTTCGAGATTTTTCTGAAAATGGTCATACGCGGCTTCTGTTCGCTTGTCCCGCATTCGCAGACGATTTTCCATAAACATGTCCACTCCCTGCCATGCCGGTAAATCGTCAGACTGCCGCCGGAACCGTCGGCCGATATTTTTCAATAACTGGCCGGTTCTGGTTGCATTCAGAAATACTTGAAACCGGATGAAACCGAGGCTTGAACTGAACGGTGAAAATACGGTAGAGGGACCATAAGGACCGATGATTTCATTGTTGCCAAGATACAGGATAAACAGGTCCGGCTGAAGTTTCTCACAATCCCGGATAATGGGTAAAACAACATGGCTGTTGATTGCGGTAATCGACACATTGATAACTTCAAAGCGCGTATCCGGATACTGATATTGAAGCATCTTTTCGAGAATCCTGCTGAAACCAAAAGAAAAATCAGGATCTCCCATTGCAGCGGAACCGCCAAGAACAAAGAGCCTCATCGTGCCCGGTTTTTTTGCACCAGGAACAGTGAGATGACAGGATGGACGTGCCAGATGCGGAGGGAAAAACTGCCAGGTAAATTTGTTATTTTCAGTAAAAACGGCCTGACCGTTTATTTCTTTCTCGATAAAAAAACCGGAGGAAACGCCATACCCGGTCAGGTGTAAACCCAGTTCCAGAAAAAAAACGAGAATGAGGGGAAAAACAGCCAGTAGTACAAATGTAAACAAAACCTTACGCGTTCGGGTAAGTTCTGCCGGATCATGATGATTCATTTTGGACAACAAGATTTTCCTTATTAAGTCCACGCATCTGAAGCGTCCGATGCGTGGACTGTAAAATTCGCTCGTCGTAATTTACTGAACTTCCAGTACCACCACCGATTTGGCCGGCAGCACCATGGAGAGATGACTGCCGTCAATTTTAATATCCTTAAATGGAACCGGTTTAACCGTATCCGGCTTTTCAAATGTATTGTGCGAATTGATTTCAGAAGCAGTCAATACACGGCCGGTCACTTTTTTCACTTTCATTCCCTGCAGCTCACAGTCCAGACCGGCGGACCGGTTCGGGTCGATATTACACAGAGATATGTGCACTTTTCCTGAACTGTCCCTCGATGCCGAAGCATTCAGAGACGGCAGAATTTTATCGTCGAGTTGATAGTTTTCACATTTTAAATCCGAAGGCAGCAATGTCGCATCATGATGTACTTTATACATATCAAAAACATGATACGTGGGCGTGGTCATCATCTGATCATCCTGTGTAAAAATCACCGCTTGAAGCACATTGAATGTCTGTGCCAGGTTGGCCATTCTGATCCGGTCGCACCGCTTGTTGAATTCATTTAAATGGATCCCGGCGACAAGCGCATCCCGGATGGTGTTCTGCTGGAACAGAAAGCCCGGATTGGTGCCTGGTTCGACATCGTACCAGGTACCCCATTCATCCACCACCAGGGCAACTCTCTTCTGCGGATCGTATTTATCCATGATGGCGATATGATTGTCGATCACTTCGGGTATTTTCAGGCATTTATCCAGGATGACAAAATATCCCTGCTCATCAAATTCGGTTGCTGATCCTTTTGGCGCTCCCCAGACCGTTGTCGTGTAATGGTGCAGAGACAATCCCCACATGCGTCCGGGACCGATGTGCTCCATACATACTTCGGTCCAGTGATAATCAGCCTCGCCGGCTCCGCCTGCAATTTTAAACAGTCTGCTGCGTCCATAGTTTCTGCAATAGGTCGCATACCGCCGGTACTGATCCGCGTAAAATTCAGCCGTCATCTCTCCGCCGCATCCCCAGTTTTCATTCCCTACTCCCCAGTACCGGACACCCCAGGGTTCTTCCCGCCCGTTCATCCTTCGCATATCGGCCAATGGACTCACACCATCGAAATTGATGTACTCGACCCATTTTGACATTTCCTCAACCGCGCCGCTTCCCACGTTTCCGCAAATGACGGGCTCGGTGCCCAATTGTTCGCATAAATCCAGAAACTCATGCGTTCCAAAGCTGTTGTCCTCAGTCACGCCGCCCCAATGTGTGTTGATCATTTTGGGACGTTTACTGCGCGGGCCGATGCCATCCATCCAATGGTATTCATCTGCGAAACAACCCCCCGGCCAGCGCAGATTGGGTATATTTATTTTTTTCAGGGCTTCGACCACATCTTTCCTGATGCCGCGTGTGTTGGGAATCTTCGAATCCTCTCCTACCCAGATTCCCCCGTAAATACAATGGCCGAGATGCTCGGAAAAATGGCCGTATATGTGCCGGCTGATGGTTTCTTTTCCCTGGTCCGCATGTACAATCAGCTGATTGGCATCTTTTGCGGCAAGCATGACATGGACAAACAACGTCCATGCGGCGATGACAATCATGATCCGCCTGCATGTCATCCGAAAAGAATGACCTCTGTATTTATTCATGGCCGTTTTTCTCCTTTTTTGCTCAAAAGCACCTGTCATTGTCCCTATTCGTGATCACACGGGTCCAGCTTCATCGAAACAGGAATCCTGAAAAAATGATACTGCACTTCTGCCTGAAACAGCATTTTTTTCTCTTTCATCGTTCCATAACCGATCAGCAATTTGGCATGACATGCCTGAATTAAAAATTTCAGACATGTCATGCCAATCACTGAAGTAAACCATGAATCTGAGTGTTATCTGTTTTATTTTCAGGCCATCAGCCGCAGGCGGATGGCCCATCATACCTGAGATACACTGGTGTTATTTCATCAGCACCATTCTCTTGCTGAGGACACCTTCACTGGTTTCGAGCTGATAATAATAGACGCCATTGGCCAGATCACCGGCATTAAACACAGCCCGGTGTTCGCCGGCAGTCATCACATCATCCACCAGCTTCGCCACATTCTCTCCCCTCACATTGAACACGTTCAAAGAAACGTGTCCGGCTCTTGCTGTCGTATACCGGATCTCCGTGGTCGGGTTGAACGGATTCGGATAATTCTGGGCAAGAGCGTATGTTTCAGGAGCAGTCTTGCTTTCTTCCACGTCGGACGGATCCGTGGCAAACAGGAACAGAACTTCATCCTCGGTCAGCGCTTTGCTGTAAATCCTGAAATCATCGATCTGTCCCAGCCAGGAGGGATCGGCATCATACCCGCCGCGGCCCAGATAGGCATAATTGGTGCTGATGCTGTAGAGTGAATTGTGCGGATCCATGGGGACAGCTTCCTGTAAAACTCCATCCAGATAGTACACCACCTCGTCCTGGGAAAAAATGCCTGCAAAGTGATGCAACATACCATCCTGGATTTCAGGGCCGTTCGCTCCGGATTCAACGGTCCAGGGCTGATCGATATTTCCGCATGAAATGGCAATGCGGCTCACGTCATCGCCGCGCTCCGGGGAGTAAAACAGGCCGTTGGATCCCAGGCCGTTGACCGAATCACCGAAATAGGCCAGCATATGAAATCCCTGGTTTGCATCGGGTACTGCTGAAAACCATCCGACCATGGTCATCTCGTCATAAATTAAAAGGGCAATCGTTTCACCTGACATTTCCATATAGTCACCGACTGTGCTCAGATTCAGAACGCCATCGGCAACGGCTGCTCCGCCGACAAGCGTCCCGTCGGCACCGCCAACAGGATCACTGGCTGTACCGTCATCGAAGGCCCAGTGATGCATCAGCATCTCTGTACCGGGATCCACCTGCGCGGTCAGACCCGAGACGAGAATCAATGCCAGAATGAAAGACAGCATAAAATTCAATTTCCTGAACATAGCATACCTCCTCTAAGATGAATGACATTTACACAAAAAATTACCTCTCTCCAGCTGTTAAATGATTTTGAATGCTTTGCCCTCCTTGCTTAGTTCATTGTAAAAACCAGACCTGATTGTTGAAATAATTATATTTCCACCTCCTTTCCATTTTCGATCATCCTTGAAACCTGTTGTCTGATATTGATATATCACTTAAAGTTTTTCCGGACCAGACGGGCTCATTGTCCATGGAATACACTAAGCTCCAAGCGAACCGGTTAAAACGAACCCGTAACCTACATCGAAATTCCCAGTGAAAACCTGGAAATCGCATTAAAAATATCCATGGTGTTGTATGCATAATCCACTTTCAGATTCACATCTTTCATCGAAAATTTAAAGCCGACTCCTGCACAGAATCCTTCTTCATCATAATTGAACTTATATCCCGCTCTGAGAGCGATGATGTTGTTGTATACATATTCGCCGCCTGCATGAATTCTTTCGGTATAATCGCGGGGATGGATCGCATCGATTTCGATGAACAGGGGATTCTGATGTTCTCCGGTCAGATCCAGAATATCCATGGCAGCACCGATTTTGAATGTCAGAGGCAATTCGAAAGCTGTTTCTTCATATTTGAATTGTCCCGCAAAATGATTGATGCTCATGCCTATTTTCAGACTGTGGAATCCGGGTTGAAATACCGTACCGAAATCAAAGGCGGCACCTTTTACCCTGTTGTCAATTTCTTTACCATCCTGAACCAGAATATTGCTGCCCAGATGCTGCATCACATATTTGACCTGACCGCCTATGGTAAATTTGTTCGTCAGCGACCGCGCGTAGCTCAATCCGATGGCGTATGCACCGGCATCGATCGGATTCTCGTCGATTGTATACCCTTTCAGGTTGCCCGGGCTCATATCCACCCGCGTTCCGATCAGGTCATCGCCATAATCACAGTAAATGGCACTCAGGCCGACCGTACCGATGTTGCCTGCATGATAAACCAGGCCGACGGAATAGTAATTGATATCTGCGATCCATTGGGTTGTACCCGAATAGAAATCAAATTTATTCTGCATGAACGCGATACCGGCCGGATTGTAAAACATGGCCGAAGCGTCATCGCCTGCCATGATATAGGCACTGCCCATTGCTGCCGCGCGTGCGGACATGTCCACTTTCAGAAACTGTAATCCGGTCTGCGCCACCTTTTTGATCGTGGCCCGGGCCGGCACGGTCAGCAATGCAGTAACGAGAACGACAACTGCAATGATATTTATTTTTTTCATCGGATTGTTCCTCCTGATCGACAACGATTCAGTCAACGATTACAGTTATCTGATAATGATAAATTTTCTGTTCACACTGTTGCCGTCCGGTGTCTGGAAGTTCGCAATGTAGAGACCGCTGACAGGCAGCTGACCTGTTTCAGTGGTCATATGTTCGATGGGCAATTCTCCCCAGGATCGGTCGCCAGAACCCGTATGCTCGATGGTGGTGACCAGATCGCCGCTTTCCGTATAGATCCTGATCGTACACTTCGTTGGCAGTTCATAAAACATGATCTTGTCCGGTTCTCCCGGAAACTGCAGTTCACGTGCGGCATAGTTGTAGGGATTGGGAACAATCACGATATCGTCAAGATTCGAACCGGCTTCTCTTGTCAGGTAGGCAGCCCGTGTTGTCATATTCAGATACCGGCCGCTTTCCAGAACCGCTCCTGAATTCCTGACATCGGGTCCGTTGCTCACACCATCATCGTACGCGGTCACATAATAGAAATAGGCCGTACCGCGTATCACTTCGTTATCTTCATACTGATGCACTGAATTTCCGGGAAAATCCCTGACCAGCTTCCACTCGCCATGCTCCCGGGTCGGCGTGTCTTCGGTGGGAATATACCCCTCGTAACGCAGCCCTTCGGACCGGTAGAGCCTGTAGCCCGCAAAATCCGCGGCAGCCTCGGATTCATCCCCCCACGAAATGATGATTTTATCGGGATTCGAGGCGACTTCGATAGACGGAGGCGGGGGAGGAACAGGCACATTGTAATTGTTGCTCACGGCCCATTGGGCCGCACTCATATTGGCCAGAAAGGAATCGATCCCGGTAAATACCCAGCAATCCTTTGCCCAGTCATTGTAATCGTTGTTATAGAGATCGGGATTGTTCTTGAAGGGAATCGGCATATTGTCTTCCAGTCCGGTTCCGGCACCCGTATCGAATGTCATGCCCTCAGGAGGTTCACAGACGCCATTTTCCCAATCTGTACCGACCTCCCATATTTTCAGGGAATTCATGACGCCAAAGCCGTCCGCCCAGACGACCCTGATCGATTCTCCGGGTTTTAACGTATAAGGCCCCGCTGCCCAGTGAAATGCCGCACCATATGTCACCCAATCGAGATCGTGAATATTGTTGACACCCGGGACCGCGGACCATTCCATTCTGGCGGACCGGTGACCGGGACGAATCGTCTTTTCGGGAAACGGATTGTTTTCTTCCGTTAACCGGGGGACATTGCCCCGCCATTCCCAGCCCTCTTTCATGACCCGGTAGACACGGGTCCAGTCCGCAACCGGATCCATGCTTGAGGGATTCGACCGTGTCCACTGAAGATCGCTGTTTTCGGTTCCTGTCATGGCAGGCTGATCGAAATCATCTGTCGGATCATTCGGGGATTTATCCACATGAAGAATACCGGTACCGACCGTATAGGGATTCCATAAAAATCCCGGCGGATTGGTCATATTCCCGTTTCCGGTGGCAATGGCATCACCCGTATCATCGGTTGTTCCGGAATCGCCGCGCCGTGAAGGATATGCATAGCGCACACGCAATGTGTCTTCCTCATACTCTCCCTGGCCCGTATACCAGTATTGCGAATCCCACCTTTCAAGCCTGCTGAATCTCATGAAGTAAAGGCTGTCCAGTGTCTGATTCGGGAGTTCGATGTCTTCATCCAGATCCGTGTTTCCGGTATTCGTAAAAGTCCAGTCCCAGATAATATAATCATCATGGTTCCTCACACTCCAGGCAAGCACCTTCTGGTCGATGGTGACGCCGATATCGGTATTGATCCTTGATGTGATCATGATATCGGCGGTTCCCGGTATCTTTTCCGGAGCGACCTCATCGCCCTCAAGCGGGAACGGATCCTGCACTTCATAACCGTCCACGACGATTTTGGGCGGCTGATATCTCATCGTCCGGCGAATATAATACCCGTCTTCATCCGGAACCGGCATGGTCACGTTTTCCTCGTCGAATTCAACAGCCGAAGCGCCGGTGAGCATGATGGGCCAAACCTCGCCGTCCTCGTCCACCCAGTCCTTGCAGCCGATATACCATCCTGCCCAGTCGATTGCGGTAGAAGGCCACCAAAGATAATGTCCCTTGGTATTCATGAAGCCGCGATATGCCCCTGCATTTTCACCCTGACTGGTATTGTCGTCGATCCGTGTCCAGTAATTGCCGACCCTGACCTGCTTTGTGAGAAATGCATAGGCAATCGTATAAAAAAACAGCAGACAGAACAGGAGGATTCCAATGACAATATATTTTCTTTTCATAGCCATTTCCTTCCGTTTCTTGCTTAAGTACGGTCCACTTAGAAATTAATACCAATACCGAACGTGAAGGTTCTTGGATAGAAAAAAGTCAGAAATTCACGATTGGGCATGTCGATCCAGGGTTTGTCCTTGCTTTTTACATCCCCCGGCTTATCATCGCCTCCGATATAACCCATGGCTGCATATTCTTCTTTGGTTGCCACTTCATCGCCGTTATAGCGCGGAAGCCTCAGCGACCTCATGTAATTGTACCGGTCATCCGCATCGGCAAAACCCGATTCCTCCATGAATTTGATATCGAATACATTGGCCACATCCAGATAAAAATTCAGATTGACACGATGAATACCGACATTCTTTCTCAGTCTCAGATCAAATGTCGTCCGCCCTTTCCACTGCAGCGGATCGATTTTCTGCACATCACCTATGGGATTCCAGAACGCGTAGGTATCTTCGTTTTCATACTTTCCCGCTCTCCAGCTGTAAAGCATATCCATGCGGATGCCTGCCAGGGGTTTGTATCCGGCGAGTGCGGGACCGAAATCATCCGGACTGGCAATCGTCAGGTTGGCCCGGGCAAGGGGACGGGCAAGCGGACGCTCCTGAACAGGATTCATCAGCCCCTCCTGTTCATTCTGTCTCGGGTCTTCATAGTAGGTTTGCCGTCCCACATATCCCGAGGTCGTGACCATATAATTGTAGTTCGCCCATCCGGTTATCCACGCGCCGAACCGCTTTTCCAGCCTTATTTCGAATCCGCGTATATCCTCATAGTTGTTGTTTTCCTGGGACCAGTAATCGATGCCTCCGTCGAGACCGACATAATGAATATTGGCCAGCTGATCCGTGATATCCTTATAATATCCCGACAAATGGATCAGAAACATGTCGGACAGGCTGTATTCGACACCCAGTTCATACGCCACGGTTTTGGCAAAATCCGCATTGGGATTGCCGATATCGGTAAGCCCTCTCGACCGTTTCATGATGATAAACAGCTCATTGTTGGTGGGAGTCGAGTAGAAATGGCCGTAATTGAAGTAGAGCTTGGCATTTTCCGAAATCGGATGCGAGATGCCCAGACGGGGAGCCAGCTTCATGCGGACCCTGGCATCTTCATAGGGCGCCAGTGATTCGAAATTATCCATAAATCGCTGACGGAAATACTGGGAATACCTTTCCGTTATAAAGGCTTTGGAATTGGGATCGCTGAAATCCGCCCTCAATCCCATATTGGCGATCATTCCCTCGAATTCGAGTTTGTTCTGAACGTACAGACCGCCGCGATAAGGATACCGTTTCCATTGAACGGTCCAGTTGTTGCCCTCGTCCCCGATCTGATTATGTTCATAGTGCACATCGAGATCGTCGTAATTCAGCTCAACGCCTGCTTTAACCTGATTGTACTTGTTGACCTGGCTCGTAATATCAAACTTGAGGTTCAGGGTATTGACCTCTGAATAATCGCGGGTGGATCCTTCCCCTGAGGAGGACATCTGATCCCCGGTCATGACTTCGATGCCGACCTTATATCCGTAGGGGGTTTCATCAACCGGAATCGAACCGAGATATCCGAGGGTATCGGGACTCCGGAAATCATCGCCTGAGGGACCCCGGCAAAGGTTTTGGACACGGGTCCAGGATAATCTGACATTATAAAATGTACTCGGGCTTAATACATGATCTACGGAAAGCCCCCCCATCGATCTGTAAATATCAAATTGATTCAGGGCCGAGGGATAGTAGAGCGAACCATTTCCGCCGAGTCCGTAATCCTGACCTGTTGCAATTGCAGAATAGAGGATATCCATGCCGCTTGTCATGTAGGCATCCATGCCCGATCCCCGCGGATTATTGGACAGTGTATTTATTTCCCCGTAAATCCCCTCAACCATCAGTTTCAAAGAAGGCGTGAGGTTCGAGGTCAGTTTCACCTGTGAATTCTGCTCCGAGTAATAATCCCTGCTGGTCGGCAGTCCGAACATCTCCTTGTTGATCCTGTGATTGGCGAAAAATCTGAGATCGCCCAAAGCCTCATTGATGAAAGGCACCGGTCCGCCAAAACTGACATCCATATTCCAGTCCGGCAAATGCCCGTACTGCCCGGCTTCGCGGTTGTTGACGCCAAGTGAATCAAAGACAAAATCCTCGACGCCTTCCACTCTGTGCTGCCACATAAAGAGCTTCTGCGCATCTTCAGGCGTCACATCCGGATACTTTCTCTTCAGGGTTCTGTATATTTTATTCCAGCCCTGGAAAGAAGGATACCTTTCCTGGGTCTCCTCGTCCCAGGCTGAAGTGCCGTCCCAGCAGACTTCCGGATCGAGAAACGGCCGCAGGAAATAGTTGTCGGGATCAAAGACCGACAATCCCCTGTGCTTCCGATGCGCAGGCGTCAGCCGGCCGTCGATCGTACCGTTATATGTTTTAGGGGATCCCTCCTTGGTGACCACATTCACCAGCCCCGACCGGATATTGCCGTATTCTGCGTTAAATCCTCCCTTGATGATGTTTATTTCCTGGATCGAACTCAGATTGACCATCATCATCGGCCGGTTGTTGCGGTTGTCGACCATCATCAGTCCATCCACCATCAGGGCATTTTCACCTCTGCCTCCGCCCCTGATGGTCATGCTGCCTCTTACAGTCGGATCGATATCCACACCGGCCTGAAGAGAAATCACCTGTTCGATACTCGTGACGCTTGGAACCTCTGCCAGTTCTGAAGCGTCCAGGCTGATCTGGCTGGCAGACATGTCCATTTTGATCACATTCTTTTCAGCAACAACGGTGACGACTTCTCCTTCGATCGTCGTCGCTTCCAGGGAGAAATCGACGGTAGCCGTATGGTCGGCCGACACAGTCACATCGGTTTTCTGAACGGTTTGATAACCCATCATGGAAACAGAAATTGTATAGGAGCCCGGCGGAATATTGATCATGAAGTAATCGCCATCGAGATCGGCAGCTGTCCCGAAATTCGTACCCTCGATGATGACATTGGCACCAATGAGCGGATCTTTCGTTTCTGCGTCCGAGACCTTTCCGGATATTTTACCGGTAATGCCGCAAAATCCATTGGGCACCATGCTGAACAAAAGAAGCATGATCAATGAATACTTTTTATTCATCTCCTTCTCCTTTCATAATAAAAAGCAGTCACTCCATCAGGATGTCGTCAAGGTATTCGGAAAAGTCCAGATCGTTATCATATTCGCATTATTAAGCATTTCGGACTCAAACTGTCACACTGTATCGGTAAATTTAAAACCTAGGAATAATCAGAGGTGCATCAGGGAACATACATCCAATCCGTCTCCGGAAAATGATGTGACATGATCCGCATTTGACAAAATTGCTGTCGTTACGATGATCAGAATGCCATTGCTGTTTTACACCTGAAATAATACACATATTATTGTTGTCATAAAAGCCTCTTTTTACTTTTTTATCACCAGATCGCGCAAAGTATATAAAAAGAAAGAGGCCGTCCCATTCAGGTGACGGCCTCTTCATTTGTGGAGACGGCGGGAATCGAACCCGCGTCCGAAAACAGGGCTCGAGGGACCACTACGTGCGTAGTCTGTCTTTGATTCTCATCGAAGCATCCCGGCAGACAGGGCTGTCCCCGACATATCCTGATTTGGTTTCGCCCGGCTGTCCTCAGGAGAGACAGCGGACTAACCCGCCAAAGTCGACGCTCCGTAACGGGCCCGGCAGGTACGGCCCGTCAGGAACGGGTTGCCTAATTAGGCAGCCATGGCATAATTGTAATCGCCAATTAAATTGGTTTCCCGGATTTTTAGCCAGGCTCCAGGAACCTGAACACGCGTTCCCAGGCTCCTCTGCCCCCGTCGAAACCATGTCGTCCCCAATGTCACAGAACAAAGCAGAACAATATAAGCAGTCCGGAGGCTGAAATCAACCTCCAATTGATTATATGGATGTGATACACCTCAGGTTCCGGATTTATTCAGCCATATGCCGTCACTTCAGGATCAGCATTTTGCGGCTGATCCTGACTGCAACGGTTCCCTTTTCACCGGCCGTTTCAAACCGGCAGAAATAGATCCCGCTCGGCAGGTCTTCAGAATGAAACCGGTATACTCGGCGTCCGGGATCCTGAACCGCGGCCTCCTGGTGAACCCGGCGGCCGCGCAAATCGGTCACCGTGAAAACAACACGGCTCTTTTCAGGAACCGTGAAGGGAATGGACGTCGATGCATTGAAAGGATTCGGAAAGTTCGCTTCAAGCGCATAATCCGTACATGCATTTTCACCGGACGCAGGGATTCCGGATGAAACCAGTGTCAGGAGCACATTGTCTATATACACATCCTGTTTCGATGCCCCGGCGTTCACCACGACTCTCGCCTTCAGTTCCGTGGGCTCGGTCATGGTGAATTCATAACTGTAACGCTTCTTTTTGGAGGAAAGCCACACGCCGCCGATCCGGCTGTAACCGGTATACGGATCCCCGTTCTTTTCCACCTCGATCCCGATGGCCCTTGCCTGGTCCGCATACGCATCGAACTCGAACCGGTAGGTCCTGCCCTGAATCAGCTGAATATTCGGGTGCCAGGCCTGAATGTGCCAGGATTCCGTGCCGATTTCCTGAATATGAAATTGCATTTCTCCGGCCCCGTTCAGAAGAATCTCGGCGCTCCCCTGGTGAACGAGCCACTCCCATTGGTCCAGGCCGTGAGAAAAATCGCCGTTGGCCACCATATTCTCACCGGGTTCGAAAAACTGGACCAACACGTGCTCTTCATTGGAAAATCCGCTTTCCGTTCCCCGGCTGTCGACCGCGGTGACCCGGAAATGATAATGCTGCCTGTTTTCCAGATCCGTGAAATGCACGAAGGGCCGGGTCGAGACGGCCATCAGCTGCGTTGGCTGCGGATCGTGACCGCCGTAAATGCGGTATTCTGTCACATCGGCATCTCCGAACTTATTGAACAGAAGCGTGATCCGTTCGGGACCATGCTCGATCAGCAGATAAGGAACGGCCGCCTTGCCATGCCACGGAAACCGGTACGCCCTGTAGGATTCATGATGCACAACGAAATCGAGCTCGAACGCCTTGGTATGAACCTGCCGGACCTCGGTCCATTTCGGGAGAAACTGATTGGCCCAGCAGATGCCCACATGACCGCCGGGCAGCCGCTGCACGCTCCCCATGGCCGGCGAGAACAGGTTGTGCGATTCGGGGTATTCCCAGATTCTGGTCACGGTCCGGTTCAGGGTGTCGACCGCAAATTCAAGGGCCCTGGAATACGCGGGGTTGTGAAAATTGCCGTTGTCGAATACCAGGTAATGACCGTCGGGAAGCACCCGGATGCAATGCTGATACGAGATCCGGTCCGTGTCATTGGTCCATTCGAATTCGTCGTTTTCACCGCCCAGGCGCCACATGATCGCTCCGGTCTGACGGTTGATCTTCGTAATCTCGCTCAGGTGGCGGCTGGAAACCAGCAGATGGCCGTCATGATCCACATCGATGGCATTCATATGTGCATAATCGATGTACAGGTTTCTGAGATCCTCATACACCGCATCTTCGATATCATAATGATCCCAGCTCCGCCAGATGAACACCGGATGATCACCGGCGTCCATCTCGACCACACTGTTACCCCGCACCCTGGCATCCGTCCGGCCGCCATCCACCTCTGCACTGATATCCACGACCTGATCATCCTTGGCAATGATCAGGTAATGCCCGTTCGGCAGTACCTGAAGCTCGTGCTCGTCCATATAATATCCCGGTGGCGCGTAAAATGTATCCACCACCGTATACGTCGTGTCCAGGGCGATAAAGTGGCGGTTGTAAAATCCGCCGTCAATCATCATGGTCAGCCGGCCGTCCGGCTGTACCTTGAAATCCTGCCTGTTGTCCTGTGACCGGACATACCAGACGGGTGCGCCGGTGTTGTCCGTGATCATGCTGTAATGCGGATTGCTGCTCCAGCTCGTGTTGAGAAAGAGATAACCCTCCGCAGGATCCTCGTTGATGTTCACATCGACCAGGGGGAAATCGGACGGCACGGAAACGCCGTTCAGGATCAGGGGATCTCCTGTGGCCGTTTGTTCTATTACACGATCTTGTTCCGCCCGCGATGCGCTTTTCGCAAAACCATCAACCGGGATGTCCGGTACGGCGGACCGGGCTGTAAAAAAATGAAACACCGTGTCCGGAGAAACCGGTCCGTTTCCCTGCATGACCGGTTTGAGACAGACCGTCACCTTTTCTCCGGGCAGAAAGGCTTCCGAGGGTTCGAATACCAGTGTCTTCCTGTCATCCGCGATGATGCTTTGACCCGCTGCTGGACCGCTTTGTTCTCCTGTTACAATCAGGCATCCGGACATCGCAACTGTCCGTGCGTATGACGCATCCATAAAGCGGACAATAACCGGGGATTTAACCGAATGCCGGTTCGTACAAGGTATGGGGAACAGATAGGTTATGGAATTGGTTCTGGTTGCCAATGACGGCACGAAAAAGGCCAGAAAGAGTCCATGAACAATGATACATGTCTTCAGTTGTTCCGGAGCCCATCTCATGAGAGATGATTTAATTCCATCCATAAAGACCTTTATCAGAGGTTCTGGATTTCTCCGTTCCTTACAGTATAAACAAAAGATAGAAAAAAACCAAAAATATTCTTGACAATACGGGGCATATTAATTATATTACTTTGTATTTCAAAGTTCTTTTATTTTATAATTACTTTTTGGAGGAAATAATGACGACGGAAAATTTCACCGAGGAAATGATGATCATCAGGAAGATGATCGAAAAAACCCGGCGCGATACGGCCGAGTCCGGTGTCTTTTATATCGCAATCGGCCTTTTTACCATGCTGGCAGTACTGATCATCGGAATCATGGAGCTCAACGGCCTTCCGGAAATGACGCTCCCGGCCCTGATCATCATGACCGTAATCAGCGGCCTTATCGGGTACATGACTGTTTTCAGAAAGGAACGCAGGCTGCGGATCAAATCATATATCCGCACCGTCAATTACAGTATCTGGTTTGCATGCGCAGTCGGATGCGTCCTGACCACGTTTATCCTGCCGCTCGCCGGTGCATATAAGATACAGCTGATTCCCGTCTTTTCATGCATTCTCATCGGTATCGGCGTTTTTTCATCCGGCGTGATTTACGAATCAAAGGGTGTCATCTGGGCAGCTCTGGTCTGGTGGATGGGCGCCATCATGATGGCATTCATCCAAGACTATCACCGGCTCTATGTGATGGTCATCGTGATTTTCTCGGGATGGGTTCTTCCGGGCCTGATTTTAAACAGCGCCTATAAAAAAAGGAGCCGGGAACATGGATCAGACTGACATCCTGTCGCTCGATCCGGTCATTCATGCGCCGATACGCCTGGCCATTGTCACCATTCTCGCCCAGATTGAAAATGCTTCATTCGGATATCTGAAGGAATCGGTTGGCACATCAGACGGCAATCTGAGCACGCATTTGTCCAAACTGGAGCAAGCCGGGTATATACGTATCCAAAAAAAATTCGTTTCCAGAAAACCCCTGACGCAATACAGCCTCACAACCAGGGGCAGAACGGCTTTTATGAATTATATCGATCAGATGGACAGCATCGTGAATGCGCAGAGGAATACAGTAAAAGGGTAAAAGTGTAGAAGAGTTGAAGGGTGAAAACATCAAAGCGAATATTTTGATCTTTAGGGGGAGGGACGCAGGGACCCATATACTCATATACCCTTCAACTGCTTTTAAGCGGTCAGCCGTCCGCCGTCATCGGTCCATTGGGTGTGTTGAGCCGTTGTGACGGTTCATGAAACGGGGAACCGGAGAGAATGAGAATCGGAGAGAAAAGCTTTTACCCATATACCCATAAACTCGTATACCCGTATACTGCTCGTATGCCGTCCGCGGTCCATCCTGGTCTGTCGGGTCTTTGAGTCTATCGGGTCGTTGGGTCAGAGTGTGAAACGGTGCGATGAAGATCGG
>JAFGGN010000103.1 GCA_016930535.1 bacterium
AGGATCGATGGTGTCGCTCATTTAGAAGATTCCTTTCTTTTAAAAATAATCCTAAATGAGCATTTACACAAATTATTTTACAGTGTCCCCCCATATGCGCATATACGCGTCTACCCTTACACTGTTTTTCGCGGTCCACGATTAAAATCACCGTTTCTCATCTGCTCCGTTTCACCGAAGCATTCGCAGACTGCGGCGCACCTGTCGATTTTTATGCCTGCGGACCCGACGGCCGACCCATGATCTGCAGGGCGGTGCGGATGTGTCCGATGCCCTGTTTTTCTGAATCATGAGCACGGTCCACCGCATCGGCCGCCTGATGCCTTCTCCTTTTCATCCGTCCGGCCCATCCGGGAGCGGCCCATCCCACGAGGTGATACATTTCCTGCCAGTTCCGATAGGCCGAATCATAGGCACGGGATGCATCGGCAAGATGTTCGCCGACCGCTTCCGGAAACAATCCGGATTCCGCCAGGTGTTTCAGATAAACCGATGTCGAATGCCGGGGACCCCATTGCGGCTGCATGTCATGACACGCTGTCCAGTTTTTGAAAAGTTTCGTATTCCTGCAGTTGACAGCCCACGCTTCCATACCCGCAAGACCGAAAACCGCATTCGGGTATTCTTTTCGAATATTTTCAGGCGGACTTGCCGACCAGTCGACGAGATCGGTCAGAATGCGGATGGCAGTCTCCGTTTCGGGCAGCGGTTCGGTTCGATGTGCATACCTGATAAAATGTCCGTAACCGAATTGCGGAAACCATTCCTCAAAATCCTTCCAGGTCCACCATTTTTCATAATCGGACGGACCCACGGCAATGGTAAATATACGGCGGTCCTTATTATCGGCCGCTTCCTTATATCCGCAGAACAGCACGTTTTCCCAGTGCCATCCGATCACGGGTTTTCCGATGTCGATGCTGGCTTTCAATGCTTCCCAGGCCTGATCGATGCTCCCGAATTCAACCCGTTCAAACTGTATGCCTGTCGCATCCGCAATGCGTCGGTCCATGCCGATATAAAGATTGGCGTATTTAGGCATGAAATCATCCGGATCGTGTGCAAACAGGGCCGATGTGCCTGAGACCACGGCCAGCTGGTCGAAATCGATATCCGATATACCGTCTGTTTTCAGACAGGCATATTTCATCTGAAGAATGGCGCATGGTCCGGGATGGTACTTCTCAGTCTCGCTGCAGACATCGTGATAGGCCTGCAGGGCTTTTTCGATCAGATGTTTTTTATACATGGTATGATCCTGATTCATTTTGCCGGTTTCGGATTGATATTTTATCAAAGAGTCGCAATATACGTCAAAATGCATATCCGGCGGCATACCGTCCGGGAAAATGACTTCCCCACATATCGTTCTCAATGAATCCTGCAGGCGGTATACGTGGTGCATGGGTGTTTTGCGATCAATATGTATTCTGAAATCCGGGTTGCCGGATCCGTTCCGGACCGTGAAGTTCCGGGCCGGTTCTTCATCCAGTTGAATGTGGATGCCGGGATTGCCGATCTTTTTTTGAAACGTTTCTGACCGTGTCTTACCGGCTGTATCAGCACGGCGCGCGAGTCCGGAGATGATTTTTCCCAGGTCCTGCCAGCCGGCCGGACGATCGTTGATGGTCAGACGGCCGGAGCTGTCGAGCCGCATATTTACAGGCGGCCATGGATTCGATGTCCGGTCGCGGTTGTAGGATTCCAGGGCCCCTTGAATGCAGAGGGCGAATTGTCTCATATATTCGGGATTGCCGATCAGTTTCATGTCTTCCGTACTGGTCATATAACCCGCTTCCACAAGAACGGACGGGACAGGTGTCTGATTCAGAACAATGAAATTGGCTTCCCGGACCGGTTGTACAGTAAAGAGATCCATGTTCCGGACCTGTGTCAGCACATGCGTCGCGAGCATGCGGCTCAATGGATCGTATTTGCCGCAGTAGACAGCTGCTCCATGGTACGAAGGATCCCTGGCACTGCCGAAATGAATACTGATGAAAATATCCGCATTGCGTTCTTCAGCGGCTTTACGGCGTTCGTTCAGGTTGATAAACGTATCCGTATCCCTGGTCAGCAGCGCGGTATACCCCTGAGATTCCAGAAAGGCCTGGAGGTACAAGCCGTATTCCAGGTTCAGATCTTTCTCGTTGATGCCGTCCGGCGTCATAAAACCGGGGTCTTTCCCGCCATGTCCCGGATCGATGAGAACCACCGGTTTGCCGGGAGTTTTATCCTGCTTTCGTTCTGCCTCGGTGAGTGCGGCCACACCGATTACGATCATGAATAATGCGGCCGCCACGGTCCAGAAAATCCTTGGTTTCGAGTCATGCATGATATGCCAGAGCCGGTTCTTCAGATATCGTTTCGATTCGAGTATCCCTACGGTCAGGGGAAACAGATTGTCCGATGTCATGCTCTCCAGCATGGAAAGGATCGTCTGACCATAGGATCTGGCCTGTTCTTTCCCAAGCGAATTGAGTGCAATGGCGTCGCATGCGATTTCGCGGTCCAGCCGGACTTGATAAAAGACCAGCCACATCAGCGGATTGAACCAGTGCAGCAGCTGAAGCGCGGTGCAGATATGGGCGGCCGGAATGTCCCGGCGCTTCAGGTGGGCGAGTTCATGGGAAAGAATATGACGGATCTGATCCTTGTTCCATCTCTCGAGTTTTGCAGATGGGAGCAGAATCACGGGTTTCAGCCAGCCGTAGAGAAGCGGCATGCTGATACGGTCCGTTTGCGCCAGACGAACAGGCTGTCTGATATGCATGGTATTCATGCAGTCGATGAACAGCCGCAGAATTTCAGGATTCCGGACCGGTTTCTGTTTCCGGAAACGGTTTCGGGTGTGCAGATCGTTCATGGCCGTGACGGTCAGCAAAACCAGCACGCCGGTGAACCAGAGAACAGGCAGCAGACCGGCGAAGTGAAACGGCTGATCATCATAATTATAATTGTCTGCACTTTTTTGAATCATGCCGTCCTTTGTCTCCATATCGGATGAATCCTGCCATTCCTCCGGATCGGCTGCCACGATCACTTGTTTTTTCTGCGGGATCAGATTGTACATGCTGAAATGGCTTTCAAAACCGGCCGGAAGCAGCAGGCGGATGATCAGAATGAACCAGAGTGCATGCAGCCATCCGGCTGAAAGACGGTTTTTAAACAGCCATTGAATGAATACGATCAGGCCTGCAAGCACGCTGGCTTTCAGTGAATTGGCGAATGTCCAGCGCATCAGCAGATCGATAAAATCGAGAAGGCCCATTATCGTTCTCCTTTTTCAAGAATTTTCTGCAATTCGCGGATTTCCTCCGAAGACAGATTGCCGTCTTCGAGAAACGCAGCAAGCATGGGTTTTAATGCGCCGTCGAAAACGCGGTTGACAAACGAGCGCGCTTCCTGTCTTTTGCATACAGATTCCTCCACGCGGGGGAAGTAGAGATAGCTGCGGCCGTCTTTTTCATATCCGAGGGCGCCTTTGTTGACGAGCCGGTTGAGCAGCGTCTTTACGGTCTTGTCTGTCCAGTCCACTTCATCCCCGAGTCCCTGAATGATATCCTGCGCGGAAAGCGGCGACCGTTTCCAGAGGATTTTCATGATGCGCCATTCGGAATCTGCTATTCTGGGAAGTGAAAGGTTCATGTTTTTTCCCTTTAAAAAGATTACAGTTGTAATTGTTGATATAAGATTACAAAAGTAATCTTTAAAAGTCAAGAAAAAAATACAAAAATTTATATAAAGGATCGATCACACGGACGGCTCCGATGATTTCCAGGTGGATATGATGGCCTGAAATTTGTATATTGAAAAATCACCATTGCACCTTGATCGATTGGTGCGGCAGCATGACAGGGATCCGGTGATGAAAAAACCAAAATCATTTCGAATTCAGCCTGCGGCCATATTCGTGGCCACGTTGATCCTTCTGGCCATGTTTTCCGTATTCGCCTGGGTGGAATATGTTCAATCCGGGCATGATATCAGGAGCATCATGGAAGATGAGGGGCTGGTTCTTCTGGATGCGCTCATGGCCGGAGCGGAACGGTCCATTCTGGCTTTTGAAGAACTGGAAACAGCCACCCAGTCCCGGCTGCTGAGCAGTGCCTATGCAGTTGAGAGTATCGATTACCGGGCCGGCCTGTCGCAATCCCTTCTCAACGATCTTCCGGACAGGCTGGGCTTTTATCACGTCCATGTATACGATGCTTCCGGAAGGCACCGGATGAGCAATTTTGCGGACCGCACCGCAGAAACTCAGGAACCCTGGAGTCCGGAACCGTCCTGGCTCGGCACTTTTTTGTCGGGTGCAGTGGATTCGGCCGTCATTGGATTCCGGGAGGGCCGGTCCAGTGAATCCAGATACGCGGTAGCCGTGCGGCGGCGGCGGGGCGGTGCCGTGGTCTTGGCCGCGGACGCACATGATTTGCTGAACCTTCGCAGGGAAGTCGGCCCCGGACGCTTCATACAGGAAATCGGGGGCAGGCCCGGCGTACTCTATGTGGTGCTTCAGGATACGCTGGGCATACGAATGGCGAGCCGGTCTGTTCAGCAGATGACATCCATCGGCCAGGATCCCTTTTTGACAACGCTATACCGGACGCGGGGCCAGTCCTCACGGATCACCCGGTTTTCGGGAGAACCGGTTTTCGAAATTGCCGCATCCTTTTCTGTGGAGAAGTTGCAGCTCGGCCTGTTCCGGATCGGACTGTCCATGGAGTCGTACCGGCATCTGCTCAACAATGCAAGGATACGCCTGGTCCTCATCGGATTCAGTCTGCTGCTTCTGGGCATTATCGGGTTCAGTCTGATGATGGCCACACAGAACGTGAAGATACTGTCAGAATCCTATTTGCAGGTGAAAACCCATACAGGTGAAATCCTCCAGAATCTGATCGATGCCGTGATTGCGGTGGACGGCGGCGGTCAGATTACCGTGTTCAATACAGCGGCTGAATCCATTTATGAAATGCCCCAAACCGCTATTGTCGGAAAATCCGTTACCGAATTTTCCGTGCCCTGTTTCGACTTTCTGAGGGAAACGCTTCGCACGGGCCAGGAAATCAAGGCCCGTGAGCTCGAATGCCGAATTCAGGGGAAACTCAAGTATTTAAGAATCAGCACATCCGTGATCAGAGACACCTCCGGCATTGTCGATGCCGCTATTCTCGTGGCCACGGATTTTACCAGGCAGCATGATCTTGAGGATCGTATGCGGCGCAAGGAAAAGCTGCAGGCCATGGGAGCCCTTGCTTCCGGAGTCGCTCACGAAGTCCGGAATCCGATCAATGCCATCGGCATGATCGCACAGCGGTTACGCAGGGAATTTAAGCCGGTTGCCGATGCGGACGAATACCGGGCACTCACGCAGACCATGCATGACGAGGTACGCCGCATCAACCGGATTATCGAACAGTTCCTCGTATTCGCGCGCCCGCCGGCGCTTCAGTTACGGCCTGTTGCCATGCGCGGCTGGCTCGAGGAGACCGCGGTCCTGTTTCGAAGCACGGCCGCTTCAGCCCAGGTTCATTTTGAGATAAAGATCGATCAGGATACCGGGCTGATGATCGATAGGGATCAGATGAAGCAGGCACTGCTTAACCTGCTCAAGAATGCATTGGATGCCTGCACGGCCGGGGGCCGGATCATGCTGACGGGCTCCGCAGATGACCGGTTTTACAGAATCGATATCGAAGATACCGGACACGGGATTCCTGAATCGGACCGGGACCGGATTTTCGACCTGTATTACACCACAAAACCCGAGGGTACGGGAATCGGTCTCCCCATGGTGGCACAGATCGTTCAGGCACACGGCGGCAGCATCGAGGTCGACAGTGCAATCGAAAAGGGCAGCCGGTTTCGAATTTCTTTACCTGTCCGGGTGCCGGAGAATTGAATGATGGAAAAGCAATCCATTCTGATAATCGATGATGAACCCAATCAGCTGAAGACCCTGTCGGGATACTTGCGCAAGAAACGGTCGTTTCAGGTGCATGAGGCAGAAAACGGACAGGCGGGGCTTGCACTGATTCAGGATCAGGCCGCTGATATTGTTCTGACAGATATGCGCATGCCCGTCATGGACGGACTTTCCTTTTTAAGGGCCGCCCGCAAAATCAGGCCGGGTATCTCGGTTGTCATGATGACGGCATACGGGAGCGTGGAGGATGCGGTCGCAGCCATGAAAGAAGGTGCGGCCGATTATCTTCAGAAACCGATCGACCTGGATCAGCTGGATCTCATTCTGGAACGCGTTCTGAAGAACCGCAGACTGATCGCGGAAAATGAGACACTCAGGGAGGCGCTGCAGACCCGGGCCGATTTCAGTCAGATCATCGCGGCGGGTCCGGAAATGGAAACCATTCTGAATATGGCATCCAGAGCGGCACGCAGCCGTGCCACGGTGCTGATACGCGGCGAAAGCGGCACGGGCAAAGAGGTGCTCGCCCGGGCCATTCATATGGCGAGTCCCAGAAAAGACAGACCGTTTATTGCTGTCAATATGGCCGCGATTCCTGAGAATCTGCTGGAAAGTGAACTGTTCGGTCATGAAAAAGGCGCATTCACAGGTGCGGAACGTCAGAGAAAAGGGCGTTTCGAGCTGGCCGACGGAGGCACACTGTTCGTCGATGAAATCGGGGAAGTGCCTCCATCGGTACAGGTCAAACTGCTTCGCGTGCTTCAGGAGATGCAGTTTGAGCGCATCGGCGGCAATGAGTCGCTGCGTGTGGATGTCCGTGTGGTTGCAGCCACCAATCAGGATCTCGAGGCATTGATCACAGAAGGCCGTTTCAGGGAGGACCTGTATTACCGGCTGAATGTGGTGTGCCTCAAACTGCCTCCGCTCAGGGACCGCCGTGAGGAAATCCCGCGATTCGTCGATCATTTTATCCGGAAATATGCGGCCGAAGAAGACAGGCCCGTGACCGGCATTTCCCAGCCGGCCCTTGACGCATTGATGGCTTATGATTATCCGGGTAATATCCGGGAACTGGAAAACATCGTTCAGCGGGCCGTGGTCATGACCCTGGAAGACATTATCGGACCGGACGATTTGCCTCCCGCGATTTTCGGAAAACGATCTGTATCGGTTTTGTCCGCTTCATCGAATGACCTGGTTGCGCAGGTGGAACTGCTGGAGCAGAAACTGATCCGTGAGGCCCTGGACACCGCGGACGGCAACCAGAGCCGTGCCGCAAGGACGCTGGGTATCTCGGAACGCCATTTACGGTACAAACTCAAAAAATATGGAATGAAATAACCACCCTTGAACGGCCTTTGCCTGTTTGATAGAAAACGATAAAATGCCCGCCCATTCGCCCATTCGGTCGTCGTGTTCGACGATTTGGTCTCATTATTTATTTTCTGCGTGTGTTCCTGCTTGTTTTTAAATAATTGTTAAATTAAGGGTTAATACACTTGTGCCGACTTTGGCACAGTGCTTGCCCGATCCCCTGTCAAGAAGCGAAAACAAACCAAACAGGAGGTTCACATGAAACGCTTGACTTACTTACTGATGGCCGCTTTTCTCTTAACGGCGGGAACACGGGCATTGCTGGCCCAGGACGATCCCGGAACTCAGAATCCGGTACACGGAACGAATTTTGTGGATGCGGACGGGGACGGCGTGAACGACAATGCACCGGACCATGACGGGGACGGCGTGCCCAACGGACAGGATCCGGATTATCAGCGGCCGGGCAACGGTGAGGGACAGGGCCAGGGCAAGAATCAGGGCCAGGGCCGTGGCTTCATCGATATGGACGGCGATGGTCTGAATGACTGGGCCCAGGATGCAGATGGTGACGGCATCCCCAACGGTCAGGATGAGGATTATGTCAAGACAGGTGACGGAACCGGGTCCGGAAACATGAACGGAGGCCGGCACGGCAATCCTGACTGGCAGCCGGGACAGGGTAATGGCACGGGCGACTGCGACGGCACCGGCACCGGTCAGGGCAAAGGAAAAGGTCATGGCGGCGGCAGGGGTAAAAAATAACGGACTGCTTCCGGCAATGACATTTTGGAACGGGGCCTTTACGGTCCCGTTTTTTTTCGACATAATGGACGAACCGATTCGACGATTTGGTCGACAAAGATGATATGCATGAGGCGGTTCATAAAAAATATATATTGTTTTTTAATGAATTAGGCTGCTTTTTCACTTTCATGATTCGCGGGCATGACAATTGCATGAATCCACGCGGAAACACAAGCAGCAATCGTCATATACCAAAAGGAGGAACCGATGAAACTGATGAAAACGAAGGGAACGGGAATGCTGGTCATCGCATTGACCATTTTGTCCATGTCCCTGTGGGCACAGGGCAATGACGGCGGAAAAACCGGGAAGAAATATGTGATCGATATCATCCCGGCCCAGTCCGAAGTGGCGGTTGGTGAAACCGTTCAGTTTCAGGCTGTGGTGCATGACAGGAACGGCGCACCTGCGGACGCCGAGGTCGCATGGAGCGTTTTGAACAAAAGGGTCGGTGAAATCGATGAGGCCGGGCTGTTTACGGCTATAGGCCCGGGGCATACGCTCATGATGGCGCGTTCGGAAAAGGCGGTCGGCAGAGCCGAGGTTATCGTGCGCGGCGATGCACAGGTGATCCCGGCTCAAAGAAGAGGCCTGAAGGTGGTGATACGCCCGGCTGGCGCCAGGATGGAAGTGGCTGAAACGGAACAATTTACGGCGGCCCTGACGGACAGTGCCGGGAATGTTCTGCCTGCCGAGTTTGATTGGGGTGTGGACGGGGATTTCGGATCCATCGACGATACCGGTTTGCTTGAAGCGCTGGAGCCCGGACGCGGTTTCGTGTATGCATCCGCCGGAGATATCAGCGGCAGGGCCCATGTGGTCGTGATGAAGGATTCAAACAACGGTGCAGGACAGGGTGTGCGCAAAACCGGTACAAAGATGATACTGGTTCCGAAAGACACGCTGGTCCTGGTCGACAATGTGGTCCAGTTCCAGGCATTTCTGCAGGATACCCTTGGGAACCGTACAGAGGTGTACCCGGAATGGTCCCTGGTCGGCCGCAGCGTGGGTACGATAGACGAGAGCGGGTTGTTCACAGCCGAATCCGCGGGTAACGGTGTGATCAAGGCGCTTCTGGAACGGTATACAGCCACCGCACGTGTCCGCGTGGCTTCTGCGGAAGATACGGCCAATGCCAATCAGATTGAATTTAAAATGAAAAAACGGGACGGAGATCAAGTGGGCAACCTGAAGCGGATCGACGAGTCCGATGTATTCAAGATTACGGGCATGCCTTTCCCGCTGAACCTGCTGAACGGTACGGAAGTGACCCTGCCTGCCGGATCCCTGGATGAGAACATCACGATCAATGTATCCATCCCCAGTCTGGCTGAACTCAAGGCGGATTCGACCGTCTCCCTGCCCGAAGCGATTTTGAACGGCGTATCCTTCGATGTGTATGTGAACGGCGAAAAGGTGAGCCCCTATGTCTTCGACGAACCGGTCCAGCTGGTGATCCCCTACAAACAGCAGCTGATGGAAGACCTGGGCCTGACACTGGATGATTTGTGGGTCTTTTTCTATACGGATGAAGCCGGATTTGATTCGAGCGGCGTATTCAATGTCTATGTGGATACCACGGACAACAAGATCATTGTGGAAGTCACCCATTTCTCTGAAATCGTGGTGGGCGACAAGAAACTGGCCGGTACAACCGGAATGACTGCTTCCACGCTGTCCCCGGTCCGGTGTGCTCTGTATGATAATTATCCCAATCCGTTCAATCCGCAGACGACCATCCGTTTTGCCGTGAATGGTCAGGGCATGCAGCATCTGACCCTGCGTGTGGTCAATGTACTGGGTGAGGAAGTCCGCATGCTGGCCGACCGGGCATTTGCGCCGGGCCTTTACACTATTCAGTGGAACGGTTCGGACAACCGCGGGCAGCAGATGGGTTCCGGTGTTTATCTGATCCGTCTGGAAGGCCTTCAGATCAATCAGACGAAGCGGATGCTTCTGCTCCGGTAGCATTTGTTTTAGTGATCGTCCATGTAATCTCCCAGGGAGCCTGGTCCGCCACAGGCGGACTTTGCTCCCTGGGAGGTCACGGACGCAGGGTTTTTCACTTGTTTTTCACGGATTTTTAAAACATATTAACGACGATGAAAACATGGAATAAAATAATCTGGACTATTGTCTTGCTCGCGGCACCGGCATGGAGCCAGGAGCAGCCTCCTGTGATCGGCTTTGAAGATGCGGATCAGAACGGCATCAACGATCTGTTCTGTGATGCGGACGGGGATGGCGTCAATGACGTGAACGGCCAGTCCTATGCTCACAGCTTCAAATTCGAAGACAAAAACCAGGACGGCCGGAACGATTTATGGGCCGATGCAGACGGCGACGGTGTGAACGATCTCCTGAACCGGTTCCAGAATGCACAACCCTGGATGGATATGGACGGTGACGGTATTCAGGATGAAGGCGCCGGCGTGCTCCGGGGCCAGGCCCTCAAAGCACACGTTCTCGACATGAACCGGGACGGAAAAAATGATATCACCGGTGAAAACGTGACCGATACATCTCTGGGCGGATACCGTTATGGTTCCGTGGATGAGGAAAACGGCGTCTCGGGACGCAGTTTCGTGGATACGGACGGTGACGGGCTGTATGACCGGATATCCGGTTCGGGGACGGGAAGGCAGTCCGCGAGAGGTGTGGATGTGTTTATCGATCAGGATGGGGACGGTATTGCGGATGAACGCGGTCTGGACCGCCTGAGAGCCAGACAAAAGGCAAAGAGCAGACAATAGAAGGACCATATGGACAGGCATCGATTCCAGTCTGTCTGGCAGGTGTTCATCATAGGGACCCTGCTGTCAGGCACACAAGCGGCCCGTGCTGGATTCAGCGTGGATGTTTCAACCTGGATCGTTCAGGACCGGAACGCATTTCAGAATTATGAGCAGATCCCGGATGTCATACTGCAGCCCTCGGTCAATGCCGCATGGTCCAGGGCCTGGTCGTCCAGTTTTCTGCAACTATCCTATCAGGGCGCCTATTCACATTTTCAGACGTATACGAACCGCCGTTATCAGAATCATTACGGCGGATTTTCATTCCAGCAGTACCTGGGACAGGCCGGACCCGTTGTGACGGTGGGTATTCAGAGCGGGCAGCGCATCAATCAGGATTCCCTCTATAATTTTTACGATTATCAACATCTTGTCGGGTATCTGAACCTGCGTCGATCCTGGGGAGCCAAAGGCATGACCCTGTTCGGTGCCTGGATGCAGAAACGGCTGTACAAACAAATTCCTGAATTCGATTTTCAGGAACTCCGGTTTTTTGTTCAGCAGCATATGTTTCTCCCGACACGAACCACTTTAATCGGCCGGGTGCAGTGGGGACTGAAGCGGTTTCTTGAGAGCACGGTCAATGAAACCGTCATTCAGACACTGATTCCCAGACTCGATGACCCGGGAGCAGAACCCGGAGAACAGGGCGGAAGCGGCCAGGGGGGAGGGCAGAGCGGCGGAAGAGGCAGGGGCAGCGGCGGCACCTCCGGTACGGCAGGCACAGGACCTTCTTCCGGTCTGACGCTCATGCAGGCCGACACCACGTATGAGACAGTTGAAAGAACCGTGCGTGTGGAAATTCCGGGACAGGAAATCATGCAATGGACATTTTCGCTTCGGGCCGCACAGTCCGTATTCATGAACACGGGTCTGGCCGTCGAGGGAAGATGGCAGCGCAGAGCGGATGGTGAGGGGCGCCTGCTGTCGTATCAGGATTCCGGATATGAGGAAGAGGATCCGCTGTTCGACGATCCCTACAATTATGACAGCGATGCCCTGTCCATCGAATGCACGCAGAAGCTGCCCTGGGGGCTGATTTTCAAAGGCGGCTGGGATATGGAGGAAAAACAGTATTATTACCGGGCCTATGATCTGAACGGCCAGTTGCTCCCTGACAGCGCTTTCCGTAAAGACTCAAACCGCATGTTCTGGTTCATGCTGAAGAAACGTTTTTCCCTGGGCCCGGTCAAGCGTGCGGAAATATCCGTGTCCTGGCATTACCTGATCAATCATTCCAATGAAGCCTACTCCGATTATGAGGACCAGCTCCTGACCACAGGATGGAGCCTGGGATTCTAGATATTATTTCAACATCATCAATTTCCGTATTTCAACTCTGTCCTGTGTCCGCATTCTGCTTATATATAATCCGGAGGGAAGCGTATTTTCATCGCTGCCGCTTCCGTTCCATGTGATCCGGTGATCGCCGGCCATGAATCGTTCATCCGCCAGAATTTTCACGATTCGGCCTTTTGTATCGATAATTTCAAGACGCACGTGTCCGGGTTTTAAGAGCGAAAAATACAATTCTGTGCCGGTGTTGAATGGATTCGGCCGGTTTTGTTTCAGGATAAAATCGGGCCAGCCTGACCGCTTTTCGGATACTTCTTCCTGAATCCCGGAGTCCAATCCGTCCAGCCAGATCATTTTTGTCAAATACAATCCGCCCCGTTTGATGCCGGCCCGGCTGATATACCAATCCCCGTTCACAGCCCGTACAATTTCCGCGGCATGGACCGGAATATGACCTGCGTATCCCGCATTTTCCCACCGGTCCCACCGGTCTGAGCGGAACACATCGGTACCGTCGTAGCCCGGATGTTCCCAGTCCGGGAGCGTTTCGGTCGGGTAATCATGCGGCCTGGGACCGATGAACAGGTAATACATATCGCCGCGCTGAATGACGAATGGGGATTCGGTCGGTCCATATGTCTGTCCGGTATGGTAATCACGATACGCGATTCCCCGGGCGCTCCAGTGAAACAGGTCCGTACTGGTCCGGCAGGCCACGACAAAATATCCTCCGCCCGGATCTTCGGTGGCCGTATAATACATGGTCCATCGTTTTTCTTCATCGCACCAGCGCACCATGGGATCCCTGGCCTGAAATCCGTCTTCGAACAGAAGGACAGGATCGGACCATGAGATGAGATCAGCCGATGTCCGCAGCAGGATCCGGTAACGCTCCAGGGCACCGCCGCCGCAATAGAACATGTAATAAGTATCATTATGAAGGATCACGTGGGGCGCCCACAGCACGCTTCCATTGTCCGCCGGTTCATGGAACGGCGGTTCCGCTTCGATCCATGCCGGCTGGGTCAGTTCCGATGCGACGGCATGTCCAAAGTAGTCGGGGCGCATCGGATCTCCGGAATCCGGATCGGGCCACACAATACCGAACATATGCCATTGACCGTCTTTACCGCGTATAAAACAATGATCATTGACATGCCAGTTTTGATGACTGGTCGTATAAATGGGGATTTGAGATATCTCATTCACGTGAAAGAAGACATCGGCCGTGCCCTGAAACGGGTACTCGCCGGCCCAGTGCATTCCCGGTTCTGTCTGCCAGTTATGAAACAGAATACCGTCCGCATCCGGGTAAAATACCTCGAGCCGCCCGTCCGGATTCACCTGCGTGGCGATATCGGAAGCGCTCCAGCCGAATTGGACAGGTTCAGACCAAGCGCTGTTCGGAGCGAGTTGCCATCTGTGAAACAGAAGATGATTGTTGCCTGTATAGAAAACCTCGATCCGGCCGTCCGGATTGCAGCCAGTTGTAACATTGAATGCCTGTTCGACAAAAACAGCGCCCTGATCCCAGCCGCTGTTCGGGGCAGTCTGCCAGTTGTGCCGGAGTACCTGATTGGTGTCGATCGAGAATACTTCCAGCCGGCCATCCTCGTTCCTGGCTGCGGCAATTTGATCAGCGGTACCGCCGAATACGGAAGCCTGGGACCATGATCCGGACATGGTATCCTGCCATTTGTGGAAAAGCCGGGAGCTTTTGTCCGAAAAAAACACTTCAAGGCGGCCGTCCAGGTTCAGACCTGCGGCAGCCTTCACCGCATCGTCGGCCAGCATGGAAGCAGGGGACCAGGATTTGGCCGGCAGAATCTGCTGCCTGTGATTCAATCTGTGTTCAGTATCGATATAAAAGAGGTGAAGCTGATTGTCATGATCCCGTATCAGAGACAGTGTCAGGGCCGAATCCCCCGGTTCCGCCGGATCGTTCCATCCATCCCCTGGCGTGTGCTGCAGAAGTTGAATCATCACGCTGTCGGGCCGGATCAGCAGGACATTCACACAGCCCCCGGCATCCCGCTCTGCCGCGACTGCCTTAGCAGGTCCGTAAAGAAGCGCGGGATCCGACCAAACACCTCCCGGAACCGTCTGCCACCGGTGATACAGGAAACCTTCATTTGGGATATATAATAATTCAATCCGGCCGTCAGCGTTCTGGACGGCGGCAATGGATGAAGCCGTCCCAGCGTATGCCGGTTCTCCTGTCCGGGAGAAGAGCAGGAAAAAAATCAGAGTGACCGGAACTTTCACTGTTCCGGTCAATTTTTTTATGGTGCTGTTCATTTGATTGCTGAATTGAGCAATCCCCGGTCTTTGATTTTTTCTTCAGCCGTAGCATGAGCTGGGATTACCGGGGCCTCTGAATGCATATCGGTGCCCTGGATCATTCTGGCGGGAGATCATGTATTATTTCAGTAACAGCATTTTCCGCTGCAGTGCAATATTCCCGCTTTGCATATGATAGAAATAAACCCCGCTGGCCAGTCCGGTTCCGTCGAATACGACGGAATGCGGTCCTGCCTGCAGCCTTTCATCGAGCAGGGTACGGACACCTCTTCCGATATTGTCGTAAACCTGCAGTGTCACCCGTTCCGCTTGCGGCAGATCGAAACGGATGGTCGTGTATGGATTGAACGGATTGGGATAATTGCGTGACAGAAAAGGTGTGCGTATATCAAGGCCCGAGCGGCCGTGAATTCCGGTCATGTTCTTTTCAAGCACCACATCGCCATGGTCCGGTACCGCATCGAACTGAATCATCGTACCATCGTCCGTCCGGACAAACACGGCTTCAACGGGCTGTGCATTCTGTGTCACAGTGGCAGAGGGCCAGTCTTCGGGCAGCAACCGGCGCAGGGTGAGGGGATGATTGAAAATTTCATTGTCCAGCGTGTCCGTAACCTGGAACGTGATCGTGTTATCATCCGCAGACAGTTCCGTCACATTGAGCGCATCCCGTTCCCTGATATACCGGATCACGTTGCCGAAAGTCTCCACCCAGAATGAATCCCGGTGGGCATCGTAGTATTCCAGGGTTTCACGCAGCGTTTCCGAGGTGACGGGGGACCAGCCTCCGTCTTCATCCACGCCGTGCAGCAGGTAGACACACCAGCCGTTGGACCGGATTGCGCTTTTGGCTTTACTGATAAAGTGATCCGCTGTTTTTACGGAACCTTCCGTACCGCAGATGATGGAGCTGATGTTCATGAAATCATTGGGGGATTTGGGCACGATACTGGCCGAACAGATCCTGGCTCCGATGTAGTACTGCTGGCAGATGGATTTCTTCGCCTGCACACAAAAGGGATAGGCCAGACTGATGCATTTTGGATCCGGAATACAGGACTCGATGGTATTCTTCGAGTCCGCCAGCTCGATATGCTGAAGCGAGTCCGGCATGCCTGAAAAACTTGTATGTGTCACCGTATGACTGGCGACTTCATGGCCCTGTGCCGACGCTTCCTGCAGGGTGGTCCAGTCAGCGGGAAATTCCCAGGAAGGATCCGTCACGATGAACAGGGTCAGATCGAAATCGAACTCGTTGAACAGGGGAATCGCCACGGAGAACTGTTTCGGTGTATTGTCATCGAATGTATAGGTGACTGCAACGGTTCTGAATCCCTGCCAGGTGCCCACTTCATAGGCGTCGGGAATCTCCCCGGCAGTGCAGATCCGGACGAAGAGGAGAAGAACGATCGATAAAGTCTGAACGGCGGTTTTCATGATACATCCTTTCTGGGTTTTCAGTCATCCCTCCCGGCCTGACTTTGATACTCAGCCATGAACAGTATAATAAATTATCCGAATTCCTGCAAGCGTTATCATTTGGTCAGTTTCAGTTTATCCGCGGACATTTTTTTCTCCCGGTTTTGGATTGTATTCAAATTTTATTTGAATATCAGTAAAAAAGATAATACATTCATTTGGCCGGTCTTGTACCGGTGGATTCTTTTGATGTCCCTGTACATCAAAACCTGATCAATGGAGTTCCGATCCATGAAACGTCCCGCAAGTGCCGCATATCTCGAGGAGTTCCGGAAATATGTAATCATGGAACCATATCCCTTCGTTCTCGATCTGAAAAAATCCAAAGGCATGTGGCTGACTACAGTGGACGGAGACCGCATTTTCGACTGGGCGGGATTTTACGGTTCCAAACTGATCGGATTAAATCATCCGCGCATGTTTGAAAAGGACTACCTGGACAGGCTGATTACCGCAGCGAATAACCGGATTGCCAATCCGGATTTTCTGACGCCCGAATGCGTGGCATATTACCGTAAACTTCGTGAATACGCGCCCCGTTGTATGCTGAATCCGCATCTTGAAATATACGCGGTGAATTCCGGTGCGGAGGCGGTGGAAAATCTGTCCAAGTATTTCATCAATCTGTATGATGCCAAGTGTGCGGAACGGAAAATACCGGTACGCACCCGCCGGATGATTTATTTCGATCAGGCTTTTCACGGCCGGACCATATTCACATTGAACATCACGCAGCTTTCGGATTCACCCGTGATCACGAAGGATTTCAGGGGCATGGTCATGGGCAATATCCGGGTGCCGTTTCCCGCACAGGACAGCAGCCGTTCCGAACATGAAAATGATGAAATAACGGAAAAATGCCTGGGACATATCCGGAACGTTCTGTTGGAATACGGTGATGAAATCGTGGGAATCATCGTGGAACCCATTCAGAGCGCGGGCGGGCACAGAACCGCGTCCCCTCTTTTTTATCAGAATCTCAGCAGACTCGCCCATGAATTTGACGTGTATCTGGGCTTCGACGAGGTACAGACTGCAGGCGGGCAATGCGGTTCGTTTTTCCTGGTTGACAGTTTCGGTCTGCCATTTCCGCCACAGGGAATCGCCACGGGCAAGAAACTCGCCAACGGTGTGGTTTATATGCTCGAGCCCATGAAGGACCTGGGAATTCTGGATTCAACATGGGGGGGAAGCCTGACGGACATGGTCCGTTTCGTACAGGAAATGACAATCGTTGAAGATGAAAAACTGCTCGAATCCGTGGCTGAAAAATCCGGTATTCTCAGACGGGGTCTCGAGGAAATTTCAGGGGAGCTTCCGGGAAGGATTCACAATATACGTGGTGCGGGACTGTATCAGGGATTTTCACTGTATTCCCCGGCATCCCTCAAAAAGCTGGTCAAAACCGCGCTCAGGGATGAGAAGCTGCTTCTTCTTGAAAGCGGAACGGACGCCATCCGTTTCAGACCCGTGCTGGATGTCACCGTTGCGGAAATTCATCTGATGCTGGACATGCTGAGGCGGTGTCTGGCCCGGCTGCAGCCCTCCCAATAAACGGGCGGGCCAGCCGGTTTATCCTTTATCTGTCCTGATCGATGCGTTTCAGCGCATATTCCAGGCATCTGTCATGATCATTCAACACATCCCCGATGGTCAATTTGACCTCAAAGTCCGGTTTCACGCTGTCAATCCTGTTTTCCGCACAGGGAAAGTGATATGTGGACATCGATGAATAACAATTTATCTGCGTGTTGGGCAGTTGAAACCGGGTCAGATCCCCGTTGCTGATCAGGGGCTGAGAGGCTTCTTCACCCACAAGCGGGGCCAGATGGTTGCACTTGACGGCCGAAACAAAATACACGGCCGCCGAATAGGTCTCACGATTCATGAGAACATAGGTCTTGCCTTTGAAGAAATTGTTACGTTTTACCGGCTTGATCGGGGGATAATCCATGATCAGGACACCGTCCTTGATAATTCCCCTGGATTTATTCTCATCGATGTAATCCCGGTTTGCCGCACTGATCTTTACTTCCTTCCTCATCTGTTCGTAGGGCTGGTCGGTCAGGTAGCTCAATAACGAATCCACGAGAGAGGTAAATCCTCCGCCGCTTCTTTTGTCTATGATCAGGTATTCCGTTTTATTGTCCTTTAAAACACCGAACACGGAATCGATGGTGGCCATAAAAAAATCAGGACGTCTGAATTTCTCGATATACAGGTAAGCCACATCATTTCCCAGCATTTTAAAATCGAACATCGGCCGGCCTTCGGAGCGGAAACGATCGGTGATTGTACCTGGGACACAGACACTGTCGATCACTCCGTTTTGATTGAGAACCAGGCTGAATTCCCTGAAATTGCCGTAAACCAGGCGATAATACAGGTGAAATTCCTCTGACATTCTTTGATAAAGTCTGGACAGACTCTCATGAGGGATATATCCGGATAATTGATGCATGATTTCCGGGGCCCCTTTTCCATTGATCGTTTCAATGACCGTTCCCTTTTGAATCCGACCATCGGAGGACAAATTCTCCGTGATATAGATTTGATTTTCGAGTATAATTACCCTGAAAGGGAAAAAGGGCGCTTCGATTTCAGGACCGATCGTTCCGTCGAACCGCAAAGCCGTGTGGCCGTCGACACATATGACAGGCTGCATGATTTTAAAAAAATCATACGTTGACAGGGGCCGGACGATTGAATTTTTTATGCTGTCGATTTTTGCTGCGAAGTTGCTGTCAGAAAGCAAACGATGAAATTCCGGATGAGTATCGTCCAAAGACTGCAGCAGAAAATCGATATCTTCCGTGATTTTACCGGGTTCGAAAAGGGGAACGGCATTGTCCTGCCCGAAAAATGCCGGAATGCAAACAAGGCACCAGGCGATGATCATGAATGTTTTCATTTGATTAAAATCATTTTTTTTGACTGAATGAAATCCCCTGATTCGATTCTGTATACATAGACGCCGCTGGGCAGATGGTTTGCATCTATAAGAATGTCATGATAACCCGCCTGGAGATTTTTGTGGACCGGCGTCATGATTTCCTTGCCCAAAAGGTCGAAAACCGTAATTTTCGTCAGGGCCGTTTTCGTCAGGGCGAACCGGATATTTGTCACCGGATTGAACGGATTGGGATTGTTCTGATTGATTGCATAGGCGGTCGGCATTGTTTCCTCCCGAACGGCTGTCACGGTGACGGAAACCTCGTTGCTGTATTCCGATTCGGCTGTCCCTTTGTAGGCTTTTACACGGTAAATATAGGTTTGACCCTGGACCGCATCGTGATCGATATATTCGGTCGCGCTTCCCTTTACCGTATCGATGACCGTAAAGGAAAGGTCTTCGCCCGGCCTGCGTTCAATCACATATCCGTCCTCGACATCCGAGTTGTCCTTCCAGGTGACCGTGATTTCACCGGTTCCGCTGTTTCTCAGCTTGATGCTCGACGGTGCGATGACGATGGTGAAATCCCATACGTCGCTCCAGGGACCGGATCCGCCTATATTCATCCCTGCAACTCTCCAGTAGTATTTTTGCCCTTCGACCGTTCCGGTCAGTGTTTTAAGCGTATCGGATGCGGTAGCGGACATGTGTATCGTAGCGAAGTCCGGGTCCTCAGATACCTGGACCAGATAGGCATCTGTATTTGGTATCTTTCTCCACTGGTATTTGATGTAATTCGCCTGTCTTGCCATTGCCGTGGCGGAAACCGGCTGTGCTTTGGCCGGTAATGTGATATACGTCGCAAAGTCCGACAATATGCTCCAGGGGCCCGGAGAACCCGTGCTGTTTTTGGCCTGGATCCGCCAGTAGTATTTTTTAGCGAAAGACAGGCCGGTGACCGTTCTTGTGGTATCGGTCAATGAATCACTGATCACGGTCGTTTGAAATACCGGGTCCGAGGATAATTGGAAATAGTATTTCTCTCCATCCTCCGCCCGGTTCCAGACAAAGGTGAGGGACGTATCCAGCTGTGTCTGATGATTGGGAGGATCAACCAGCAATGCCCTTCCGTAATAGGATGTGCCGTTGGAAAGCGACGGCGTGGTCCATGTGATCCATGGGGTCAGGTCGGTGTTATACGGACTGGTTGAAATTTCCGTGTCCGTCCCGTCGTTTCCAAGAAGGAATTTCTCCACGAAGGCCTCGATTTCCGGCACCTGGCTGTTCGGGATCGCGCAGTGCATATGTCCGCCGATAATGCTGAAGCCGAACCGGTCGGGAACACCGAGCGCCTTCCACACTTCCTTCGCGGCGAGACTGCCCACATGACCGGATTCGTCCGCAAGCCATTCATAATCGGGATTTCCGGTAACGATCAGGGCTCGCGGCGCTACCATGGCCATCAGTTCATGATGGTCATACGGCAGTTTGGGAACGGCACTGGCAAATTTAAACAGATCTTCGACGAACCATGCGTGACTCGTGTTGCCCAGGGTTTCCACCTGTCCCAGGGTTTCCGATACCCGCCAGGTCGTGTATCCCCCTCCGCCCGATTCCTGGGCGATTGTCAGTGCGATGCGTGTGTCAAAGGCTCCGGCGAAAAGCGCCATTTTACCGGCAAAGGAGCAGCCGGTCACAGCCAGGTGTTCCAGATCGATATTTAAATCCGGCGACACCAGTTCCAGCCCGTCTATCAGGCGGCTGATGCCCCAGGACCAGGCGCTGTAAGCACCTATATAAGTCAGATCGGGGTAGAGGCGGTTGATCGGTTCGCTGCCGCGGTTTTGCGTATGGGCCATGACCTGTGAATAATTGAACGGAATTTGTGCAATGTTTCGGCTGGTAAAGATATCCGGGGGCAGACTGCCCGTGCCTGAACCGATTCCGATCACGGCCGGAAAGGGCCCCTCGCCCTCGGGAAGTATAACAACCGATGTCAGTGTGAGTGTGTTTCCGTTCACGGTGATGTTCACTTTGAGTGTGTCGTCCTGAAAGCTGGCCGTGATGTTGTCCGGCCGGCCGGGCTTTTCTCCGATTTCATAGTGCTGGATCTCGGCCCCGATCTCTGCACGGCGGTACCGCCAGTCCGACAGGGTCTCGATGCGCCCCCTGCCGTCGGACCATGCGAACGGATCGGGTAATGCCCCGATATCGGGGAGGTCATCGATTGAGACCATATACGGTGCCGGCCAGTCCGCACCGGTGTTTTCAACATCGTACACCAGGGGCATTTCCTGGGCCGGCAAACCCGTGAAAAGTATCAGAAAAGTGAATGGAATGATAACGCTTTTCATCACAGTCTCCTCGATGAGTATCGGTTTTTATCCTTTTGAATGTACAAAAATTTTCAGCACATAAAAAGTCATTTCAGAGTGAATGCGGAATCGTATCATCACCGCGTTTGGCGGTGAATCATTTACTCCTGAAACAGGAGATGCCCTTTTAAACGTTATCGGGTCTTCTTTTTCAGCCAATAAACAGATTCGATTATATTGGCACAGCAGGATCAGGAAGCCTATCCTGCCAACCGAAGAAATGAATATGGCCGATATGATTGGATTAGCTTCCGATTCTGACATCATGGACATGCAACTTAACCAGATTATGGGCGTATATGCCGGGGCGGATTGCATCCACGATTCAGGGGACAGCCCGGAACCGGGATTGTTCATCAAACAGGTCCAGCTGCCGAAAGTTGTATCAAGTCATTTTAATTGTCATCACGCCATAGCCCCGGTTCATTTTCATACGGGGCCTGATCAATGTCTATACCGTTCTTTTTGCAATACTGCCTGATCAGGCTGTTTACGATGAAAATAATGAGCCATACCGGCATCTGTTTTTGCCCGGTCTTTCTTGCTTTTTCGGGAACCGGCAGACCGCCGGATATGGCTTTTGCGGTCATGATTATTGCTTTCCTTATGTTTTTCATCATATCGCCGGTCTCTTCCAGGGGATTCCCCTTGATCTCTCCCGCTCCAGGCAGCGTGAGGTCCCCGTACCAGATGAATCCCATTTCGTCCGAAAAATTACGGCATATCTTTTGGGCAGTCGAACCGCCTGTAGGCGCCTCGAATTGCAGAATCGATACAAATTTTCTTGTTTTTACAGTCAAGTCATCTTTTCGTTGATGAATCATTTGAAAGAAATACATCACCGGTGCCGGCAGTGACAGGTTATATTTTGGCGAACACAGCACAATCAGATCGGCATGATCGATATGATCGAAAATTAGATCGTCATTTATTATATCCGGCACACGGGAAGACAGCTGCAGCTGTTTAATTGAATGATTTTTGTTCTCAATATGTCGAGAAATAAATGTAAGGATTGAGTTCGAGGTTGTTTTATTCCCCCGGTAACTTCCGGACAGCAACAATATTTCCGATTTCATTGTACAGTGTTTACCCAATTTAGAATTTTTTTCTGTATCAGTGGCTGATCATTCTCCGCGCCGTCGTCCAGAGTACAGACATGTGAATCTGCGTAGGGTACATCCCAAAGCGTGGAAATCCGGCTGATGTACTCTTTAAATAATTTTTCCTTTTCTTTGTCCTGTTCTTTCTGTATTCCTATTCCCAGAACAGCCGGTCTTTTTTTATACCGCATGATGTGCCCGACGTCATTGCCCCTTTTTTTAAGAGGAGCGGTAAACAGCGCCGGCAGAAGCCGGTCGACCACCTTTTTTAATTGAAAGGAGAATCCGCCGAAGACAACATCGGTCATGAATATCACGAGATCGCTATGGACAAAGGTTGGATAGATGAATTTCATATCATCATTCAATATGCAATATCCGGGATTCATATTGTCCATGTTCCAGACACAGGACATGCAACCGGCACAATGAAGGATATGCTGCTCATTTAACCGGATATGAATAACCTGACTTCCATCCGGTAAAAGGACTTCAATATTTTTAATGCCGGGGCCATCACAACCGTTAAAAATCAGGATTTTCAATGGGTATGCCCTGTTCCGTTTGATTTAATTCCTGATATAGCTGTTGAAATCTTCAATCAATGGTTTGATATACTCACGATTGATATTGTCTTTTGCGATTTTTATATCATTTTTCATTTCCGCTTTTGCTTCGGGATTTTTTTCGATGAGAATGCCGATTTTCATCATCAGTTTATGAAATCCGGATAAATCCTCATATCGCATTTTGCCCCCGAATTGATAGGTTTGAGCGTTATTCAGAAGCGATTCGGGAAGGCTCACTTTAAAAATATTGTCCAGTTCTCTGGCGCCTGGTTTTGCACCCGATACGGAATAGACAAAGAGTTTTTTGTTTTTTAACAGAGGTTCTTTCTTGGCAAGCCATTTTGAAATGATGAGCCTGTGTGCCATAACGAACGAACCGATGATCAGGAAATCGGATGCCTGCAACTCCGAATCGGTGACTTCCCTGTAACTTCGGATTTCGGCATCGATTTCATCTGATATCCATTCAGCATATTTTTTTGTAGTTCCGTAGGCCGTAAAATAAATAATGATTCCTTTCTGATTCATCGGTCGCGTCCTTTCTTAATTTTATTGAGCCATCGAATCCAGGATGCTACAGGCTTCTTCCATTTCTTCCTTTGAAAGTTTGCCGTCCTTGTCAAAATCGAACGTTTTCAGCAGAAGGTTTTTCCTCTGGCTGCTGTTTTCCGAATAGAGCGCCTTCCGCTCGGTTTTGTTTTCATTGTATAACCCTTGCCGTTCAGCGCTGTTTTCATTGTAAAGCGCCTGAATCATCTCCTTGCTGCTGGCTGTTTTCGTTAAAAAGAGTGCTGCCTGCCGTGCCACCGGCTTCTGTTGTGCCGGCTGCATTTTCCGAAGAGGTACTGGTTTCGCTGCCACGAACGTCATCGCGGCGATCGGCCTTGCGCTCTCCCTGTCTGTTCGTTCTACGGTTAATTTTCCGATCGGTTTCACGCTCACTCTGATCGGAGCCATCTCCTCGTAAAGAATCCCGCCGTGCCGCTTTGCGGTCTGTCTCCCTGCCCGTCCTGCGATCTATTTTGCGGTCGGTGCTGTTCTCGTTGCCAGGAGCATCCTGTGCATAAACCGGAATGACAACGGACAAACAGAAGAGAATACCTGTCAGAATCAGAAAATGCCTTTTCATAATGACCTCCTTGTTAAGTCATGTTTAGCCTGGTAAAGAGTCTATTTGTTATAACTGTGATCGGCCGGGACATCAATGCCTTCCCAGACTTTTTTCGATGTCCATGATTCTTCCGGATCTGTCCAGAACGGATCATCGGCCGGCAGACCCAACGGCAGAAAAATGGCCGAGCATAAATAAAGACTGCCTGTATTGATGTAAAAATCGGCCAGCTCTGTCTGATGACCGCTTAATCCGATTTGCAGCCATCCGTCATCTGAAAATGTCCCGGGTGCATCCAGCGTTTTTCGTATCACCGCAAACAGAGCGGCCCGGACCTGGGCCGGCTTCATTTCGGATGGCAATTTGTTTCTCAAAGCCATATCGGCCAGATGATGGAAGGCGCCGCCCCTGTATACAATCGACCTTCCGAAAACGGGAAAACTGCCGTCGGGATTAATGGAACGTTCCTGTAATTCCGCATATCTGGACGTGATTTTTTCCAGGTCCGGAAGAACCCAGTCAAAGGATTTATCCCTGGAATGAACCGCTGTCATGATATTATTCAGATAGGGCTGGATCACGTAACTGTTATAATAATCCATGGCAAAGTGCATTCCGTCCGAAAACATGCCGTCGCCCACATACCAGTGCTGCGAAAACTCCCTTATGCCATATTCGATGCGTACCGGATCATAGGGCAGGTGGTATTTGCAGAAAAATGCTTCCACCATTCCCGTGAAAAGTATCCAGTTTGTGTATACGGGAATAACCGGTCTGGAGGCCTCGAGTGAATGGATCACGTTTTCCCGTGTACCATCGTTCAGATTTTCCCACAGCCACGGGCAGCGAACGAGAGCCAGTGCAAAGAAAGAGGCGTCGACCAGCGGCTGGTAACCGCTCCAGACCAGATAATCGTTTTTTGTCGTATCGACGGCATTTGCGATGCCTTTTAATGCCCAATCCCGATAGGTTTTTCGCAACGCTTTTTCTTCGGCGGATCCGGTTCCCGTGTTCAGCCAGGGTGAGATGCCGCTCAGCGTTCGTGCAAATGCTTCGAGATAGGCCACCTCTTTCCGGTATTCCGGATTATCGATATGTTTCGATAATTCAACCGGCATGGTTTCTTTGAGTCGGTCTTCCGCGATATTCGATAGGACCGGCCGGGCCACACGATCCATATATTGAAGCCATTTTTCTCTTGTGCTTTCAGAGTCTGTTCCTTGTGCCATCGTGATAAGGGGGAAAATGAGTATCATGCAGCACATTCTTTTTTCAATCGTCATTGTCGCCTCCCGTTTTATCATGCCGACGGTCCGGTTAACCGGCGGTTCGCCGCGATGAAACCGCGATGCAATATGGGTGTCGATTGCTGTTTTCTTTACACTGTGATTTCCACTCTGTTTCCGTCCGGATCCAGAATCACCGATTCATAATACCCATATTTATAATAAATGATGCATTTCATTTTTGCAATATCAATTTCTTTGTAACTGAAAATTGCCGTTCTGATTCTGTCGCAGGCTCTCCGGATTGTATATTGTAAAAGTATATGCCGCTTGCCAATCCTTCGGGCTGCCATTTAACCGGATATTTCCTGATCATCGTATCGATGACGACGGAAATAAATCCGACATCGTCGGTGCCGTCGGTCAGCGCCTCAAAGCCGTTACCGGCATTGAATTGGGTGAAGATACCGATCCGCAAACGCTTCATGATGCGTTGAAAAAAATTCAGTTCAGGTTCAATCTGGAGCTGTTTGACCGTTCGGGCAAATGGATTGCCGGAAGCTATTCCAGTTTGCCGAACGTGGTGACAGACAAAGGTTCCCGGCACATGCGGTTAGGAGAAAAACGGGGACGTTTTTCCACAGTGATAACCAATCCGAATACGGAATCCCCTTTTTACGCAATAAAGATTGAAATTAAATTCAGAAACAATCCGGTTGTCAGACGCTTATTTTTTGGATATATGCTGTCCGGATTTTTCGTGATCCTTGTTTCATCCTTTGTCGGCTGGCGCCTGGTCGCCCATTTGAACAAACGCCTGGAGCGGCTCAAATCAGGGGTAAGCAAGGTGTCTCAGGGCGAGTTTGTACGCATCGAGGTGGTCGGCAAGGATGAGATCGCCTTTCTGGCCCGGAGTTTCAATCTCATGTCGCAGCGTATCAAGAAACTGGTCGAGAATCTGGAAGAAAGCAACGCCGCCAGGCAGCGGCTTCTGGCGCATGCTTCGCATGAAATCAAATCGCCCCTGACTTCGGTGAAGGGCTTTATCAATATCATCGAATTCGACCTTGAAAAAACCACAGCACTGAGCGCGGATCCGGAGCGGCTGTCGCAGATTCTCGACAACCTCTGGAACAACGCCCTGAAATACGGCGATCTTTCCCACCCCATTCAAACATCATTGGTTACGGATAACCATGTCATTCACATCAAAATCAGCAATTATCTTGTTGCGAAGCTCGACATTCCGCCGGAACGGCTGTTTGAACCGTTTTACCGCAATCCTGCCACCGCGGACAAAGTCACAGGCTCCGGCCTGGGCCTGGCGATTGTGCATGAACTGACCGACAAATTAAACGGGAAAATTCAGACGCGGCTGACGGACGAAATGATCGAGATCGAACTGCTTTTCGGGGAAGAACCAATGGAAGGGGATTGATCCGGTATCGGTCTGAAACGATAAATATTAAAAATTATATGATTTCAGAGCCATGAAAAACAGTCCGTTTTTCATGGCTCTGAAGGATGGTACGATCGATGGAAGTGTGTGCTGCGCCGGTCTATTTATCGACCGGAAACGGAGGATGTGCCGGCCAGCTTCTGGGTTCCTCTTCTATTTTCTTCATGATGACTTCGACGGCTTTCATGAGCTGGGCATCGTATCCCCGGCTCATCTCTTTGGGATGATTATCGATGATGATATCCGGGGTGACACCCTCATTTTCGACACACCAATTGCCATGCACATCATAAATTCTGTAATCGGGCGCTGTCAACTGTCCGCCGTCAATCAGCGAAATAAACATGGAGACACCGACGAGCCCTCCCCAGCTTGTGGTCCCGATAACGGGTCCCAAATTGAAATATTTAAACTCGTGCGGAAGCTCGTCGCCGCCTGATCCGGCCTGCCTGTTGGTCAGGCACGCCATGTGTGCATTCACGCTGATGGAGGGCGATGTCTGATCATGTGAATATCTGCGTGTCCAGTATGAATGGGGTTTCCGCATCAGCCTTTTCAGGAATATATCCGGATCCAGCCCGCCGCCGTTGCAGCGCCCGTCGATGATCAGTCCTTCTTTTTGAGACTGGGCGATAAAGTATTTCGGGAATTCAAGGGCCGACCCATACCATGTATCCGGCAGATGAATATAACCGATCTTTCCTCCGGACGCTTTCCCGACTTTCAGGCGGTTGGTTTCCACCCAATCCAGGTAACGTATCCGGTATTCACTGGTCAGCGTTGTAACCTTGATTTCTCTGGCCCCGTTCATCAAAGGCGCGCTGTTCACGGTAAGAATCACCTCTTTGTCACCCAGGCCCTGAAAGTAGGAATAGATATTCCGCTCCGTGGTTATTTTTTCACCATTCACAGCCAGCAGATAATCGCCGGCTTTCACATTCAATCCGGGCTGGGCCAGTGGAGGCATGATCTTTCTTGACCAGTCGGGCGTGGTGTAAACCTTCTTAAATTGATATCGTTGAGACGAGGCATCCATTGTGTAATCCGCTCCCAGCAGGCCGATGCGGACGTCTTTGGATTTTCGCTGATACTCGCCTTCGTAAACATAGGTGTGCGATGTATTCAATTCCCCGATCATTTCGCCAACGACAAACTCGACATCCTGCCTGCACGATGCCAGCTTGATCAATGCACCATATTTCTCTCTGACTGCATTCCAGTCCTGCCCGTGCATGCCGGGTTCGTAGTAGAAATCCCGCTCATAGCGCCAGGCTTCATTAAAAATCTGTTTCCATTCCGCGCGCGGATCATAATGCATATTCAGATCCGACAAATCGAAAGCTCCGTTTTCTCCATCGCTGTCCCCGGTTTTAATCCATTTGACCGAATCCTCTTTAAAAATAACAAGGGTTGATCCGTCAAATGACAAGTCATATTTTTTAATCCCTTTCACAAGTTCTTTGGTTTTTTTGGTTTTAAAATCATAGCTCCACAGGTCCATGTCTTCCGGAACACGGAACTCGAACCGGTTGAAATCACCTTTTTCCCTGTTCAAATAGAAGAGCTTCTCCTCATTTACAGAGAGCGTCCTGTAATTTCCCGCTTCCACGGGCAGTGCTTCCACCCGGCTGCTGATATCGTTAAAATCAATTTTTCCAACACTTTTTTCCGGATCTTTCTCTTTCTCGAGTAACAATGAAGGCACATCCGGACGAAGTGTCACATAATATATACCCGCCAGATCCTTATAGACCATTTCCCATTCGATATCGCAGAATGTGGGATCGAACCGCCTGTTCGAAACAAAGAAAAGATAGTTCCCGTCTTTTGAGAACACGGGGTGAAAATCATAAAAGATGGTGCTGAGCGTACGGGATTTTTTTTCATCCAGAGAGTAGATATAGATCTTGTTCAGCAGGGTTTCATCCATTTTTGAATAAGCGATGTACCTGCTGTCGGGGGACCAGGTATAATCATATATGGGCTTGAGGTCCAGGGAAACATCGATGTTTTCATATTCCGCCTTGTCGACGATCTCTGTTTTTTTGGTCCCGATATCCAGAATGGTGAGGGTCAGGGTCTGGTCCGTGAAAGCCAGCTTTTTGCTGTCCGGGGACCATTTAAGCGAATGTCTGTACCCGTTTTTGTGCGAAGTGAGTTGAACGGCTTGATGTTCGCCTTTATTGTCCATAATATAAACCTCAAATTCGCCGCTTCTGTCGGAGATGGTTGCCAGGTGTTTTCCATCGGGCGACCAGACCGCATTTTTGTCGTTGGCGCCTGGGCTTTTTGTGATATTACGGGTAATATCGTCCTTCTGCGGAACGGTAAATACGTCGCCCCGTGCAACGATCAATGCCTGGCTGCCGTCAGGCGAGGCCTTCACATCGGTAATAAAATCCTTTACATTCTTTATGTAAGGCCTTGTGTCCGGCACATCACTCGCGATTATGATATCCACCGGTTTACTGGTTTTCGTGATGATATCGAATACGTATAATTGTGCTCCCAGTTCATAGACAATTTTATCGTTTCCCATGGAAGGCCAGCGCACATCATAATCGCTGTGACGGGTCAGTTGTTCCGTCGTTCCGGTTTGAGGATCCATGCAATACAGGTTCAAAAAACGGTCCCGGTCGGAAGTAAAGTAGATTTTATCACCGATCCACATCGGATGACGATCAGTGCCTTCAAATTCTGTGAGTTTCTTTTCTTCATTGGTTACAAAATTATATAAATAAATATCCTGAGCTGTCCCCCCTTTATAGCGCTTCCACGTTCTGAATTCCCTGCCGACTTTGTTATATGCCATCCTTTTCTCATCCGGTGAAAAACTTCCCCATGCCGCTTCATGAAAGATGAGCTGTTCCAGCCCCGTACCGTCCGGATGAATCATATAAAGCTGGGTCAGTCGGGGAAAGTTGTTCCGGTTGGCCCTGAAAATGATCTTGTTTTTTGTCGGATGCCATCCGACCACATCATCATTGCCCGGGTGATAGGTGACGCGGGTAATATTGCCGCCGTACCGGTTCATTACGTAAACATCCGTGTTGCCGTCATACTCACCCGTAAAGGCGATCAGGGACCCGTCCGGCGAAAATTTGGGAAAGCGCTCCTGACCGTCATGAATGGTGATTCGCTGAGCGATTCCGCCCTCTGCAGAAACCGTCCAGATATCCTCGCCATGGACAAAGACGATCAGATCCCTGTCGATATCCGGGAAACGCATCAGGCCTGTTTGTGCCGAAACCGGATATGGGAATAATACAAAAAATTGAAGAACAATGATGGAAAGAAAGATGCCGGTTACAGTTTTTCTGTGACACATTTCATTGACCTCCTTTTTTACAGTGTCCGGTCACCGGGACGATGTTTACCGGGCGACCGAGGACGGATTTCACCTGCTTTGACCCGATCCGGATGAAGAGCATGAAAATCCGATGTGATGATAAAAGCATTCTGAAAATCTCAGCATTCAGGGAGAGCAGTTAAAGTGTGATACAGGCACGATTTCCCTCATTTTAACAGCATCATTTTTTCTGTTTTTATAAAATTTGCTGACCTCAGCTGATAAAAATACAAACCGCTTGACAGATGACTGCCGTCAAATAAAACACAAAAATTGCCGGCATTTTCAGTACCGTCAATCAGCGTCTTAACTTCTCTTCCAAGTAAATCGTATACTTTGAGTGAAATATGACTTTTTTCAGGCATCGTATACCGGATCATGGTCGTTGGATTAAATGGATTGGGATAGTTCGGGTAAAGTCCCATTTCGGCCGGCAGGTCATTTTTATTTTCAGGCGCGACACCGGCCGGTTCAACCACATCAGAGCCGAATCCTTCGATCGAAGGCCTGACCTGCATGATGGCCCCATCCTCATTAAACTGCAATTCGTCGATACAGACTTCGCGGTTGTATCCTGCAGCGGATCCCATCCTGATTCCATCGGGGCGTGTGAACCGGTGATAAATGATAAACCATTTACTGCTGTCCGGAACATAGAGCACACAGTTATGGCCGGTTCCATAAATCCGCCGTTCATTATCTTTGGCAATGACGAGATTGTTTGCCGGAATGGTCAGTTTCCCTTCAGGGGAATCGGATGTCGCATAGCGGACCCTGTAATCCGCGCTCCGGGTATCGTTTTCCGACCACAGGAAATAGTATTTTCCATTTCTGAAAAACACCTCTGTACCTTCCCTGTAGGTGGAATTGGGGGTCATCACTTTGACGGTTCCCGTGTTTATGGATACCATATCCGGATTTAATTCTGCGCGGGCCATGTATCCGTTTCCCCAATACAAATAGGTTTTTCCGCTTGCCGGATCATCAAATACATCCGGATCAATTTGCTGCCCGCCGGCGCCGGAGGGTGCGGACGCGATCAGCGGCTGGCCCGAATCGACAAACGGTCCGGTCGGATCATCGGCTACGGCGACGCCTATTTTCTGGGCCGCACAGAAATAATAAAAGTACTTGTATTCGCCGCCGATCATTTTCTCGAGTATTGTCGGCGCCCACGCATTCGTGGAAGCCCAGCTCACATCCGCGGGTAAATCGAGAATGACGCCTTCATCCTGCCAATCGGTTAAATTGTCAGAAGAAAAGACTTTAAAATAGGTGCCGGACCAGCCGGTAAATCCGTCGCTGGTCGGATAAATATAGTATTTCCCGGTTTTTTTTGAATGCAGCACTTCCGGGTCGGCATAATATCCATCCAGTAAGGGATTATGGTCAAGGTGCGCAGTGACTTCAAAAATCTCACTGCCGACCCCTTCAATGGTGACAGTATATAATACGGGACCTTGTGTAAAATCCTGAGCGGCATCAGGTGTGACGGTGACGCCCGGCATGACAGTCAGCTCGGGGTCGAAGGCATTCAGATCGGTTCCGTTCCTGACCGGCAGATAAACCGTTTTATGCAATTGATCGACAACGATATTATTCCGCTTTACCCGGTCGGATTTTGAAGAGAGAATCGTTAAATCGAGAATTTTTCCCCATTTCCTGGCAAGTGAATCGGTCTCTGCCCGTGTAACCGGCATCACTGTGCCGTGCCTGGGACTGAAATTCATGGATACATCGCCGACTACTGAAAAATTCAATAAATCGGTACCTGTGGTGAATTGGTATGTTCCTGAAGTGTACTCATCGTACATCAGGACATAGGTGCCTGAATTAATTAATCTGAAAACGCACGATCCTTCAACGGCCGATGTGGTCTGGTCCACCGGCTGGCCGACAAGTTCATAGCCTCCGGTGAGGTGATCCGATATGGCCACATAAATTCCGCCGCCGGTTTCATTTTTATGGAACAGATAGTATTTGCCGTTTTTGACGATAATATCGGCATCGATGCAGCTGCTGTTATTGGGGTCGGAATAGAGCTGGGCCGGCGTTGAAGCCAGATCCGTAAAATCCTCGTTGGCATAGGCATAGTGGATAATATCTCTTCCGCCCGGATTATGCAATGAAAAATAGACCATATACCTGCCTTGTGCCGGGTCGTATATGGTTTGAGGTGCCCAGGCCCGGTCGATGGTGCTGAATTCCGGGAATCTGGCTTTGATATCGACCGGACTGGATGTCCAGTTCACCAGATCCGTCGATTTTAAAAGGACAATGCCATGATTCGAATTCCATCCGTTTGCAGAAACCATATCCGTAACAACCATATAATAGGATTGTCCATCCACACCGCGTAAAATATGCGGATCACGAACGCCTCCGGTCATGCTTATTTCGGCCGAACTGAGAATGGGAGCATTGTTATTTAATGCCCGGTAATTGAATCCATCGCTGCTGAGCCCGAACCGTATGGCTTCCTGGTTTCCGGAGTTTCCTGTAAAATAGGCGAACAGATAAGCCGCATATGCTTCATCTTCGGCAATGTAAATCTCAAAAACTTTTATGGCCGATTCCGATCCTTTGGTAATGGTCGCGGTCAGCAGGACCTTAACCTGTCCGCTGCCTTTGGCGGAAAGCTGAAGCAATTGGCCTGTATCTGTCAGAAAATCTGTTCTGTCCGAAATCCAGGCAATCGCCGAACCTTCACTCCCTTGCAGCGGAAGCGCAATATCCGTTCTCAGATTATTAAGTTCACCTGAAAGAGTCAGCCGGGTTGAATCTCTTTCGACACTGGCTCTGTCGTCATAATAAGGCAGCACGGTCACAAAAAACGCTTTGGTCACCATTTGGCCTGCTTTTGCAAGCGTCGCTGTCAGCTGAACCGCAACCGGATTGCTGCCAATGGGTGGCCGGGTTACTGATCCCGTGCTGGTTATGGCGGATTCAACAGACGAAACCCAGCTGATTTCAATTCCAGGCTGGGCAGATTTTGGGAGTGTCAGGTCGGAAATGACTTCATCCGGATTATCCAGAACCAGTGCCTCTTTTGCCTCTGTCAAAATGTCTGTTATGATATCCTGATTCAGCACGTTCAGACTGTCATTCAGAACCAGGACTTCAGCGGCAGACAGAGCCCGGTCATAGATTCTGAAGTCATATATCATTGTTTTCAATAAATAGGCGTCCACAATATAAGGGGATCTTCCAATATAATTATACGCGGTTTCTCCCAATATACCGGGCTGCTTGGTTACCGTTCCGGTTTTTACAGCCACACCGTCAATGTAGATTGTACCGGTACTTCCGGATTGGGTATAGGTCACATGTTTCCACAGGCCTTTTGGAAACGGAATGCCGTAATCCAGCATGGTTTCACCGGTCCAGTTGGTTTGCGTTATGGCATATCTCGTCGTCTTGGCGCTTAAAAACATCTGTCCGTTCGGTACGGCCGCCACATCATTCGAATTGGAAAACGACCAGATAAAATTTCCATTTGGATTCAAATCGACTGTTTCATCGATATATATGTAAGTGGCTGCCGTAAAATCTTCCAATGAACCAATCACTGCGCCCATTTCTTTTCCCAAATCGAGATAACCGTTTGCAGATCCCAGGCTGAGAACAGAAAAATTCCCAATTTGCTGGATTCCGGCCCCGTTTTCCAGTGTTGCCGTGTAATGACCGCAATCGTCCATGACCTGATCAGTGCCGGGAGTGAAATTGTTAAATGTAAATTGTACTTTTAAACTGGCATCCGTCTGTCCATACCCCTTCGCAGCAAAGCACCAGATTGCACAAACAAAGAGAATACCTGTAATCTTCCATTCCTTGATTGATTTTACGGTCCTCTTTTTCATGGGATTCATTCCATTCATATAGGTTTATGTTTACTGACGGCCGTGATGAAGGCACACCCAAGCAACCGGTCGCTAACCAAGGTTTGAATCTGAACAGCGGGCGCATTCCCCATGGTTTGCCGCGGGGAGATTCAATTCAGACCGGCCGACAACTATAAAATCACTTTCTTCCTTTATTTGAGCAGTAACATCTGACGTGATTGTCCGATAGTTTCCCTGCCTGTATTGATTTCCATCCTGCATATATAAATACCGGAAGCGACGCGACAGCCGTTATCATCGCGTCCGTTCCAGCGTATTTCAAAGATGCCTTCAGATTGGTGCTGATCGATGAGCGACCGGACATTTTCTCCCTTCAGATTCAGGATGTTCAGCCTGATATCGGCAGAAACCGGGAGTGAACATCGAATGGTAGTTGACGGATTGAAGGGATTGGGATAATTGGCATAAAGTGTAAAAGCGTCCGGGATATCCTCATCGCGATTCGCAACAGCAACCGGGGCAGTTGTCAGTATTTGAATGAGCTCGATGCCTTCACCGGACCCCAGATTGCGGCTGTACTGTTTGTCCGTGGAATTGTTCCAGTGCTCATGTACGCCCAGACTCTCCAGAGGGATGCCGTCGTTTTCCGGATCGTAGACCGTGCCCGAAGGCGGATTGCCGGCCTGGGCCGCTTCGTGGAGATAATTGTCGGGTGTGCCTGAGGGCACGCCGCCCTCGGACCGTAAAAAATCCAGCAGGACCGACTCGATGGCGACAATATCCTGGCTCATGAACAGACTCGAGGCGGGACCGCCATTGAAGGGCGGAGCGGACCAGAACCTGGCGCGAATACATTCGCCCATAAACAGCAGGGTCTTGCCGCCCAGATCTTTGTGACCCATGAGATCGACCAGGGCATTGTAGGATTCCATGGGACGCATGGGAATGTCTGCTGCGAAATTGAGGGAGGCTACGGCTTTATGCATAAAGAACGGGCACCAGCCATGGTAATAGTAGGCATTCCCCGGCGGGGGATCGGGATGCCAGACCGAGCCGAAGAAGTTCTTTGCGCAGAGAGTGACACCTGCCAGTTCATGGGGGCGGGCCAGGGCGACATTGATGAGAAACCTGGCCTCTGAAACAACCGTGGGCAGACAGACCGTACCGCTGCCCGGAACAAGTGCCGGATCGCCGTAATGAACCACACAGCCGGGATCGGGCACCACCTTTTCCCGGGTACCGGGATCACTGCCGGGACCGGATGCATAAAGACTGCGGTCTGTGCAATCGCCTTCAGCCCATCGTACGCCGGGAAAGTCTGCGTGACAGTACTGATAAACCGGATCGCCATGATAAAAAACGCAGTCATAGATGGTGATGTCCTCTTCCGGAACGCCGGCCGTGTTTACAAGCTGCCCAAGCAGGGCGTGGAGCATTTGCGGACAGGGCCGGTTGTCCTGGCTGTCGGTCCATTTGTAGGCGCGTGAGAAGATGTTGTTGATCTTGATCGCGATCTTGTCACCGGCCTGGTAGCCCAACTCGTTCTGCCCGTAATGCGTCCGGTTGAAATGCCTGAAGAGGGATTCCCAGGATTCAGCCGGATCCTCAATACCGGTGAGTTCGAACAAAGCCTTCGCCATCATACGCCGGGCTACTTCAGGATCGGTACGATTGTCTTCCCACCACCAGCCGCTTGTCCCGCCCTGGTCACAGAGCTGGCGGTCATAAACCCATACGACGCGTCCGGGATGTATCCCTTTGCCCGACCCCACAGGACTGTTGGCCGGATCGGTGGGGACAAAGCTTGCGGTCGACGCAGCCGCATCACGGGTTCCGCTCAACGTGAAAAAAGAAAGCAGGGCTGCCGCCGCAAAACAGGCCGCCCCGACCATGTATCGTCGTTTTTGAAACAGGCGGCTGGCGCGGCGCATGATCAGCGTGGATCCGGCCAGTCCCAGCAGCCACGAAATAAAACCGGCGGCCAGCGGCTGTGCCACCTTTTGGCAGGGATAGGCGGTGCGGCTGGGTTTTGGAATAACCCGGATAAGAACCCAGATAACAGAAGTCAGGCCAAGGATTATCCAGAGCCATAACGTTTTTCTTTTTATTTTTTCAGGCCCGGTTATTTGGCCGGTTCGGGGACACACGGTGAACAGCTTCATTGTCAGTTGTCTGATTTTGGAAAACATGAATTCTCCTTATAAAAACAGGGTTGCCAGTGATATTTATAAAATGCTCCCCGGTCAAATTCCTTTTCCCGGATATTCATTTAATTGCTGTAAAGCGCTTCAAACGGAATCGGAATCGGCTGCAGGGTATTCGGCTTTACATAAAGCAAATCCAGGCCGGCTCCGCCGCCGCGCTGAAAATAATCGAGCCTGACGGGATAAAATCCGGGCTCTAGCGGAAGCATGCAGGTTTTCACGTCTCCCATTCCATGCAATCCATCAGTATCGATAATGAGCTTGTCATTCAAATAGAACTTTCCGCCATCATCAGTATCCAGAGCAAAGATGTAATAGCCTGCTTCCTTGATTTCGATAAAACCTTTCATGATAAAGCCGAAATTCGTTTGATCAGGAAGAGTAAGCATGTTGAAATCCTTATCCATCCGGCCGGAATGAACAGGCGTCAGTGCGCTGAAATCCGGCAATTTATCCCACTCGCCTCTGTAGTAAGTATAACTTAATCCTCCGGATGTGACATTCTTCGGCTTTTTAATAGAAGGCAGTGTTTTGCCCTCTTTGAAAACACCCGTTGTTGTCACCGGATTCCGTCCGCGGGCATGAAAGGAGCACATCTTCAATGTGGCGGGACCAGGTACAGTGATCAGTGAATCGAATTTTTGAGATGTATTGTCGGGCTCACTACCGTCAATCGTATACCTGACAGGAGTGTTTCGGCTGAACAGGATTACCGGAAACGGCTTGCCTTTTATCGCGGTTCCGCCCATGGGGTGGAAAGCGACCTGGCCGTTGCTGTAACCTTTGTAAAAAAACCTGAAACCATCGTAGATCCCCTTTAACCGTACAGAGTTGTGGGTTTCATTGGGATATAATCCTTTGTTCCAATGCAGATCTTCCGGTGACTGCGCCCGGAAAATGGAATCCATCTCAGCAATGCCCATTTGTTTCCATGTGGACTCGATTCCGGCCATCCAGAATAGCTTGCCGGCGCATATCAAAGTGCCCAGTTTTTCTTTGGCTATTTTGATGTCAATACTATCGCTTCCCTGAAAAGCCGGATCAGAGGCCAGATACGCACTGAAAACTTCCGGTTTTGTAAGAAAGGCATAGGTTACGAACAAACCGCCGTATGAATGCCCGAACAAAGTGCGTTCCCCGCTGGCCGGATACTTTTTCTCAATGGTGGGGATCACGTCTTTTTCAATAAATGAGAGAAAATCATCGGCTGCATTGACCGGCAGGAAATCGCGGTCGCGCTGATTCTGACCATCCGGGTATACGTTTGGCAGGCCGACAAAAATGGCCGGAGGAACAAATCCCTCACTCCGTGCAAAACCATGGATATACGGCAACAGATTGATATTCCATTCGCCGTCAAGAATGTATATGACTTCATACTTTTCCTTGGATTCGGGATCGTAATTCTGAGGCAGAATGATTTCAAGGATTCTTTGCTCCTTTTGTGCTTCATAGTAAACTGAATCACGTATTGTCGAAAATTCCTGGGCCACGGCAAGCCCGGAAAACCGACAAACAAGCAGCACTGCACACATCCATATTGAATTTGTGTTTTTCATTTTATCCTCTTCAGATAAATATTTAACGAATCAGCATGATTTTGTTTATTTGTTCAAATGTTTCTGTTTCCATCGAAACGAAATACAGACCTGTCGGATTGTTCTCTGCATTCCATGCAACGGAATGAGTTCCCGCCTTTTTTTCACTGTCGACCAGTGTGGCGACCTCCTGCCCGAGCGAATTAAAAATCTTCAGACATACATGCGAATCCTTTGGAATCTGATATTGAATATTCGTCACAGGATTAAAAGGGTTCGGATAAGCCGGATAAAGCGCATAAGTCTGAGGCTGCCCGTTATCGCCCGGGGTTGAAATATTATTTTCACTGTCATATTTCAGAGATACATTGTCGATAAACACAGTGCCGCCGTCCCCGCCGCAGTTAAATACCACGCGCGCTTCTGCATCCGTGTTGGATTCCATAAAAAAGTCATACTCATAATGATTCAACCGTGTTGTAACGGCTGTGTATCCGGCTTTGCTGTAATCCGTATTTGGTGAATTGGCAGATTCGATTTTTGCTTCGATGACTTTGTTTTTTGTTGCATAGGCATCGAAGCTAAAAATATAGTTCTTGTTTTTTATGACCAAAAGATCGTTCTGCTTTAACTGAATCTGCCGCATGTCGATGCCGCCCTGCAATATAAGCACCTGATAAAATCCCTCTGTGTTTACCTGCCCTGATGCCAGGGCATTGCCAATGGTTTGCAGAATCCAGCCATTGACTGACTGAAATCCGCCGTTTTGTATGGCATTTTCTCCCGGAGCAACCGTGTTTATGCGGGCGCTCTCCAGTTGTGAAAATTCGCTTTCTTCACCATTTTGATTCACTGCGGTCACCCGGAAATAATATTGTGTGCCGTCATCCAGTAAAGTCGCATCCATATCATAGTAGGTTTGTCCCGTCGTATCGAAAAGAGCGAGTGAATTGGCACTTTTTCCTGAGTAAATATTGTAATGATCCACATCCGGATCTCCGAACTTGTTAAAGATGAGCCGGACCACAGCGCCCATATTTTCTGCGATGAGATAGGGTTGAAGCATCATTCCTTCCCATTCACAACGGCGGCATCGTGAACAACTGAAGCCGGAAACGACCATTTCCCAGACCAGTTCCCCATTGGAATCGACTTCAGAAAAGGTGTTATTTTCGGCCCAGCCAATCAGTCTGTTGCCATTCTCAAGCGGCTGGCAGCTGCCGCAATATGCAGAAAACAAATCAGGTGTATGGCGATATTCCCAGACTTTCTCCGCAGTCATTGCATCCGGATCCAGTTTGTATTCCACCGCTCTGGAGAAATGCGTTCCGTCGCCGCGCTCGCGGCCATTGTCATACAATGTATATTGATTCGGTTTGCCGGGTACAGGACGTACATCATGTATGCGGGAAAATCTGATATCTTCATTAATAAACACGAAATCACTGTGATTCCCGCCGAGTGTCCAGATCGTTTCTCCGGAGATTCGATCGATTTTCATGATCATGTCGTATTCACGCGGAGAAATGATATAGTGACCGTCATAGTCGATGGCAAGTGAGTTGGTATGCACAAAATCGATAAAACCGCCCCGCAGTGAAACCCCTGTCTCACGAATATCCAGATGATCCCAGTTGCGCCATTCAAAAATAACATTGTGATCCCGGTCCATCTCCTGGAAATGATGGGCCTCGACCAGAGCATTGTCGTTGCCTCCGGATACAATCTTGCTCATATCGATGCGCACGTCATCCCTGCCCACAAGCAGCAGATGGCCATTTTCGAGTATCTGAAGTTCATGGTCATCCGGCATATAGCCATGCCCCGGCAATATCGTATCAACCTCAACAAAATTCCGGTCCATGATCACATCATACACTTCAAAGCTGTGGAATGACAGGTCGCCCGATGGATGTGCCTCGAACCGCATCCTCGTATGACCGTCTTCATATTTTCTGTAAAAATACGGGGTCCCGTCATTATCACAAATAATAATCCATTCGGTGGCAGGGATAAAGATGCGTCCGGGTGCTGTTTCTCCAATGATATTCACATCAATCTCAGGGAAATCGCTCGGCACAGCGACACCATTGATAAGACGCACGGGTGAAAAATCCTGTATGTCATTGATTGACGGGTCCGTTGCCGTGTTGGTTTTACTGAGCCAATCCAGATCATTATCCGAATTTTTGACAATGGTAAAGTCGTATTTAAAATCACCCAATCCAAACTGACTGAGTTGGACCGTGACGGTAATCGTTCTTCCTTTTTGAAAATCATTGTTAGGTTTGAAAATAATGGTACGGTTGTCCGTTGCAAAAAACGTGTTGCCGGGTCGGCCAATCGCCCCGTCTTTTACAGTTATCAAATTGGACAGGTCGGTTATCAGACCGTTATACGTTGTGTCCAGTTTCAAAATTACAGTGGTCTTGACCGGTAGCAGTTTGCTGCCGGGTAAAGGGAAAAAATAATCGATCGCCTGATGATAGGTGCCGGCACGGGTAATGGCAGACAGCATAAGGAGTAGTATGATTTGAATTCTCATTGTGTCCCTTTTTATATTGAATGGATATTCAGGTCTCTGTGAAATCGTTGGCAATGGTTGATCAATCCGATTTTACATCATACGATGTTTGCTCACATAAGAAAATATTCAGTTACTTTTCATTTCTTTTCAAATGAACCTTTTCTGTGATCCATTCTCCGGCCGGTATAATGACCGTCCCGCCGCCGGCTTTATTTGATTCATCGACAGCCTGTTCGATCGCGGAAGATGTTTTTTCTTTGCTGCCCGGTTCAGCGCCAAATTCCGTAATGGGGAATTTAGGACAATCAGAAAAATCGGGAACCTGAATGCCGGCCATTGCAAAAGGGGCATTCACCGCAATTTCCTGAAGCCTGACAGATGCATAGCCTGGATGACCGGAAGTGAGCGTCATCAGTAAAATGAAACATAGTGCCGGTTTCATGCCTGGCTTGTCCATGTGAGTTCCTTTGAATAACCTGGAACAGGGGACACAACTTCTTACTAAAGTATACAACATTTACGGACAAATACCAAAAGTTTTTCCACGGCTTCAATGTGATTGACTCGCCCGAAAATCCGGTGCATCAGGAAGCCGGACAGGTTTGTTATGCCGGGACCGGCTCGTTTCCGTAATGATCCTTTATTATATATAACCTGTAATATCACTGTGCCAAAATGCCGGATGAAATCCTGGACAGAGATGTGGTTCTGCAATATTTGAAAGTTATAAAAACAAGATGTGCATTTGGATCTGGTGTAAAATTGGATTATACAATTTTATTTGTCATTATATCTGCCGTTGTTCATGTGATTTTGTCGAAAACGCGGCCATGGAGAAGAAGCGTATCCCATGCTCTTCGTGCGGATTGCATACAGGTTTCCCCCGTTTAACGGATCCTCTTCGACAGTTAAAGCCTGTGTTCCGATATAGAGCGTCCCGTCATCCATAATAGCGGGGGAGGACCAATTGATCCCATGCGCCAGTTGTATTTTCCAACTCAGGGTTCCATCCGGATTCAGTGCATAAAAATGTTCCGTTTCCGAGCCGAAGTAGAGCGTGCCATCCGCACCGATCGATGGGGTGGAATACACATCGTCCGCAGAGCCGGGGCCATGAAAATTCTCGACACGATATTCCCAAATTTTTGTCCCGGCAGGAGAGAGCGCAATGATTTTCGAGGGAATATCGTCTCCGCCCGATTTGGTTGCAACAATGATCGAGCCGTCTGCGGCAATGACAGGCGAGGCCCTCACGGTCCGCCCGTCTCCTTCCACCAGGTACTTCCACTGCTTCATGCCGGATGAATTATAGCAGTAGACAAAACCCGAATCACCGCGTTCCGCGCCTATATACAGTGTGCCGTCCCGATCGATTGCCGGAGAGGAGAAGGCCATTTCCTCCTCATGGTCCAGCTGTGCGTGCCATTTTTCGGTGCCGTCCGGATTTACTGCATAAAAATCGTATTGATGTATAAAAATATAAATGGTTCCATCCGATCCGATCACGGGTGATTGCCGGCAGCATTTGGAATAAAGCGGATTAAAACGCCAGAGTCTTTCTCCGGTATCCGGATCCAGCCCATACAGTCCATCCGCCGCAATATAGATGGTGCCATCTGACGCGACAGCCGGGATTCTCTGACCCATATCATACCAGATATGGACCGGGCTGTCAAAATCGTTGAATTTCCACTTCAGGTTTCCGTCCGGTTCGACTGCATAAACCTGATTGTGAAAATCCTGAATGAAAACCGTGCCGTCCCGGCCAATGACCGGTGTGTAGGGATTGTACTCGCAATCATACGACCATTGGATGGTTCCGTCCGAATCAACCGCGTACAGTGTGCCCCAATCCGTATATCTGAAAATGCCTGTACTGATATAAATCGTGCCATTATCGGCCACAGCCGGGCAACTGTAATATACCTGTTTTTCCAGTTTCAGTTTCCAGATTACTTTATTCTCGCACGTGGCGACCAGCCGGTGATTCTGATTCATCACAAAGGTGCCGCTGTCAGGCACCTGGAAGCCATCCAATGTGACCATAAAATTCGTATTTCCCAGTTTGGGAGAGTATAAGTAGTCAATCGTATCCGGGGTCTGATACACAGTGACGCCGGTTTCAGGATACCCCAGTACATTTTCGCTGACCACGATCCGGAGCGTATCTCCTGCGGGCAAAGAAGGCTCATTTTCTGCAGGATTTTTATTCCTGCAGCCGGACGTGAAACAGATAAATGCGTACAATATCACAGAGAATGAAAACTTTAAAAATACGTTCATAATGTTTTCTTTTTCCATTCCGGATACTCTGTATAGAGCTCTTCCGGATCATAGACATACCATCCGTAACCGGTTCTGCGGTCACGATCGATCTCTGACATGGCGTATCTGACGATACCGTCTCTTCCGCAAAAAATGGGGACATGCGTGCCAAGCTCATAAAACCTTGCCCAAATCCTTGGCGCTTCATCATCTTCGACCAGAATTTTATCATATTTTGATTTATGATAAATGAATGTTTCCTCTTCTGCTTCTATCCATTCCTGACGTATGCCATGTATTTCAGAATCACGGTACCATTGCATCGACGATTCAATCGCATCGATAATTTCTGCTGAAGGATGATGAATCTGCATCAAGAACTTTGTCAGGGCGACACTTTCTCTGTTGCAGATACTCGGTTTTTCAAAATTCCTTGCTTCTCTTGGCATGAAATTTTTCTGGTCATGCTGCTGACACCAGGCGGTTTTCATGCCGTGTTCAATGATCTGGCAATTGAGTATGCAGGTGATACCCGATTCATAGGCCGTTTCTATATGATTAAGCAAATCGCCTGTGACAAAACCATAGTCCGGGTTTCCTGTCACAATTTTGTGAAACATGACCATGATACCGGTCATGGCATTATCGTTAAATGTGATATATTTCCGATAACCGCTTGTGTCCGGAAAGAATTGCGGCCAGCCGCCGTTATCGTACTGTGCTTTCAGCGTGAACTCTATTCCTTGAATAAATGCCGCTTTATATTTTTTAATCGTTGTTCTTGAATAGACTTCAGCGAGGTAAGAAATCTGGCCGTGAGTGGCGCCATTATCAAACGTGGTGTTAAGATGGTGTTTGCTCTCCTGCACCGCATTTATCTGATCCTGATTCAGTATGGCCTGCATATCATAATTTTTCGCCCAGCCTCCATTCGCTTTCTGGAACAATAAAATATTATCTGCAATTTGTATATAGTCACTTTCATCATAACGTGGTTGATCCGGGACGGGTTCAATGACCCGTTCATCATCAAAAATCCTGTACCAGTGTTGCGCACTGTCTGCAAACCGTAAGACATCGGGGTATCCATTTTGTGCGTATACACTCAGAATACCGAAGAGGGCAGGCAGCGCGATGTATCGTATCACCGGCAACTTCACGATTACTGCAAATCCTGATGGTACAGTTTTCATGAATATATGCTCCTCGCTTTGGTTGCACATAACTCATTAATATCAATCAATTTTATTTCCAGCGTTATTTCGTATTCTTTTCTGATTCACATGGGCCAAGTATTGACGAAACAGCTATTGGATTTTATTTTCAGACAGAGAAAACAGGCGTTCGGATCTCGGTTCCCCGCATCCGGCGCATTCGGCGTCATACCAGCTCACAGGCAGGCCGCACCTGGGACAACGCCAGCGCTCTTCTTCGCATTTGACCCATTCCTGAACGCCTATCTCACGAATTTTATCAAGGTTCGGCAGGTATTCCTTACGGTGAAGATAGCGGCCCATATTCATTAAATTCGTAATACGGGTGCAGGGCAGCTCTTCACAGTCCAAACAGCGGGAATCAGGCTGTTTTTTCTCAGCACAAGTCCTTATCGCGCAGTTTTGGCAGTGGGCAGCAAGCTTGCCGCCACTGAGACAGCCGTCGCAAATAAGGCCATCCATCCAGTTCGAAGGCGGAATACCGTTCTGTGCCTGTGCCGGTCCGGATGATGATCTCTTCTCAAGTCTCTTTTTTCGTTGTTCTTTTTCGCCGTGTTTAGCGATGTAAGCCGGGCAGGCTCCGCAATATGTTCCGCATGCGGCTGCCAGATGTACCTTGCCCTTGTTGTCCTTTTTTTCTTTGTCTTCTGAGGCAGCCAGACAATCCAAAGAAAGACAGGCGTAACAGGCACCGGCAACCCCTTTAACAAATTTTCTTCGGGTCATCTTATTTTTTTTATCTGAACCCATATCTCATTTTTCTAAATTTTTAATATATGTCTTCATCCGATGTAATTCCACAAAATACAAATCACTGAAAAATTGTCGTATTTTTCAGTCCGTCTTAATGCAATGGTTAGCCACTAATTTACAATAAGTTATTTTTGTAATATAAATTTCTTTACTTCTGAAAATTTTCCAACTTGTAATCTGTACAGATATATTCCACTTGGGAAACCTTTTGGTTGCCAAATTATTTCATACTTTCCTGCTATTTGAAATTCATTAACTAATGTAACTAATTCTTGACCAGAAATATTATAAATTTTCAGCGTCACATTACTTGACACATCTATATTGTATTTTATCTTTGTTCTAGGATTAAATGGATTTGGATAATTTTGAAATAAATAAAAATCAGAAGATCCTAGATTGAATTGATTATTTGGAATATTGCTCTGTGTATCACCGTATGTTATACCATCGATAATCGCACCCCTCAAAGAGACTGAACCGCCACCAGCCAAAAGGTGTGAACTGTTTGAAGAAGTCAATCCAAACAGCTCATGATATGTCCATGATTCAGATGAGGGAATCCCTTCCTTGTTAATAATCACGCGTTTTTTAGACAAGCCGAAAATCGTTGTCGTATCAATTTTTGTTACAATGCCACCGTTTGTTGCTGTATCACCAACCTGCCATGTAAAATCACAAACGACTTCATTGTCAGTTGAGTAATATTTTTTATAAATTTTTGTTGAATCGGATCTTTCATAGTATTGATTCTCTCCGAATATATAGTAAACATATTCATTAAAAGGTCTCATCCCCGTTATTTCAATTTGATAATCAGAATAATCACCTGTGAATGCATCGGCACTCCTGTAAAAATATACATTCCCTGCAGATAATGATTTGACTGCATTTTCGGGCGCTTCATGGAAGCCGATACCGGTGAGCTCGATTGTTTCGGTTCCGAATTCAGTCGCTATGGTCAGGAACGCCTCATAACCGACATGATTACCCGGGGTAAAAACAACCGGAATATTTACTGTTTTATCAGGCAATAGTTCAATTGATTGCATACTGCAGGTAAAATTCAACGAATCCTTTCCCAGAACCGAGAAAGGACCAAAATGACATGAAGAGAAACCTGTATTTGTCAGATTAATATATTTTGTTTTGGTTCCAATACCAAAATGAATTGTATTGGATAAAATAGCATAGGGTTCAGTGGCATCACCGATTATTTGTATTTTTATATTGTTTGCATTGCTGGCTATGCTTAACGTGCCTTCAAAACGGCCGGAAGAGTTGGGATTAAAAAATACATTTATATACGCGCTATCGCCGGGCAGTATAGAAAAGGAACTGTCATAGATACTAAACTGATAAGATCCTTCAATGGATAACTTTTCAATTACAAGCTCACCAGTGCCTCGATTATTGAGGATTATTTGTTTGCTTATTTTCTCGCCTGTATAAACGCTGTCAAATAATACTCTGGATAAAGCCACATCAAGAATGCCGGTCTCTGTTATCCCGTCATAAACATAAACTTTTCCTCTGTGATGATTGTAATACGGCGCCCCGATCAAGGCAGCATTGTCATTTATGCTGACGGCGATCCCAAAATAATCCCTTCCCAGTCTGTCACTTGCATTCAGCTTAGTTAGCAGACTCCAATCTAAATTGTTTTTATGATAGATATAAACAGACTCTTCATTATTTGGAGAACCGATGATCAATAAATTTTCGGAAAGAGATACGCTCTCTCCAAAAAATTGATGAAATACCGGATCCGGCGGCGTTAATTTCGGGCATGCTACCCAATTTGTATCATTGAGCCTGTAAATATATACAGCGCCTATTCCGGTATTTTGTCTGAACGCGCCAATACATGCATGATTATCATCAATATCCACGGAACATCCAAAACAGTCATTCACTACGGCATCAGCCGGTTTTATCCTGGTCTGTTCGATCCATCCATCAGCCATTAATCTATAGATATATACAGGGGTTGATCTTGGAGAATCATAGTTATTGACACCGACAATAATATGATTGCCATGTATTGCCACATCATTTCCGAATCCATCATTTTTTCTACCGTCCGAGGCAGTAATCTTCTGGACGAAATTCCAATTTTCAGAATCGAATTTATAGATATATACGGAACCTGAATTTTCTCCTTTATCATCATCACCATGTGAACCTACAACAATATACACGCCACTCATATCAACGGATACACCAAATTCATCACCGTCTACTCCATCATAAGCTTCGAGTTTTTGTGTTTGTAACCATGCGTTATTCGAATATTTGAACACATAAACCGATCCTTTTTTACCTTGAGCGTAAAGATTCCCGGGCGCGCCAATAACCGAATGACTGTCCGATATCGAAACTGATGAACCAAAAAGGTCGGCATTTGTACCATCAATTGCTTTTAATTTGGATTGCTGCCTCCAGGTATCATCCTCTTTTTTAAAAATATAAGCAGCACCTGCATTGTCAGCTATATCCTCATCCTGTCTCGCTCCGACAATTAAAAATTTATCGAATGTGGATATCGACCATCCAAATTGATCCCCCGATCTTCGAATTTCGGGCAGGATATCACTTTCATTCATTTGCGGGGTGCAAATGCACGGACATAAATAACTACCAATTATTAGATACAAAATATATTTATTCATTGAATCATTTCTTTTAATATTATTTTGGTCTTCTGGCTAGGGGATGCTCACCGGTGAATTTATCAAAAAATGGTTGTATTGATAATGACCTGATCTGTTCTGTTTATTCTGGCCGGTCTACTCAAAAACCGGCCGATTATCCACTTCTTTTTACAGCTTCTCAGAAAAATAATCCAACAATGTAAATTCCAAATGCCCCGCCCCGCCGGCCAAGTCCAACCACACGTTGCAGGCGGAACTTCACTGTCCTTCAGTTCCGGTGCAGCTCTGTATCGTTATATGATTCATTTTAATTTTAGAAAATC
>JAFGGN010000104.1 GCA_016930535.1 bacterium
AGGATCGATGGTGTCGCTCATTTAGAAGATTCCTTTCTTTTAAAAATAATCCTAAATGAGCATTTACACAAATTATTTTACAGTGTCATTGGGTCTTTGGGTCGTTTGGTCTTTGGGTCGTTGGGTCGGAGTGTGAAACGGAGTGTCGGAGAAGCAGGCTGTTTTGTTTTTCTCCGTTTCACATGATCCCCGTCTCTCCGAAGCATTTTCGGTGCGAGGTCTTGCTGTCCGTGGTGCCGATTTCGTTTGGAATTTGGGATTTGTGATTTATTTGTTTTTTGAGATTTGTGATTTACCCGCGGTCCGATGTTTCCATGGGGCGGGCCGGGCGGACCCATATACTCATTTACCCATATACGCATATACCGCTTTTACGCCGTCCGCGGTCTTCTTTTAGGGGGACGGGACGAAGGGACTCATATACTCATATACGCATATACCCTTATACACTTCTACACTTTTACCCGTCAACTCTTTTACTCTTCCGCACTTCCTTCGTCCTGATCTTCCAACATGCGGCTGCAGTTCAGAAGCGCCCTGAAATTGTGGTAGCAGGTCTTCCAGTGATGGGCCTTGAGGCGTCTGGATGCTCCTGAATCCCGGTCCAGACCGTTTTCAAACCAGCCGCAGTATTGATTATCCGTCATGTATTGTTTGATGTACTGCCATTGTTTTAAAAAACAAATGCGGTACCGGCTGTCCTCCGGATACCGTTCTGACATGAGGCACAGTGCATTGAGGGTTTCCGCCTGCACCCACCAGGTTTTACTGAAATCCACGATTTCCGGAATGGGTTCCCCCTTGAAATAATAGGCAGCCTCATACATCCCGCCATGTGTATCATCCCATCCGTAATTCAATGCATGGTCCACCATGAGCCGTGTTTTTTTTCTGAATGCATCGGTTTCGGGCAGGTTCAGGGCATGAGCCGCTTCTATCAGAAGATAGGCGGTCTCCACATCATGACCGAAAGAAACATGATCATAATAGATATTCCGACGCCGGACAGTGTCTGAAGAATCCCGGTAGGATACCGGTGTCCAGTCGTTATGGTAATAGAGATGAAGAAAGCCGCTGTTGGTGACAAAACGGTCCAGGATCAGGTGATAAACATCGGTCAGACGCGAACGGAGAAGCGTGTCCGGCCATTGACGGTACAGGCTGGTATAGGCTTCGAGAATATGTATGCCGGAATTGTAATCTTTGAGACCCGTGCGGAGGTTCGGCGGCGGTGTATCGCTCAGGTGCATGGGTGTTCCGTCCCGCATAAGTTCGTTGAAATAACCGCCGTATTCTGGATCCCGCGCATGGGCTTCGAGCCAGAAAAACGTCTGTTTGGCCAGTTCCAGCGCTTCACGGCTTCCGGTCAGTTCGGCATAGGCGCACAGGGCATATATACCGAAGGCATTGCCGTACATGCGTTTTGTGCCGTCAATGCTTCGCGAATCATGATGCATACCGTCGTCTCCCCGGTATTCGTAGAAGCCGCCGAATACAGAATCCCACATGACATTTTTAAGGAACAGGTAGCCGGAATCTGCAGCTTTGCTGAAAACTGCATTTTGGGGATACGCCATTGCCGCGACCGAGGTGCTCCAGGTGTGCCTCGCCTGTGTAACGATGCCTTTGCGATGATCGTTGCGGTTTTTCCAGTCATGGGTCCAGACCGGACGGTATCCGCCGTAAAGCGTGTCTACGACCAGGGGATACCAGGTGTTCAGAACGGACAGGCATGCCTGCGGGATTTCCTCATGAACGGCAGATAGGGTACCTGCCGGACTCTGGGATGGAACAGGCCTGCACTGGCAGAGTAATGCCGTGCATATAAGAAAGACGATAATCACACGCTCCTGATATTGAATGAAACCTGGTTCCAATATCCTTACTTTATTCATGGATGTCAAGGTTTTCGTGCGGCCGGCCCGTAAATATTGACACTCAGTCCGGAACTGCGGGTGAGGGGCACTATTGCGTGAGCCACTGCATGGCCGGTATGATATCACGGAAAACGACCACGCTGCAGGGTAATTTGTGGGCATAGGTTGCGAACATGCGGGCAAATCCGAAAGTCAGGTCGTCTCCCGTTACGATGGCCACTTTGTAATTTTTTCCCCGTTTTTGCTGCGAGATTTCAGCCTGCCGGAGCAATTCGTTGAGAAATTGCCTGCAGGGATTGAGCAGATTCGAATGACGAAAATCCCATAAAGAATTGTAGCCGCATTGAAATTCGGGTGCATTCAGCATTTTCGTAAATGCCTGGCACAGTTCCTTCGCAGCGACGTTTCCGCGCACTGAGAAAGAGACGAGACGGTTTTGATTGTTGATGGACTGCGTATATTCCACTGGACGCCCCATCAGAAAAAAAATTCGGGATCAGGAATTTCGCCATAAATATAGAATATTATTTTGAGCTAATCAAGTATTATTACAATAAAAATATATTTATGAATCAAATAAAAACCGGGATTTGGCCCGGGAAAATGCCGGCAACCGGTCCGCTTCTCCCTTTCCTTAAAAATAAAATTGAAAAAGTGCAACATTTGCATTATATTGAAGTATAATTAGTAGTTCGAGCAACTAATAATAAGGAAATAATTTGGACAGTTATATTCAATCACTGGAGGATCTCGGATTCACGGGACTTGAGGCGGAAGTGTATACCGCATTGCTGAAGGAATCGCCGTCGACGGGTTACCGGATTGCCCAGATTATCGGAAAACCGGCGGCCAATGTCTACAAATCCATCCAGTCGCTCGAAGTGAAAGGCGCGGTACTGATCGACGAATCCACGCACCGGTTCTGCAGGGCGATTCCGGTAAGGGAACTGCTGGACCAGCTCGAGCGTCAGTTCCGCGCCAAAAAGCAGCGTGCGGATACATTGATGGCCCACCTGATCCCTCCGGATGAAGACGACCGTGTATATCAGCTTAAATCTCCGGATCAGGTGATCGAACGCTGCCGCCGCATGCTGAATCAGGCACGGGAGATCGTGGTGATCGATGCGTTCCCTGCTGTGCTTGAGCAGTTTGGACCGGACATCGAAAACGCCGTGAAACGCAGCGTCCGGATCGCTGTGAACGTATACAGACCATGGCACATGCCCGGTGCGGAGATTTTCGAGCGGGAGGACGGTGAAAAAATCATCAGCCGCTGGCCCGGGGAATGGATTAATATGGTGGCGGACGGCGAAACCTACCTGATCGGCCTGCTCGACCGTGCAATGAAACAGGTCATACAGGCCGTGTGGAGCGCGAGCCCCTATTTGTCCTGGGTGTACCACAGCGCCCTGATCATGGAACTGCAGTTCGGGCCGGTCAGGAAGAAAATTATCGAAGGCGTACCAACAGACAAACTGCAGGCGCTGATCCGTCATTATGATGATTTTTTCCCGCTCAATGCGCCGGGATACAGAAAATTAATGGAACGTTTTCACACATTCAATTCAAAGGAAGGGAGTTAAATGAAACAGATGATGTTTTATATGCTGTCCGGCTTGATGATTCTTGTGAACGGATGCAGCATCAATCCGTCCACGGTCAGTGTGGCGCCTTTTACGGGATTCGGGGAGACGGCCGCACCAGGGCCGGCGGATCAGGAGGAGGGCTGGGAGGCCCTGCAGCACTGGCAGCTCGATTCGGCGGGATCCCATCCGAAGTTCGCCGAAGCGCTCCGGTATGTGCTCGCCGGACAATTTGATTCCGCGGAGCAAATCATGGCCGGAATTGTGGCCGATCCGCCGGATTCATTGTCCTTGAAATATGCGTTGGCCGTGCTGAAAGAACTCTATATTCAGCAGTCGGACTGGCCGGCACTTTTGATCATGGATGCACAGTCGGATTCGGGACTGGATCGTCAAAACACGGCCGGTCTGGCCAGGGCATTCAGTCGGGCGACTGCGGAGGAATATCATTTTCCTGATGTGCCCGTTGTGCTGCCGACAGGCCTCAGCCTGTCCGGCGTGCCCGAAATCGAGGTTACGGTCAATGGCGTCCGAAAGAAATTCTGGATCGACACAGGCGCGAGTTTTTCGGTGCTGGCCTCGGATTTTGCCCAAACCTGCGGTGTGTTTCCTGCCGGAAACGAGAAGGTGATGAGTGAGACCGCGACCGAGCTTCAGGTGCAGATTCAGCCGGCCGTGATCGATACACTCTGTATCGGCGGTCTGACGGTCTGCCATCATCCGGCGATCATTTTAAATAAAAAGGACCTGGAATTCAAGCTGTTCGGACTGTTCCGGATTTTGAAAATAAACGGAATTCTCGGATGGAATGCCATACGGAATCTCGACATGACCATCGATTATAAAAACGGAAAAACGACGATCCGGGAATCCGCTGCCGCCGAACCGGAATCCAGGAATTTTTACTGGCTGGGCTATCCCATGGTCCGGGGATATGACACGCAGGGGCGCTCCCTGGTTTTCGATCTGGACACAGGGGCCAATGCCACTTCGCTTTACAGTGCCATTCTTACGAAAATCGATACCACGGGAATCAAAAGCAAAGAGATCCATATGGGCGGAGCCGGCGGAGAACTGCAAAAAGTGGAAACATACGAAATCCCGGCCTTCTCGCTGGTTCTCGACGATTATGTGCTGCATTTTGAGCGTATTCACTGCAATGATGGCGGGTACGGCGTCTTTTTTCAGACAATGGGCGTACTGGGCAGTGATATGGCCAAATCAGGCTCCATCCGTCTGGATTACCGGAACGGCGTTTTCGATCCGGAGTTTCCTGCCGGGGAATAGTGTTCCGCGGCCGGTTTTTTCCAGGGCCTCAGGCGCTGCAATCGCATGGACGACGGCAGCGCTTTTTTTTGCCCGTCCGCAATTGACGGTCCGGGGATATCCTGAAATCCCGTTCGTCACTGAAATCGGAAAACGCATCTGCAAACGAATCGGGGAACTTTGGGCGGACATGGCTGTATATAGAGAGAAGTGCCCGTTCCGGCAGTTGATTTGCCGGACATGGCAAAAGAAAAATGAGGTGTTTGATATGAATCAATCCGTTGTTTTACATGTCGAGGGCATGTCATGTTCCCATTGTGTCAGAACCATTGAAAATGCCTTGAAAGACATGCATGTGGAAGGAACGGCCGATCTTCAGGGGAAATCCGTGACCGTCCAGTACGACGATGAGAAAATAACTCTGGAAAAGATACGGGCCGTAATCGGGGGACAGGGATACCGGGTTGTTTGAGGGTCGGGACCATGAAACCGGAGCAAATCACACTCGATCTTTCGGGCATGACCTGTGCCGCCTGTGCCGCGAGAATCGAAAAGGGATTGAACGGTCTTGACGGCGTGTCGCGTGCGGATGTCAATTTTGCGCTTGAAACCGTGGCTGTCGACTATGATCCTTCGGTCGTGCCGGTACACCGGCTGATCGGCAGGGTGGGAGAGCTGGGATATTCGGCGACTCCAAAGCTGGATGCGGATCATCGCGAAGAGAAGAGGAACAGGGAAACGGCCCGGCTGAAAGAACGGTTCCTGCTGTCCCTGGCGCTTTCCATACCGCTTATCTGGACCATGGCGGCCCATTTTCCCCATCTGTCCTTTATCTGGATTCCGGGATTTTTTATGAACGGCTGGTTTCAGTTTGCATTGGCCACACCCGTTCAGTTCATCGCGGGCAAACCGTTTTATGCCGGTGCAGTCAAGGCCCTGAGGAACCGAAGCGCGGACATGAACGTTCTCGTCGCCCTGGGAACATCTGCCGCTTATTTTTACAGTCTGTTTCTCGTCCTGCGGGCCGCTTTTTCGGAGGGGGCACAGCCGCATCTGTACTTCGAGACCAGTGCCGTGCTGATCACCCTGATCATTCTGGGCAAGTGGTTCGAAGCCCGCGCGAAGGGCAGAACCTCGGCTGCGATCAAATCCCTGATGCATCTGCAGGCCAGGACGGCCTGGGTAATCCGGGACGGAAAGGAAATGACCGTTCCGGTCGGGGATGTTATCACAGGGGATCTGGTTCTCGTGAAACCGGGAGAGAAAATTCCCGTGGACGGCGAAGTGATCGAGGGAAATTCGTCTGTGGATGAATCCATGCTGACCGGAGAGAGCATCCCGGTTTTGAAGGGGGCCGGTGACCGTGTGATCGGAGCCAGCATCAACAAGCTGGGATTTCTGAAGATCAGGACCACGAAGGTCGGCAGTGAAACCGTGCTGGCTCAGATCATCCGCATTGTCGAGGATGCGCAGCGGTCCAAGGCGCCCATTCAGCGCATTGCGGACCGGATATCCGGCGTTTTTGTGCCCGTGGTAACGGGTTTCGCCTTTGTGACATTTCTATCGTGGTTTTTTCTGTCCGGTGCCGGTGATTTTGCAGACGCGCTTCAAAAAGCCATCGCCGTGCTGGTGATCGCGTGTCCGTGTGCATTGGGCCTGGCCACACCGACATCGATTATGGCGGGTTCGGGAAGAGCGGCCGAGCTGGGCATTCTTTTCAGGGGAGGGGAACAGCTGGAATCGGCATTCGGCATTGATACGGTCGTTTTTGACAAGACCGGAACCCTGACGGAGGGTACACCTCAATTGACGGATATCGTTCCGAAGGGCCTGACCGAAGACGCGCTGCTTCAGCTGGCCGGTTCCGCAGAATCGCATTCGGAGCATCCGCTCGCGGAAGCCATCGTGAGGGGAATGGAACAGAGGGGGTTTTCCCGCCTGCCGGTTGAAACGTTCGAATCCGTGCCCGGGCAGGGTATTCAGGCGCGTCTGAATGGCAGGCATGTTCTGATCGGCACGCGCCGGTTTCTGCAGAATCACCGGGTTTTCCTGGACCCTGAAGCGGAAATGAATCTGCAATCACTCGAAACCAATGGAAAAAGTGTCATGCTGACAGCTGTGGATCACCGGTTTTCAGGCATGCTCGCTGCGGCGGACAGGCTCAAAACCGCTTCAAAGGAAGCCGTCGCACGGCTGCATGTCATGGGGATAAGGACACTGATGATGACGGGTGACAATCAAACGACCGCTTCAGCAATTGCCAGGGATGCGGGGATCGATCAGGTTCTTGCCGAAGTGCTGCCCGAAGGCAAGGCGGACGCGATCAAAAAACTGCAGGGTAAAGGTCATAAAGTAGCCATGGTGGGTGACGGCATCAACGATGCCCCGGCCCTCGCCGTTGCGGATATCGGAATCGGTCTCGGTACGGGCTCGGATGTGGCGATCGAGACCGCGGATATCACCCTGATGCGCGGAGATCTGAGCGGCGTGGCCGATGCGATTCTGATGAGCCGGAAAACCATGATCAATATCAAACAGAACCTTTTCTGGGCCCTGGCCTATAACAGCCTGGGTATTCCGGTGGCTGCCTTGGGATTTCTCGCCCCGTGGCTTGCGGGTGCGGCCATGGCCATGAGCTCCGTATCCGTGGTGCTGAACGCCCTGCGCCTGCAGCGGGTGCGGATATAACGGCCGGACAGGATGCTGTTCGATAATTCCGCCCGGTACGGACAGCGTAAAACATCTGTATCCGGTCAATCCATATGCGGTTGCTGACCTTCCCGTTTCCTGTTTGACAGCAGCACCACGTCTCTCAGTTCCGAGGTATTCCTGCACTGCATCCATTTTTTTTCAAAACCGGGTTCCTGGACAATGGATGCGATGGCCATCAAAGCACGCAGATGATAGTTGCGCTCATCCATGGATCCGACCAGGACAAACATGGTGTGCACCGGCTCCGGAACGCCTGTAAACAGCAGACCTTCTTTGCACCGCACGAGCACGATATCGAACAGCCTTTCACCCGCCAAAATGACATGCGGAATGGCCAGACCTGGCCTGATGACGGTTCCGGACTGTTTCTCGCGTTCCAGAAAACTGAGCAACAGCGTATCTTTATCGACATGCAGTTTTGCTGCCAAAAGGCCGGATATTCTGGCAAAAACCTGATCGGCCGGCTGTGAACCGGGCAAATCAAGTATTTCGCATTTTTGAACCAGTTGGTCGAACCGGTCCGTGATAATTTCATCCCGTTCGATCACGATGTCCCGGAGTTCATTCTCGAGGCTCCGGGATTTCAATTCACGGGCCGTGATCCGTTCGACGATATGCATGATCGCCGATGTTCTGCGGACCCTGAACCTGGAAAAACTGAAATAACAGATGGTTCCAAAGATAAAAAATACACCGCTGATTATCATGGGCACGGTCCCCATCTCGATGAGCAGGAAACCGTAGCTCACGATTGCGAATACGGGCAGTACGGGATAGAACGGGACCTTGAATGCAGGCCTGTAATTCTGGATACGGCTGCTGCGCATCACGATCAGTGCGGCGTTGTCCATCATGAACAGCAGTATCATCAGAGCGGAGGCGGTTTTCACGAGATTTTCAATGGATAAAAAGAGGATGACCGAGACCATAAAACCGCTGGTAATCAGGATCGACAGGACAGGGGTACCCAGTCTTTTGTGAACCGTTTCAAAGATTCCGGGCAGAAGCTGATCCCTGCTCATGGCCATCGGAGACCGGGAAGCGGCCAGTATGCCCGCGTTGCCCGTGGTGATAAAGGCCGTGATGGCGGCGACGGCGAGAAGGTGACCGCCAATGGATCCGCTCAGCAGACGGGCCCCGAGTGTCAGTGGTATCATTGAGCCGCCGAGTTCTTCCGGTCTGACGAGTCCGACGGTCACGCCGACGGCAAGGATATAGATGAGCGTGACCACGATAAAGGAGAGCAGCATGCCCAGGGGGATATTTCTGGAGGGATTTTTCACTTCTTCGGCCACACTGGCGATTTTGGTGAGCCCTCCGAACGAAACAAAAACGAGCCCCGCCGTCGAGACGACGGACCAGATCCCATGGGGCATAAAGGGTGTATAGTGATCCGGATGAGTCGAAATAAATCCGCGCCCGATATAGAGAACGAGAATCGCAAGCAAAATCATGACAAGAAAAACCTGGATCCTGCCTGCCGATTTAACGCTCAGTATATTCAGGCAGGTAAAGAGCACACAGGCTCCCGCGGCGATGAGCTTGATGGTTGCAGGAGAGATATCCGGTTTGAGAAGTATGGCAAAGGCACCGATACCCACCAGGGCGAATGCGCTTTTCAGGCTCAATGAAAACCAGTTGGCGAATCCTCCGAATGTACCCAGAACCGGTCCGAGGCTCCGGTCGATGAAAAAGTACGTGCCTCCGGATTTGGGCATGGCTGTTGAAAGTTCCGCTTTGGCCAGCAGGCTGGGAAGGATCAGTATGGCCGCCAGAAGATAGGCCAGGATCATGGCCGGACCGGATTTTGAATAAGCCAGACCCGGCAGTACGAACAGGCCGGAGCTGATCATCGCCCCGGTACAGATAGAGAATACATCCGATAATGTGAGGGCTTTTTTCAAAGACATTCGGACAGCCTCCTCGGTCAGGATCCGGACAATTTTTTATTCCTTATCAGGCACATGGCGCCCGCTGCCAGCATGGCGATGACCGTACTGATGGGCGCGAACGTGCAGTGAGCATGATAACCCAGCAGGCAAGGTTTGCTGGCCGACGGATCCGGTATCAGCGTCGTGACGATCATGATTGAAAACAAAATGGTCAGGCCCAGGAGCAAATTGTACCCTTTTTTCCTCGTTTTCATGGGACGACTCCGTAAAAAGTGGTGATGATCAAAAATAATCAAGTCAGGGAAGGGAAGCAAGGAAAAGATTTGAAAACAGGGTATATGTGTATATGAGTGTATGGGTAATAGAAAACCATACAGAGGACGCAAAGAAAGAGTTGAAGGGAAAAAGCATCAGACGTTTCTATTCTTTGGGGATGGGCAGCGGGGCCCCATATACTCATATACCCGTTTACCCTTCTACTGCTTTTAAGCGGTCCGCGGTCAGGCCGTCTTCGGTCTAATTCTTGTGTTTGGATTTTGGAATTTGCTGTTTGTAATTTATTTGAATTTTGATATTTGTGATTTACCGCGGTCCGCGGTCATGCCGTCCGCGGTCATTTATCGGGGATGCGGCGCTCTATAAATCCATACACATTTTGAGCAATTTTATACGTAACATTCCTGCCGTGAATTCCGTCTAATAAATGATATATTGAACCCTTTCAAATCGAGGCGCGTGTCATGATCCGCAGAGCCATTGCTGTTTGCCTGCTCTTTACCTGTATGATCCATGCCCAGAAAACCGATACCACCTATACAGCCGTCCGGTTGACGGAGCCCGTTCAGATCGACGGAAACCTGACGGAGCCGGTCTGGAGTAACGGTCCGGTCATATCCGGTTTTTATCAGGCCGATCCTGACGAGGGCAAACCGGCCACACAGAAAACAGTGGTCCGGATCGCGTTTGACGACGATGCCATCTATGTCGGTGCGCGCATGTTCGATTCGGCCCCGGATTCCATTGTGGCAAGGCTTTCCAGACGGGACGAGACAGATAATGAAGATTTCTTCGCACTGGCAGTCGATACGTATCACGATCATCGCAGCGGTTTCTTTTTCGGACTCAGTGCCGGGGGAACGCTGCTGGACGGGGTCTGTTACAACGACGACTGGACAGACGATACCTGGGACAGTGTATGGGAGGGCCGGGTTCAAACCGACGATCAGGGCTGGACCGCGGAATTCCGCATTCCTTTCTCCCAGCTTCGTTTCCGCAGGCAGGACGATCAGGTCTGGGGTATCAATTTCCGCAGGGATGTATCCCGGCGCAACGAAGAGACGTATCTGGTATTTACACCCAAAGGAGGCAGCGGTTTCGTATCCCGTTTCCCGAATCTCGCGGGCATATGCGGGATCAAACCGTCACGGAACGTGGAAATACTGCCCTATGCCCGGGCGAAAGCCGCCTATACGCATCCGGATGCCGAGGATCCGTTTCACGAATCTTCAGAATACACACCGGATTTCGGTGCGGACATCAAGGTCGGGCTGAGCAACAATCTGACGCTTGATATGACCGTGAATCCCGATTTCGGGCAGGTGGAAGTGGATCCGGCCGTGGTCAACCTGTCGGACGTCGAGACTTTTTATGAAGAAAAACGGCCGTTCTTTATCGAGGGCGCGACTACATATCAGTTCGGATACGGCGGAGCCCGGAGCTACTGGGGATTCAACTGGATGAATCCGCAGTTTTTCTACAGCCGCCGGATAGGCAGTTCGCCCCAGGGCTCGTGGCCGGACAACGATTATGCGGATGTGCCCGAGGGCGTGCATATACTCGGGGCCGCGAAAGTGACCGGTAAACTGGCCGGCAAATGGAACGTCGGCACCCTGCATGCGCTGACGCGGAATGAAACCGGCACGTTTTCCTGCGAGGACAAGACCTTTAAAAGGGACATCGAACCGCTCACGTATTACGGCGTGTTCCGTACACAGCGGGAAATCAACGATTCAAGGCAGGGCATCGGCATGATTTCGACGGTGACATCCAGGAAATTCAATACGGACGTGCTCCGCGAAGATTTAAACGGTAATGCATTCACATTCGGTATGGACGGCTGGACATTCCTGGATACCAGCAAAACCTGGGTATTCACGGGATGGCTGGGGGGATCGCACTGCACCGGATCGGCTGCCCGGATTACGTCCCTGCAGGAGAATTCCCGGCATTATTTTCAGCGCCCGGACGCTGAGCATGTGCATGTGGACTCGGGAGCCACGAGCCTGACAGGATATGCCGGACGATTCTACCTGAACAAGCAGCAGGGGAACGTGGTCGTCAATTCGGCCATCGGATTTATCAGCCCCGGTTTCGACGTGAACGATGTCGGATTTTTCAACAGGGCGGACTGGATCAACGGCCATTTCGGAATGGGCTACCTCTGGACCAAGCCGGGCAAGTGGTTCCGCTGGCATGATGTGCTCGGTGCGATCCATCAGAGCATGGATTATGAGGGCCACAATCTCTGGCGCGGTATTTACCTTCTCACTGAAAACCAGTTTGCCAATTACATGATGTTCATGGCAGCGGTTTATTACAATCCCGAAACCATGAACAAGTTCAGAACACGGGGCGGTCCAATGACCCTGAACCATCCCGGATTCGGAGGCGAAGCCTATTTTGAAACCGACGACCGGAAATCCCTGGTTTTCGAAACCCAGCTGTCTTCCTATCAGCGGAGTCCGACCGAATGGTCCCGAGCCGCCGAAATGGAACTGAAGTGGAAACCGGCGAGCAATATCAGTATCGAAGCGGGACCCGGGATCGCCATGAACCATGAATACAGTCAGTGGGTGGATGTGTTCGATGATCCCGTGGCAGTTCATACGTACGGCAAGCGTTACGTGTTCGGCGAGATGAAGCAGACCGAGATCAGTGCGAACATCAGGCTCGACTGGACGTTCACGCCGCGTCTCTCCCTGCAGCTCTATATGCAGCCCCTGGTTTCTCACGGTGATTATGAAGAATTCAAGGAGCTGGCCAGGCCGTCAAGCTACGATTTCAACGTGTATCACGGAGAGCATATTGTCCGGTCCAACGGCGTTTACGAGATCGATCCGGACGGTGCCGGGCCTGCCGAATCGTTTACGTTCGACAATCCGGATTTCGATTTCAAATCATTGCGGGGAAATGCGGTGCTCAGGTGGGAGTACAGGCCGGGATCCACGCTATACCTGGTATGGACGCAGAACCGCTGGGACGACGAGCTTCACGAGCCGTTTTCTTTCCCACATTCCATGAAACGGCTGGCCACAACCCAGGCGGATAATATATTCATGCTGAAGATGACGTACTGGTGGAGTCTTTGAGCCGGGCGATTTGATAAATCGTCTGTCAATACACGCAGTCATTGAAGAACCGCAGGGTGTATTCCGTTCTCCGGAGCCCTGCGGTTTTTATTTCCGGTTCCGTTATATCCCCGGATTTTCCTTAATAAAACGGTGCACCTGTTCCAGTGTCGGTGCGTTCAGGGCATGCGGCATTGTCAGGCAGACACATGCGGCTACGGCCGAGGCAAAACCGACGATCTTTTTATCTTCCCATTTGTTCAGCACGCCATAGGCCAGCGCTCCCCTGAATGCGTCGCCCGCGCCCGTGGTATCCACCGGGATCACGGGATAGGGCTCGAATTGCTGAACCGGCCCGTTTCTGCGGCCGTACCACAGCGCGTCGCTGCCGAAAGTAAAGACGACGAGACCGCTGCAATGGTCCTGATACTTTTTGAAAAGACCGTCCCACGGTTCGTCAGGATAGTCCTGGTCCCTGAGTTCATGCGAAATAGAGACAGCCGCGGCATGCCGGGCCATGGCATCGTCGTACCGGCAGTCCAGTGTCACATAGGGGACATGATGTTTCACGCACAGTGCTGCGGCCAGCCTGGACTCTTCCCTGAAATACGGATCCAGCGCCGCACAGGAAGCGGTTTTGATGTCCTCTTCATCCGGATCGTTCCACTGTTTTTCTCCCGCATGAAATGCGGCGTAGTTGCCGAATACGGTCCGGGTAACTTTGTCCGATATCACGACCTCTTCGGTGCCGTATCCCTGTCTTTCGGCAAGCCGGGATATATCGATATGAAACGGTCCGAGCAGGTTCCGGATCTGATCCGCATAGACCGGATTCATCCAGTTCCCGTCGAGTTTCACGCCGGCGCCCAGCCGTGAAAGTACAATGGCCGAATTGGCGGCCTCGCCTCCGATGGACGGGATGGTTTTCCGGATTTCCGCATACTGATTGGCTGCCGGAAACATGAAATCCTCCCGCAATACGAAGACCGTGCTGGGTGAAATCATTCCATAACAGTAAAAGTCGTGGGGCATGCGGGATTCCTTTTTATTTTGATCATGACGGTGTCTTCTGTGCCGGAGCCGGGGATTTTCCCCGGATGCATCGCATCCCGCTGCTGTAAGGCAGGTCTTCCGGATTATTTAATCAGCCCGTCCCGGAATGCTTTGGAAATGGCCTCGGTCTGCGAATTGACCTGCAGTTTTTTATAGATGTTGCGAATGTGAAACCGCACGGTATCGATGCTGATGGTGAGATCGTCGGCGATCAGTTTATAGCTGTTGCCGTTGGCCAGGCTGGTGAGTATGTCCATTTCCCGGCTGCTGAGATGGTGCTCCTCCATGGCTTTTGGCGGCTGTTTCTGGAAAAAGGCGACCACTTTCCTGGCGATATGCGAACTCATAGGGGATCCCCCATGAACCACATCCTGTATGGCCTGAATCAGTTGCTCGGCCGGGGTCTTCTTGACCAGATATCCCGTGGCTCCCGCGCACAGGGCATCGAATATTTTGTCGTTTTCCTCATAAACCGTCAGCATCAGAATATGGATATCGGGAAAATCCTTTTTGATTTCCCGGACGCCCTCGATGCCGGACATTCCCGGCAGCCCGATGTCCATGAGTATGACATCCGGACCATGGTCCGGCAGATCCCCGATACAGGTCTCACAATCCGTATATGTGGAAATGCATTCCATGTCTGCCGTGGCATTGATCAGCATGGCCAGTCCGTTCCTGATCGCATCGTTGTCTTCAACTATGGAAACCTGTATCATCGCTGCCTCTCATCAATTTTTTCCCGGTTTAATATACAGGATTTCATGATGCCGGTCAACCGCATGATGATGCGGGTGATATAAAATGACGGGAATATCCAATCAGCATTTGCCTTCATAGCGGACGATGGTGGCTCCGGGTTCCGACAGGATACGGAGGGATCCGCCGATGGCCGCGGCACGCTTCCGCATGTTGTTCAGTCCGTTGCCCCGCTGCAGCTTCGTGGTGTCGAAACCCCGCCCGTTGTCACCGAATTCGATGGTCAGTCGGTGGTGTGAGCAATCGACCGAGAGCACCATTTCAGTGCACGCGCTGTACTTGATGCTGTTGTGAATCGCTTCCTTGAAAATCAGATACAGATTCTGCCGCGTCTCCATATCCAGGCGGATGTTTTTCAGCGTATCGATGTTGCGGCTTTTCCAGAGAATGTTGTTCGAGTTCAGCAGGTTTTCATAACTGTCGTAAAGCCGGCCCAGCAGGTCGTGCAGGGAATCGCGATGCGGATTCACGAGCCATACGATATCGCTCATGCTGTCGATCAGGTTTCGCGCGATATCACCCATGTGCCGTATCTGGCGGCCGGTATCAGGCTCGACTGATACCGGCAGCTGCCGGGCGATGACCTGGCTGACAATGGAGATTTCACTCAGACCCGATCCGATGTCGTCATGCAGATCCGCGGCAATCTTTGTGCGGAGCCGTTCAAGAGCCAGGAGCCGCTGAATTTTCAGCCGCAGGAACAGCAGGGTCAGCGCGGTCACGGTCAGGAAGCAGATTGTGATAAACCACCATGTTTTCCAGAACGGAGGAGCGATGATAAAAGAGAGTGATGCGGGCCGGCTCCAGGGCCCCCATTCGATCCGTGAGCAGACCTCGAGCCGGTAAGTTCCCTGGGTCAGGTTCGTGTACTGGACGTAAGGATGCAGAGTTTCCACCCAGTGCGGATCGATGCCGGACAGGCGGACACGGTATCTTACACGATGCGGCATACAGAAATCGATTCCGGTAAATTCAAACCTGAAATAATTCTCGAAGTGCCTGAACCGGTGCCGGGCGAGCATTTCGGCAGGTATGGTCCGGTCGAAAAGCTGAATGCTGGTGATGTGTGTCTCCGGAGGTGCCGGGTCGATACAGTCCCTGGCCGGATCATAGCAGGTGACGCCTTTGACTGTTCCGATCCATATGCGGCCGGCACGGTCCTCCATATAGGCCCCCTGATTGCATTCGTTGCTGGCCAGACCGTCGGCTTTCTGTATGTGCCGGATCCTGACAGGCGAGGAGCGGGTGTCCACGATGTTCAATCCGTTGTCCGTTGTCAGAAATAATTTTCCGTCCTCCCCCTCGAGTATCCCCAGCACGGAATTGTTCGACAATCCGTCCCCGATATCGATCGTATCCGTTTTGCCCTGACCGGAAATAAGCAGTCCGTAGGCATTGGTTCCGAACATCAGCCGGCCGTCACGGGTTTCCAGCATGGACCAGACGGTTTTTCCCTCCAGTTCCGGCACCTGCCGGAACGGTTTCAGATCCCGGTCTTCCGTGATGAGCACGCCCTGACCGTCCGTGCCCCAGAGTATGGTCCCGTCGGCTCTGATCAGGGATGAAACAATCGCGGCTTCGGCCCGGCCGTTATCGAATCCGAGTGTATCGGTCACGTCCCGGTCGTCGATCACGCATATGCCGCCGTCATACGTTCCCGCATAAAGGGTTCCATGTATATCATGGGCGAGTGCCCATACCGAATTACTAGTCAGATCCCCCGGGTCCGAAATGTTCCTGCATCTTCCGTTTTCCAGAATACTGACTCCGCCGTCGTCCGTACCGATGACAAGAGCGCCGGTACCGGTTTCGTGAATCGCGAGCACCATGTCACCGCACAATCCCGAAGACCTGTCGCGCAGATCCCACTTCCGCCCGTCGAAAAGGGAGAGTCCTGCATCCGTGCCGAATGCCAGTGTGCCGTCCTTCAGCTGACTGATGGCCCAGACGCTGTTGTCGGGCAAACCAGTGGATTCGTCGTAAGTGAAAAAAACACCGGGGCGGCAGATGCACAGACCGCCGCCATCCGTGCCCATGAACAGAGTCCCGTTCGGTCCCTGTACGGTGCACCAGACAAAGCTGTTGGACAGGCCGTGCCGGCTGTCCAGTACATCGGTGACGGATCCGTTCCGGACAAAGGCCGCGCCTTCGTCCGTGGATACGATCAGATTTCCTTCTGTGTCCTCCATGATATGATTGACGCCGGAGCCGGGAAGATCATGGACACGCAGAGGGGGTGCACCGGACCGGCAGAGAATCAATCCTTCAGCCGTACCGATATAAAGGGTATGGCTGGAATCGATAAACAGGGCCCGGATCTCGGGAAAACGGCGGTTGAGATCCCCTGAAAAAGGGGCAAGCTCCCCGTTTTTGCTGATATAAATCCCTTTATCCAGTGTTCCGAATACGATCTGTCCGGCGGAATCCTGGACCATGCACTGCACCCTGTCACTGACAAAACCCTGTTCCGTACCCCATTGTCTGATCGAATCACCGGACTCGATCCAGATGCCGGATGCGTCGGTTGCATAGTAACGGGTGCCGTCCGAAGCGATCAGGATGCCGTGAATATGATCGCCGGCCAGTGCATGCTCATGAAAACGACCGTGATGATACAGGCTGACGCCCCTGCGCGTGCCGATGATCAATGTGTCCCCCTGGACCGCCAGGGTCTGAATATCGTCCGAACGGAGCCCGTCACTGATCCGGAAATTCTGAAACCGGATGCCGTCCCATCTCGACAGACCGCTCGTTGTGCCGATCCACAGATATCCTTCATGGTCCCTGACGATGTTCAGAACCTGGGAATAGACCAGGCCGTCGTCTACGGACAGATGCCGTTGTATCCTGATTTGGGTCAGGCCCTGGCTGGCGGCAAGTAACCATAAAAATAAAAATGCAGTGAATTGTCTGCCGGTCGCTTTCATGCATGTCATCCTGATCGTCGTTTCAAACGATGGGGTCCGCATCATCCGGCATGCGGGTTCCGGATTGACTGTGCGTGGTGCATGTTGTATTCTGGGTTCAAACATGTTACGCATTCTGTTCTTCAAATGCAATAAAAAGGTTCATTGACATTCTGCGGGAAATTTTATAAAATATATCTGTATACCGGAGGGATGCAGGCGTTTCCGGTCACGGAAAACGGTTTCATGAACAATTGAAGCTCCCCGCGGCACACCGCGGGGAAGCTTCATCTGTAAATTAAAAATGATTTATATTCGCGCGCATTCCCCGCTGTATACAGCAGGGAATGCGTTCGCTGTTCAGATTCGATCATGGGTCCAAATCGCGGAGATATCATGAAAAAGTTATTATGGTGCCATTTCACATGGATACTGGCCTGGATCTGCATCTTGTCCGTACCGGTTCCGGCCGGTAATCCCGGCCACCGGAGCCTGTGTTTATGGACAGCCGACGGACCTGATTTTTCTGTGAGCATACTAGGATCCATTCATGTGCTGGGTGCCGCGGATTATCCGCTGGATCCCGCAATCGAGAGCGCTTACCGGAACGCGGAGGCCGTCTACTTTGAAATCGACATGGACAGCACATCGCTGCCCGCCGTACAGGGAAAAATCATGATGGCAGGCATGCTGAAAGGACAGACGCTGTCGGATGTGCTCGGAGATTCCGTTTCCGGGGAGCTGAAAAAGATGCTGCTTCGGTTTAATGTCCCTTTTGAAACCGTACAGGCATTCAAACCCTGGTTCGTGGCTTCCATGCTGACCATGATCAAGCTGAATGCGCTGGGCGTGGGTCAGCAGTACGGCGTGGATCAGTACTTTTACGGTAAGGCGCTCGGGGATCAGAAACGCAGGGGAAGTATGGAAGCCATTGCGGATCAGATCGGGTGTTTTTCGGCCATGGATAAGGCCATGGAGCAGGCGCTCCTTCTGGAAACCCTGAATTCGCTGGACAGCCTTGAATATGAATTCCTCGAACTGAAAACAGCCTGGGCAACAGGAGATGTCATGGCGATTGATTCACTCATGAACCGGGACATGGATGACTATCCGGAGTTGAGCAAAGTCCTGGTCGGCGACAGAAACCGGAAATGGGCGGAACGTGTAAAGCGGATCGTCCGGAACAGGGAAAATGCGATGATCATCGTGGGCGCCGGGCATCTGGTGGGGAAGGAAAGCCTCATCGAGCTGCTCGGCCGGGAGGGAATGGTTTTTGAACAGCAGGAGCAAATGCAATGATAAAAACCTTGGCAGATGGAGAGTGAAACGGTGCCTCGGAGCGGAGGAGAAACGGAGAATACTTACTGTCTCCGTTTCACCGGATCTCCGGTTCTCCGTTTCACGGTCCCGTCCAACGATACAGCCTGATCTTTGTTCTTTGGTCTTTGTTCTTCATTCTTCTATTGAGAGAGTTCCAGCTTCACAATCGCCCCGAAATAAGTAGGCGTGTAGTTCCAGTTCTCGAGCATCTGCGGGCCTGCATCGGCGTGAAAGCACCAGGCCGTCCAGCAGAACTGACGGGCCTTCATATAGTCGCGCAGACGTTTAAAATAGGCTTCATCGCCGCTGTCACCGCCCCATTCCCCCACGATCAGGGGCAGCAAATCGCCGGTGTTTCCCCAGTAATAATCCCAGTTCGTATTTTTCCAGGGGTAGGGATGTGTATCGTAAACGATATTTTCCCCATCGAGTGCGTAGCCGCTGCGTATGCCGCTCAAATCGAACCCCCAGTCGAGACCTGATGCGATCACGAGATTATTGGCCCCGGTTGCGCGAATTTCATCGAGCAGGGTCTGATGCCCCGGGGTCCGGTAGGTAAGCTTCGTGGCGATGCCGTTTACGACGACATCCTCGGTTACCGTGCCGCCATGCTTCCAGATTTCCCAGGAGACATTGTAAGGCTCGTTGTATATTTCAAACAGCACGGCCGGATTGTTTTTGTACAATGCGGCCAGATCCCTCCAGAAGAGGACGGATAACGAATCGGGCATTTTATGCTGCCCGATGTTTTGGCCCCATTCTCCCGCATTGTTCCAGTGCAGTTCAAGCCAGATGTACACTTCCTTATCGAGTGCGCGCTCCACCAGTTCATCCACAAGCGCGCGGTACCGGACACCGTTGTCCCTCTGCTCGGGTCCGTGTCCGTACCAGCGGTCCTGGGACAGCGGAATACGCAGCAGATTGCAGCCCCATTCATCCACGGCGATTCCGAATGATTGCAGCACATGGCTCTCATTGGCGTCCCATTCCAGTCCCGGGATATTGACGCCTCGCAGGAGCATCTTCTCTCCCTGATCATTCATGATCCACCGGCTTTCCGTATGCAGGGCCGGGAGCGTGTAGACCGGTTCGTTTTCCGGAGCGGCCGGGCTTTTGCTGCACCTGTTCAGCAGCAATAAGCCTGATAACACGGTCAGAAATATTGAAAATCGAACCATTTTCATAAACAGCCTTCCGAATTTAAAAGAAATGATGGACAGTGGACCGTAAACTGCAGCGGAGAAGAGGAGATACGGTGAAACGGCGAATTAAATCATCGACTGCAGACGGCCGACCGCTTAAAAGCAGTAGAAGGGTAAATGGGTATATGAGTATATGGGATCCCGCTGCCCATCCCCCTAAAAGAAGACTGCGGACGGCAAGACGGCGGAATCCCAAATATCAAATCCCAAAAAACAAATAAATTACAAATTTCAAATACCAAACGAAATTGGCAACGCGAATGGCTGGTCTCAGACCGAGAATGCGTCGGAGAACCGGAGACGCGGTGAAACGGAGACTGAAAACCGACCTCGCCTTTTTCTCCGTCTCCCCGTTTATCATCTCCCCGATTCACGCTCCAACCCAACGAGTGCTCAATCTCCCTTGGTCTTTAATCTTTGTTCTTTAATCTTTAATCTTGTCTCTTTATTTTTATTCTCCGTTTCTCCTTCTCTCCGAGGCTCCGTTTCACGCTCTGAACCAACGACCCTATGACCCAACAGACCCAGCGACCCAATGGACCGCAGGCGGCAGACCGCCGGTGCATGAAAAGGAGACGGGGTGAAACGGGGAGAAAAGCAATGATGAATCTGATCAACAGCGATTCATCTGTACTTCACTAAACAAAAGTCCGGTGCCACAGCATTTTAAAAATCAATTATTGGTGATTGATTTGTGCTGGATGTCGTTAAACAATCCGGTTTTGTTTTACACTCGTTTCCCCGTTCCCCCGTCTCTTATAAACGCTGTCTCCACTTTTTCAATTTTTCATATCCTTCGTCCCAGTGATCCGTATTTTCGGGCAGGAAGTCACGGACCGGGAACGAGCGGGCAACGAGATCGCGCCCGACTTCGATAGAGGCCAGCTGGCCGGAAGCCATGGCCTGGGTCAGCACGTTGCCGAGCGCCGTGGCTTCCACAGGACCGGCCATGACCGGAATACCGAGCGCGTCCGCCGTGAACTGGTTGAGCAGGCTGTTCATGGAGCCTCCGCCCACCACATGCAGCACTTCGATCCGGTTTTGCTGATACGTGTTGATTTTCTCGATCACCTCGCGGTATTTAAGCGCCAGGCTTTCCAGAATGCACCGGACAAACTGACCGCGCGTTTCCGGTGCCGGCTGGCCGGTTTCTTTGCAATGATCCTGAATGGCCTCGAGCATGTTCGCGGGTTTAAGGAAGGCCGGATTATCCACATCGATCAGGCACCAGAACGGATCGCAGGCTTTCGCTTCTTTTAAAAGCACCGTATAGTCGCAGTCCTCCTGCCATTGCCTGCGGCATTCTTCCAGGAACCACATGCCGGGTACGTTTTTCAGAAAACGGATCGTATCACCGACACCGCCCTCATTCGTATAATTGCCTTCGAGCGTTTCCGTATTGATCAGCGGATTTTGAAGCTCGATGCCCAGAAGAGACCATGTACCGGAGCTCACATAAGCCCAGTTGGCCGCATTTCCTGCCGGTACGGCGGCCACGGCACTGGCCGTGTCATGCGAGGCGGGTGCGATCACACTTTTCACATCGAGACCCGTTTCATCTTTAATTTCATCTTTCAGCGCTCCGATGATGCTTCCGGCGGGGATGATATCCGCCATCAGGTGCATGGGCAGCCCGAGCTGCTGGAACAGGGCGATGTCCCATTGCCGCGCATGGGCGTTCAGAAGCTGGGATGTGGAGGCGATGGTGTATTCGGTCCGCCGCTCTCCGGTCAGCATGAAGTGGAACAGGTCGGGCATGAAAAGAAGGGATTCGGCAATCTCGAGCACCGGATGCCGGGATTCGACCATGCTCAGGAGCTGAAACACGGAATTGAGTTCCATGAACTGAATGCCCGTGGCCGAATACATGGCGGTTTTCGATGATTTTTCAAACGCCTTCTGCATCATACCCCGTGTCCGGCCGTCCCGGTAGCAGTAAGGATTGCCGAGCAGCACGTCGTCGCGTCCCACGAATCCGAAATCCACGCCCCAGGTATCCACACCGATTCCCGTGATATCCCGGTTTCCGGAAGCGGCAATTTTTATCATGCCCTGTTTGATCTCGTGAAACAATCCCAGAAGATCCCATTGAAAATGGCCGAGATTCAGGATCTGATGGTTGGGAAAGCGGTGTATCTCGGTTAGCCGGATGGTGTCGTCCATATCGGCCAGCATCACGCGGCCGCTGGAAGCACCGAGATCTACGGCGATGTATCTGGCAGGAGTCATGTTCGGTTCCCTCTTTCGCTTTATAAAACCGGAAAATGATTGATATCAGTGCATTACGGTCCTGATCCGATGCGGCATACCGGACATTTCATGACGGTGTGATGCACGGCCGACCCGGTTTTGGTTCCCGGATCATTTTCCATCCACAATCACGCCGACACCGTCGGGGATGACCGTGATTTTCGCGTCCTTTCCCTTGATCCTCCGGGCCTTTTCCAGGGCCTTGTCAACCGTGAAGGCATGATCCATATGCATGGCCCGGATCATTTCCGGATCGCACAGATCCGTGACCAGGATGACCCTGAACCGGCTGAGAATGCGCGCGAGAATCTGATATTCCCATTGATCGGGTACGGTTTGATCCTTGGGCACTTCGAGGGCAGCATCGAGCACCGCCTTCGGATGGGCCGCAGCGGCCAGGCGGCCGAAAAAGGATTCTCCGCCATGCCCGTCTTTGCACCCGGAAACCATGATGATCACCCCGTCTTCTGCAGCCGTGGCTTCCGCAGCCGTCATGCCCTTGACCGATTGATAGACGTTCTGATCCAGCGGATACCCGCCGTTGGTCGTGATCACAATATCCGCAGGAACACGCGGGACCCGGCACAGACCGTTCAGAAATTTGCAGCCCTCCGTATGGGCCTTTTCCCGGTGTCCCGCCACGGCATGGATCACTTCTTTTTTATGGTTAAGCACCACGTTCATGATAAAGGCCAGATCGGCCTGTTCCGCCGCAGCGATCATGTCCAGATGAATCGGATTCCCGTCGAGCACGCCGGTCCGGGCATGGTCGCTGTCAATGAATTCGGAACAATGATTGTACAGCACGGTACGGTATCCGGCGACACCCGGCAGCACGCTTTTCCGTCCGCCCGAAAATCCGGCGAAGAAATGCGGTTCGATGAATCCCTCTGCGATCAGCAGGTCCGTTTCCACGGCCCTGCGGTTGATCCAGCACTCGCCGCCCGAGGGCAGCCTGCCGATACGGACCATGTCCGCCTCTTTTCTGGCATCGTGAATCACGATCCGTTCATTCCGGATCACGGTTTCGCCGAACAGCGCGACCATTTCATCTGCTGTTGTGGCCCGGTGATACCCCGTGGCCACCAGAATGGTGACATCGATGCCCGGCTCGGACGACCGGATGGTCTCCAGCAGAATGGGAAGCGTCAGACGGCTCGGCACGGGACGCGTATGGTCGCTCGTGATGAGCGTCAGCGATTTTTTGCCCCTGACCAGGGACTGAAGAGACGGACTTCCGATGGGTTCTGCCAGGGCCCTGCGTACGATTTCTTCCTGGCCGGCCGGGGCCGTATAGGCATTGACGCTTGATTCCAGACAGGCTGCCACCTGATCGTCCGGGATTTCAAGCCGGACGTGCGATTTGTCATAGGGAAGATGGATTACAGCCATATTTTCCTCATGTCGATTATGTCCAAAGTTGCGGATTGCAGAACCATTGCCTGAGACGGTGAACCGGAGCGGGGGAGAGCCGGAGAAAAGATGATCAATTCAGCTTCTCCGTTTCACCCATACGCCGTTTCTCCGTTGCATTTCACCATCATGGCGCGGATTCGTCCGCATTCAGTTTCCGGGCAACTTCTCTGGCCACAATGATTTCTTCCTGTGTCGGAATCACGGCGACCCGGACGGGGGAATCATCGGCCGATATCAGGCTTTCTGCAGGATTGTCCCGGTTTTTTTGAGCGTCGAGAACGATACCCAGGTTGTCCATATTACCGAGAACCGTCTCGCGCAGGCGGGGCGAATGCTGACCCGCACCGCCGGTGAACACGATCAGGTCCGCGCCGTTGAGCACGGCCAGGTATTCTCCGATATACCGTTTGACTCCGTAGGCGAACGCTTTGAACGCCAGATCCGCATTGGAATCGGTGTCCAAAGCCTGTTCGATGTCCCTGAGATCACCGCTGAGACCGGAAAGCCCCAGCATGCCGGACCGGGACATGAGAATGTCCCGTGTTTCCGCGATCGTGAGATTTTCCTCTTCCATGACATAGAGGAGGGCGAAAGGATCGAGGTCTCCCACGCGTTTGGCGTTGAACAGGCCGCATTGCGCACTCATGCCCATGGACGTGTCCAGCGAAACGCCGTCCCGGATGGCGCATACCGATGAACTGCCGCCCAGGTGGCAGGAGATGATGCGGTTCGCCTTGAAAAGTGCGGCGGAATGTTCCGCTATATAGCGATGCGATGCGCCGTGAAATCCGTATTTCCGGACACCGTATTTTTCCACCCAGGCCAGGGGAACACCGTACATGGCCGCTTCGGGCGGCATGTTCCGGTGAAAATGGGTCTCAAAAAGGCCGATCAGGGGGCAGCGCGGCATGACGCTGCGGAATGCCCGGATGGCGGTCAGATAGGCCGCGTTGTGCACGGGAACCAGGGGCGCATACGCTTTCATGGCTTCGAGGACCTCATCGGTCAGTTCAACACAGCCGGTGATATCCCTGGCATGAACGGTTTTGAATCCCACGGCGCCGATTTCGGACAGCGGGATTTTTATTTCGAGCGGCTGCAGTAATTCACGGATCGCACCGGGATAATCCTGTACGGATTTCCGGAGGGTCTGTTTCTCTTGATCCTGAAACTGCCAGAAAATATCGCTTTCCGCTTCACCGATACGTTCAACGCCTCCCTGAAACAGAAGGGTTTCATCGGCCATGTCGTAGCACCGGCACTTGTAGGATGTACTGCCCGGATTGGCGATGAGGATTTTCATGAATACTCCCTAAAAACGGTATAAGAGTATATGAGTATATGGGTATATGGGGATATGAGTCCCTGCATCCCCCATAAATGACCGCGGACGGCGGACCGCGGACGGTGTAAAAGCAGTATAAGGGTAGACGTGTAAAAGGGTATATGGGTCCACCCGGCCCGCCCCTTGTAAACATCAGACCGCGGAAATCTCAAATAACAAATCCCAAATAAATCACAAATGACAAATTCAAAACAAAACCCAGGACAGTGGACCGCAACCTGCAACGGAGAACCGGAGACGCGGTGAAACGGAGATTTAAATCATCGACCGCAGACGGCGGACCGGGTACCGTTGCCAGTGACGGAGAACCGGAGATGGGGTGAAACGGTGATTAAGAAACGATATTGCTACTCTCTCCGTTTCTCTTCCTCTCCGACTCTCCGTTTCACGCTTCGACTTGACGACACAACAAATACAAAAGCCTCTGCATTTTTTACCCATATACTCATATACCCATACACCCATTTACTGCTTTTTCAGTTTTTCCATCACCAGCTTCGTGATTTCCGCGATCTGTGCTTCGCCCGGTTTTGCATGGTCATTGGCACAGGCACCGTTTTCGGTACACATGGTCACCCGTCCCGGAATGTTGAGTTTTTCGCGGATTTCCATCAGTTTTTTAACCTCGGGCCCCGGAATCATGTTGACATTGCCCAGCTGAATGGCCGTGAAAATGATTTTGGCCGAGTGTTCCAGGGTCTCCATTCGATGGTAGGCATTGAGCAGATCCGTACCCAGGGTCAGTGCCCCGTGATTGGCCAGCAGAATGGCATCGCTGTTCTGCAGGTAGGGTTTGATGGAATCCGGGATTTCCATGGTGGACGGTGTGCCGTAAGGCGCGGTCGGTACGGCGCCCAGAGTCAGTACGGCTTCGGGCAGCACGCATTTGTTGAGAGGGATACCCGCCACAGCGAAACTTGTACACACGGGGGGATGCGCATGAACGACGGACTTGATATCCTCCCGCTGTTTGTATACCTCGATATGCATCTTCACTTCACTGGACGGACGGTATTTGGATGAGCCGGACAGGACTTTACCGTCCATATCCATTTCGATAATCATATCGACTGTCATAAAGCCCTTGCTGACGCCTGTCGGCGTGGTCAGCAGCCGGTTGTCGCCGGTACGAACCGTGATGTTGCCGTCATTGGCAGCGATAAATTCACGTTCCCATAAACGCCTGCCGATATCGAGTATCAGCTGTTTGGTCTGCCATATCTGGGTATTCATGGAACCTGCTCCTTTATCAAAAATTTATCCTGAATTCAGCATGCGAATCCTTCATGATCCGCTTTGTCAACCTGTATGATATACACCGTTGCATGGTATTGAATAATCCTAAAAAAGACAACCGAAAAGTGTCTCTCCACGATCGGATGCCTGCTTCAACCTACAGAAGATCCCTCATCAGATCCGGATGCGGCTGCGTGATCAGGGAATAACCGGCGAGCAGCCCTTCATCCTTGAGAAAATCGAGCGCCGGACCGAGTGCGGATTTCAGCGCCTCAATATTGCCCGTCATCAGTACAAGACCCTTGCCGCCGATGGCCATGGCCACATGAATGCGCAGCAGGCGGATGTCGGCTTCCTTGACCGCATAATCCGCCGCCTTGATGGCCGAGGCCACGGAGAAGGTTTCAAGCACGGCCAGGCCGTCCGCTCCGGGATCCTCGAGGACCGTCGTGCCGGCGATGGCCGGAAAAACCCGCTCATCCACCTGGGGAATCATGAGTGCGTTCACTACCGCAAATCCGCCGGTTTCCCGGGCATGGGCAATGCATGTTTCTACGTCGGCGACTTCCCCGCGAACCAGAATCACGTATTTGCCTGAACAGATGGTCCTGGCCAGCAGTTTCTCGATTTTCGTGGTTTTCAGCACCGCGTCCTGAACCTCGAACCCCTTGAACAGGCTGGACAGTTCGATGATGCCGATGGCATTGCCCTTTTTCATGATTGCCTCTGTATAACGATGAATGTGTCACTGATCCCGGCAACCCTGCCGTCGATGGATGCATGCACCGGAACGGACATGTCGCCGTCCGCTTCGGCAATGCAGTCCCCGGTCCGGACCAGGGCGCCTTCCTGTACGGTGCAGCGGGCGGGTTTGCCGATATGCTGCTTGAGGGGAATGGTCACGGAGCCGGGTTCCATACGGATATCGGACAGGGGCCCCTCGTCGGTGTATCGCAGCACGTCCAGCCTTTGTTTGAGTTTATGCATGGGTACCTTCCGATACGGCATCATGGGATGCGGCGATACGGGCAGCCCTTCCCACGCGGGCCGGTTCCGGCTCAGTTTTTTTTCGATGACTGCCGCTCCCCGCGGATCCAGACCCTCCGGACAGCTGTACAGGGTGCAGAGATTGCATTCGCAGCAGAATGCATTCCCCGTGTGCAGCAGATCCATATCCGGGCGGGTGAACATGCGGTTGCGCATGGCCGTTTCGGGACGCACCGGATGGCCCAGCAGGTAACGCGGGCACAGTTCCGTGCAGAAACTGCACTGGTCACAGGACGCTTTGGCCGTGCGGTCCGTGAGTTCGGGCGTTGCGTACCGTTCGGCCGTGACCACGCACACATGGTCCGCAGGCAGTACAATGAGACCGCCAGTGGTCTTGTCGATCACGCTGCTCCAGTCATTTTCCATTTTTCCCATCATCAGGCCGCCAGAGCGCAGACGCACATCCCGGTGCGTGGTGCGGAACAGGGACATCACATCGCTGAATGCCGTGCCCAGGGGTATCCTGAGCGTGAGGGGCCGTTCGATTTCGCCCGCGACGGTCAGTATTTTATGGGTCACGGGACCCGGCGCCGCCATGTTGTAGAGCGTTTCCACGTTCTGCACCAGGCATCCGGCGGAGATGGGCAGCTGGCCGGGCTGAACCACGCGGCCGGTGACAGCCCAGATCAGCGTGATTTCATCGCCGGCAGGATAAAAATCGCCGATGGGCACGATTTCAACCGGATTCCGGACATGCCGGATCAGCGATTGGATCAGGGTTTGATGTTTTTCCTTGATGCCGATAATGCCCCGTTTTGCGCCGGTCATTTCGATCGCGATCCGGAATCCTTCCAGCACTTCATCCATATGACGGAGAAGCAGTTCCTTGTCCTTATGAAGCAGGGGCTCGCATTCGGCGGCGTTCATGATCAGGATTTCCGGCCGGCTTTTAAGTTTCACATGGGCCGGGAATCCCGCTCCGCCTGCGCCGACAATGCCCTTGTTTTTGATATCCTCAGGTGTCATTCAAGCATCAGTTCTTTTCATTTGATGTCCGCTGAACCGTTTCCCGTTGTCCATACAGCCATACGGTCATGATTCGTTTTTTTCCGTAACGATATCGCGATAGTCGATATGATCCACGATGGCCACGATCAGGGTCCGGATGGGGGCCAGCTCAAGGCTGAACAGTTCCCGCGCCACGCCCGGAGCGCCGCCGCAGACCACGAGGTCCCCGATACCGGCGCCCACACAGTCCATGGCCACCCATTCGTCTCCCTTTTCCTTGCCGTCGGGGAGTACCGGCTGTACGACGAATACGTGCCGGTTTCTATAGGCCGGATGTTTTTCGGTCGCGGTAACAGTTTTTTTGATTATTGCCAGAAACATGCAGGCTCCTCAATCCACAAAATCGACCAGTTCGACAATGGCCGCGTTGACCGGCGCAGTGCCGGTGTCAAAGGCCTGGGCCGCATCCGTATTGGTGACATAGACGACGCGGTCGCCCACACCGGCCATGTTCTGCGGATCCGCGGCCACGAGCGGATGCCCGCTTTGATGCCCGTCGCTGTGAACCGGCTGCACGACAAACAGCCTGCAGGATTTGAGCTGATGCACCTTGTTCACAGCCCAGACCTGCCCGATGACGCGCCCCAGTTTCATGCGGATTCCTGTACGTTCACATCGTCGATGACGGCCATGATCACCGCATCGATGGGTGCGTCCTTGGTCAGATCCGTCATCCGGGCTGCCGAACCGTATGTAAGAAGCACAAAATCGTCTTCACCGGCCTGAACCGCGTCCACGGCCACATGATAGGATTCGAGCGGTTTTCCCGAATGATCGACTTCCTTGCACAGCAGCAGCTTTTTGCCGGTCAGCTTGGGATCTTTCTGCGTGGACACCACGGTACCGATGACTTTTGCGAAAATCATGTCGTCTCCAAAAAAATGATGGTTTCACGCATGCTTATTTTTTCCATGTGGTATTCAGTTCGGTGACGGGTCTCGGAATGACGGTTTCAGAGATCACGGTACCCACGGCCTGTGCGGCGGCGCGTCCGGCCTCGATGGCCGATCTGACCGCGGCCACTTCGCCCTCGATCACGAAAGACACGTATCCGCGGCCGATCTTGCGCCATTCGACCAGGTCGACGTTGGCGGCCTTGACTGCGGCATCCGCGCCTTCGATCAAAGGGACGAAGCCGTCCGTTTCAAGAACGCCGATTGATTTGATGGCTGACATGATTTATCCTCCTGAAAGTTGTTTTTTTCCTGTTTTGTTATACAAATCTGAACGAACCCACGTTCATGATGCGGCGCACGCGTGCAAAATGATGGGGACGCGTGATGCCCTCGCCCGTGGGTGAGGCGATGGTATAGGACAGCGTGCCTTCTCCCTGATCACCGCCGTCCCCCTGAAACGTGCCTCCGTTGATCACGAAAATCGAACAGTCGGCGCGCCGCGCAAAATCCGTGGCCCGCTGCATGTCATGCGTGAACACGCTGGCCGTGTGACGGTATCCGTGTTCCGCCTCGAGTGCGAGTGCCACGCCCTGTTCGTAATCCTTCACTTTGACCACAGGGATGAAGGGCATCATCTGTTCCTCCTGAACGAACACGTGGTCAGCGGATGTTTCGCCGAACAGCAGCCTCACATCGTCGCTGATTTTGAGCCCCACGATCTCTGCGAGTACGCGCGCATTCCGGCCCACCAGGTCCCGGCTGACCACATGAAGATATTTTTTCTTCTCGAATGCCCCGGAAGCGAGCCGTTCGATCTGGCCGGCATTGAGCCGGATGTTACCGGCCTTTTCCATGGCCTGCATGAAGGCGGAAAAAACACGCTCGACCACATAAATTTCCTTTTCTGCGGTGCACAGGATGTTGTTGTCGAATCCCGCGCTCAGGGTAATGCGTTCCGCGGCATGACCGAGATCGGCCGTTTCATCGATCACGACCGGCGGATTGCCCGGTCCTGCGGCGATCACTTTTTTCTGCGTCTTCATGGCCGCCCGGACCACGGCCGGACCGCCCGTGATGGAGAGCAGGTGGATTTTTTCATGCTGGAAAATTTCATTCGCGCTCTCGATGGTGGGATCCTGTATGCACGTGACCAGGTTCGCGGGAGCACCCGCTGCGACAAGCACCTCGTTGATGCGCTGCACCGTATAGGCGGACACATTTTTGGCCGAGGGATGCGGATTGAAAATCACGGAATTTCCGGCGGCCAGCATCATGATGACATTATTGATGGTGGTTTCACTGGGATGCGTGCTCGGCGTCACCGCACCGATGATGCCGTAGGGAGCAAATTCCTCGAGAGCCAGTCCGTTCTTGCCGGACCAGGCCACGGTTTCCAGTTCTTCCACTCCGGGCGTCTGTGCTGCGGCCACGTGTTTCTGCAGTTTGTCCTCGTAACGGCCCATGCCGGTTTCTTCATAAACCATGCGTGACAGCTCTTCCTGGCGGTCCAGGGCGAGGCGGCGGACCGACTCGAGAAACGCTTTCCGGTCCTGAAGTCCGAATTTCCGGTATTCCTTGAACGCCTTTTCCGCTGCGTTGACCGCATCTTCCACACGGGTGAAAACGCCGGCCCGGGCAGCCGGTGATGACGCCGCAGCCGGTGGAGCAAATGCGGACTCCCCGGTCATTTTACCGACCACCTGACGGACAATGGTACTGATTTGTTCTTCAGTAAAATCCACGGTTCCGGTCTCCTACGCTTTTTTCTCTTTGAGTTTGATTGCCTTGAACACGGGAATCAGCTTCTGCGAGGGTCTGGGAATCACGGTCTGACTGATCACCTGACCGATCTGCGATGCCGAGGCCACTCCCGCTTCCACGGAGGCCTTGACCGCGGCCACATCGCCCCGCATGATGATATTGACTTTTCCGCCGCCCGCGACGAGATAGTCGGACAGTGTCACATTGGCCGCTTTGACGGCCGCATCGGCTGCTTCGATGGCCGTGGCCAGGCCCATGGTTTCTATAACACCTAATGCATCCTGCATGGTTTTATCCTCCGGTTTTTACTTTTTGATGCCGAGCAGTTCAAATACATCTTCATGCGCGGACGGAATCACGTTTGAGCAGACCAGCTCGCCCGCCTTGGCCGCTGCTTCGGATCCGGCCTCCACGGACGATTTGACTGCGCCCACCTCACCCCGAACGACGGCGGTGACCAGACCGCTTCCGATTTCAAATTTTCCCACCAGATCCACATTGGCGGTTTTGATCATTGCATCAATGGCAACGATATTTCCGGTGTTGGACCGGGTTTCGACAAATCCGAGGGCTACTCCAGCCATCATTGACCTCCGTTTATTGTGACAATTTTCAGATTTTTCCTGCGAATCAATTCCCTCGCCTTGGGTGTGACGATAGTTCCTTCGGGTACGATCACCTCGCCGGTCAGCTCATGCAGCCGCTGAAGGCGGTTTTCCGTGAGCACCGGTGTTTTGTAGGCGGACATATCGATGGTTTCCGACCTGCTGCGGCCCTGTACTCCGGAAACGGGCGTGCTTCCGCCGTAAACCACGGTCACGTTCCGGGCCTTCAGTTCCCGGACCACTTCCTGAACGATTCGTACAATAATCTGTTCGATGGATACTTCCATACGATCCTTTTATCTGGTGATCAGCGCCTGTAACTGTTCTTTTTGCCGGCGGACACGGATTCCACGATGCCCACGATGGCATTGTCCGCGGCCACGCCTTTTGTCTGGGCCGTCATGCGTGCCGACGACGAAGAGCAGACAAGCACAATATCATCATGACGGGCATTGACCGTGTCCACGGATGTGATGCATTTTCCGGTGGACTGCAGTGATTCATCCAGTCCTTCGACAATCAGAAGACGAAGGCCCGTTGTTTTGCCCGTTTTCTGTGTGGCAATCACCTGACCGATCACGCGACCGAACTGCATGCGTTCTCCTTAACTTTTTCCCAGAAATTCGGCATTTGAACCGCAGAGGCTGCCCGTTGCATTGGCTTCATCCGTATCGAGATGCAGCTGCAGCTTCCAGCTGTCATTCACACGCACAAGCACGTTCTCAAAAATGGTCGGCTTGCTTCCGCGCAGCCGCACGCTGCACAGATCCCCGGCCCGGACACCCAGATTTTCCGCGTCCTTTCCGGGCATATGAATGTGCCGGCTGGCCACGATGGCGCAATGCGGCAGGTAAACCGAACCGGCAGGGCCGACGAGCGTCAGCGGCGCGGCTCCGTCCAGATTTCCCGAATCGCGCACCGGAGCGGCGATGCCCAGGAACACCGAATCCGTCGTGGACAGTTCCACCTGGTCGTATTTGCGCAGCGGGCCCAGAATACGTACATTCTGAATGGAGCGCATTTTCGAGCCCACGATGGTCACGGTCTGTTTGGCCGCAAAATCGTCCGGCTGATAGAGCTGTCTGTATTTCTCGAGTACCGCTCCTTTGCCGAAAAGAGTTACCAGCGTTTCAGCCGTCAGGTGAATGTGCCGGTTTGAAACGCCCAGCGGAATCAGCGGTTTTCCATTGTTTTCCCCGCATGAGTCCCTGGGGCCTTTTCCCAGGGTTCGCATGACCTCTTCGACGATTTGATCGACGACATGGCCGTCCAATCCGGCGACTGTACCCGGCCCGATTCCGGCCTGCGAGGCGCATGCACCGCATTCCTGGCAGTAAGAGGCAAGACCTTTGAGATTCACCATATTTTGATCCGATTTATTGTAACAAACATTCTGCGATCTGATCATCCGTGATCAGGACATTGAAATAACCGCCGGCCAGTCCCGCCCTGATCACGGTTTCCTTTTCACGCCCGCCCGCCACGGCGATGGAATAAGGCGCTTTTTTCAGGTCCGAGAACTCCGCGGCCACGGTTCTGGCATCGAGTTCCGGCCAGCAGATTTCACCCTGTTCCGTGATCATGCGGCAGCATATATCCCCGACAGCGCCGGCACGGCCGAGTATGTCCACTTCTGCGGGAGACAGATAGTCGGCCTGAATCAGCAGGGAGTCCGGTTTGAAGGTGCCGGCGGAACAGACCACGATATCGGCCCGTTTCAGCATGTTCAGGGTCTCGTATATCCGTTTGTCGGAAACCATGGCCTCTTTTACGGTCCGGCTGTCCACGATGGCCGGCAGGAGAAGGAAGAAGGATTTTGCCCTGAAATTTTCACCGAAGCGCTGTGCGATTTCACTGGCATGCGGATCGAATTCGGCATGCGTGATTCCGCCGACGGCCTGAACCACGGTCATGTTCTTTACAGGTCTGGGCGTCAGATGATTCACGACTTCCCGCATGGTCGTGCCCCAGGACACGGCCATGGTGCAGCCGTCGAATACCAGTCCGTTCAGATAAACGGCCGCTGCCTGTCCCAGGCGTTTTTTTGTCTCCTGAACGGAATGCGGATCCGCGGGCACGACGATTGCGTTTTTCAGTTTGAATTTTTCCTTCAGGGCCTGCTCGATATGACTGCCGCGGCTTGCCGGATCCACAATTTCTATCTTTACGATACCCTCATCCCGGGCCTGCTGAAGCAGGCGGGATACACCGGGCCTGGAAATGCCGATTTTTCCGGCGATTTGCTGCTGGCTCATCTGATGGATATAATACAGACGGGCCGTCTCAACGAGCAGGGCGATATGAGGATCAGGATTCATATTTGACCTGAACAAATGTTCATATATTGTGAACCAATGTTCAGAATACGAAAAAAAAGGGGATTTGTCAAGTAAAATTTTAAAAAATTTTGTTATCCATTGTTTTTATCTGTTCAATTCAGTATTATTGAACATGAAGTATTTTTGGTCAGGGTTCGTTCTCGTTCTGCTCATTCATGCGGGAGCAGGCGCGGCGATTCCGGAACCGCCGTTCAAACGAGGGGTCAATCTCGAGGCATGGTTCCGCAATGTCGGCAGCGCGCAGGGAATTCAGTTCGAGAAGTTCACAAAGACGGATTTCGGGAATATCCGGTCGCTTGGATGCGATCACGTGCGCCTGCCGATCGGATTCATGGACCTGTCCGGTCCGCCCCCGGATCATGTGCTGGATCCCCTGTTTTTCTTTTTTCTCGATCAGGTGGCGGACTGGTGCGAGGAACTGGGGCTTTATCTCATTCTCGACAATCACACCTTCGATCCTTCCGAAAGCACGGGCCAGGATATTCTGGATCACCTGATTCCCGTATGGACCCAGGTCGCGGAACGATACAAAAACCGGTCGCGCCTCATCCTCTATGAAATCCTGAACGAGCCTCACGGGATTTCGGACGCGGTGTGGAACGATGTGCAGTGGCAGGTGGTTCAGGCCATACGGGCCGTGGATACGCTGCATACGCTCGTGGTGGGACCGGCAAGCTGGAACAGCTACACGCATCTGGACCAGCTGCCGGTGTACCCGGATACGAATCTGATCTATACGTTTCATTTTTACGATCCCTTTCTCTTCACGCATCAGGGGGCGGACTGGACCGATCCGTCCATGGAATCCCTGGCCGGTGTACCCTATCCGTACGATGCATCACGCATGCCCGTGTGCCCCCAGGAGCTCAAGGGCACCTGGGTCGGCAGCAGCTACAACGCATATCCGTCCGATGGCAACGTCGGTTTTATCCGGTCCCTCCTCGATATTGCGGTCCGTTTCGGCGAGGACAGGCAGGTACCGCTCTGGTGCGGCGAATTCGGCGTATTTATCCCCAACAGCCCCGCAGAGGACCGGGCGCAGTGGCACATGGACGTACGCAGCATTCTGGAGACAAACAGTATCGCCTGGACACTCTGGGAATATGCCGGGGGATTCGGTATTTTCAATTCCGGTTCATACGGCCTTTTCGGTTCGGATGTCAACGTGCCCCTGACCGAAGCGCTGGGCCTGACCGCACCGCCGCAGACGCCTTATATTCCGCAGCCCGATTCCGCGGGATTCGTCATCTATGACGATGTGGTCCGGAAAAACGTCATTCAGGGCAGCTGGCTGGGTGATGCGTCCGTGAGTTATTATTCCGGTGCGGATCCTGCGGCCGGAAATTACTGCATCGAATGGTCCGGCGCATCCCAGTACAATGCACTGGGTTTCCGTTTTGTCCCGGTCAGGGACCTCACCCGGCTGAGGGACGAAAATTTCCGGCTGGATTTCTGGATACGGGGCGAACCCGGATTTCCGGGACTCGATGTCCGCTTTCTGGATACGGACATGGAGGATCCCGCCGACCATCCCTGGCGCATGCGTGTGACCCTGAATTCGGGTAATGTGACATGGGACGGCACCTGGCAGCACATGCGCCTGCTTCTCAGGGATTTTTCGGAGCAGGGCGCCTGGGATGACAACACCTGGTTCAATCCCGAAGGACTTTTTGACTGGTCCGCTGTCGATGCGTTTGAAATCGTGGCCGAACAGGCCGCCCTGACCGGCGAAACCGTGTATTTCGACGAAATCCGGATCATGACCGGACCGGACATAACCGGGTGCCCGGCAGGAGCGGCCGCACCGTCTGCAGTCCGGCTGAATCCGCTGTTTCCCAATCCCTTCAACCAGGGCGCCCGGATTTCATTCGATCTGCCGTCCGGAACGCATGTCCGTCTCGAGGTATTCAATGTCGCCGGGCAGCGGATGGCGGTTCTGGAAAACCGGGAATTCGAAGCGGGTTCACATGACGTGATCTGGCAGCCGGCGGGCCTGTCTTCCGGACTCTATCTGATCCGTCTGCAGACGGGATCCGTCCTGCGGATGCGGCGCTGTGTTCTGCTGAAGTAGAACCGGTTTCATTGGGTATTGACATTTTCACGCATAATCCGTAAAATGAGAGAGAAACACCGCCCTGAATTTGATTACGGGATCCCATGAGAAATTCAGCCCGACGAAACCGTTTTGAAACGATACATATCGTTTTCAATGCACTCGCCTCCCTGTTTTTTCTCTTTTCACTCATTGTTCTGATCCCCCTTGTTTTTGTATTTCTCTACCGTGAATATCAGCTGGGTTATCATACACTGGCCGCCTTTCTGATACCTGCAGTTCTGTCGGCTCTCGTGGGCCTTGTTTTAAGGGCGAATTTTCACGGAGGAACGATCAATACGCTTCAGGCCATGCTGATCTGCAGCTGCGCCTGGATCGGATTTTCCGCCATCGGCGCGCTTCCGTTCGTCATCGGCATCGGTGCCGGCTATGTGGATGGTGTGTTCGAGACCATGAGCGGATTTACCACCACGGGCATTACCATGTTCACTGGTCTGGATGCCATGCCTAAAAGCATTCTGTTCTGGCGCAGCTGGACACAATGGCTGGGCGGTCTCGGCATACTCACTTTTTTCCTGGCCGTGGTGAATCAGGGAGGGGGGGCTCACCGTCTTTTCGGAGCCGAGAGCCATAAGATGGATGTGGGAAGGCCCATACCGGGGCTGGCCCATACCATCACGGTTCTCTGGCTCATTTACGGGCTGTTCACGGTCAGCGTTATCGCGGGATTGCGATTGGCCGGCATGCCCCTGTTCGACAGTCTGTGCCATGCATTTACGGCCCTGTGTCCACCGGCGGTTTTTCTCCCCATGATGCGAGCATCGAGCATTACAGGCTGTACGGGTTTGTTCATTATCGCTCCATGGAATACATTCTGATTCTTGGCATGCTTCTCGGGGGCATCAATTTTCTCATTCATTACCGTGTACTCAAGGGGCAGTGGAAGGCGCTGGGCGACAACACCGAGATGCGGTTATGGTGGGGTCTGATCGCCGGCTTCGTATTGATCATTCTGCTGGAGCGGACCGTGAAGGCCGGGGCATTTTTATCCGCCGTGACCGGGACGGCACCGTTTCTTTCCGTTCTTGAGGAGAATACGCGCCTCGTGCTGTTCCAGGTGATTTCCATTCTCACCACAACGGGATTCGGCACCCGGGATATCGGGGACCCGTTTTTCGGACACGCGGCCAGGCAGATGTTCCTCGTGATGATGGTGATCGGCGGATGTGTCGGTTCAACGGGCGGCGGAATCAAGGTGCTGCGAATCGGCATTCTGCTGCAGCTGGCGAAGCAGCAGGTCTATCGCCTCAGGACACCGCCGCGCGCCGTTACCCGTGTGCTGATCGACGGAAAACCCGTGGATGAACGCGAGATTTACCGCGTCAGCAGCCTGTTTTTCATGTGGATCGCATTGCTCGTGATCGGCGGATGCTGCACGGCGCTGCTGTCCGGATGGGACATGACCCAGTCTTTTTCGGGTATGTTCAGCGCCCTGGGCAACATCGGTCCCTGTTTCATTCCGGTCAGTGGTATGGGACAATTGCACGCCCTGATTAAAATCGTGTATATATTCGGCATGCTGGCAGGGCGGCTCGAAATTCTTCCGGTGCTGCTTCTGTTTCACAGGAAGGCGTGGAGAGGATAAGGGCAAGAACAAAGAACAAAGAACAAAGAACAAAGAGCAAAGAACAAAGAGCAAAGAGCAAAGAGCAAAGAACAAAGACAGAACATCGTTAAATTCGGAGCGTGAAACGGAGCTTTGGAGAGACGGTGAAATGGAGATCAGGGATGCTTGGGTTCTCCGGTTCCTTCCATCTCCGTTTCTCCGTTTCGTCCCAAGGCCTGAGACAGAAATATTTTATCTGAAGTAAGATCAGATTAAATCAGAAAGGAAATTTCCATGTACGTCATCGTTGCCGGTGCGGGCGTGATCGGACAGGAGATCACCAAACAGCTGGTCAAGAACAAGCATGACGTGGTCGTGATCGACAATAATGCGCAGGTCTGCGAAGCCATTTATGCGGAAACCGGCGCGCTGACCCTTCATGGAAGCGCCACGGATATACAGATATTAAAAAACGCCGGAGCTGAAAAGGCGGATGTGCTGATATGCCTGATGGGGCAGCCTGCGGACAATATCGCATGTTCCCTGATTGCGAGGAGCCTAGGCATCGAACAGATCATTGCCAGAAACCGTGTGCCGGCTTATGAGGAAGCGTTTATACAGGCGGGGGTCACATGTATCGTCCGAATGACGGACCTGCTGGTCAATGAACTCATGATGGAAGTGGAACAGCCCGCGGTCCGAAAAATATCGACCATCGGTGAAGGCAAGGCGGAGGTGTATTCCATCCTCATTCCTGAAAAAGCCGGATGCATCGGTCTTTCGATCAGCCAGATTGCCCAGAACAAGAAATTCCCGACCGAGAGCGTGTTCATGGGTATTTACAGGGATAATGATGAATTTCTGATTCCGCGCGGCAATCATGTGATCAGGGCCAATGACATTATTTTTCTCGTTTCCACGGGCCGGCATATCAATCAGGCCGCCGAATTTTTAACCCGATGAGACCTCGATCATGCAGCAGATGAAATCGATGCGGCTTGTCCTGTTGGTCGCGGCCGGCATGGCCTCCGGCGCCGGATCGCAGACCCTGACCGAATCCCTGATCCGGGATTCGCTGTTCCTGGATATTCCCGTCATCGAGGCGGAGAATGTGCCGTTTTCTGTGGATTCCGTATCGGATGACCGCGGTGTACCTGATCCCCGTCTCGTGGCTGTGGACGAGGTATCCAAATACTTCTACGTCCCTGTCGACCGTTTTATCATAACCGGCCGGCCGCTTGCTGCCCTGATTCAGGACCGGTTTCAATCCGGATCCGACCATTCGGATGCACACATCCGGTTAGGTCTCGACCATTTCAGGCTGCAGCGCAGCACAGTGGCATTGTTTTTCAAACATGTCCGGCTCAATGCGGCCGTATCCCTGCATTCCGGTCCGGACCGGTCCGTGCCGGAGCGGACTCTCGTTTTCGATAAGGGAATCACCCGGTTTTTTATCGGCAATCCGATGAAAAAGGGATATGAAACCGTGCTCCGGTCATGGCTCGGGGATATTCCCGGGGCCGTTTGTTCCGCGGACGCGTATATACGGAGCGGGTCCGGGTGTCCTCCCGCGGGACTCGTGCCCGCTGAAACAGGATCGTCATGGATGCGGCTCAACATGACCGGCGACCTGATCGCGACCCCGGAAGAAACGATCATGGACGGCCGGATTTTCTTTTCCTATCCGGAAACCGCTTTGTGGACGACCCGGTTCGACGGACTGCTCCGGTTCCGTTCCGGCAAAAAGCGGGACAGCGTCGAATGGGGCATCGTGAACGTATCGGCCGCGCGGCGGCTGAATCGGGACTGGCGGCTCCTGTTCAGAACGCATCTGCTTCTGGGACTGAACCGATGGAAGGACATGAAAACCGCGGACCATGAACTATACGATGCCCTGATCGGGGATTTTTGCCTCGTACAGGGGCTGGGCTATCAGCCTCTGCATGCACGGTCGCTTTTGTTCGGCGCCGGTTTTTACCAAGGCATGACCGTTATTTATTCCGAGGGGATTCGTTTTCAGTTCGGTCTGGTGGTTCATACCGGGGTGACGCTATGAGGATCAGGAGCATGATTATCGGGATCGCCCTGATTTACGCCGCCCTGTTTCTCCGGGCCGGATCGCTGAAGATATCCGGCATCGTGAGCGATCAATCCACCGGTGAAACGATTATCGGTGTCAATGTCATGGTCCGCGGAACCACGCAGGGCACTGCCACGGACAAGAACGGATATTTCGTGCTGGCCGGACTGCCGCCGGGCAATACGGTTCTGGAGTTCCGGCATATCGCCTATGAAACGAGGACCGTGCCCGTGCTTCTCTCGGACCAAAGCCGGATACTCACGGACATCGCACTCAAATCCAGGGTGCTCGAGTTGCAGGATGTGTCCATTGTCGCGGAACGCTCCGAGCTGGCGGACCTGGACCTGGAAACCGGCCATCGGGCCATGACCTCGGAAGCCATACGCCGTATTCCGGCGGCGCGGAGCGACGTGTTCCGGGCCATCAAGCATCTGCCCGGTATAGAGGGCATCGATCCGATTTCGCCGCTTTATGTGGTCCGGGGCAGCGATACGGGGGAGAACCTGATTCTGCTGGACGGCGTGCCCGTTTACAATCCCTATCACTATGTCAGCGCATCCGGCCTGTTCAATGTCTATGCATTGAAGGATGTCGAACTCATGGTGGGCGGATTCGGCGCCGAATACGGCGGGCGCAACGGATCCGTGCTGTACATCACCACACGCGAAGGCAACAACCGGAAACTGCACGGTGAAATCGCCCCGAGCACCACCAGCATGAATGCAGTCGTCGATTTTCCCGTCAACCGCAATGCCACCATGATGGTGTCCGGGCGCTGGTACTACGATCTGTTCAGCCGGTTTCTCTTCGATATGCCGAGCTATTTTTATGACATGAACGGCACGCTGACCTGGAATATCGGGCAGCGGAACCGGCTGACATTGCGGTACTTTCATTCCTACGACGATGTGGATTTCGATTCAGAAACCTATTTCAATTATCTCCGGAACACGTTCAGCACGGATGTGTACGATGATTACGATTTCCTGATGAAAACCAGATGGCGGAACCAGACGGTCTCTGCCCAGTTGAAAACGATTCTGAGTCCGGGCGTTTACTGGCAGACTCTCGTCTACAGGTCCGGTTTTTCCGCCAACAACCGTTCCCTGATCGATTTCGAGTATGAAACCGGGGACAATACTCGGATTCAGCTGTTCATGGATACGGACATACGTGCCGGAATTACGGATCAGGGCCTGCGTTCGAGCCTGAGTATGCGTCCCTTTTCGTGGAACGAACTGAAAATCGGCGGTGAATGGAACCGGTATGCCTTTGTCAACGAGGTGCTGCTGAACAGGTACTCGGAAGGGAAACTGGTCAACCATCCCGGACTCCTGGCCCTTTTCTGCGAAGATAAACTCGATGCGGGATTTCTGACCGTCCGTCCCGGAATCCGGCTCACCCGCATGGGTTCGGGAGCCTGGCAGACCGAGACACGGCTCAATGCGGCCTGGTCGCTTCCGGGAGGACTCAGGCTGAAAGCGGCGGCCGGCAACTATTTTCAGTACATTGTCAGCGTGAACACGCAGGAATATGAACTCAGCCAGTTCCTGGACACCTATTATCCTCTTGGCAGCCTGGCACCCAGTGCTTCGGAGCAGATGATGGTCGGACTCGAGACGGGGCTGTTCGGGGCACTCCAGGTTTCACTGGATGTCTATCATAAAAATATTTACCGGACATATACTTATGATTACAATGCCAGTCCCCTCGAGGCCCATTCCTTTCACGACAAACTGCGGCGGGGCGAGGGGAAAGCCTATGGATTCGAGCTGCTCGTCAAGGGCATGATGGGACACACATCCGGGTGGGTGAGTTACGGATGGAGCCGGAGTACGCGCAGGGTGTCCCATATCATGCAGAACCGGTGGCATCCGTTCGACTATGACCGGCCGCATGCGCTGAAAGCGGTTCTGAATGTCCGGGTCAGTCCGGCGCTCGAGTACAGCATGGTGCTCGGTGTGCTGTCGGGCATGCCGAAAACACTGGAAACCGGCTATTCCAGCTATTACTATTTTGATCCGTTGAACAATGAGGTTCATATCTGGCCCCAGGTGATGACGCCGGTCAAGAACAATATCCGCATGCCCTGGCTTCTGACCCTGGATTTCGGCGTAAAAAAGCGGCTGAGAAACGGATTCGGTGCGGACCTGGCGCGTTTTATCGGTGCGGACAGGGCCTATTTGAATGTCAGCATCCGGGATATTCTGTTCGCCCTGCACCGCAATGTGTGGTTTTATATTCAATATGATGACGATCTTTACGGCGTGGGCACCAATTACATTCCCACGGTGAGTCTGGGATATTCCATTCAATTCTGAGACTGCCTATGCATGACCTGAGAGCGGATTTATTAAAAAAGGGACTGATGCTTCTCCTGGTGTTCTGGGGCTGCGACAGCTACAATCCCATGTCGCCCGGTCCCCAGCCCGAGGTTATGGAACCTGCGGCATTTCAGGATATGCTGAACGTATTCGGTGTGCTCCGTCCGGATTCGCTCCATACACTGCCGCTGTCATTCGTACACGTCGAGTTTGCGGTACCGTACGGAGACGATCTGGACAGCACACGGGTGACCGATGCGGAGGTGCTGATCACGCCGGTCGAGGATAAGGACGCGACGGGCTCCATTACCCTGACGTATACGGATTTCGATGTTTTCGAAACAGCCGAGTACAGGCACCGGTCGTTGTTTCCCGTGTCAGGCACTTACCGGCTTCGATGCAGCCGGCCGGGATTCCCCGTGCTGGAAGCGGAAACCGTGATGCCCGGAAAACCCGTGATCCGGGATGACCGTATCGTGCGTTCCGGCCGTTCCATTTCGTTCGCGCTCGAAAGGGATGACCATGCGGGCCTGGCCGAGGCGGTCATCGAAGGCGGCAGCTGGACAGTACGCAGCCGGTTCATCCGGCCCGAAACCGGCGATATTCAAATTGCATTGACCCTGCCTGATGAAAGCACGGAATCCTGCCTGTTGACCGTGTTCGTGTTCGATCTGAACCTGTCCGCCTATCTGACCGCGAATCTGAGTATCAAGCCCAATATCTATCAGGCGGATTTCAGCACGGTGGAGAACGGTACCGGCTGTTTCGGGTCCATGAATGTGCTGAAGCGGACAATCAGGTGAAATTGAAAGCGTATATGGGTGTATGGGTATATGAGTATATGGGTATATGGGTAAAAGTTCCTATATTAAAATAGCCTCCTCGCTGCAAATACCTTATATTGGTATAGGTTTTTAAATTTTCACCGCAGTCAAGGAG
>JAFGGN010000105.1 GCA_016930535.1 bacterium
AAAGAACTGTTTTCGTAAAGACTGTTTATATCGATTCAGAGATCAATATTTTTTTGTTTTTCAAGGTTTATGAATAATTCAGGTTAAGCATTCAACATTGCTTTTCCGCGAACGATATCGTATCTTAATGCGTTGCAAGTAAAAGAATCGGATTTTCGAATGAATGCCTATCAATCTCTGAAGGGAAGGGTCGCCCTGGTCACCGGAGGCGGTACGGGTCTGGGCCTGGCCATTGCCCGGAATTTCTGTGAGCATCGTATCAGGACCATCATCACGGGCCGGAGAGCGGACATTCTGCACGCCGCTAAAAAAGAACTGGGGAGGAACGCCTTTGTCTGCGTCAACGACATCACGCAGCTGGAACTGCTCCCCCGCATCATCACCGATATCGAGAACAGTTTCGGCCACATCGACATTCTGGTGAACAATGCCGGTATCCACATCAAAAAAGAGGCTGTCAGCCTCACGGATGAAGAATATCAGAAAGTGGTACTGACCAACCAGGTGGCCGTGTTCGCATTGACCCGTGAGGTTGCCAAAAAAATGACTGTCAGAAAAAGGGGCAGTATTCTCATGATCAGCTCCATGGCCTCGCAGTACGGCATTCCCAACGTCATCGCATACACCGCGGCCAAATCCGCGGTGGAGGGCATGACCCGGGCCCTTGCCGTGGAACTTTCGCCACAGGGCATTCGCGTCAATTGCATCGCACCCGGATTCATCAAAACAGACATGTCCTCAAAAGCGCTGAATCACGACCCGGAACGGAAAAGAAAAGTACTGTCCCGCACGCCCATCGGACGCCTCGGAGATCCTGAGGATGTGGCGAATGCCGCACTTTTCCTTGTATCGGATGCGGCCAGATATATCACCGGCGTTGTTCTCCCGGTGGACGGCGGCAATTCCATCGGATTTTGAGGTTCAATGAAACAGAACACATTGGACATAAGGAAAGAACGATACCCATGAAAATTACTGAGGTAAAACTCATACTCTGCTCCCCGAGCCGCAATTTTCTGACACTGAAAATCATAACGGACCAGGGCGTTTACGGTTTGGGAGATGCGACCCTGAACGGCAGGGAAAAAGCGGTGGCCACTTACCTTGAAGAATACTGCATCCCCTGTCTCATCGGCAAGGATCCTTTTCAGATCGAGGACATCTGGCATTATTTTTACGTCGGTGCATACTGGCGTCGGGGACCGGTAAAAATGACCGCCATATCGGCCATCGATATGGCCCTGTGGGATATCAAGGGAAAAGCGCTCAATATACCTGTTTACAATCTGATCGGCGGTAAAAGCCGCCAAAAAATACTGGTTTATGCGCATGCCGAGGGAAAGGATATCGAGGAAACCGTGGACCGGGTCGGAGCAAAAATCGATCAGGGATTCCTGGCCATCCGGGCCCAAAGCGGCATACCGGGACTGGAAGACACGTACGGCGTCAGCAGGAACAATGCACCCTATGAGCCGGCCGTACGCGGAAATCCGAAAGAAAGCATCTGGGACACGGACAAGTATCTGAATCATATCCCGCGCCTGTTCAAACGGCTGCGCGAAGTATACGGTGACGATATTCATCTGCTTCATGACGCCCATCACCGCTGTACACCGGTCGAAGCCGCAAGACTTGCGCGCGAGCTGGAATCCTGTCATCTGTTCTGGCTGGAGGATGCGGTTCGCGGTGAACTTCAGGAAGGATACCGCCTGATACGCAGTCATTCCACAACGCCGCTGGCCATCGGCGAAGTATTCAATACGATTTACGATCTGACAACTTTTATCACGGAACAGCTGATCGATTATATCCGCATGCCGATCGTCCACGGGGGCGGTTTGACGCATCTTCTCAAAGTGGCGGCTATGGCCTCCGTGTATCATATACGAACCGGTTTTCACGGCGCCACGGATCTTTCTCCTGTCAATCTCGCAGCTTCGCTTCATTTCGACCTGGCAGTCAACAATTTCGGAATCCAGGAATATATGCCGCACCAGCCGCTCGTTCATGAGGTTTTCAAAATCAATTATGAGTACAGGGACGGCCATCTCCATATCGACGACACCCCGGGGCTGGGCGTCGATATCGATGAGGAAGTGGCCAAAAAACACCCGTATCAGAGGGCGTATCTGCCCATGAACAGAAAAATGGACGGAACCGTGTTCCACTGGTGAACCGGTTCTCAATTCAAAGGATACACGGGTACTTTGACCATTGCTGACCCGGGAATCCTCAATTCCGGAGAAAGGAACCCAGTCCATGAAAAAACGAATTCCGGTCCTGATCCTCGGCCTCTGTATTATCCTGGCCTGTTCGGCACCGCCTGCGGACACGCTGACACAGATATCCACAATCGATGCGCTGATTGCGGGCCTGTACGACGGTCAGATGACCTGTGACATGCTGAAAACATACGGCGATACGGGCATCGGCACTTTCGACCGTCTCGATGGAGAAATGGTGGTATTGGACAACATCATCTATCAGATCCGGGCCGACGGATCCATTGTCACACCAGCCGGTCAAACCGGCACACCGTTCGCGTCGGTCACACGATTTGAATCCGAAAAAACAGAATCCATCGACTCTGAAATGAATTTCAAGGCGGCTCAGGCCTGGCTGGACCGGATCGTTCCGAATCAGAATCTGTTCTGCACCATCCGGATTCACGGTCGTTTCCCCCTGATGAAAACACGCAGTGTGCCCGCACAGGATAAACCCTATCCGCCCCTTGCCGAGGTCAGCAAAAAGCAATCGGTCTTTGAATATGAAAATGTGCAGGGCACCATAGTCGGATTCCGCTGCCCACCTTATGTGCAGGGAGTCAATGTGCCGGGCTATCATCTGCATTTCATCAGCGATGACCGGAAAAAAGGCGGTCATATTCTCGATTTTGAAATTTCGGGCGGTATCTGCGATATTGACCTGTGCCACCGGTTTGTTCTGATCCTGCCCGCGGATAAAGATGCATTCCGGTCCGTGGATCTCAGCATTGACCGGAGCAGTGAACTCGAAGCAATCGAAAGTGCGCCGGACGCGAAATGAATGAAAGCCGCTGGATGTCGATTCTTTAACATATTTCCCGTTGCATTTCCATGAGGGTTTTCGTATACTTTGAGCACCTGTTCTTTTCCCTTCCCATGGAGGAATTCATGCAAAAAATGTGGCCCGCGGTCTTCCTGATTGCAGGCGGCTGTCTCGTATTTTTAAATTGTACAATCCGCCAGGAGCACCGGCAGGCACACCTCTTCCGCTCCGCTGCAAAAAAGACGCATGCGGCCGTAACACCTGTTCCTATTTCATTTGAAGCGGTACAGGAATGGTACTGGATCAGACAGGATGCGGTGAATGCGCGTCTGAAGGAGTGCAATGCGGACATCCTGTTCGTGGGCAATTCCATCATGCACGAATGGGAAAATACGGGAAAAGAATACTGGGATCACCATTTCGCGCCGCTGAATGCCGTGAACCTGGGATTCGGATGGGACTGGACCCAGCATACGTTGTGGCGTCTCGACCATACCGATTTCGATGCGGTCTCGCCGAAACTGTCCGTGGTCCTCATCGGCACCAACAATTCCAACGAAAATGACAATACGGCCGAAGAAATCGCGGATGGCATCATCGCCGTTTGCGGCCGGCTTCACTCGCGGTTTCCGAAAATGAAAATACTGCTCCTTGCCATTTTTCCGAGACAGGCGGAACCATGCACCCAGCGAACCAAGGTTGCGGAGGCGAGTGCACTGGCCTCCCGAATCGCGGACGGCCGGCAGATCCGGTATCTGGATTTATCCGCCCTGTTCCTCAACGGGGATGACAGTCTGAAACAGGAACTCATGCCGGATTGCCTGCATCCCAACAAGAAAGGATACCGTGTCTGGGCTGAAGCCGTTGTTCCTGTTATCCATGAGATGCTGGAGTAAGGTCCTCCCTGTCCGGACACAAACGCCATCGCGGCCCTCTGCCAGGGTCCTGTTGTTCCGCATGAAATCAATCACTTTCAGGAGTATTATAAAATGAAACGGTCACCCGCATTGGTCTGTATAGTATCCATGGTCTGCAGCGGATTATTTGCACAGGCACCGGTCATTCGCATCGCCTGTGTCGGCAACAGCATCACATACGGCGGACTGGGAAGCGATTCATATCCGCAGCAGCTCGGCGCCTTGCTGGGCAGTCATTATGAAGTCAGAAATTACGGCATCGGCGGCACCACGCTTCTCAGAAACGGGGATTTCCCCTACTGGAACGAAGAGGCCCTTCTCCGGGCCAAAGAATACGATGCGCACATCGTCATTATTCTGCTCGGGACCAATGACAGCAAACCCCAAAACTGGATCTACAGGGACGATTTCTTTTCGGATTATCTGACCTTCATCGGTGAATTCAGGACAGGGGGCCATGATCCGCAGATTTACGTGGGCAATCCGCCGCCGGTTTTCCAGGAAGGGCTCGACATCAATGCACAAATCATCAGAGAAGAAATTGTGCCTATGATGGATTCCATCCGTACGGCGGGCCGCGCTTTCCCCATCGATTTCTACAACACGATGCTGGATCAGGGGGATCATTTTCCGGACGCCATACATCCGGATGCGGCCGGATACGGCGTCATGGCCCAGACCGCCCGCGATGCGATACTGGCGGGACCGGCGGGGAAGATTCGTTCCTTCACGGTACGGCCGGATGTCGTCGAGCAGGGAATGTGGGCCGAACTGTACTGGGAAACGACACCGGGCTCGGATGTCATGCTGGACGGCATCCCGGTTGCAGAGACGGATTCGACAACCGTATTCGCCAACGAAGAAACCGTTTTTACACTGACTGCTTCCGGCGATGTGCTGGACACGAGTCAAGTGACCCTGCAATATCTCGCGCCGGGGACCATCAAACTGTTTACCGCGGTTCCTGCGGTTCTGGATCAGGGCTCAGGCGCATCCAGCGAACTGATGTGGCAGACGAGCAGCGGATCCGTCGCGTTCCTCGACGGAAAGCCGGTCGGGGCCAGCGGATCGAAAACCGTGACGCCCCTCGTGAGCACGACATACACGTTGACTGCCGGCGGGACAAACGCCGATACCAGCCTCTTCACCGTTCAGGTTCTTCCTTCAGACAGCATCAACCGGGCATTGAACCATCCCATTACCGCGTCTTCCACGGAGCGGGGTTTTCTTCCTGAATCAGCCGTGGACGGGGACACCGTCACCTGTTGGCAGAGTGCCGGAATCAATACGGAATGGATCAATGTGGATCTTGGTCAGGTATTCGAAATCAACCGCATCGTGATCGATTGGGGTGACCGTTACGCCACGCTGTATCACTTACAGGGTATGGATGAAGAAAACAACATCGTCACGCTGTACAGCGAAGCCGGAGGGGACGGTGGTCTGGACGATATCCGCGGGCTCTCGGGCCGGGCACGATATATACGCCTGCTCTGCATCACGAACAACGGCACAGGCTGTGCGGTTCATGAATTCGGGGTTTATTACACACCCGGTCAGTCCCCTGTGACAAACACCGGGGACCTTCTTGCGGTGTCTCCGGTCCTCCTGCCGAATTATCCGAATCCGTTCAATCCGGGAACCTGTATCCGGTACAGCCTGCCGGAACGCACGCACGTTGCGCTTATCGTCACCGATTTGCTGGGCCGGGAAATTGTCCGGCTCGATTCAGGATGGAAATCCGGGGGACATCATCGCGTCGAATTCGACGGTTCCCGGCTGGCATCGGGCATGTATCTGGTTGTTTTAAAAACGGAACGCACGTGCCGGAAGCAGAAGATGCTCCTGATAAAGTGACGGACCATAAAAAAAGGAGCATACCATCATGACGATATGCTCCCTGAAATCCAACGGTATTGAACACATCATTTCATGGCATCAGGCCATGTCATCCCGGGCCAGTCATCCGTTCTGAACGGCGAAGCAGGCAGACCGTCCCTGTTGTAGAGATTGCATTCGGGATTGTTGGCCCAGCCGTAACGGACTGCCACGGGTTTCGGCACCGACACACCGGACACGAGGATCGATCCGTCGTCCATGATTTCCGCATCGGCCCAGACAAATTTCCTGTCCTCTCCCGCGATTGCAAATCCGGTTAACCGGCCGCCCTTCGCGAGCAGTCCCTTGTGAACATGATCAAAGAACAGCCGGATCTTCCCTCCCTCTGTATCCATGGACCTGTAGACCGGACCGGAATACACGACATCCTCATCATAAACACGTGCCAGTGCATTCAGGGCCAGCCGTTTGCCGACATCCTGCTTGTTTTTCGGATGGATATCTTCGGCCTCTCCGATATCGATGATCACGGCCATGCCGGTTTCAGGCACCGAAAGGGCCATGGCCTGGGCTTCACGCAGTTCCGCCCAATCCGATTCGGATGGCGCCGGCCTGACTGCCATGTAATTGGCCAGCTGAACGAAAAGAAACGGGAAATCCTGTTTCCACTGCATACGCCAGTCCCGGATCAGGGCCGGGAACAGTGTCCGGTACTGCCAGGCGCGTCCCGCGTTCGATTCACCCTGATACCAGATCACACCGCGGATGCCGTAGGGAACGAGCGGATGAATCATGGCATTGAACAATCCGGTCGGATCATTCTCCATACCCACGACTTCACGCGGTACGGGCGGCAGATCTTTGGCGGGGATGCCGACCCTGTAGCGCCATTTTCCGGCCAGCGGAAGCCGGACGTCCTCACCGCTCTTCAACGCCATATCCTCCGGATTCCCCCAGAAACCGCCGCCGCCATGATGATCCGTCACCCTGACCGCAATCACATTGATCCCCGGATGAATCACATGGGCCGGGATCGGATATTCACGCTTTCTGTTGTAAATCTGCATGCCGCCCACAGGCACGCCGTTCACCCATGTTTCGTCAATATCGTCGATGACACCCAGATTGAGCATCCAGGACTCCCGGTCCATTGAATCCGGGATCTCGACAACCTTGCGGTACCATACAATGCCGTCATAATCGCCGATATCGCTGTTTTCCCACAAACCGGGCAATTCAGCCGTTTTCCATTCATCCACCATCATGGCGGGATCTTCCCATCCATGACCGTCGGCAGGTCTTCCCTGATCCAGTCCGTTGACCGTATCTACCCACTGCTGCAGGGCCTGTTCCTGCGTATTCTGAATTTCCTGGTATGACGGAGCCTGCGAGAGGCTGTCCATCTGCTGAAAAAAAGCATCAAATTCACTGAACTGCTGCAGTGCCTGTCTGCTCATCCAGGCTTCGGCCACGGTGCCTCCCCATGCCGATTGAATCAGACCGACCGGAATCCTCAGCTGTTCGTGCAGCATCCGTCCGAAAAAATAACCCACAGCTGAAAATTCACCCGATGTCCGGGGAGAGCAGATTTTCCATCCTTCGGTCGCGATATCCGGAACCGGCCGGTACGAAACATTGTGCCCGACAGTCAGCAGACGGATTTCGGGGTAATGGCTGTTCTCGATTTCCAGTTCCGCATCCCTGACCTGCATGAGCTGCATTTCCATATTGGACTGGCCGGAACAGATCCAGACCTCGCCGATATAAATATCCTGCAGCCTGATGACATTCCTGCCCAGAACAACCATCTCAAACGGACCGCCCGCTTTCATGGCCGGCAGCTCGAGAGACCAGGATCCCGATCCGTCGGCCCGGGTTTCATTTTTCTGATATCCGAGCCTGACCGTAACCGTTTCACCGGGACCGGCCGTGCCCCATACGGGAATCGGCTGATTCTGCTGAAGGACCATATGGTCACTGAAAAGATTCGGTATCCGGACCATGGATGTGCTCTGAATCTGATGCTGGTTTTCGGTTTGGAACACGGAACAGTGCAGGATCAGTATTGCGGCTGCGGCAAATCCTGTCAATAAACGCCTACCCCCCATTGGCAGCTCCTTTCTCCATGAAGACGAAATGTGCGAACGACGTATGATAAGAAAAACAGCGCTGAAAGTCAAATCAAAGATGAGGCGGTTCTGCAAACAAAAAAAGCCCACCGCATCGGGCAGGCTTTTTCAATAATGGTCCGCCTGAAATTACATGCTCTCCAGATACTCATTGGCCTTGCCGACCAGCTCGCTCTCCGGATACCGGTTGACGAGTTCCGAAAAATATTCCCTGGCCAGCGATTCGTTCCCGAGCTCCAACTGGCATACGCCGCTCATGAGCAGCGCATCATCGTATTTGCTGGAAAGCGTATAGGCAAGCACCGCATTGTAGGCTTCCGAAGCTTTCACGTAATCGTTTTGTGCGCGGTAACTTTCACCGATCCAGTACTGGCAGTTGCTCGACAGCGGGTGTGCCGGATTCTGAACCAGCAGTTTTTCAAACTTGCGGATGGCGGGCGCATACTGCTGCTTGTTGTACTGATTCAGTGCCGTCTGGTACATGTTCATGTATTCGTCATGCACGGCTGACGAGTCACCGGTGCCGGCCTCGTCCATCATGACATTCGTGTAATTCACGAATTCACTGGCCACAAATCCGGTTACCGTGGCAATCGCCTTTTCATTGGCCATCACGCGTGCCTCGAGCACTTCAAGCTGTTTTTGTTTGTCCTCGATCCTGTCCAGCAGGGATTCCACCTTGTGAAGGAACATGCTGAATTCATCGTTCAGCATGGCCATATTCGCAGGTGCGGCTTCCTCGGCCACGGCCACTTCTTTCTCGTCCTGCGGGATGAAGAAATCATCGTCGAATTCGGGCTCGGGCTGCGGACGCTTCAGGGGGACCGACATCCCTGTTTCGAATACCCAGTATTTGGATTTGATCTCATTGGAAGAATACAGGGCATACCTGAAATCCGCGTTCATTGTAATGCTGAAATTATAATAGGATTTGTAAATAAATCCGGAACCGATCAGAATCCCGGCATGGTTTGCCGACGATTCCACCGTGCCCAGGTTCGGCACTTTTTCAGAACGGGATACCATGGCTCCCATGAATCCGGTATAGATAAAGGGCGTCAGCTTCGCATCCCTCAGAAGCTTGAAATTTGTCTTGAGCACGAGATTGGGGAACAGGGTTTCGACCGCATCGCCTGCGGAAAACATGTCGGCCATGGCCGTATTGAAACCGGTGCTCAGGTCGATCAGGACGCGGGGTGACAGGTCATACCGTAAAAACACAGAAAGTCCGGGACCCACGCCCGAACTGGGTATTTGCGTTGCATCTTTTCTGGTCCCTACAAATTGACCGCCGAGTGCATCCGGATGAAAAAGATTGAAACCCTCGTTTTCTGCGGCAACCAGGCCGGTTTGCAGCAGCAGGATTGACCATAAGATGATGCGTTTCATAGGTGCCCCTTTGAGGTGAATCTCCTCTACTGGTGAAACAGGAATCCGAACTGGAACATATAATACTGCCTCCCGACATGTTCTGAGGCAAAAATCACATGCCGGTAATCAGCATTGATATGTATGGAATACAGGTAACTGGGTTGATAGACCAGTCCGCCTCCCAAGAGGAGACTGGTTTGAAAAAACCGTTCGCTTGTCGATACTTTATTATCGAGTTTTTCCTTGTCAAACGCCGCAAAAAAGTTGAGACCGAAGTAAACAGCCGGATTCCACTGCGGATTACGGCTCAGCAGTTTACCGAGCTGCATTTCGACGGACGGGAATATGATCGTCTGGAAATGGTCCATTTTCAGATTGCCGTCGTTGACCGTGTAAAATCCGGATTTGACGTTCAGGAACATGGTGGTGGGTTCCGTGTAATTGATGAGGAACATCAGACCTGCACCGAGTCCCGGTGTTCCCCCATCATTGGCATTCTGCCGGGTCATGACCGCATCCAGCCCCACACCGGTCGGGCTGAAGAGCTGGATCGCCCGGTTCCGTACGGGCATCCCGACCAGTACGGCCGTCAGTATCCACGTGAAACGGAACCGGCCCGTACCGAATATCGGCCGTCTCTTTTTCAGATTTTGTTCACATAAAACCTTGATTTTCATTGACATCGTTTTCTTTGTTACATTTATGAAATATTAATTAACGTTATATAATTTATGTATTTATCAGGTGATAAATCACCTGATAAGCCTGCATTTGCATTCCCCGCTTTCCCGGGGCGATTACCCAATAAGCAAATATTATACCATGATTACACTATTACAACCTGTTGTTTTTATATAAATTAGAAATGGCCTTATTTAGTAGATTTCATGAAAAATCTACCATATTTAGGAAAATTTATCCATCTCCGGGTAAAACAGGGCACAATTTGCCCATGATTACACCCGGCCGGGCGCATGGCTCTTCTTTTACAAATTCATTTTGAAATGATCAGGATATTACCGTGATGGAACGGCGGGGGGTTTCGGGGGCACAATTTCTACAGAACCGCCGCATAACGGGCAGCGGACGATTTCACAACCCGTACAGGCAAAACAGTTGCTGCATATTTTTTTGGCCGCATCCTTTGGGAAATTCCGTCGGCAATGCGGACATTGAATGGATGATCCGCTGCCAAAGCCAGTGGTTTGAAGATCAATCACTTTCATTTTCTGAACCGTCATGAACCGCGGCCAGCCGAAACAGGGATGATCCGATTCACACTGAACGGCCGGTACGCATCATAAAAAACGCGGCCGATGTGCATCCGCCGCGTGTAAACATGCCGTTTTCGCAATATAAAAATTTCCGTGCGTCAGCCCATCACCACTTCGACCTCATGAACCGTCCCTTCCCCTGATACGGGAATAACGCGGCCCTCGACCGGATTCCCGTCCACGGTAATGGTCCGGACGCCGCTTTGCACATGATCCGGATTTTTCACCGAGATCCTGTATGTGGTTCCACGGAATATTCTTTGTACGGTAAATCCGTCCCATTCCGACGGTATGCACGGATTGACCGAAAGCCCCTCATAATGCGGTTTGATGCCGAGAATATACTGCGTAATCGCCACATAGGTCCACGCAGCCGTCCCTGTCAGCCAGGAATTCTTGGCTTCTCCCGGTTTGAACGCATCTTTACCTGCAATCATCTGCGAATAAACATACGGTTCGGTTTTATGAAGGTCGCTGATTTCTTCCAGAAACGAGGGAGCGATACGCGCCCAGTAATCGAAGGCCCTGTCTCCATTGCCCACCATGGTCTCGGCGATCGTAATCCAGGGATTGTTATGGCAGAAAATGCCGGCGTTCTCTTTATAGCCCTGCGGATAGGATGAAATCTCTCCGTATTTGACGATGTACTTTGTAAACGCCGGATTGTTGAGCACGATCCCGTAATCACAGGCCAGGTATTTATTGACCGATTCCAGCGCCTTTGCGGCACGGCCGTCCTCCACACCGCATCCGGCCATGATACAGAATCCCTGGGGTTCGATAAATATCTTTCCTTCCTCGCAATCCCTGCTGCCGACCTTTTCTCCGAAATAATCATAGGCGCGGATGAACCAATCCCCATCCCATCCATGCTCGTCGACCGCCTTTTTCATGGTCTCGACATGTTTCTGATACTCCCTGGCCAGATCTTTTTTCCCCATTTTCTCGCACAGATATATGAACTCCTGGCCGTACAGGATAAACATGGCGGCAATAAAAACCGACTCCGCCACGCCGCCTTCCTTGTTTTCCGTGGTCTGGAAGGATTCGCCCGGCGTTGTGGAAAAACAGTTTAAATTCAGGCAGTCGTTCCAATCCGCCCGCCCGATCAGGGGCAGACCGAGCGGTCCGATATTGTCGACCACGTGCATAAAGGAGCGCCGCAGATGTTCGAACAGTGTATCCTGATGCGTTTCGTCATTGTCAAAGGGAACCTGTTCTTCCAGTATCGACCAGTCCCCCGTCTCCTTGATATAGTCGGTGGTTGAAAGGATCAGCCACAACGGATCGTCATTGAAATTGCCTCCGATATCCGCATTGCCGCGTTTGGTGAGGGGCTGATACTGATGCCAGGCGCCTCCGTCGGGCAGCTGTGTGGCCGCAATATCAAGAATGCGCTCACGCGCCCGCTCCGGAACCTGATGCACAAAACCGATCAGATCCTGGTTGGAGTCCCTGAACCCCATACCGCGTCCAATCCCGGACTCGAAATAGGATGCGGATCTTGAAAAATTGAATGTCACCATGCACTGATAGGCGTTCCAGATATTGACCATACGGTCGATCCTGGGATCGTGCGTCTGGACCTGATACTTGTTCAAAAGCCCGTCCCAGAACGTCCGCAGCTCATCCATGGCGCGGTTCACATCATCCACGGTCCGGAATGCGGACATGGCTTCCTCGGCCGGTTTCTTGTTGATGACCTGATTCGAAATGAATTTCTCGGAATCCGGATTTTCAATATAACCCAGAATAAAAATCAGATCCCGGGATTCACCCGGTGCCAGCTCGATATCGATCTGATGCGAAGCAATGGGCGACCAGCCGTGAGCAACCGAATTTCTGGCCTTTCCCTCCATCACCGCATCCGGCGAATCGAATCCATTGTACAATCCCATGAATATTTCACGGTCCGTATCATAACCCGAAACCGGGGCATTCACCGTATAAAACGCATAATGGTTCCGTCTTTCACGGTATTCGGTTTTATGATAGATGGTCGAATCCACAATCTCGACCTGGCCCGTGGAAAAATTTCTCTGAAAATTGGATTGATCATCCATCGCATCCCACAGACACCACTCCACGAAAGAAAACAGGCTGAAACGCTTGTTTTTACCGGATTTATTTTTAAGGGTCACTTTCTGCACTTCACCCCGGTAATTCAAGGGGACCAGATAGGTCACCTCAGCTTCCAAAGCGTTCCGCTCCCCTTTGATAACCGTATATCCGAGCCCGTGACGACAGCTATAGGCATCCAGTTGATTTTTCACGGGTTTCCAGCCCGGCGACCAGACATCGCCGTCTTCATGAATATAAAAATACTTGCCTCCGTCATCTATGGGGACATTGTTATAACGAAACCGGGTGATGCGCCTCATCCGGGCATCCTTGAAAAAACTGTATCCTCCGGCCGTATTTGAAATCAATGAAAAGAAATCCTGGTTCCCCAGATAATTGATCCATGGCCATGGTGTCCTGGGAGAATTGATCACATATTCACGTTTCACATCATCAAAACAACCAAATTTCATTGACAGACTCCTATCATGACTATCCAGAGTGGATTCAGACAAAGTTTGAACCTAATGCAAACGTTTGCTGTAAAAGATGATTCTGATAATATATAAAAAAAACATGGATATTTAAAGTGAATTATTTATAAAATGCATCATGAATGGTCTCGAGAAGCGCTTCCAGCGTATACGGCTTCTGTAAAAACATATATCCTTTTTCCTTGATGATTTTCCACTGGGACTTCTGATCCGTATAGCCGCTTGTCATAATGACTTTGATGCGCGGATTGAAGGGCAGGATATTTTCTACCAGCTTGATGCCATTGGCATCCGGCAGCACCACATCGCTGAAAATCAGATCGAATTTTCCTTTTTCCTTTTTAAACAACTGAATGGCCTGCTGTTCATCGGATGCCGTGAACACCTGATATCCGCCGCGCTCGAGGGCCCGTTTTGCGAAATGCCGGACGCTGTCTTCATCCTCAATGACGATAATGCGCTGGCCATTGCCCAATTGAATATTAACGGGCAGGTCCGGCCGTTCTTTCTTTTCGACGTACCGGGCCACCACAGGCAGAAAAACCTCGAATGCCGTCCCATCCCTGGGGGAGCTGATGACATGTATCCATCCTTTATGCTGCTGCACGATACCGTATACCACGGACAGGCCGAGACCGCTTCCCTTGCCGAATTCCTTGGTACTGAAAAAGGGTTCAAAAATATGATCCAGCGTATCTTTGTCCATACCGGTTCCCGTATCCTTCACGGAGAACTTTACGAAATCTCCGGCATAGGCATTGGGCATTTTCTGAATATGTTTCTCTTCCAGATGGACTTTAGCTGTCTTTATTGTAATTTTCCCCCCATCCTGCATGGCATCGCGTGAATTGACAACCAGATTCATCAGGATCTGCTCCAGAGACGTCTGATCCGCGAAAACGATCAGCGGATCTTCGGACAAATCATAATGCACCTCAATATCCTCACCGATGATCCGGTGCAGCAGTCCCATCAGATTCTCTATCGTCCGGTTAAAATTCAGATGCAAAAACTCCATGGGCTGTCTGCGGCTGAACAGGAGCAACTGACGCGTCAGGTTCATGGCTCGTTCCGCAGATACCTGAATTTCCCTCAGATCCTGATACAGCTGCGTATTTTTTTCAGCTTGATCGAGGGCCATATCCGTATATCCCCGGATTGCTGTCAGGAGATTGTTAAAATCATGGGCCACACCCCCGGTGAGCCGTCCGATCGCCTCCATTTTCTGTGCCTGAAGGAGCTGTTCCTCGATACGCTTCTTCTCCTCCTCGGTCTGCTTTTTGATACGGCGCACCTCCACTTCGCGGAGTTCTCTTTCGATCGCGGGCACCAGGCGTGCCAGGTTATCCTTCATAATATAGTCATGGGCACCTGCCTTCATGGCCGTCACCGCGGTTTCCTCACCGATCGCGCCGGACACAATAATGAACGGCAGTTCCAGGTCCCTTTCCTTGACGATATTCAGTGCATCGGGCGCACTGAATTGCGGCATCAGATAATCCGCGATAACCACATCCCATGTTTCGGTTTCCAGCGCGTCATGCATTCTGTCCGGTGTATCGATTCGTTTGAACACCGGATCATAGCCGCCCTGCTGAAGCGCATGTATCAGCAGCAATGCATCATCTTCAGAATCCTCGACGATCAGCACCCTCAATGGCAAATCCATTTTCTACTCCTTCGATTTTCCGGCCGCTGGCCGGCCTGGCGCCAGTCTTTCGGTGATTTTCCCCATACGGGATACAAATGCCGGACGGTTTCGGACCGGTTTCCCCGGTCTCTCATGATTACCCAGTGTAAAATAAAAAACAGCCCCTTGACCCACCATACCTTCCGCCCAGATACGGCCATGATGACGGTGGACGATTCTTTTCACGGTTGCGAGCCCGATACCGGTTCCGTCAAATTCCGTTTGCAGACGCTGAAACACCTCGAACAGCTTGTCCGAATATCGCATGTCAAAACCGACGCCGTTGTCCCTGATAAAATAAATGTTATTCAACTGCTGCCCGGTCGTGCCGAATTCAATCATGGCATGTTCGTTTTTCGACGTAAATTTCCAGGCATTGTCGAGAAGATTTCTGAACATGACCTGCAGGAGTGAAAGATCGCCCGTATCCTCGAGACCGGGTGCGATTTTACATTTCACTTTCCGCTCCGGATGATTCTGGCTGTATTCCTGAACAATATTTTCCGCGATCCCGCTCAGGTTGACAGGCTGCATATAAAGTTCACTGCGCGTCAGCCGGGACAGTTTCAGCAGATCATCGATCAGCTGTTTCATTTTCTGACTCGCATGCCGGATCCGCAGCAGAAAATCCCTGGCCGCCGGATCGAGATCGTGATCATACTCTTCAAGCAGCACTTTACTGAAACCATCCATGCTGCGCAACGGAGCGCGCAGATCATGAGACACGGAGTAACTGAATGCTTCGAGTTCCTTGTTGGCGGCCTCAAGCTGGGCGGTTCTCGTCTGCACCCTGGCTTCCAGATCCCGGCTGTATGCCCTGATTTGGGCCGTACGCATTTTATATCCGGCAATCAGGACACACCCTGCCAGAAAACTCATCAGGATACGGAACCAGGCGGTATTCCAGAACGGCGGCATGACGATCACGCGTATGGATTTCCCCTCCATGTTCCACATACCGTCATTGTTCGATCCCCGTACGCGGAACGTATAGCGCCCCGGATCGATATTGGTGTAGACCGCCGTCCGCTCCGGTCCTGCCCTGTTCCAGTCCCTGTCAAATCCCTCGAGCATGTATTCGTATTGATTCTTTAACGGAGACACATAATTGAGAGCGGCAAACTGAAATGAAAAAGACAATTGGTCATGGCGCAGAACGACTTCATCGGCCATATTGACATGGGTTTGAAGGGGCGATCCCTTTTCTCCCACCGGAACGGGACGGTTCAGCACATGAAACTGTGTCAGCACCACGGGCGGGATATGCATGTTCCGTTTCATATCCGATGGTCTGAACTTGGTAAAACCGTTTACGCCCCCGAAATAAAGATAACCATCCCGTGTTCTGCAATTGCTGTTTCGTATGAACTCATTGCCCTGCAAACCGTCTTCGGCGACATAATTGGAAAATGACCCCGACTCCGGATCGAACCGGGACAGCCCGCGGTTGGTGCTCAGCCATAAGAAACCCGCGTTGTCCGGCTGTATGGCCTGTACCGCGCTGTTCGGCAGTCCCTGGGCCTCAAAATACGCGGTATAGGTACCTTTCTGCAGATCAAAACGGTTCAACCCGTTCATGGTCGCGATCCAGAGCGTATCGGGCGACTCCTCATAAATACAGGTTACGAATGTGTGGCTGATCCCGGCCGTGTCATTCAAACCGCGCCTGAAGGATTCGAACCGGTCGACAGACGGATCGAAAAAGCCCCAGCCGATGGTCGATCCAAAATAGATCCGGCCCGTGCTCCCCTCGGCCAGATACTGGATGTGATTGTACAGAATATCGCTGTTCGATGTATCGTAGGTCCGGAAATCCCCATTGTCAGGATCGAAACGGATCAGACCGTGTTCCATGGTGGCGATCCACAGCTGACCATGCCTGTCCTCGATGATATTGAAGATATTGTCGTCGGGGGATAAGGATTGACCGTCGGCATACGCCGTGAAACGGGCGCTTTCCGGATGAAAACGGAAAAGTCCGTGTGCCCAGGTTCCGATCCAGATTCTTTGCTTCGAATCGAGGCATACGGCAAGCACCGCGTTTGTCGGCAGATTCGTATTGTGTGAGTTGAAGCGCCTGAATTTGCCGGTCCGGGGATTGAAATGATTCAGTCCGCCCCCATCCGCCGCAATCCACAGCCCGCCCTGCGCATCTTCCTGAAAATCCCAGACCGCATTGGTGCCGGGACCCTCCGCTGATCCCATGGTGCGGAAGGACTGGAACGCCTGGCTCGTGTGATGGATCACATTGATCCCGCCGGAATAGGTGCCGAACCACAGATCGCCCACATTGTCCTGATAAATGGAATAGACCGCATCGTTGTTGAGACTGTTGGGATCATCGGAATTGGTCTGGTAATGGATGATAGGCGTGCCTTCCTTCTCCAGATAATGAATACCCTGGTCATCCGTGCCGATCCACAATCCGCCGGAACGGTCCGCACACAGGGACAGAATCAGATTGGAAGCCAGACCGGTCTCTTTGCCGGGATCGTGAAACGTGTTGATAAACCGGAAAACAGTATCGGAAACGGACAGGGATGACAATCCGAACCGTGTACAGCCGAACCAGAGCCGGTGCCGGCTGTCCTCCGCGATGGTCTCGATTCTGTTGCCGGCAATGGAATACGGGTCATGATCCCGGTGTTCAAATCTCCTGAATGTCTGCGAATCCTGCTGAAACAGATTCAACCCGCCGGTCGAAGTGCCGATCCATAAGCGGTTTGCGGAATCCACAAACAGGGCCCGGACTCTGTCGCAGGACAGACTCCGGTCATCATCGGGACCGTTCCGGTACTGGCTGATCCTGTTTTCCTTTTTATTCCAGGCATACAGGCCCGATTTGTGTGTTCCGAACCACAGGGTGCCGGCCGGGTACTCAAGGATGGCGTAAATGTTCTGATATCTGACATCGGAGGGCGGCATCATTTCGATTGTATTGTCGAAGCGGTCCCGGAGAGGGTCATAGGTACACAGGCCGTTTACGGTTCCGACCCAGAGATTCCCGTCACTGTCTTCATACAGTGAGTAAATGTTGTTGCCGTTGATGCTGTACGGATCATCGCGGTCGGTTTTGTACACCTGGAACCGGTACCCGTCGTATTTATTCAGTCCGTCGAACGTACCGAACCACATAAATCCCTGGCTGTCTTTCAGTATGCACTTGACATTGGACTGCGACAGGCCGTTCATGGTGGTCAGGTGCTCAAAACGGACAGACGGCATGACCTGCGCGGAATCCAACATCGGTTCCGTTGAAAGCGAGACAGCTGCGAGCACCGTATAAAGCAGCACCCTTTGCCGGAGGACCCTGAATTTGATCCGGTTTTGATTCATAAAATCCGATGGCCCCTTGTGTCGTGCATATATTATCAATCAGTCTTTTGGCGTCTGATTCAGCAGCACCCAGTATAATGTCAAATGTCTGACGGCTTCCTGAAATTCCTGAAAATGAACGGGTTTTCTGACATAACTGTTGGCTCCGAGCTGATAACTGTCGATCAGGTCACGCTCCTCATCCGAGGAAGTCAGGATCACGACGGGCAGGAGACGGGTCTTTTCATGCTGACGTATATTGCGCAGGACTTCCAGACCGTTGATTTTCGGCAGTTTGATGTCCAGCATCACGATGACGGGCATCACGGACGGATTCCTGTCGGCATAATCCCCTTCACAGAACAAATATTCAAGCGCTTCCGAACCGTCATGAACCACCACCACTTCATTCATGATATGATATTTCTTCAATGTCCGGATGGTCAGCACTTCATCGTCGGGATTGTCCTCAACAAGGAGTATGACCCTGTTATCCATAAGACCTCCAGCCAATTGCAGTTATGTTTTCCGCATCCCGTCAACCGGTGATTCAGACGCAGCCTTCTCTTAGTCCGGCTTCTCAGGCCGATTGCATGAAAATACATTCCTATTCACGGGCAATCCCGGACGGCACATGATTCAGCATCACCCAGTAAATTCCGATCTGTTCGATGACATTCTGAAACTGTGTGAAAACGACCGGTTTTCGCACATAGCTGTTCGCTCCCATCCGGTAACTGTCAAGCAGATCCCTTTCTTCATCCGAAGAAGTCAGCATGACCACGGGCAGAAGACTGGTCCTGGAATCCGAGCGGATTGTTTTCAGCACCTCCAGGCCGTTGATTTTCGGAAGCTTGATGTCGAGCATAACGATAACGGGCAGTGCCGAAGAAGTCCGGCCCGTATAAACTCCTGAGCCGAACAGATAATCCAGAGCTTCGCTTCCATCCCTGGCAACCACCACATTCTCGCAGAAATTGCATCTTTGAAGTGCCCGCAGCGTCAGCGCTTCATCATCCGGGTTGTCTTCTACCAGAAGAATGACTTTTTCATCCATCCATTCCCTCCTCATGAAATCCCTGAAAGCCTTACACCTGGCACAAAACGCATTTCCTGTCACTCCTGAATCAAATGCTGAATGGCATCGCGTAAAACCTTGACCAGCATTCTCAGTTCCTCGGCATTGTGTGTCAGCTGTTCCGAACGCTGCACGGTGAGCAAAGCGGCATCACTGCTCATTTTCATCACCTGGTTCAACTGTTCGACTCCTGTATTGATCTGATCGATTCCCAGTTTCTGCTGCAGGGAAGCGGCCGAGATATCCGCAACCAGCGCGTTCAGCTTCTCGATATACGAACCCACGGATTTCAGTCTTTTCAGCACTTCCCGGTTCAGCTGTCCGCCCTTCTCCACATGATCACGGGCATTATGAATCAGATTTTTGGTATTCTGAACAGCAGTTTCACTTTGTTCAGCCAGAGCCTGGACCTCTCTGGCCACGGCCTGAAATCCCTTGCCGGCTTCTCCCGCACGCATGGCTTCGATCGATGCATTGACCGAAAGCATCTGAATCATGGTAGCGATCTCTTCCATATTGTGAATCACTGTCTCTGTTTCCGTGGTCGAATGATAAATATGGCGCATCACCCCGGACAGATTGTTCATGTCCTCCAGAGACTGTTTCATCAGATTCCGGGTTTCATCCGTATTCAGATTGGCATCCTGGGCATTCAGTGCATTGGCCGATGCCGAAGTAAACAGTTCCTGCAGACTGCTCGAAATCTCGGAAATGCTGCTCGAATGTTCCGATGAAACGGTCGATAGATTCTGGCTCGTATCACTGAATTCGGTCGATGTATCGGCCACTGTATCCGCAAGCTGGGTCATGCGCTCCACACTTTCATTGATACGCTGGACAGCATGATTCATCCGCCTGTACGCAGCTTCTATTTCATCCTTTTTCACCTGGATTTCCTGCGTACGGCTGGCCACATCCGCTTCGAGCTTCGCATTCTGGTCCCGTATCCTCATCAGGCTGTAGCGGTACAGTATCACGATCAGGAATCCCGTCAGAAGAACGGCCAGAATTTTAAAACCGATCGTCTTATAAAACGGAGGCGGTATCCGGATCAGGAGGGACCGGCCGGTTTCGTTCCATACGCCGTCATTGTTGGACGCCCTGACCTGAAAGACATATTCTCCGGGATCGATGTTGGTATAAACGGCCTCCCTTCTGCCGCCCGCATTGTTCCAGTCTGTTTCGAACCCCTTCAGCCTGTAGGCGTAGTGATTGGCGCCCGGCGAATTGAAATGCAGGGCGGCAAATGCAATCGAGAAGACCGTCGTCTCATGATGGAGCACGATGGTATCGGTTTCGGCGATGCACTTTTCCAGAATGATACGTCCGTGATCCTCCTGTCCGACAGTAACAGACTGCCCGTTGATTCTGAAGTCCGTGATGACGACATTGGGAATCCGCATGTTCTCATAAATACTGTCCGGATGAAAGGCGTTGAATCCGTTGTTGCCGCCGAAGTACATGATGCCGGTCCCGGGATCCGCGGCATATGAATTCGAATTAAACTCGTCTTCCTGCAATCCGTCGCTCATATCATAATTGGTAAAACTGCCGCTGCCGGGATCGAACACGGACAGCCCCCTGCTTGTGCTGATCCATAGCCTGCCGCGGCCGTCCTCAAGAATGCCGTTGATCATATCCGCAGGCAGTCCCTGTTCTTTTGTGTATACAGTGAACGTCAGGCAAGAGTCGGCCCCGCTGTTCATGCGGTTGAGGCCCGTGGGCGTGCCGATCCAGAGCCCGCCGAACCGGTCCTCGAACAGGGTACTGATTTTGTTGTCACTGAGCGACAGCGTGTCGCCGGGATCGGAGCAGAACCGCCGGAACCGGTCATGTCCGGGATCATACAGGTTCAAACCGCCGGTTTCGGTTCCGATCCACAACCGGCCGCGTGAATCGCAGAGAAGCGCCCTGATGATATTGTCGCCGATACTTGCAGAATCATCAGGATCATGCGTGTACTGTTTAAACGAACGGAATGCCGGATCAAGCCTGACCAGACCATCCCCGTAATTTCCGATCCAGATGTTGCCGTCCGCATCGTCGCACAGTGCATTCACATTCGTATTGTCCGGATTCTCCGGATCGAAGTAAAACCGGTTGAATCGTCTCTCCGGCCGGCTCCACAGATTCAGGCCCCGTTCCGTACCCACCCAGAGCCGTCCCCTCCGGTCCAGCCAGATGGACCGGACGGCATCGTAACTCAGGCTGAACGGATCATCGGGCCGGTGGCGCTTGGTCGTAAACCGGCCGGTTCCGATATCCATCAGATTCAATCCGCTGTTTCGGGTACCGATCCAGAGTGTGCCGTCCACAACGGCCATGGCGGAAATACCGTTTTCGCTCAGCCCGTCCGCAATCCCGGAGATGCGGCGATAATGCGTAAATTTGACTTTATCGGGATCGAATTTATTCAGACCGTCCCAATCCGTACCGACCCACAATACACCTGAACGGTCCTCGAATATGGAATACACGGAATTGCCGCTGATTCCCCCGGGATCCTCTTCGGAATGCTGATACCGGTCGAACGTATCTCCGGACTGCTTTTCCACCAGCCGGCACAGCCCTCCGCCCCATGTGCCGATCCACAGATGCTGATGGGAATCCCGGAACATGCTCATAATCACATCGTGCGAAATACTTTCCGCACGGCCGGGCCGGTGGCTGAACCGGGTAAAACTTTCCGAGTTCGGATTGAACCGGTTCAGGCCGTATCCCCAGGTACCGAACCAGAGATATCCCCTCCGGTCCTCGCAGATAGCCGTCACATTGTCGTGACTCAGGCTGTTGTCATCAGATGGATCATGATGAAAACGGATGAACCGGTCATTTTCAAAATCGTACCGGCATACGCCGTTTTTGGTACTGATCCACAGGCGGCCGAGCCGGTCGCTGTACAACTGATTGATTTTGTTTCCCGGAAGGCTGTAGGGGTCCTCCGGATCGTTCATATAACGGACAAACCGTGTTTCTGCGCCTTTTCCGTCCTGATCCCGGCTCCCGTTCCGGACGAGCCTGTTCAGACCGCCTCCCCAGGTGCCGACCCATAAATTGCCCTCCTGATCTTCCATGATCGCATTGATCTGATCATGGCTGATACTGGACGAATCCCCGGAATCGTGCATCATTCTCTCGAATTGTCCGGTCAACCGGTTATACCGGTTCAGACCGCCGCCTGACGTTCCGGCCCAGAGTGTGCCCTCCCTGTCCACATAAAGGGTTCTCACAAAATTATTGCTGATGCTGTGCGGGTTTTCGGGAATATGTTCAAAAACGGTAAATGTATATCCGTCATAACGGTTCAGGCCCGCATAGGTTCCGAACCAGAGAAATCCGACACTGTCCTGACAGATACTCGTGATCGAACTCTGGGACAATCCCTGCTTGCTGGTCAGATGCTCGAACGCGATCTGCTGAGCGGCCGGCATCTGAAACCGGATCATGAAAAGTGAACAGAACAACAGCCAATGTGGATTGAAACAACGATTACCCATGCGCATAGAATGACCCCGGTTCCATTTCCGCTTTGATTTCACGATGCAGTATATTTCCGGATAAATATCGGGAAATAATTAAAATATGCTGCCAAAATCATTCCTGATTTATTTAAAATGCCAATGAATATGACACAAAAAAGGGTGAACAACGGCAATTTTAGGAAAATCGGATAAATTTGAGTGTACCGAAACAGGTCAATCGGATCGTCAGGCAAAAATCCATACTGAAAAAGGGTCCGGCTGCAGGGATTCATGGATTCATACTGTTACATTTTGCCGTTTCTCTTTCATTATGCAAATGTCCGTGATAATCCGGCCGTGATCCTTTACACCGGCCTGAATCACACCGGATAAAAGTATTAATTACCTATCAGTAAATCAAAAATACCTGAAGCCCTTTTAATACCTGTTAAAAACAATATGGCCTGCCTTCAGCTTCCGGTGCGGACCTGCCGGAGGCTGAAGGCTGCTGACTCATCCGGTCCGGGCAATCGATGCCCTAGCCTTTCCCTGCAGCCAGCTCGACCGGTTTGTATCCTCCCTGCTTTCTGAACCAGAAAATCAGCAAAGTGAAGCACAGTGCCATCACGAGGGGAACGAGCGCCACAACGGTCATGGCATAGCGTTTGGATCCATCCTCGACTTTTTGAACCAGGGCCCGATCGGTTTCGCCGAGCATGTTCTTCTTCTCGGGATCCAGGGCCGGATAATGTCCGTAAATCGACTGTTTTTCAGCCGTAATCACCTGTTCATGCACGACCGGATCCCTGGTCAATAACTCATGGTCCACATTCTTGTCCTGAATCAGACCGAGAAGCGGGGCACCCAGAATACCCACACCCAGCATGCCGATGCCGCTGATCGAGTTCATTGTCATGGCGCCGCCCTTTGGAAACCGCTCGGCCACAATTCCCAGCATGGTCGGCCAGAAAAATGTCTGTCCCACCGCATAGACCGTTGCGGCCAGAATGATCCAGACGCCGTGTGCATTGCTGATAAACACCAGCCCGATTGCAGCCGCGAAAGAACTGCCCGCCATCAGGCCCAGGGGTCCGATTCGCCTGACGATCGGGCCCACGTTGAAGCGCAGAATCATCATCACCAGCGAAGAATAGACCAGTACCCAGCCGCCGCTGAGCGAAAAATTGGACTTCATGACGGGATTCATCAGCTCTTTGATCCACGTATCCGTTCCGAGCTCGGTTGTTGCGAGCGGGAACATCAGGAGAACCAGAATGATGAACAACCCGCGTCCGAAAGAACGGATATACACACCGAGCGGAATCAGGGCAACGAGTGTAATCAGAAACGCCACACCCAGCATGGCGCTGTCGGTCCAGCCCTGGAATACGGGTGTCATGTTGGCCAGGATATTCATGATCTCCCGTGTAAACATGAGTATCACGATGGCGAATCCGATTATGCCCATTTCCCGGAGCATATCCTTGTACGGGATACCGGCCTTGACGCGCTCGCTGACCGGAAACTTTGAACGAATCAGCATGGCGCCGTAAATAAACGCAGGGACAAGAATGATGCCGAATGTCCAGCGCCAGTCCAGACCGCCCGCAAAATTCCGTCCGACAATCCCGTCCCGGCTCATGGCCAGGGAGATGAGGGATCCCAGAAGAATGCCGCCGGCCCATCCGGCATGCAGAATGTTCAGCCATTTTGTTTTGGCTTTGGGAAACAGGGCGGCCACTGCCGGATTGATCACGGCTTCAACTGTGCCGTTGCCCACGGCGACAATCAGATTTCCGAAAAACAGCCACCAGAAATTCGGTCCCGCCAGGATCATGACTGTCGCGGTTACATGACAAAAAAAGGCGAAAACGAGTCCCGTTTTATATCCGATCCTGTCGACGATCAGGCTGAAACCGATAATGCCGAGTGCGAATGGCCACATGCCTGCACCCATGAGCCATCCTTTTTCCGTCTCGCTCAATCCGAATTCCGAGCCGATGGCCCCGATAATCTGGGCCCTCACCGCAAAGAAAAAGGCGGTGGTGATGAGTGAGATAAAACACATCCAGAACAGCCAGCGATTTTGCTTCAGAATGCTGTTTTCAGAGTGATGTTCATTTACCATGGATCGCCTCCCTGCAAATGGTGGTCTGTCAAAAACCGTGATTGAAGCCATTGATTTTTCAGCTGAAGAGCATCGCCCGCCGCCCGCATTTCTCTTTCCGGTCGTTCGGGATCCACTTTCCCGCACGGCCTGACTGCAAAGCCGGCCGGCGGTTTGTCAGTCGAGCCCCAGAATTTTCCGGTTCATGGTCCGGTCGCTTTCGCCTCCGGCAAAATCATCGAATGCCACTTCTGTGGCTTCGATTAGTTGGGATTCGATAAACGGGGCGCCCTCGGCGGCACCCTGTTCGGGGCCCTTCACGCAGCATTCCCATTCCAGCACAGCCCAGCCTGTATAGCCGGCTTCGGTCAGCAGGGTAAAAATGCGTTTGAAATCGACCTGGCCGTCTCCGAGCGACCGGAAACGACCGGCCCGCCCGGTCCAATCCTGATATCCCCCGTACACGCCCACACGGCCGTCCGAACGGTACTCGGCATCCTTGACATGAAACGCGGAGATCCGCTCCGCGTATATTTCGATAAAACGGCAGTAATCGAGCTGCTGAAGCAGAAAGTGGCTCGGATCGTAATTGATGCGGGCCGCGGAATGATTTTTCGTGACATCCAGAAACCGCTCAAACGTCGCGCCGTCGTACAGATCGGATCCGGGATGGAGTTCATACGCCATGGACTGACCGTGGTCCTCGGCAAAATCCAGTATGGGGATCCAGCGTTTTGCCAGCTCGCTGAAAGCTTCTTCCACAAGCCCCGGAGGACGCTGCGGCCACGGGTACATCAGATGCCATGCAAAGCCCCCGGACATGACCGGGATCGTTTTCAGACCGAGATTGGCGGATGCCTGAACGGTTTTTAAAAGCTGTTCCGTGGCCCACGAAACGATTTCCGTATCACTCAGTCCGGACGGATAAAATGCATGAAAGGCATTTTTGTAGACCTGATTCATGGCCAGAACCTGCCCGTGAAGATGCGCGGCCAGTTCGGTGGGTTCCAGATTCAGTTTTTCCAGAGTGCCTGTCAGATCATCACAATAGGCCTTGGAGGATGCGGCCTGATCCAGATTGAACACACGATCATCCCAGACCGGAATCTGCACGCCCCTGTATCCCAGGCCGGCAACCCACTTTCCGATATTCCTGAGTGTATTGTATGGAGGATCATGTCTTAAAAACTGGGCAAGGAAAATACCCGGTCCCTTCATTTTCTTCATGTTCAGCCTCCGCCGTGAATATGAGTCGGTTTGAAAGCGCATCGAGCAGCTTCATTTCGAATATAACGAATTCCGTTTTAAGTGACAAACGATTAAATGATCCTGCACCCGGCCGGCGGCATTCAGCGGACGGCATCCGCTGCGTGCCTCTCAATCAGGGTAAAATCCCGATACAGACCGGACGCCCCGGGATTGAAGTCCGGATCCTCACCGGAAAGCGGCGCGTCATCCGGCGGACCGCACGGCCCGGCAGCGGATCCGTATATCCGGACCTCGATATAATTCGCTCCCTCCCGGAACCGTCCTGTCAGGTCGAGCGTGCAGGGCGGCCATCCGACAATGCCAGCCTGCAGGTCGTTGACCAGAATTTCGGCCACGGCGCCCCGCCAGGGTCCCAGCCGGATGCGGACGTTTCCCGATCCTTCCTGAATCGTGAACACATGCATATAGGATACCGCATCCGTATAAAACGGCATGCCCTGGTCTGCCCAGGGGCCCGGTTTCAGGGCACGAGGCGGACCCATGCGCCAGGTTTCCCCGGAACGGATCAGCATGAAATCGCCGTAGAGAATGAGTGCATAACTGTCCGGGTCCTTTTGAGACGTCCATGCCGAAAGGCTGTTCTCACCGGCCCGTGTCAGCGCCCCGATATCATAAACAGAATAATCCCGGTCCATGAGCCAGGCATCGGGCATGGGTGCCGCATGGCTGCCGTTCACGGAAACCGAACAGGGATCGGAACAGGTGAGTACGGCCATTAAAGAGGAACGGTCCACCTGCGGATGACAGGTGAAGACGAAGTCCGTGTGCGTGAACGGCTCCGGAGCGGACCGTGAACGGGAACCGGGTATTTTCCAGGCATTGTAATAGACGGGCAGGATGCTCAGCCGGTCGTCCGGCTTCAGGATGCGGCCGTCCGTGTATTCCGGATCGGCCGTGTGTATACCGAATGTGTCTACGGCTGCACAGAATACGAGAAGGCTGTTTCCGGGCGGAAGCTGAATTTTCAGGCTCATCAGATCCCCCGATATCCGGAACGGATACTGCTTGACGGATCCGTCCCACGGTTTCAGCACATAGGCGGCCTGACCCGGCACGCGGACCGTGCCCCGGACCTCATGACCGGACATATTGGAGAGAAACAGCAGCTGGCCGTCTGTCAGCTGCCGCCGGCAGTGCATGAGCCGTCCTCTGCAGGAATCGGAAACCGATATGGAAAAATCCGGAGAGGCCAGTTTGCGGGCGATTCCGGAATCCGAAAACGCCACCTGTTCCGGATGTGCGAAATCCGTCTTTTCCCCACGGGAATTTTCCGTTTCCGCAACTGATTCCTCCGGCCTGCCTCGGAACGAAAGCACGGTCCCGCCATCCCGGATAAACGTTTCGATCAACCGGTTCACTGCCGGGCGGAGACGGGGCATGTCCGGAGGCAGGATCAGGGCGGAATATGCGCATGCACCGGCCGTCAGCTTTCCGTGCCAGATCCGTGCGGTCTTCTCCAGCGCAGTTTCTCCGATGAGGTCGTATTCCGCGTGCATTCTGTCCAATGAATCGAGAAACGCACCGAAACGGAGTTGAGACCGGGAAGCGGATGAATCCGGTTGCGGTTCAATCACCAGGAAATGGCTCACGGACGTTCCTGCGGAGAGCGCCATACAGGTGCGCGAAAAGGCATCGATCAGCGGGCGGCACAGGTCCCACCAGGATTCATGATATGAGAACGACCGGCAATCCGAAGCTTGGCTGGTTCCGGCCGAATAAAAACTCCATGGCAGGCTCAGTGAATTGGCCCCGAGGCAGAACAGCCGGTCCGCCGCAGCTTTAAATCCCGCAAAGGTCCAGGCCATGCCTGGAACCGCATTCATATCTCCTGAAACGGGGAACAACTCCTGCCTGTTCGCATCACCGGCCGCCCGTCTCATGCCCACCTTCCAGACACGGGGTTCGCTCTGTTCCGTTTCCCATGAAGTAAAGGCCCGGTCCTTCAGAAACAGGGAACGCATACCCATGCTGTCCGCACGCATCCGTATGCGTGATGTGATGCGGTCCCATACGGAATCCGAAGCAGCGCCGCTCAGCGGTTCAAAAGGCACGACCATGAGCCCGCCCGCCCCCTTCTCTGCAAATTCATTGATCTGAAAATCGATTTCTTCCTGAACCGCGGATGGTTTCAGCACCCATTTGATCCACGGACCGAAATTCCGGGACGGATGCGTAAATTGCTTTTCAACCTGCCGGAATGAATCCATGGATCCGGAGCCGGAGCCATCTGAGGAACAGCCCTGAAATATCAGACTGATGAACAGGAGAAGAGCGGCAAGACATGCAGGTTTGATACAGCCAGACATATTGTTCCCCCGATTCGGTGTGATGCGGGCATTGAACCGGCCGGCATCAGGTCCGCGTGCGAACACTGGTCCGCGTGCGAACATTGGTTCGCGTGCGATCAGTGGTTCACGCGTCATCTGCGCCGGACTGCAGGATTTTCATCACGAGACCGGCTGTCGCGGCCATGCTTGAATCCGGACCCGGCTGGAGCCATTGTCTCCTCGCAGCGAGCCGCCGCAGGCGCTGTTTCGGCCGGATGACGAGTGAAACCCGGGTCCGCAACAGAAGATGACGGTCCTCCCAGTGATCCGCTGCCGCAATGGTCGTGCGCCAGGACAACTGCCGGCCGGCAAGCCACCGGTCCACGGCCCGGACTTTCTCACGGCCGCGCGGATGCGGTCCCGTCAGGCTGCCTGTCAGCAGACCGTTCTCGACTGCCGGCTGCGCACAGATAATCTCCGGAATTTTGAGATCATGCATCAACGGTTCGGCAAGAAACTGCGGTGTGCCGCTTACCAGAACCGGTTCGCAGCCCTGGTCGCGCAGGGCCTCGAGCAGCATGACACTTTCCGGAATCAGGGCCGGAACCACATCCCGGGCCCAGCATTCCCATGCCCAGTTGCGCAGTTGCCGTTCTTCAAACCCCTGCAGGTACACCAGCTTCCATGCATGCCAGGGTTCGGGCGGCCAGATGCAGATATGCCTTAAAACATGACGAATCAATGCAGGGATTCTGATTTTCCGTTCACGCCACAGGTACCGGATGAACCATTGTTCCAGGCTTTTGTTTATCAGCGTTCCGTCGATGTCGAACAGAAGAATCGGATGTAATTGGCTCATTGTTACAGATTTTCCCCCGGAAAGGGGCGGCGGCCCGGTCCGCCCGTTCAGGGCTCACTGTTCGGGTGCCGCAGGCTCGTCATGCTCCTGACCGATTCGATGAATCAGGGTCGTCCCCTCGATAATGACCGGTATTCCCCTGACCAGGCAGACGATCGCGGTTGCAACGGAAAACCAGAAACCGGTCCGCAAGCCGAGCTGCACCCATTCCCCGGGAAGTATGCCTGTCCGCTGGAACGCCGATGCCAGGAGCAGCAGGCCGAATGAAACGGCCTTCATGACCGCGTAGCCGCTGCGCATGATGCGGGATCCTGTCAGAAACCTGCCAAGCGGGGAATGCATCATGGTTTTTTGTCCGAAAGCCGTATATCCGAACCGCAGCACATAGCCGCGAATGGTATCTGTCGAAATACCCCTTGAAATCACCACGATGGGAATCCAGATGGGGATCAGTTTCAAATCGGCCAGGCAGATCCATAATACCATTTCGACAATACGGTCCCCGGCAATATCCAGCAGACCGCCCAGCACCGTTTTTTCATCCAGTTTTCTCGCCAGATACCCGTCCAGCCAGTCCATGGCAATAATCAGGATGGACAAACCGGCCGCAAAGATGCGAACCCAAAAATGATAATTGTAAATCAGGAAGACCAGGACGAACAGGAGGCCAATCCTTAAAAGCGTTATCCTGTTCGGCCAGGTCAGCAGATGCAATTTCATTCAGACGCCCCGCGTCACATTCCCTGAAAGTTCTGTTTTTTATATCCTGCCGGAATCTGAAGAAAATTCGCGGGCGGATTGCCGTTTTTGAATTCGACCAGTTCGCTGCTGGAACGGATATTCTGTCCCATCATCATCATGCTGGTAACCGTCAGAACCTGAACGCCCTTGATTTTTTCCATCTCCTTCTGAACTTCACCCAGGTTCTGCTGCATGCCCGGCATCATGGCCATGAGGCCCGAGGCATATTGCTGATACAGTTTGGGATCGATTTTCAGGGCTTCAGTGGCCCAGATCTCCATGGAAAACTGACCCATGGCCATGGTCATGGTCATGTCGTACTTTGTGCAGGGCCATCCGTTGATGGTCTTTTTTTCAGCGGTTTTCGTCACGGACACCTGGATCTTCATCATATTCTGCATCATATTCTGAAATTCTGCGGCTTCTTCCTCATCCATGTCCGCAGACATCTGGCCCATCATGTCCTTCCCGTAGGGTATTTCCATAACACTTTTGTTCTGATGATCAATCATGGCCATTGTGCCGGCTTTCGCATTGAACAGGATACTCTGATCGGGCCCGTCGGTTCTGAATCCGCTTTCGTCGATCCAGGTTTCCTGAACGACATCCTTTGCCGGCTGCGTCTGCCCCATGACCTGCATGGCATCCGTATGCTGTTTTTGTTTCATATACACGCCGCCTGCAAACAGCTGCAGGGCGACAAGCATGAAAATGCAGCAAAAACGGCTGATGGTCTTCATTGTCGGTCTCCTTTATTAATATGGTTTCTCTTCCAGAAGTATACTAAAGAAATCCATGAATTTCAAGAAAAAAGGGCTTGTCCCACCGGGGAGACAAGCCCTTTGTATTTCCTGTGATGCGGTTTGCTTCAGACGGTTTCCGAAACATTGCGGCGGAACGGATCCGCCGCTGCCGCAGCATCGTGTTTAAATCACGGTTTGAACCGGATATGCATCATGTTTCCGTTTGCATCGATGGCCACGGCATCGGTGATGATCACTTCCTTGACCTTGCCCTGGCTTCCCATGAACGGCGAATATTCATTGGTCGGGAACTGTGCCCTTACGATCTGGTAAGGCAGTTCCGGCTGTATATAATCCAGACACTGACACGATTCACTTTCTTTCTGAAGAAGCACATCTGTCCGGAAATGCAGGCGATGTTCCCTTTCATAGGGAGGGCCTTCCAGAATGACGCGTCCGAAGACTTCCAGCGCGCGTGTTTCAAAATCATTGGCAAGAATCTCGAATGTCAGCAGATTGACCTTGTCGGCAGCCAATCCGTTCACTGTCACTGGATTGGCCGTATACTCGGTAGCCACATGACGGATTTCGACCCAGGGAGAGCCGGAATTGCCGAGCGAGGGGTTGGAAGGAAATCTCTCACACTGCGAAAAAACAAGAATCAGGCAAAGTCCGGTCAGGAACGTGGCAAATCTGACAGCTGCCGCCTCAATTTTCATATTTTCTTCCATTTTTCTTCTTCCTCTTGTAAATGTCCCTAAAGCGAAAAAGTGTATCATATTGATACAATATACACAATTATCTCTCAAAAGCAAAGATAATTTTCACCTGGCAAATTTCAAAAAGAAAAATTGTTAAATTATTGTAACAATTGGCGGTAGGGATGTTTTTTAACATGCTGCCTGCTGCATATCACAAAAAAAATCCCGTCTGAAGAAGACGGGATTTATGCGGAGCCGACGGGGCTCGAACCCGCAGCCTCCGGCGTGACAGGCCGGCGCTCTAACCAAGTTGAACTACGGCTCC
>JAFGGN010000106.1 GCA_016930535.1 bacterium
AACGGCGTATGCGTCAGGCCGCCCGATCCATGTCCCCCATCTTGCACCTCCGACGCGGACTGCGCCAACTGCCCGGACGGGAGAACCGTATGCAGGAACGGTGTGTGCGTGAAACCGTGACGCTGACTCAACCAAGGAAACCATCATGACCGGATTATGCGGAGATCAATGCACCCACTGCCCGCGTTACATCGCCACTCAGACAGGATGTCCTGCCGGTCTGGAGAAAGTGCATGAACTGTGGGTGCGCCTGGGTCTGCTGGACGACGAAGCCCCGGTCATGCAAATCAAATGCCGGGGGTGCAATCATGAATCCGGATGCGTATATCCGGAATTATGCGATTGCGTACGCGAAAAAGAGGTCCGCAACTGCGGATTTTGCGCATCCTACCCATGCGCGCTGATTGAAAATGTATTCGAAAAGACTTCGGTATTCAGAATACATGCATCCGATAGATGCACCCCTGAAGAAATGGAAGTTCTTGAAAAAGCCTTTTTTTCAAAACAGAAGTACTTTGAGCATATTCGCAGAAATGCGGGATAAGACAGGCGCCGCTTCGTTCATGATCCCGGGGAAAATTTGTATTGACTTGAACCGGGAATTTACTTATACTTGACTAATACAAACAAATTCAATTCTGACAGACACCTACTGTACTGATTTTATCATATCCAAAAACTGTTGGCCATAACGGTCTCCTGTATTTGAAGCAGCATCTGAATCTGTCTTCATCTTTTCGGAAAAATGCGGCAAAAAACGGAGAAAGATGATTATGATGCGGACGGGTTTATATCCGGGCATTAAAACCCTGCTTCTTCTGCCGTGTCCATGATAACATAATCGAACAGGCTGGTCGGTCATGAACGCTCCGGTAAAAACAGTCAAACCGTCAATCCCGGGCACTGCCGCACTTAAAAAACGCATTTCTAATCTGGAAAAAATCATCGGCAGGTATTCACAGTCCGAAAAAATCCTTCAGGCACGCGTTCGGTTGTTTCAATTTGCGATGACCCATTCACTTGACGAACTCCTGGAAGAAACATTGAACGAAGTGGAGCAACTGACGGAAAGCACCATCAGCTTCTATCATTTCGTAAATCCCGATCAAAAAACACTGACACTGCAGAACTGGTCCTCCAGGACAAAAATGGATTTCTGCAGGGCACAGGGCAAGGGCGCGCATTATGAAATCTCAAAAGCCGGCGTCTGGGTGGATTGTGTGTATCAGAGAAAACCCGTGATTCACAACGACTATGCCTCGCTTCCCCATAAGAAGGGTCTGCCGCCGGGCCATGCCAGGGTGATCAGGGAACTGGTTGTGCCCGTGCTCCGGGACGATAAAATCATGGCGATCCTGGGTGTGGGGAACAAACCCACGGATTACAACGATGAGGATGTCCGCATTGTGTCCCTGTTCGCTGATCTCGTCTGGGACGCGGCCGAACGCAAGCGTTCGAATGAAGCGCTGGAGACACGGGAAAGGGAATTGCTCGCGATCTATGATCTTTCTCCTGTGGCCATGATACTGATGGACCATGAACGCCAAGTGCGCAGAGTGAACAGGACAGCCGCGGATTATTCCGACCGGCAGTTGACGGACATGACCGGGCTTCGCGGCGGAGAAGCGCTCCGTTGTCTTCATGCCATGGATGATCCGCGCGGCTGCGGATTCGGTCCATCCTGCAAAACCTGCCGCATACGCGCCACAGTGGAGGAAACCTATAAAACGGGGCAAGCTTTTTATCAGGTGGATGTCCCTTTCCAAGTTCTGAAAAACGGTAAAATAACAGAGAAAAACCTGCTGATCAGCACACAGCGCATCGAGATACAGGAGGCACGCCGGGTGCTTGTCTGTGTGGACGATATTACCGAACGCAGACAGGCTGAAAAAGCGCTTGAAAACAGTATGCGGGAAATGAAATGTCTTGTGGATATCTCCCGCCTGGCCGAACAGACCGGATTGTCAATCGAGGAATTCATTCTGGGGGCCGTCTGTTTGCTGCCTTCCGCCTGGCAGAATCCCGATCATTGCGGAGCACGGATCCGTTTCCATGCAAAAGTATTTAAAAGTCCCGGTTACATTGAAACACGCTGGAAAGAGACAGCGGATATAAAAATAAACGGCAGGAAATGCGGAGATATTTCGGTCTGCTGTCCCAATAATACAATGGCAGCGGTCCCGGATCCGGCCATCCGCGATAAAAAGGAACTCATTACCACGCTTGCGGAATTTATGGGGCACATCATCCAGCACCGGCAGTCGGAAATACAGCTCCGTGAACAGGAGCTGCTGTTGCGGGCCATTGCTGACAATTTCCCGAATGCCTACCTGTCGATCATTGAAAAGGACATGTCCATTGGTTTCACTTCAGGCAGGGAATACAAAAAGCGCGGTCTTGATCCGGAATTTCATGCCGGAAGAACCCTGAAAGAGGTATTCAAAAATCAGACGGACACGGTAAAATCCCATTATCTGGAAACCTTTCAGGGTAAAGAAACTGAATTCGAGCTGACGATCAGGGACCGTCATTTCCTGATAAAGGCCGTACCGCTTTATGACGAACACGGTGAAGTGCAGCGTCTCCTTTCGGTAATGGAAAATATAACCGAACGCAAGCGGGCCGAAGAAAAGTTAAAAACCTCACTCCGGGAAAAAGATCTGCTGCTAAGGGAACTGTATCACAGAACCAAAAACAACATGCAGGTCATTTCATCGATGCTGCGGTTGCGGGCCCAATGGGCCGGGGAACCGAAAATCTCCGGGACGTTCAAGGAAATCGAAAACAAAATCATGAGCATGGCCCTGGTTCATGAAAAACTCTATGAATCCAAGGACCTGTCCCATCTCAACCTGAAGGATTATATCGAAAGCCTGATCTCGCTGATCAAACGCGGGTACCGCGAACAGATGCATGCCGTCACCATTCAGACACGCATGAAGGATGTACACATGCAGATCGACATCGCGGTTCCGCTGGGTCTCGTGATCAACGAGCTGATCACCAATTCGGTAAAGCATGCGTTCCCCGAGAGCAGACCAGGTATCATCCGTGTCCGTCTGCGGCTGAATTCACAGAAAATGCTCGTACTCGAAATATCCGACAACGGCACCGGTCTTCCCAACGGTTTCGACATGAAAAGAGACGTACATCTGGGCATGAAAACCATATTCGACCTCATCGAAATCCAGCTCGACGGCCGTATCTCCTTTTTCAACCGCAACGGCCTGCACTGCAGACTGATCCTCGGAAAAGAGCTTTATCAGCCGAGGTTATAAAATGCACAGAATCTGACAATATGATAAAAATACTCGGGTTTTTCCTGATCATGGACAAGTTTAAAATACGGGGTCTGCATGGTATCATATGCAGACCCCGTATAGGAGGGAGAGAGGTCATTCAATTCTTCAAGGATCAGTACGTCACAACCAGCCCGCCCAGAACCAGCCTTCCCAGCCTGTCTGCATAACCGAATTCCTGGTCCTCAGCGCCGAGCACGTTCCGGATATTCAAATAAACCTGCATGGCAGACGTCAGCATATAGGCGGTTTTCAGGTTGAGCACCGGCTTCTGCTTCAGATCCATATCGTAAACAAGCGAGAACGGGCCGAATGAATAATCGGCATGATCATAGGTCTGGGAGCCCAGATAATACAGGTTGACATCCACCGTGAGGCTGGATACAGGCTTCCAGACCACGTCGAATCCGCCGAAAAACGAAGGTGTATGCCTGTGCGTCTTCGATACAGTGGAATCGGGATATTCCAAATCCGGTGCATAATTGTCAAGTGTTGTTTTCTGAACTGTGGCGAACATTTTAAATTTTATCGAGGAAACTGGCAGAACGACAGCACTGGCTGTTACTCCGGTCTGATTGGCTTCGAGATCCAGGTTCTGATACTCCTGAACAAATATCATCAATCCGTTCCGGAACACGGGCGGTCCGGCGGCATAAAGATAACTGAAATCCCGCGACCTGGACATGAACATTTCGATATCCAGGTTCCATTTGTCGGACGGTCTGGTCCTGTATCCCAGTTCGACCATGTCCATGACCATGAGATCCAGATTCGTGTTGCCCTTCATTTCCATACCGATTTCAGCAAACGGGATGGTGAAACTCATATCAAAATACGCATTGGCCAGAAACGCGGACTGATTGGCGCGTGACACAACGAGCCTGAACAGATTCGCTTTGTTCACAATATACTGTCCGGCCAGCTGATAGGAAAGATACCAGCGGTCCGGTGCATTGTACTTGTCACCACGCAAGGCAGCGACGGCCCTGAAATGATCGGTTTTATAATCCGTGCGGAGTGACATGCCGAATGTTGTAAGCGACCTCGGCTGATTGAAATCCTCCCAGTCGTATTCGCTCCATTTGTAATGAATGCCGGGACGCATACCCAGTCTGCCGATTTCCCAGTTATAATCGATGTCGCTGTCCAGGTTCCGGTAATAGAGGGGTTTTCCCGAACTACCGTTATTGAACTGCGATCCCGAAGTAAATGCGACCTTTTCATTAAAACCGTAATTTCGGGCACTGAAATTGATATAGCGGGAAATCAATTCCACGGTGGTAAAATTTAGCGCGGCGATGTCCACATAGAGAGCATGAGATTGGGATTCTGCATATCCTGTGCTGAGGTCAAAACCGACGTGTTCGTTCGGCGCATAGGTAGCATATGCATTCAATCCGTATTTATCAAGCGCCACATCCGGACTGGGGTACCTTTTATCCATGCCTCTCAGCATGGTACCCATGGACAGGGACAGAACAGAATCCGGAAGTTCGGTGTATTCATTCTGAATAAAAGAAAAATACTTCGAATCGAAACGGTTTCTCTTCTGATAATGACCCGATGCACGGACACTCCAGGTTTCTTTCTTGTATCCGGCGCTTATATTTCCGATCAGGGTGGATTCTGTACCGCCTTCCGCTTTGGCATGGATACCCATTCCGTCTTTCTGCGGACGCGATGTGATGATATGAATCACGCCTCCCACTGCATTGGGACCGTAAAGCGCGGAACTTGGGCCACGTACCACTTCGATACGTTCCACGTCACCCAGATCGATGGACAGATTTTCCCAGAAAGTCACACCATCCAGATAGTTGTACACGATCCGGTTATCGATCATGATCAGGCTGATTTTGTTGGCAGCCTCGGAAAAAAGCTGATTGGGAGGCAGGTTGCCCAGTCCGCGTATATGCACATCGAAGACACCATTGGTCTGCTGGCGCACAACGAGCCCCGGGATCAAACGCAATGCTTCCTGAATATTCGTGGCACCCGAGTTGACGATTTCCTCCCGTGTAATCACGCTCGAAGATAAAGGGGAATCGAAAAGATGCTCCACTTTCTTTGATGCAGAATATATTTTGATGTTGAGTATATCCTCCAGGGACATGCCCATCAGATCCTCGAGTTCCTGAGCGGTTGTGTGGACCATAAATCCCGTCAGGAGGAGAATAAGGCGCCATGGGAAATAAAAACGTTTACTCATTTCCGACTCCTTCTCGTTTAATTCATGGCGTATCAGAATGCCGGGCTGTTTCATAAGCTGCTTGTACCATGTGCACCGATATTTTTCAAAAACGGTGCCAAAAATTAGTAATCAGGAATAATGGACCATAATCAGCTGTTTTTAAAAAACTTTAAATTCACGCATTCAATCGTCAGTCCGGTATTCAATCCTTAAACAGGTAAAAAAATATCAGGGAATGGGTAATATTTTACGTTTTTGTCATATCCATCAGAACACACCTTCTTTAAGGGGCAGTCTCACCTGTTATCAAACCGATATTTTAACGCAAAACCAGAATAATGCTTGTTATTTATGACATGAACGTTCTATATTACTCCGTGCATCTGTCCCGGATGCCGGCAGTTGATAAAAATAACGAATTTCATCGGGGATCCCATGTCCGGCCCGACCATTTCCATTGGAAAACTGGCCCGTAAATCCGGCCTGTCGCGAAGCACACTTCTCTACTACGACTCCATCGGACTCCTGAAGCCCTCCGTGCGCAGTGAATCCCGTTACCGCCTGTACTCCGTGGAAGATCAGAAACACCTGGAGCAGATCTGCATGTACCGACAGATGGGAATCCCGCTCCGGGAAATTAAAACGCTGCTGAAAGCCTCTGGCGGCCATGCAGCCGGAATCCTCGAAAATCAGCTGGACCAATTATCGGAACAGATCCGGATCCTGCGTGAGCGGCAGTACGCGATTGTTCGACTGCTGAAAAGCCGGGATCTCATGAAAAAAGCGGGCGTTATCGACAAACAGGCATGGATCGAAATCCTGAAATCCAGCGGCATGAGCAAGGAAGACATGCAGCGCTGGCACGAGGAATTCGAGAAAATGTCCCCCCAGGCGCATCATGATTTTCTCTCCGCGCTGGGTCTGGAAGAAATGGAAATCCGGGAAATCCGCCAATCCAGCCGGAAGATAGTAAAAACAGTATAAGGGTATATGGGTGTATGAGTATATGGGTCCGCCCGACCCTGGCCCCCCGGTCAGACCACAGACCGCTGACGGCAGACCGCGGACGGCTTAAAAGCAGTATATGGGTATATGGGTGTATGAGAATATGGGGCCCCTCGCTTCTGCCCCTCCAAAAGACCGCGGACGGCTGACCGCGGACCGCCAAAAATCCCAAATATCAAATCCCAAAAAACAAATAAATTACAAACAGCAAATTCCAAACTCAAAACAGAGACTGTGCATGGCAGGCTGTGAGTGCATCAGAGAGACGGAGTCTCATCTGCGATGCTCTAACTATGTCGCCCCTACGGGGCTTTTTTGCCTTAATCATTTTTCTTTGGTCTTTGTTCTTAAATCTTGTCTCTTTATTCTTTTTCTCCGTCTCTCCGTTTCTCCCCTTCTCCGTTTCACAATCCGGCTCAATGACCCTGTGACCCAAAGACCCAATGGACCCTACGACTCAAAGACCCAATAACTCCATTCATTCCATCATTCACAGAAAAAAATCCTTGACCTGTCTATAACTTCACAGTTTATATTTCCCCTGTCGTTATATGCCATTGATTCTAAGGAGGAACCATGCACATCAAATCCGCAGGCCTGTATATGGCCGTCTGTCTGGTTTTATCAACCGTTGTCTTATCATATAATGGAAAGGAGAATTCCGCAATGAACGATCAATCACACACAAACGCCAAACGCATCCGGCGAATCCATCATGCAACCTATCATGCAACACCGGAGCAGGTATTTCCCCTGCTCTGCCCCGTGAAAGAATACGACTGGCTGGAACACTGGCAATGCGAGCTGGTGTATTCAAAATCCGGTGTCGCGGAAATGGATTGTATCTTCAAGACGTTTTTCGATCCGACAGAACCTGAGGTCTGGACTGTCACGCGTTATGATAAAAACCAGTGCATTCAGTTCATCATCGCAAACAGCAGCCGGTTCAGCCGCTTCACCATCACCCTGACCCCGGACGGGAACGGCAATACAGAAGCCGTATGGGAGGAAATCATGACTTCCCTGAATGCGAAGGGAGATGAAGCGCTCGAGGCATGGTCCGAGGATGTTTACGCCAGGCGTCGTGAAGATATCTCGGAACGGCTCGAACATTATCTTCAGACAGGGCACATGCTTCATCGTGCCGGTGAAACCAGGGACCGTTGAACAAATTGTCTTGACATTCATTCGTTATCATATTAAAATGAACCATACGCTTACGGAAGCAGAACGTTCCTGAACGGCTCATCGATCCATTATTCAGGGAGAAACAGCCGCCTTTGAAAACATTGAAACATATTTTCGATCGAAACGCACAATGGGCGGCCAATATCGAGAAAAACGATCCCGGTTTTTTTGACACCCTCTCAAAACAGCAGGCACCCGAATATCTCTGGATCGGCTGTTCGGACAGCCGGGTTCCGGCCAATCAGATCGTCGACCTGCCTCCGGGAGAGGTGTTTGTCCACCGCAACATCGCCAATCTGGTCGTACACACGGACCTGAACTGTCTGTCCGTCATCCAGTATGCCGTGGATGTACTCAAGGTCAGACACATCATCGTATGCGGACATTACGGCTGCGGCGGCATACGGGCCGCACTGGAAAAGCCGGAACACGGTCTCATCGACAACTGGCTCCGGCATATCCGGGATGTCGTCCGGTTCAATGAAGACCGGCTGTCCGGTCTGAATCCGGAACAGCAGGCGGATGTTCTCTGTGAACTGAATGTGATCGAGCAGGTGGCCAATGTATGCAATACGACCGTGGTTCAAAAAGCCTGGGAAAACGGATCGGTGCTGTCTGTTCACGGATGGATATACAATATAGGGAACGGCATTCTGAAAGATCTCGATACAACCATAACCTGCCCGGATGATATAATCCGGTGCTGACAGGAGCGGCCCTTGAGAGCTGCGGTGCTGACCGAATACGGCAAACTGACCTGGCAGGACATGCCAATGCCCCAACCCGGCTTGGATGAGGTACTGATCCGTGTGGAATACGCGGGGATCTGCGGAAGCGATATGCATGTGTTTCACGGCGATTTCAAATCCAGAACCACACTGCCGCTCATTCCCGGACATGAATTCGCGGGTGTGATTGCAGATACGGGGCCGAACACGACACGATTCAGTCCCGGAGACCGGGTCACGGTGGACCCGATTCTCTGGTGCGGACAATGCGCCGCATGCAGGATCGGGCATTATCCGGCCTGCACTTCGCTGAAGCTGATCGGCATCGACATGCATGGCGGGTTCGGTGAATACGTGGCTGTTCCCGAGGCCAGTGTCTATGCTGTACCCCTATCCGTTCCGGCCCGGCATGCGGCCCTGATCGAAGTGTACTCCATCGGATTTCACGCATGCAGCCGGGCGGGACTCGGGGAAAACGATACCGTGGTCATCTGGGGCACCGGCAGAATCGGCCGGAGCATATTGCAGGCGGCCCGGATAAAGACAAAAAACACGATTTTCTGTGTTGATGTGCTCCCTTCACGTCTGGAAAAGGCCGGACTGTCTGATCCGGATATTGTGCACATCGATTCACGCAATCAGGATCCTGTTGCCGTAATATACGAACTGACGGACGGACGCGGCGCGGATGTGGCCTTTGAAGCTGTGGGACATGCGGTATCCGTTCCGGGCCGGCCGGACCCGGTACGCTGCTGTGTTCAAAGCATTCGCGGTGCAGGCACGGTCTGCGTGCTGGGTCTGGGTGACGCTCCCGCCCCTGTACTGATGAAGGAACTGATCTGGAAGGAGGCCCGGATCGTCGCCTCCCGTGTCAGCCATGGTGAATTCAGCGATGCCATACAAAACCTGAAGGACGGCCGTCTGGATCCCGAATCGATGATATCCGCCGAGTTCCCGGGCAGCGGGGCGCAAAAAGCTTTCGGACTGCTCGAAAAGGAACCGGAAAATTACATCAAGGTATTGTTGAATTTTTCAGAATCCGGATAAACCGGAGAAAGGCGGGCATCATGCAACGAACGCTCGGACGTTCAGGCATCACCATCAGTGCCCTGGGCATGGGCTGCTGGGCCATCGGCGGTCCATTCTGGGAAGGCGATACACCGCACGGATGGGGCGAGGTGGACGATGAAGAATCCATCCGGGCCATTCATGCGGCCCTGGATATGGGAATCACGTTTTTTGATACGGCCAATGTGTACGGTGCCGGTCACAGCGAGCGTGTTCTCGGCAGGGCCCTGTCCGGCAGGCGTTCCGGCGTGGTCATCGCCACCAAATTCAATGCCGTGTTCGATGAAGATACACGGCAGGTCACCGGAAGCGATGCATCTCCCGCTGGCATACGCAATGCCTGTGAGGCCTCACTGCACCGCCTGAAGACGGACGTCATCGATCTGTACCAGTTTCACGACAACGGATTCCCGGCCGATCGTGCCGAACCGGTTCGCGAGGTGCTGGAGGACCTGGTTCATGAAGGCAAAATCCGTGCATACGGCTGGAGCACGGATTTTCCGGACCGAGCATCCGTTTTTGCACAGGGGCCTCACTGCACGGCCATTCAGGTGCAGCTCAATGTGCTGGACATTAATCCGGAAATCATCGCACTCTGCGAAAAGGCAAATCTTGCGGCGATCAACCGCGGCCCCCTGGCCATGGGACTGCTGACCGGAAAATACGGACCGGCCAGCATGGCTGCGGACGATGATGTCAGGGGTTCAAAAAGCCCTGAATGGATGAAATACTTTAAACAGGGCAAACCCAATCCGGAATGGATGAACAAGGTCGATGCGGTTCGCGCTATTCTGACGAGTGACGGCAGAACCGTGGCGCAGGGCGCAATCGCCTGGTTGTGGGCACACAGTCCGAAAACCGTTCCCATTCCCGGATTCCGAACCGTCCGGCAGGCAGAAGAAAACACCGGGGCCATGGCACACGGTCCGCTGACTGCAGAACAGATGCGGGAAATCGACCTGCTTCTCGGCCGGAACGGGTGACATCGCATCTTGTCTCCAATGCTCAGAAAATGTCGGTCATCCGAAAAAGATAAGGAGATCCTATGAGTACCACGCCTGTTAAAGTGTCCTTCAGGGAAAAGGTGGGATACGGTCTGGGAGATACCGCATCGAATCTGTACTGGCAGATGTTTGTCAATTTTCTTCTGTTTTTTTATACGGATATATTCGGTATATCGGCCGCGGCTGCGGGCACCATGCTGATGATTTCCCGTTTCTGGGATGCTGTCAACGATCCCATGATGGGTGCTATTGCGGACCGTACGCACACGCGATGGGGACGGTTCCGGCCTTATCTGATCTGGATTTCCGCTCCCCTGGCCGTCATCGGCGTACTCGCATTTACCACACCGGATCTCAGCCCGGCCGGCAAACTCGTCTATGCCTATATCACCTACACTCTGATCATGATGGCGTATACGGCCATCAATATCCCCTATTCCGCACTCATGGGTGTGCTTTCGCCGAACACGCAGGAACGCACCAGCGTGGCTACATACCGGTTCGTTCTGGCCTTCGCCGGCGCTTTCATCGTTCAGGGACTGACATGGCCCCTGGTGAACTTTTTCGGCAAAGGCAACCAGGCCGTAGGATTTCCGCTGACCATGGCCGTGTACGGCATCGCGGCCGGCGGGCTTTTTTATATCACATTTGCCACCACCCGGGAACGCGTGCAGCCCCCGGTTCATCAGAAAACATCCCTGAAAAACGATCTGAAAGACCTGGTCAACAACCGGCCCTGGATGATTCTGCTGGTGATGAGCATATTTACACTGGGATATATCATCGTGCGCAGCGGCACCATCATGTTTTACTTTAAATACTATGTAGGCAACGAAGGCCAGGCCGCGCTTTTCATGGTGCTCGGAACCGTGGCCGTTATCGCCGGCGTCGCCTGCACACAATTTTTCTCGAACCTGCTCGGAAAAAGGAAATTCTACCTGATCGTTATGGGACTGACTTCCGTGCTGACATGCGCCTTCTATTTTGTTCCGAAAGAACGGATCATACTCGTGTTCGCAACACATATACTCATCTCGTTCGTGATGGCCCCGCAGGCGCCCCTTCTCTGGTCCATGTACGCGGACACGGCGGATTACTCGGAATGGAAAAACAAGAGGCGGGCCACCGGTCTGGTGTTCTCCGCGGCCACATTTGCACAGAAATTCGGCCTTGCCCTGGGTGGCGGCCTGGGCGGATGGCTGCTGGCCATGTTCGGCTTCGTGGCCAACATCGAGCAGTCTCCGCAAACCATCTGGGGCATCCGGATGATGATGAGCATCATTCCGGCCGTCGGCACGATCATCGCCACGATCGCGGCCGTGTTCTATGAACTGGACGAAAAAACGATGGCTGTCATCGAAAAAGATCTGAAAGAGAGAAAAACCGATGAATAAAAAAGACGGCATCATGCGGATTACAGTTCTCTGCATATCGCTTGTCATATCCGGTTTCCTGTTTGCCGGAAATATACAGGCGGATCCGGAACCCGCACCCAATGTCCCGGAACTCCGGCAAAAGGAGGCGGATCTGCTCGCCGGACAATCCGTGGCTGTCGCCTATTCTGGATTCCGGCAGGGACAGCATCCGGACAGGGGGGACGGTGCCGTGAATCCTTCGGATGAAGAAATCCTTGAGGATCTGATCATTCTTTCGGAAACCGGCGGATTCAGGCTGATCCGGCTCTATGATTCCGGTGAGAACTCCGAGGCCGTGCTGAGGATCATCCGCGACCATCATATCGATATCCGGGTCATGCTGGGAATCTGGCTGGATGCGGAGCTGAGCAATCACGAGGGATGTCCGTGGCTGACCGGAGCCATTTCTTCCGAAATACTGGAACAGAACAAAATGAAAAATGCCCGGCAGGTGGCTCAGGGTATCCGGCTGGCCCGAACCTATCCCGGCATTGTCGCTGCAGTAAATGTCGGCAATGAAGCCCTGGTGAGCTGGACGGATCATCTGGTCAGCGTGGATTCGGTGGTTTCCTACGTCCGGCAGGTGAAACAGGCCATAGGCCAGCCGGTGACAGTGGCTGAAAATTATGTCTGGTGGGCGGAAAACGGAAAAAGTCTGTCGGGCATTCTGGATTTCATTTCCGTGCACACCTATCCCGTGTGGGAAGGAAAGGACATAGACGGGGGATTAACCTACACCCTTGAAAATCTGAAAATGGTGCGGGATGCCCTTCCAGAGGCCAGAATGGTCGTCTCGGAGGCGGGATGGGCCACTGTTGCATCCGAATTCGGCAATCGGGCCAGTGAAGAAAATCAGGCAAAATATGTCCGGGAAATCACGCAATGGGCTGCCGGTCATCATGTCACCGTATTTCTTTTCGAGGCTTTCGACGAGGACTGGAAAGGCGATCCGGGCAATCCGCTGGGTGCCGAGAAACACTGGGGCCTGTTCAAGCTAAACCGCCAACCTAAAAAGGTCATGGCCGGATGGATGCCGGCCGGAGAATAAACATGCCCCGAAAAATCAGCATCGGCAAATGTCCGCTTCACACAGATGCCGGACCGGTCCGGGGCGGCATCGTCGAAATTGACGGACACACCTATTATAAGATTTCCGGATATGACCGCATGCCCCCGTTTTTTATGAGCCTGTCGAGTCATTCGGACTGCTGGATCTTCATTTCAAGCAACGGCGGCATGACCGCGGGACGAAAGAATCCGGATCATGCCCTGTTCCCCTATTATACGGATGACCGCATTCATGATTCCCGGGATCAAAGCGGAAGCAGGACCCTGATCCTGGCAGATATTCAGGACAGAACCTGTCTGTGGGAGCCGTTTTCCGCGCGTTTCGAGGGCATGTATGAAACAGAAAGAAATCTCTACAAACACATGGCAGGACACTGCCTGATTTTTGAGGAAAAGAATCCGGAACTGGACCTGCTGTTTCATGTCTGGTGGACCAGTTGTGACCGGTTCGGTGTGATCAGGAAATCCGTAATCCGCAACTGCGGTTCAAAATCCGTCCGGATCCGCGTGCTCGACGGCATGCAGAATATTCTGCCTGCCGGGACCGACCGTAAATTTCAGCTCGAATACAGCACACTGTTGGATGGATACAAAAGGAATGAACTGCTCGCTGAATCCGGAGTGGGACTTTATACACTCAGCGCGATACCGACAGATAAGGCCGAACCCAGCGAGGCGCTGCGGGCCGCTACAGTCTGGTCCGCAGGCCTGGAAAATCCCGTTATTCTTCTGTCGGACAGGCAGACCGCCCGGTTCAGAAGCGGATCTCCCGTCGCACAGGAAACGGATATTCGCGGCAGGCGTGGCGCCTATTATCTGAGCACGGAATTTTCACTCTCCCCCGTGGAATCCCGCAAATGGCTGATCGCGGCGAATCCGGAACAGGACAGTGCGGAAGTGACTGCCCTGGACGCGCTTATCCGTTCGGAACACGATACTGTACACCTGATCGAACAGGCTGTATCGGAGGACTGTGCATGCCTGATCCGGAAAGTGGCCCGGGCGGACGGGATACAGTGCACCCGGGATCTTTTAAATACGAGCCGGCATTTCTCCAATTGCCTGTTCAATATCATGCGCGGAGGCGTTTTTGAAAATAACGGCGCAATCGGGAAGACCGATTTTCTCAGGTTTCTGAGTAAGGCCAGCCACAGATGCTTCCGCGAGTACAGGGCGTTTCTGGATGCGTTTCCGGAGCTTCTGACGCATGAAGAGTTCATACACCGGATCGAGACAAAAAACGATCCCGATCTTGAAAAACTGGCCTATGAATACCTGCCGCTGACATTCAGCCGCCGACACGGCGATCCTTCAAGGCCCTGGAACCTGTTTTCCATAGAATTGAAAGACGAACAAGGCGAAAAAACACTCAACTATCAGGGCAACTGGCGTGATATTTTCCAGAACTGGGAAGCGCTTGGATTTTCCTTTCCCTGTTTCATCGAAGGCATGATTTTTAAATTTGTCAATGCCTCGACCGCCGACGGATACAATCCATACCGGATCACACGGGATGGATTCGACTGGGAGGAACTGGATCCGTCGGATGCCTGGTCCCATATCGGATACTGGGGCGATCATCAGATCATTTACCTGCTGAAACTGCTGGAACTGTCAGACCGATTCCATCCGGGAAAGCTGAAGGGCTTTCTCTCAAAAAACTGTTTTGCCTACGCCGATGTCCCCTACCGCATCAGGGACTATAAAGCGCTGGTCCGGAATCCCAAGTCCACGATCGATTTCGATTTTGATCTCAACGAACGGATCGGAAAGCGTGTGAAAACGCTCGGTACGGATGGAAAATTCGTTCAGGACCATGAAGGCAAAATGGTGCATGCCACCTTAACGGAAAAATTGCTGATTCCCCTGCTCACGAAGCTGTCCAATTTCATACCGGAAGCGGGCATCTGGATGAATACGCAGCGGCCTGAATGGAACGACGCCAACAACGCCCTGGTCGGGACCGGTTGTTCCATGGTTACGCTGTACTATTGTATCCGGTATATCCGGTTCTGTAAAATACTGTTTCAAAAGTCGGAATCCGATACCTTGCAGATATCTGAAGAGGTTCAGTCTTTCTATTCAATGATTGGTCATGTCCTGACTGAATTTCAACATATACTGGACGGTCCGGTGAATGCAGCAGACAGAAAAGCCGTAACGGACCGTCTGGGACGTGCAGGCAGCGAATACAGAAACCGGATATATTCACATGGATTTTCCGGGATCAGGGGAACCCTGCCCGTCGATAACCTGATCTCATTTCTGGATACGGCATCGGCCCTGCTGGAACATTCCGTACGGACCAACCGCAGGGAAGATGGTCTGTACCACGCCTACAATCTCGTGAATATGGAGCCGGATAAAATCACGATCCGGCACCTGTACGAAATGCTCGAGGGGCAGGTCGCTGTCCTGAGCTCGGGATGTCTCTCGATCGACGAATCCATCCATGTGCTTCAAGCGCTGAGACACAGTGGAATGTACAGAGCGGATCAGAACAGCTACATGCTGTATCCGGACCGGGATCTGCCGAAGTTCATGGAAAAAAACAGCATTCCCGGATCACGCGTCCGGCAATCGAAGCCGTTATCGGCATTACTCAGGGACAAGGACAGAAGTGTGGTTGTGCAGGATTGTCAGGGCCGCATTCATTTTAACGCGGATCTCAGAAATGCCGGAATGCTGCAGGCGGCATTGCGCAGTCTGAAAGAAAGCGGGTATGCAGAATTCACGGACGAAGAATCCGGGCTTGTTCTGAATATCTATGAATCCGTGTTCGATCACCAGTCGTTCACGGGCCGTTCCGGGACCTTTTACAAATACGAGGGTCTGGGGTGCATTTACTGGCACATGGTCTCCAAGCTTCTCCTGGCAGTTCAGGAAACATTTTTCAGGGCACTGGAATCGGGAGCAAACTTCTCCCTTCTGGATCAGCTGAAGATCTTATACCGGGACATCCGGGAAGGAATCGGAGTGCATAAAACGCCGGATCTGTACGGCGCCTTCCCAACCGATCCCTACTCGCATACGCCCGGGTTCACCGGAGTTCAGCAGCCCGGCATGACGGGGCAGGTCAAGGAAGACATTCTGACGCGTTTCGGAGAATTCGGCATCGTGGTGCGGCTGGGACGCATCGAATTCAATCCGGTACTGCTCGAACCGGATGAATGGATTACGGAATCCCGCGTATTCGTCTACGTTGATGTGAAAGGAGAGGAACGATCCATCAGCCTGAAACCCGGCAGCCTGGCGTTTACATTCTGCCAGGTCCCCGTTATTTATACAAGGGGCAGTTTGTCCGGAATCCGTATTATTGAAAAGGACGGAAGCGCCCGGGAAACGGATCAAAAAATTCTCGATGAGAAAACGAGCCGTTCCGTTTTTGAACGCAGCGGACTGATCGACCGGATCGAGGTGACCATTGATAATTAAAGATGAAAGATGTCATTGGGTCTGTTGGGTCGTTGAGTCATTGGGTCGCTGGGTCGGACCGTGAAACGGTGAGGGGAGAAACGGAGAGACGGAGAATAAGGCAAGGACGGTTTTCAGTCTCCGTTTCACCGGTTCTCCGGTTCTCCGAAGCATTTACGGCCAGCGGTCTATTGTGTCGTTGTGTCTTTTGGGTCTTTGCGTCGGGCCGTGAAACGGAGGGTCGGAGAAGATGAGAAACGGAGAAAAAAAGAAATAATGAATATTGAACATCGAATGCTGAATTCCGAAGGTTAAAAAAATGATATCAATGACTTACTTCATCATTCGACATTCCCTGTTCGATATTCGATATTCTCTTTTCTCCGTTTCACCCCGTCTCCGTCTCTCCGAGGCATTCACGTTATGCGGTCCGCGGTCAGCCGTCCGCGGTCTTTTGAAGGGGCAGGGACGAGGGGCCCCATATACGCATATACGCGTCTACCCTTATACTGCTTTTATGCGGTCCGCGGT
>JAFGGN010000107.1 GCA_016930535.1 bacterium
ATCCATCCCGGTCCTTATCGGATGGGCCGCAATGTGGAGGATGCGAATGTCTATCGTATCGGGCACCCTCTGGCACAGCGCATCATTGAACATTATAAAAAACTGGATCTTGAATATGAAACATTGGAATTTAATTATACGGAAACTCAGCAAAAAATTTCTATACTTCAGAATTTGATTGGCCAAGAGGGTTGGCTTCGGGCTGTTTGCTTGACTATTGATTCGTTTGAATCCGAGGATCATATTATTCTTTGCGGAGTGACTGATAAAAAGATCACCTTGGACAAAGATCAATGCCAACGTTTATTTTCATGCAAATCAAGAATTAGTGATCCTTATCACTATGCAGGTCAACAAATTCCTAAGGCATCGATAGAAGAGAAGTATTATGCCCAGAAACAGCAAATTATACAGGAAAGCGCTGAACGCAATGCGTCATTCTTTGAAACAGAAATGGAAAAGCTCGAGAAATGGGCAGATGATCTAAAATCGAGTCTTGAAATGCAGATCAAGGAATTGGACAAAGAAATCAAGTTCAGAAAAACAGAAGCCAAGAAAATACTGAATCTTGAAAGCAAAGTTGACGCACATCGTAAAATCAAAGAGCTCGAAGGTAAAAGAAAAAATCTGCGCATGAAACTATTTGAGGCTCAGGATGACGTGGATAAACGGAAAGAAAACATCATTGAGGAAATAGAACAGCGGTTGAAACAGAATATCCACGAGAAAGAATTATTTTATATCCGGTGGAGGGTGATTTAAGTGAGTAAGGAAAATCAAAATATTGAATTCAAACAAACCTGGCGGGATGAATATTTAAAATGGATTTGCGGTTTTGCCAATGCCATTGGCGGTATTTTGATTGTCGGTATGGATGATCAGGGTAATGTGGTTGGTGTTAAAAATCCGGAGAAGTTACTGGAAGATATCCCCAATAAAGTCCGTGATGTGCTGGGTATTATGGTTGATGTGAATTTGAAATCAACGAATGAAGGCAAATATCTTGAAATACACGTTGAACCGTATCCTTATCCTATTAGCTATAAAGGCCAGTACCATTATCGAAGCGGCAGCACCAAGCAGGAACTCAAAGGCGCTGCTTTGGACAGATTTCTTCTTTCTAAACAGGGAAAACATTGGGACAGTGTTCCCGTACCGAATTTCAATGGCCGGGAATTAAGTCGATCCGCTTTAGACTCTTTCAGAGACCGGGCTTCGGGAAGCAATCGTCTTTCATCCGAAATTCTTGACGAACCGGCAGCGCGTTTACTCGAAAAATTACATCTTTTTGAAGGTGAGTACATCAAGCGTGCCGCGGTTTTACTCTTTCACCCGGAACCGGAACGATTCTTTACAGGCGCTTACATAAAAATTGGCTATTTTAAAAGTGATGCTGATCTGATCTATCAGGATGAGGTGCATGGAAATTTATTTGCCCAGGTCGATAAAGCGCTGGACCTTCTGCTGACCAAATATTTGAAAGCCACTATTTCATATCAACAAATACAGCGCATTGAAACCTATCCCGTGCCTGAGGCAGCGTTGCGTGAAGCCCTGCTGAATGCTGTCGTGCACAAAGATTATGCAAGCGCTACACCTATTCAAATCAGTGTGTATGATGATAAACTATTGTTTTGGAATGCCGGTGTCTTGCCTGAGGGCTGGTCTGTCAGGACATTGATCGAAAAGCATGCTTCACGGCCGTTTAATCCGGATATTGCCAATGTCTTTTTTCGCGCAGGCATGATCGAAGCCTGGGGAAGAGGCATTGAACGGATTTTCTCATCATGCCGGGAAATGGATGTCCCGCTCCCTGAATTTAAATTTGAAGAATCAGGCTTATGGACCGTGTTTTCGTTTGCCCTGCCTGAAAAAGATTATAAAAAAACGCCGGTAAAAACGCCGGTAAAAACGCCGGTAAAAATGCCGGACCAAATTATTGCTATAATGAGAAAAAATCCTGAAGTGACGCTTGCTGAAATTGCTCAATCGATAAATAAATCTGTCAGCGCAGTAGAACGCGCGGCTTCAAAACTGGTGAAGGCCGGGATCATTCAATATCAGGGACCCAAAAAAGGTGGCAACTGGGCCGTGTTGGATGAAAGGAAGGGTTAGTAATATTTTACTGTCGGTATAAATGTCGGTATAATGTCGGTATAATGTCGGGGAAATCGAACAGCGGTTATAGCAGAAAGTCAAAGAAAATGAGTTATTTTCGATTCGGTGGAGAGTAGTATGATAAATTCGTTGATTGATATGATACCGAAATTGTGTCAATTGTCTAATGAAACGGAGTGGATTGAATTTAAAAAGAATAAAGCAGAGCCTGATGATATTGGTGAATATATTTCAGCTTTATCCAATTCCGCAACCCTGCATGAAAAAAATATGGCTTATTTGGTTTGGGGGATTGATAATAACACCCACCAGGTTACAGGCACAACATTTAAACCCAGATCAAAAAAGATTGGGAACGAGGAACTCGAGTGTTGGTTAAATATGCATTTACATCCTCGCATTGACTTTAGAATAACAGAACTGATTTATGAGGGAAAACCTTTGGTGGTTTTTGAAATTCCGCCATGTCAGCATACACCTGTCCGGTTTAAAGATTACGAATATATACGGATTGGTTCCTATAAAAAGAAGTTAAAAGATTTCCCTGAAAAGGAAAGAAGTTTATGGCTCCAACTTTCCAAAACCTCATTTGAATCAGGTATTGCTATAACAAATATTAATAAAGATGATGTTTTAAAATGCCTGGATTATCCTGCATTTTTTGATTTATTGGGTCAAAATCTACCTGAAAATAAATCAGGCATCCTTGAAGCACTACAGTCGGAAAAGATTATCAAAAAGAAATCTTCGACTATGTTTGATATTACCAATTTTGGGGCAATCTTGTTTTCAAAAAACCTTCATGATTTTGATTCAATTTCAAGTAAAGCGATTCGTGTTGTTATATATGAAGGAGTAAATCGAATCAAAACTGTCAAAGAGCAGGAAGGTTCAAAAGGCTATGCAAATGGCTTTGAAGGCCTTATACAATATATCAATGATCAATTGCCTACAAACGAACAGATTGGCCAGGCTTTTCGTAAAGAAGTTAAATTGTACCCGGTAGAAGCGATTCGTGAACTGGTTCCGAATGCAATGATTCATCAGGATTTTAATGTGACGGGAACGGGACCAATGGTTGAAATCTTTACAGATCGAATTGAGTTCACCAATCCGGGCAGGCCATTAATCGATGCGCTTCGATTTGTTGACGAGCCCCCTCGGTCCAGAAATGAAAAACTGGCAAAATTTATGAAGAAAATAAATATCTGTGAAGAACGCGGCAGTGGCTTTGATAAGGTTGTTTTTTTTTGTGAATTCTATCAGTTGCCTGCTCCGGAAATAATTGTTACAGAAAATCATACCAAGGTCATTCTTTATGCATATAAAACATTTGATAAAATGAGCAGCAATGATAAAATACGAGCATGTTATCTCCATGCATGTTTGAAAAAAGTGCAGATGGACCAACTTACAAATGCGTCGTTAAGAGAACGATTTGGTATAGAGGAGCATAATAAATCCATTGCCTCACGTATCATTCGAGAAACATTAAAAAGTGGCTTGATCAAACCTGTTGATCCTGATAGCAAATCAAGAAAGTATCAAAGTTATGTGCCCTTTTGGGCTTGATTTTAATTGATGGTTAATTGATAGATTGGTTTAAATTTAAAGAGATAATACAATATGTAGTATTGATATATGTCAAGACATCTATCAATAGTGATTTATATTAAAAATTTTAATTGATGGTTAATTGATAACAGGAGCGATCCCTTGCCCAATAAACAAAAACTCGAACTCACCTGGATTCACAAAAACGAGCAACCCAAACTGGAACCGCGAATTCTGATTGAAGACAAGGAAAAATCTTACGGCGACCCGAATGCGGAAAACATGCTCATCCACGGCGACAACCTGCTCGCGCTGAAAGCCCTGGAGCAAGACTTTGCAGGTAAGATTAAGTGTATTTATATTGATCCGCCTTATAATACAGGGAATGCTTTTGAGCATTATGATGACAATCTGGAGCACTCTATTTGGTTGAACTTGATGAAGCCAAGATTAGAATTGCTGAGAAATTTACTGAGTGAAGATGGATCGATTTGGATTTCTATTGATGATGATGAATGTCATTATTTGAAGATTCTCTGTGATGAAATTTTTGGTAGAAGGAATTTTGTAACGAGTTGTGTATGGCAAAAAATACATAGCATAAAAAATGACGCTAAATATATATCAGAGAATCATGAATACATACTTTTATATGCAAAAAATATCGAGAATGTTAATTTCAATTTACTCGAACGAACTGAAAAAATGGATAAAAGATATAGAAATATTGATAATGATCCTCGCGGACCATGGCAATCCGGCGATTTGGTAGCAAATGAGGATAGGACTGATGGTAATTACGAAGTAACTGGCCCGACAGGGAAAGTATTTACAGTACCTCAAGGGAAACATTGGGTTTATTCAAAAGATAATCTATTAAAAATGATAGGACAAAAAAGGATTTGGTTTGGGAAAAATGGCGATGCTTTTCCACGAAAGAAACGATTTCTTTCTGAGGTACAAGAAGGTCGTACGCCTGACACCTGGTGGAATAGTGATGAGGTTGGGCATAATCAAGAAGGTAAAAGAGAAGTAATAAAAATAAACGATAATGATATATTCCCAACTCCCAAGCCAGAAAGACTAATCCAAAGAATAATACATATTTCAACATCAATCAACGATTTTGTGTTAGATTCGTTTATTGGCTCTGGCACAACTTCCGCAGTCGCACATAAAATGGGCCGTAAATGGATCGGCATTGAGCTGGGTGAGCATGCCTATACTCATTGTCAACCTCGTTTAAAACAAGTGGTCGATGGTACGGATCAGGGGGGTATTTCTAAATCTGTAGAGTGGAAAGGTGGCGGCGGATTTAAGTTTTATGAACTGGCTCCCAGCTTGCTTAAGAAAGACAAGTATGATAATTGGGTGATTTCGGAAGAATACAATGCCGACATGTTAGCAGCGGCCATGGCCAAGCATGAGGGATTCAAATACAATCCCGATCAGGAAGTGTTCTGGAAACAGGGACAGTCCACGGAAAAAGATTATATCTTCACCACCACACAATTCGTTACCCTCGAGCTGGTCGAGCAAATTCACGACGACATGAAACCCGACGAAAGCCTGCTAATCGCTTGCAGGTCATTTCATGACCAAGCCGCCAAACGCTATGTTAATATTACTGTAAAGAAGATTCCAAATATCCTTCTTGGGCGCTGTGAATTCGGTAAGGATGATTACAGCTTGAATATTATTAATATGCCACGAGATGAATATGAACCGGAATTCGTGCCTCCCGGTCCGCCACCTGAGAAGCCGAAGAAGAAAAAGAAAGACCTGCCTGACCTTTTTGATGCTACGGATGAAGGAGAATAGCTCATGGACCGAACAGCACTAAACATTAAAAATCGCCTCAGCCTTCGTCCGCCTCAAGCTGAAAGTCTTGAAATTCTGACTATTTTATGTGATATGCTTGAACTGCAACAAGATACTGATTTGGGAATAGACCTTAACAAAGTTCATGAAAAATATCCGACATGCACTGATTTTGAGAGAGACTTTCCATCGCTCTGCTTTGCCTTGGCTACAGGTGTTGGAAAAACACGGTTAATGGGCGCTTTTATAGCTTATCTGGCTCTTGAAAAAGACATCCGGAATTTTTTCGTGCTGGCCCCCAATCTTACCATTTATAATAAGCTAATTGATGATTTTGGCAATCCCGCATACCCAAAGTATGTGTTTAAAGGTATTGGTGAGTTTGTCAATCGACCGCCCAGAATTATTACAGGGGATAACTATTTATATACCTCCCAAACCGATGCCTTCCAGGATGAGATTCACATTAACATTTTTAATATCTCAAAAATCAATGCAGAAACAAGGGGCGGCAATATCCCGCGTATCAAGCGCTTGTCTGAATATATCGGAGAATCCTATTTTAATTATCTGGCCAACCTGCCGGATCTCGTCCTTTTAATGGATGAATCACATCACTATCGCGCGGATCGGGGAATGCAGGTGATCAACGAACTCAAACCTGTCCTCGGCCTTGAAGTAACTGCTACTCCAAAGGTAGAACGTGGTGGCAACTCAATTCCATTTAAAAATGTTGTTTATGAATACTCATTGGCAAAAGCCATCCAGGATGGATTTGTCAAAGAACCGGCGGTGGCCACACGGAGAGATTTCAATCCGGATCAGTTTTCCAAGGAAGAGCTGGATCGTATTAAACTTGAAGATGGCGTCCGCATTCATGAAGAAACCAAAGTCGCTTTAACCATCTATGCCAATGACAATCGTGTAGAACCGGTGAAGCCATTTGTTTTGGTTGTTGCCAAGGATACGGATCATGCGTCTGAATTGAAAGAAATGATTATCGCGCCATCCTTTTTCGAAGGGTATTATGCGGACAAAGTCATGGAAATTCACTCCAATCAAACTGGAAGTGAGAAAGAAGAAAATATTCAACAGTTGTTAACCCTAGAAGATCCTGACAATAAAATTGAAATCGTCATTCATGTGAATATGCTTAAAGAAGGTTGGGATGTAACGAATCTATATACGATTATACCACTAAGAAAAGCCGCATCAGAAACACTACGCGAACAAACTATTGGGCGAGGTTTAAGATTGCCATATGGCAAGAAAACCGATGATCCAAAAGTCGATAAACTGACCATTGTGGCACATGATCGCTTTCAGGAAATTATTGATGAAGCCAACAACCCCGATTCAATTATCCGAAAAGAAAACATCATTGAAATTGATCCCGAAGAACTAAACCAGCGTAAAGAAGTCATCACATCTAAATCTACCATTGAACAAATATTTGAAGAAGAAGAAAAGAAAGTTGAAGAGATATCGGATGCAGGCGAGAAGCAGAAGGCCAAAGAAATTCTTGAAGCGAAGCAGACTGTTATCCAGGCGTTGCCGAGATATAATCGGTCTGTGAAGAAAGTTACAGATTTGACCAGGCATGAAATTAAAACACAGGTCGTGAACGATATAAAGGAACGCTATCGTTCCGATCCCCAACAGCAGATGTTTATTGAAGAAAAAATTCAGCATATCGAAGCAATTTATGATGAAGTCGTTGAGCAATTTATTGATAATATCATTGAAATCCCTCGAATTACTATCATGCAGTCAGAACAGGTCGAATCAGGATTCCACGATTTTAATCTGAATACTGCAAATTTGAACTATCAGCCTGGATCTGAAGAAATTGTAATCCATACACTTCGAAATGGCGAAGTTGAAATTATCGACTCAAATCAGGGGAAAATCAAATACAGCAGCATTGAAAATGTAATTGTTTCCGAATTGATCAACTATTCTGAAGTGGACTATGATGAACATGCGGATCTGCTGTTAAAATTGGCAGGTCAAGCTTTGGAAAAATTCCGTTCCTACATCGAAGAAGAGAAAATCCCCAATGTTGTGATCTATCATAAGCGGGATATTGGAAAATTTATTCATCTTCAATTAATGGATCATTTTTATTATGAATCACCGGAATTTCAAAAACCGATTGTACGGCCATTTACACGGATTGAACCGCACAATCTCTCAAAGTACACCAGCGATCAAATCTATGATCTGCGAGAGACGATCACACCTGCTAATACAATCCCGAGTAAGGTGTTCACGGGCTTTCTTAAGGCCTGCCATGACAGATATAAATTCGATTCAAAAACAGAAAAAGATTTCGCAATAATTTGTGAACAGGATGATTCGGTGATAAAATGGCTTCGTCCATCTCCGAACCAGTTTCACATTTACTATAATCACAATTCCCAACGATATCGCCCGGATTTTGTAGTTGAAAGCGAAGGATATATCTATTTAATCGAAACTAAGAAGGAAAGAGAAATCGATAATCCGGAAGTACTCGAAAAATCACGCGCTGCATTGTTATTCTGCACTCATGCAACAAATCATTCCAAGGAAACAGACAGTAAAGCGTGGAAGTATGTGGTGATACCACATGGTGCGGTCAGACCTCAGATGGCGTTTGAAACGCTCGTGAATCAGTTTGAAATGAAAGTCAACTAGGCTTTGGCGGCTGGTGGCCAGGACATGTGTGACACCCTGTCTGATCATTAAAAAAGTATCGTGTGGCATGGCTTTTAAACCATGCCGGGCGGATGATCCAAACTTGTATATTGTTTTCAACAATAATATAATTGGAAATTTTCGACAAGTAGGGCAGGGGAAAAGATAATTTATGGCAAGGGGAAGGCAAAACAAAGTTATTGGACAAACTGGCGAGTATCTTGTAGCTTCAGAACTCTCCAGAATGGGTTTAATTGCCACTACATTTACCGGCAATGTACCGCATTATGATATTATTGCATCAACAGAGACTGGGAAGCATATATCCGTTCAAGTTAAAACAATAATTGGATCTAATTGGCAATTTGCCAGAGTTGATCAATTCATTGAAATTACGTTTTATGGAGAGTCTCAGATTGTCGGGGAATGCCTTCCCTCACCTGTTGAAAACTTGATTTTTGTGCTAGTTAAACTTGTAAGATATGGGGCTGACAGGTTTTATATTTGTACCTGGGCAGAGTTGTCAAAAGTAATTTCAGAAATACATTCTGGTTATTTAAAAAAGCATGGTGGAATAAGGCCAAAGAAGTGGGATTCTTTGCATACGGCAATATCTGAGAGACATATTTCTCATTTTATAAATAGGTGGGATATAATAAAAAATTTATTGAAATAATTATGCTGTCAATTAATATGGGATCTTTGATTGCGTGTCCCGAGATCCTTGTCCATCAGGTGTCCCTTGTGTGTGACAGACCTGATTCAAAATGAAAACAACATTGCATGGCAATTCGATTTAAAAAATATTTTAGTACAATCACATCAAATTTTTGATCTTGAATTAAATTAGAATATCTAGTTGATTGGAATGGTTTTGATTAGATTATAAAAATAATATCGTAACAGTCTATTAGTAAATATAGAGGAAAATTATGAATAAAACACTCCTTAAACAGCACATTAAAGACTATTCCCAAAAAATGAAAGAAGCCAAAGAAGATTTTATTGAGGGGATCAGGGAAAGGGAAGAATTGGTGGATTACTATCAACAAATGAGTAAAAAGAAAATATTGGCTTTTAATGAAGATGACATCTATGATTATATATCTAATCTATGGGCGATGTTGATCTGGGGTAATAAACATTATTATATAGACAAGATTATTGAAGATAATGGATTGAACCATTTTCGTAAACAATTGGCGGAATTGGTTTGGGGAGATGTTGAAATAGCAACCAGATGGGATAATTTTAGAAAAAATGTTAAAGGGATGGGCCCGGCTATGATTAGTGAAATTTTATGTAAGACATATCCTGATAAATGTATGCTGTGGAATCGACGGGCCTATGTAGCTCTAAATTATTTAGAAGTAGAAAAACTACCAAGATATGATTATCAGCTTACCGGGAAAGTTTATCAGCGTCTTTGTGAAATAATTCAAGAGATTGCAGCTGAGATGAAATCAGCCGGATTAAATGACACTTCTTTTTTGGCTGTTGATTATTTTATTTGGGATGAATTACAGGTAGAAGATAATTTGAGCAAGATCTATGGTAAAAAAGAGGAAACGGTTGAAGAAGTGGAAAAAGAACAGCCGGAGGCAATGCAGTTTATTCATAATGACATCAGGGACAAGGTGAGAGATATCGGACAGTGGTTGGGTTTTACTTCCAAAATTGAACAGAAAGTTTCAGATGGTTCTAAAGTAGATGCCATATGGGAGGCAACTATCGGAAACATGGGTAGAGTCATTTATGTTTTTGAAGTTCAGACAAAGGGCAGTATTGATAGTTTAATCTTAAACCTTTTAAAATCTCTTAATAACTCTGCTGTACAAGGTGTTGTAGCAGTCTCTGATAAAAATCAAATTGAGCAAATCAAAAAGCATGTGCAAGATGTTCGGGATTTAAAGGATAAATTGAAATGCTGGGATTATCAAGAAGTACTTAAAGTACATGAAAGTCTTGAGTTTGTGAATTCGTCTATCAACAATCTTGGATTGGTGCCACAGGGATTTTAATGAGTCGATTATACTCATATGTGCTTTGGAAGGATACAGGAGCCGCTCCAAATCCTTTTTTGGGTGTATGCACACTGGCTATATGTAAACCCGCTATTCGTAGAACTGCACAAATTGGAGATTGGATTATCGGTACAGGTTCAAAGAATTCATCATTAGGGGATTTTCATAATAAACTAATCTATTGTATGAAAATATCAAGTAAAATGTCCATGGTGGAATATGATAGTTGGACAAAAATCAATTTGAAAGAGAAGACACCTAATTGGCATCATTCTGACCCGCGCAGACGTTGCGGCGATTCGATTTATGATTTTTTGACAACTCCTCCAGCTATTAGAAAAAGCGTTCATGATGAAAATAACAGAGATAGAGATTTGTCAGGAAAATATGTGCTTTTATCAACGCACTATTGGTATTTTGGTGATCAAGCTGTCGAGATTCCTTCTGATTTTATTAAGTTAGTCAAAAAGGGGTCGGGCCATAGAAGTCGTTTTGGAACTGATTTTTTGGGTATGTTTATCAAATGGTTATCTAGTAATGAGTATAAAATGAATTGTGCTTTGGGGAGACCAATTGATAATATTTTTAAAATAGAACATGAGATTTTATGCAGATAATATGAGATCTAGTGTAATAACATCATATATGAATCAAATAAATGTTATTGAATGAATACTCAGTAAGTTAATGAAGCATCCATGGAGGTGCTGTCATGCCAGTTGATTTAAAACAGGTTTTTCATGGATACGTACAGAATTGCCATACGTTCAAGTTAACAGCGATACATACATATCATTCATTTACTTTGCGGGAATTAAACTACTTTTATGATTTGGGTATTTCTTTAGGATATCAGCCCTTTACGGAAGACAGCATTGACGGCAGGGCACGCAGAATGGATATAAGCTGGTGGGGAAAATGGAGCAGGAATAAGGGTGAATGGACCGAGCTGGTGCTGCATCTCGAAAGAGAGAATTCCTGTTCAAAAGACAAAGAAACATTAGAGAAGTTGTTTAATCAGGTTCGTGATTATGATCCCAGTTATATGATCGGGATTTTAACCTGTCATGATTTAAATCGGGTTGAATATCTGAATAAATTTGCTTTAAGAAAGATGAAGGGTGGAGAGGCATTATTAATATATCATATCGATCAGAAAATTGAAGACAAAACAGAGGTCCATGCATATTTGATTAAAGGCGGAAATATTTCAGGTCCGATTGTAGTGATTCAAAAAACAAATAAAGATACGGATATCATTTATATGGTTTTAGAAAAGGAAATCCCGATAGAATGACAATTGAGATATTCAAGTTGTTATTTTGAGAGGTTTAGTACATGGAAAATTATATCGAATATAATCGTGAAGAACGTAATTTATGCGCACATCTATTCAGACTTCTGCTCGAGGATCAGCCCAACTGGGGGCCGTTAAAGGCATTTCTTGGTATTGATTCAATTATCAATCCACAAGTCTATTGTGAAGTAGCTCTTATCCGTGATGCTTACGATGTCCGGAAGCCACATATTCAAACATTCGTTGAAAGTTTGTGTGAGATAATTGCCAGGCAGCATAATGTTCAATCATATACAAATTATCAGAAGCTGTCAGAAAATTTAAAGGATCCAAAAGAAACACATCCCAAACAAATAAAATATAAATTGCAGGAAGCCGGCCAATTGAAATCAGAAGGGGACAGGTCGGTATATGGAAATTTGCAGGCGGTGTTTAATGCAAAACCGGACTTGGCGATTTGTTATAATGACAATCTAATTGTATTTGAGGCGAAATTTCAATCTCACTTCAGCGAAGAGCAATTGAAAAGAACAAGACAAATAGCACAGATATGGGCAGAACTTTTATATAAGGATTTGGGATTTGATGTGCAACCAAATATTGTTGTTCGTACTTTAGGGTTATCCGGTTCAATAAAAGATTTGGATATGTCATGGGAAAAAGTATACGAAATCGCACGGCAATATTGGGGGGATGAGGATTTTTCGGTGAGGGTTTTTGAGAGAGCGTTAAATTTTGGCATACAATAATCGACCTTGAACAATATTGGAACAAGTGGAACACGATAAATATGAACCTGATATGAGCAGAAAGTCCTCAACAAGGGGCTGTCGTCGAATCGGTTCGCTCGAAGCAAAGGCTTGAAGTTAAATGGAGGAAAAGTCATGGTTGACTCCATTCCGGATAGTGCAGACCAGGACATAGAGGCTCGCGGTGCTTTATGGCGAGCGATATGTGTCGCATCTGAAAATATCCTTAACAGATTCTTCGGAATTAGGTATATACATAGTCTTCGTGGCTTGCCGATGAACAAGGGTGCCTTACCTGAGGTTCCTACATGGCAACTCGTTGAAGCTCTCAGCCTTCTGGGAGTCATTCTCCGTTCAGATAATGCTACCGCCGATGTGATTAATCTCTTTGGAAAGAGCGGACCGATAGAAATTAAGGAAGATGGTACAGTATATCAGTTTTGGGCTCAACAGACTCTACGTGGAGCCGAAAGCAGCCTTAACGGCCGGCCTGATCTCATCGTGACCTCTTCACTCGAGCAACCAAATCCGAAAAATGCTATACGGATCATCGAGGCTAAATGTGTTCGGCATTTGGGCACTTCGACGATCAGGGGTGAATTCGGGAAAGCCTATGACCTCCGGGTGGCTACTTATTTTATTTGGAGCTTTTACTCTCCATCCCGCAAGGTCATTAAGGGAGCAAAGGATTTGGGAATTGACATTGAAATTCTTGGTTTCGACACCGATCGTCGAGGAAACATAATTGAAAATCCCGAATCGCTAATTGATTACTTTGCCGATGCTCAGGAGAAGGCACGGCGGGAGAAGAGGTTTGCGAAGTCGCTAAATAAGGCCGGCCAGGATGCATTTGGAAAATTCTTTGGACCATCTCGTTAACTGAAGATTAACCATGGCATTTACCAGATGTGAACAAATTGCATATATTTCAGTCGGCTGTCCCGGGTGATGCTTATTAAATAAAGTATCGTGTGTGCAGGGATAGGCAGGCCTTGTGGCAATGCTTTGTGATGGTTCGACGTGTGGTCTGATCCTCTTTCACGACTGCAGGGTCAGACAGCTCAGGCAAAATCCCTCCTTCCTTCCCCCATCCTCTTGAAATTATCTCATTAATTTACTATATTACATGAACTTATCATAAGCATAAACAGTACATACTATAGTACGTACTGTTCAAAAATAAAGGAAAGTCTATGCCGAGAACACAGCGCCGGCACGGCAGCGGATCCGAAAAAATCCGGAAGCTCAGTAAAACAGGCAGGTATTCGTATTACATCACAATGCCCAAATCCTTTATCGACCGGCTGGGCTGGCGTGAACGTCAGCTCGTGACCGTAGAGATGGAAGACGATCACCTGATTATCCGGGACTGGAAAAAGAATTAAACCAGCCCCACATCTCACGTCGTGTGTCCCGAATGATGGTAACAAACTTAATTTATGATTAATTAATGGCGTGTGGCATGGGACTTGTCCCATGTGTAAACGACAAATTATCAGCGATGCGTATGCCTTCGGATGTATGATCCGGACATGTGTGATACCTTATGCGTTTATTCGGCATAGAATATACACCTGCCATACGGTAAAAATCTGAAACAACTTCCCATTGCATTTCTTAAATATTCTTGATATAATTATTTATATCAATTCTATCCATATTTCCGGACACATCTATAGGGCTGCATCAATCAGGACATCAATGGTTTTGAAATTCCAAGCATGAATACGATTGTGCATGGATAGGTATTGTGACACAGGCCAATTAAAATCACGTGTCACCAGTATCAAAAGGAGGCGGATGATGAAAAGGCATTCCATGATCATGATGCTGCTTGTCCTTGTCTTCACAGCAATCAATCTTTACGGTTGGGGCTGGAAAAGGGCAGACAATCCGGATGATGTCACGAATTTTTTAAACGGCAAGCGTCCTTACAGCCGTGCGGTAACAAACGCCAGAATCACGGCCACGCTTAATAAAGGAAAAATCGATTTTATCGTTTATTACGAAAAGACCAAAAATCCGCAGTCACCAGGGAATTGGCGATGGAAAAAATTCCAGGATCCGGATGATGTGCTGCGTCTCATCAATGGCACAGGCTCATATAAATATCCTGCAAAAGAAGCCATGGTTTGTGCGGTATGGTACAAAACCCATCCTGAATTTTATGTGTTCTATATCAGGGGAAAAAGCGAATATCCAAAGGGTAAATGGGGCTGGAAACTGGCGACTTCTGTGGAGGATGTCGTTACATATCTGAACATGCGATTTCAGGACGCAAGGCACATATCAAAAGCGATGATCGCGACAGTCAGAAAACCCTCACGGACTGAATCCTATGTTTTTTATCAGAAGGCCAAACTGCATCATGGCGGAGATGTCTGGACACTCGAATCCTTTTCATCTCCGGACGAAGTCATGAATTTTCTGAACGGCGAGCCGGGCTATCCGGATCCGGTCCGGGAAGGAAAACTGGTTTCAGGCGTCCATGACCATAATGGAAACACGTATTATGTATTCTGTCCCGCCGGTTTTCTGATTGTAACACGGCCCCTGTTCGAGAGCGTGCTTCCCACGTACTGCGACTGGAAACACACCATGGGTTTTGAGGTGTATTCCGTGACAGCCGAATGGATCGATGCGAATATCGAGGGGGCTGATTTAAGGGTTAAAATCAGAAACTGCATCCGGTATTATTACCATCACAGGGGAGTCAAATACGCGCTGTTGATCGGAGACTCCAGGGATATTCCGGAGTCGGATGACGAGGCGGATGAATATCTGGAACCGCCGGAACCGGATCTTTCTGAACCATGGAACCTGCCGGCCGGATATTACCGCTGGGATTGCTGGGATGATCCGCAGTATTCGACGCTTTATTATGCGGATTTGAATGACAAGATCCACTATGGCATTGACGAATATTGTTACGATGGAGATTATCAGGTCTGCGCCGGTATTGTGCCGGTCAGGACAGCGGCAGAGCTGTCTGCCTATCTGAACAAAACCATGAATTATGATTTTACAAAAAAGATGACATTTATTTATACCAGCAGTTTATACAATAATATCATGATGGCCAATTTTCAGGCTATTCAGAACCTGGCTCCCGATGATGTCACGATCGAAAATTTCGTGTATGACAACAGTGCTGCTGCAATTGAAATCTATGAAAAACTGTTCGGCAGGGAAGGTGTCATTGTTGAATCGGGTCATGGCGATATCGACCGGTTTATCATCGGTTCCAAGGCGATATGGGATACGGACATCACCAAGGCGGAATACATCAACCCGCTGATGATCACCATGTCCTGCCTTGTTCAGGCATTTTACCGTGGGAAATGCCTGGACGAAACGTACCTGAGAGCGGAAAAGGGGCCGGTGACAATCATCGATTCTCCCCCCTGCTCGGATCCGGCATCCGAAGAAATAACGCCGCAGGAACAGGGATTCTGGCAGGATCTGTTTGACGGAAAATCCCTGGGCAGGGCATTTTATGATCACTGTCATGGCGCGTACAAGAATCCAATGCACCTTTTCGGCGATCCTTCGCTGGTCATCATTCGGAGGGATTGATCAGAGCGTCAGACCTGCCGGTCCGCATCAGACGGACCGATGGGAAAACGTCTGGAATATTTTACATAAAATCAATAAATTGTTGTAGAAAATCAAGGGGATTTCATACGATATATCCTGGCTTGTGTGATGTGTATTCAAATCATAAAATCCACCAGGCGGCATTCGACAAAAATATCGTCGGCATCCGACCGGACAGCTTCACCCTCGAGGTCCGCGAGGACATCCGCAAAGAAAAAGACGGCCCCATGCTGCTTCACGGGCTGCAAGAAATGCATGATAAAAGAATCATGCTCCCGAACCGACAAATCCTCTGGCCTGACCGGGAGCTGCTGGGGATGAAGTATGAGCGGTTCAGGCGGGCGTGACTGGGCATTTCCGGCTTGCAGGGTGTAATTTCAAACAGTAGGAATGAGATCAGCTTGATGAGTAATGCATAAAAAATTCATAGTGGATGGATAAAAAAAATGCGGATAATAACAATTGCTGCAGTCATTTGTACAGGGCTTTTGTGTTTATTTCACTGCGGCTCAAAAAATCCGGCCGGCAATGGAACCGGGCCGGATCAGGGAATCCCGGGCAAACCGGTGACCGATATCGATGGGAATGCCTATCAGACCGTCAGAATCGGCAATCAGTTATGGATGGCGGAAAACCTGAGGGTCACCCATTACCGGAACGGCGATGCGATCCTGAAAATCACTTCCGATTCGGGATGGGAAGACATGCAAACCGGCGCGTACTGTGCCTATGACAACGATGAAAACATAGCGGACATTTATGGATACCTGTACAACTGGTTCGCCCTGAATGACAGCCGCAACATCGCCCCTGCAGGCTGGCGCGTACCCACTGAAAATGACTGGCAGATACTGGAAACCTGGCTGGGCATGAAGCCGTCCCAGGCCGACTCCACAGGAGAGCGGGGCACGGATGAAGGAGACAAACTGAAATCAGAAGACGGCTGGCCCGAGGAAGATACAGGCACGAATGAAAGCGGTTTTTCAGCATTGCCGGGCGGCTGCCGCGATCCCGACGGTTTTTTTGATGATATGGGATTCTACACCGGTTTCTGGTCGGCCACAGCGTATACGGACAGGTCCGCCTATTCACGGACACTGTATTATCAGGATTCTTATATTTACAGGGGTACGTTTAATAAAGGCAAGGGCTGGTCTGTCCGTCTTATATCCGATGACAGCCCGATACACCAGCCGACGTCTCAGGTCGACTATATCGAGGTTTCCCCTTCGACACTGACTCTCGTCACCGGTCAGAACCGGCAATTCAAATGTTATGCAAAGTTTTCGGACGGCGGATTTTCAGTGATAACGGACAATGCCGTCTGGACGACAATGCCGGGAACCTCCGGCACCATAGACCAATCAGGTCTTTTTACCGCGCTCGATGTCGACGGCGTTGAAACCGTCACGGCCGTGTACAAAAATCATACGGCACAGGCGACTGTGTCCGTATTTAATTGTGAGGCCATTCTGTCCGGAACATGGAAAGCGGCTGAAGAGAAAATAGACATTTCGAGCTGGGGGATGGGTATTATCACGGTCGATCCCGCCAGTGATTTGTTCCTGAATCTGGTCATCACGATCGATGCGGATGGCACCTTTTATTGTGAGCGCTGGTACGGTCATGACAAAAACGACAGAGAGGCGGATTGGAAAGCGTATAACGGGGATTGGTCCCGGGATGCATACGGTGTATATCTGACCTTTCATGATTCGGATATGCAGGACATGGCCGGTCGTTTTGACTGCTTTAATTGTACCCTGGAATTTAAAACGCAAATGGTTTTTGAGAGCGTGGATCCGTCTGCCCCGTTTCCTGTGACATTTGTCATGGAAAAGACCGGCGGGTGAATCAGCTGTTCGTGATAAAGCTAATGAGTACCAAAATCAGATAAAAAGTCTCATCGACCAGAAAATTGAATTGGGTCTGTTCAAGATGCCTGAAAACAGGTTGAAAGCATTAAAAAAAGTGCCAATCGAATCATCCTTCGAGAAATTCCATTTTATCATTGTTTTGATTGATTTCAATCCGAGGAGCAAATTGTTTTATTCTGAGGGGATCAAGGAACTTCCCTTCAGAAATCAAATAAAACTTATGAAATCTAATATCGGATTCTGGGAAGCGAATCTTGAAAATATATAAGCCGTAAAACATGCATATTAAAATTCATCGCGGTACGCATGAAATCGGTGGATCCTGTGTAGAGGTCTGGACGGAATCGTCACGACTCGTTATAGACATTGGTATGCCGCTGGTCGGGCATGATCGAGAGAAATTTGACGAAAGAATCATACAGGATAAAACTGCCGGGGATCTGATTGGTGCAGGGCTTCTGCCTGATATACCAGGCCTGTACAATCCTGACGGCCGGACAGCCCTGTTGCTCTCCCATGCGCATCAGGACCATTATGGCTTTTTGAAATATATCCATTCTGAAACACCCGTCTACTGCGGAGAGCCAACGCAGAAGCTGATTGAAATAACCGGGCTTTTCTCCGGCAAGAAGTGGCAAATTGGAAATCCGCATTTTATTAGATCCGGAAAACAATTCCGCTTCAACGAATTTCAGATCACTCCCTATCTGATGGATCATTCTGCCTTTGATGCTTATTCATTTCGTGTTGATGCAGGCGGTCGTTCGCTTTTTTACAGCGGCGATTTCCGTACACACGGACGCAAAGCCAAAGCATTTGATTGGTTCCTTCGGCAGGAACATAAACCATTGGATATGCTCCTTTTAGAGGGCAGCACCCTTGGCCGGAAAGCATCACGGTTTACAAGCGAACAGGAAATCGAAACTGAACTGGTCCGGATATTCAGGGTACAGCAGGCGATGTCGCTCGTGTATTCATCAGGGCAGAACATCGACCGGCTGGTTTCTATCTTTCGTGCTGTCAGAAGATCAGGAAAGATTCTCGTGATGGATGTGTATGTGGCGATTGTCCTGAAAACGCTTAAAGAATATGCCGATCTCCCGTATCCGTCCGAAGATTTTCCTGAAATCCGGGTGCTGTATCAGCGATGGCCGTTTGAAAGATTGAAAGAGGCTGGGAAAGAATCATGGTTTTACCAGTTCCGCGGATCGAAGATTAAAAAAGAAGAGATCAGCACAGGGGCAAGGGATATTGTCATGCTGGTTCGGCCTTCCATGCAGGGCGATCTGGAGAATATCGGGGGTCTTGAGGGTGGTACTTTTGTCTATTCACTATGGGACGGGTATCAGGAAGATCCGAAAACAAAAACATTTCTGGATTATCTTGAATCCCGGGGTATGAACCGGGTTCATTTACACACAAGCGGCCATGCCGGTCTTCCGGCTCTGAAGCAGATGATCAAAGTCTTACAGCCGGACCGGGTGGTGCCCATCCACACTTTTGAGGGAGACCGGTATGCGGAAGTGTTCAGAGATGAGAATATCCTGCGTCTTCAGGATGGGGAGGAAGTAATACTTTGAGCGGAAGCAGACAGCTTACGGAAATGGATATAGAACATTTACTTTCATTTTTGCCTAGATTGTACCAGGCTTTACAAGCCTGTCTGGTATGCTTTAATGTCAATCCGGGCGGAAGATCCAGGCTTTTGTGATTTCTTATTCTAATCGCAAAATACACCACGCGGCGTTCGACCAAAACATCGTCGGCATCCGCCCGGACAAATACACCCTTGAGGTCCGCGAGGACTTCCGCAAAGAAAAAGACGGCCCCATGCTGCTGCACGGGCTGCAGGAAATGCAAGACACTAAAATCTACTTCCCGCACCGCGAGATCCTCTGGCCCGACCGGGAGCTGCTGGGGATGAAGTACGAACGGTTCAGGCAGGTGTAGTGCTCCCATTGATTTTATTGAACAGAGCCAGGATTCTCGTGTCTTTAAATCACGAACAAGGTCAATGCTATGATCCATGAAAGGTAGAGCTTGACATTGGCGACACGAACAATTAACTTCTTCTGTTCAACGGAGTAAAACATGACACCAGCCTATAGAGAAGATAAAGCAACCCAGGCAGCTTCTTTGCTTCTCAAAAATAATCATAATAAAATGCCCTATCTGAAGCTGCTCAAGCTGATGTACCTTATCGACAGAAAAGCCTTGGAACAATGGGGCAGGCCAATTACATTTGACAAATATGTGTCCATGGATTTCGGCCCGGTATTGAGTACAACCTACAACAGAATCAATATTGAACCGGCACCGGGCGAAGAATTCTATTGGCATCAATATATTTCAGAGCCAAAACATTATGAAGTCAAATTGAAAAAAGATCCGGGCATAGGGGCTCTTTCAAATGCAGAAATCGAAATTATAAATAAAATCGATCAAAAATATAAGCACATGGACAGATTTGCTTTATCTGATTTAACACATGATCTTCCTGAATGGCAAAACCCTCACGGTTCATCCATCCCTATTTCTTTTGATTCACTCCTTCATCATCTCGGCAAAGACAAAAAAGAAGCCGAGCTCATTAAAGATGAACTCGATGCCGCTGAATTCTTAAATGAATTGAAATAATACCGGCAATGCTGAAAGCCGGTAATACATTGTACATGCCCACCGGTGAGATGTACAGAAAACCTCACTTGTGGGCTTTGCTATGTGATCCTATCGAAGGCGAAAACAAAGTATTAATCGTAAATATCAACACAATGCGAAAAGATGCGGACAGCACATGTACTCTGAACGTTGGTGACCATCCATTTATCCGTCATACATCATTTGTCAATTATGCAAACTCTGCACTTGTTTCTGTTGATAAGTTAGAAGAATCACTCACTACAGGGCGTGCCGAACACCGTGAAAAATTGAAAGAAGAAGTGCTCAAGCGGATACGGCAATGTCTGCTCGTTTCTCCGCATACGCCAATTGATGTAAGAAATATCTGGCTTAAAATAATGAAGAAGTATGATTAACTGATAACATATCCATCAAAAATTGCCGCTCTGTATGCCGATGAAAAAGCCCCGCATTTTCTGGGGCTCATGCTGATATTCGGCATAGCCACCGGCCTTTTTACCGGGATTCTGAATAACTATCTTCACGAGATTCTGCATATCTCAAAAGTGGAAAGGGGTATCATCGAGCTGCCCCGTGAACTGCCCGGATTGCTTCTGATCTTCATCATCGCCATGCTGTACCGGTTCAGCGAAGTGCGCATACTGCGAATCGCGATTTTCATCAGTCTGGCCGGAATCACGGGCACGACCCTGTACGGCACGTCGCGGATCATGGCGGTCGCGATGATCGTGTTATGGAGCACGGGCGAGCATATGATGATGCCCCTGCGGCAGTCCCTGGGTGTGCACATGGCGCAGAAAGGCAGGGAGGGGCTGGCTCTCGGGGCCGTACGCAGCATGACCAATTTCGGCCAGCTCATCGGATATTACCTGATCCCCCTGATTTTTATTGTGTTTTCTTTTCAGAAAATTCAAAAAGCCAGCTTCCCCTATTTTCGCCTGATTTTCATCATGATGGTCATCACCCTGACCGCGGGGCTGATTCTGTCCACGCGGCTCAGGCAGAAAAACCGGCACATTCAGAGAAAACGGCTCCATTTCAGCAGGAAGTTTACGAAGTACTACATTCTCGAAGTGTTTTTTGGCGCCCGCAAACAGGTATTTCTCACCTTTGCGCCCTATGTGCTCATTGTACAGTCCAAAAATGGTTTATTTTGCTTTTTCCGTTAAATGGCCATTTATATATTTATGGATTATGCTGGATATCAATGTCTGGTAGGGCATGCCTTCTTCCAGAGACTTTACCTTTATTCCTTTCAAGTCCTTTTCGGATAGCCTTATATTTATTCTTTTATTTTTGTTAAATGTATTTCTTGCATACTGCGCATATCTTTCCTTTTCTTCTTCAAAATTCTTGATCGGTTTCCACTCGTCATTCTCATAGGATTCGATTATCTCTTTTTCATAATCATCGTACTTCATTTTATTTTCCTATATATTTTTGTGTCGCTTTTCGACTGGGTATGATTGTCTTTAAAAAAATTTCTTCAGCATCCTCTACAAATGGTACCAAATAAATATAATTTTCAATTTCAATGATAAAAATATATTGCCCCGCATACTTCTTTTGATTTGGATGCTTAATAATTTCAACAATTTCTTTATTCATTATTTTTTCAGAAATTGTCTCGAAGGATATTTTCCTGTCTCGTTTTAGCGTTTCATTCTTTTCGATATTCCAACTAATTATTTTCATAAATTTAATCTAAGAATTTGTCTGCCTTTTGTCAATCATATTTTACTAATTATTGGCAGTTTTAGATTCCGGTCCAAACCTGCCACCCAATCCGGTCCAAACCTGCCACCTGTTCCGGCTGAAAGTTGCCACCCATTCCGTTTGAAAACTGCCACCCGGTGTTTCCAAATCCGGATATTGATTTCTCCGCATATTGTTGACGATTAACCCATTCCGGAAAATAACCGGAAAAACGCCTTGCTTTTCTCCGGATAGTACAACATATTCATGCTTATTGGAGTAAATTGAAAGATGAAAGACACTGAAGTCTGTCCGGATACGATTTCCATTATGGATACCGTGATTATATATAAAACGTTTATCCAGGCCATCAGAATAAGGACAAAGAAACATGGCATCTTTTGAATCAAGAGTATCTGACATTTTCGATGAAAATCCCCGTCTGGCTCGAAACATTCCTGTCGTCATCCGTAAACTTTTCAGGGAATCGGAATCCGAATTTAAAAGAAAATCGAGATCCTGTTCGGAAGATGAATATAAGTCAAGATTATTAAAACTGTTCGATATCCTTTTTATCGATTTTTACTTTAAAGAAATAGATGACCGGTTCCTGAGCTGGGTCATCGAGCAGTACCCGGAGCGGTTTACGGCAGAGGAGCTTGATGAAATGCGCGCTCAAGCCGGTTCACATCTTGATTTCTACGAAATCCAGGAAGTAATGCCGGGCCGGGGCAGCCGTATTAAATCTCTTTTTACAGAAGATGAAGGATTCCTGAAGGATGTTTCCAGTTCGTACCATTTTGTGAAATGGGATATTATTCTCTCCAGATGCTATCGGTTTCACGGGAATTACCTCGCCACAGGATCAGTCAGCAGGTTCAATATTATTGATAAAGAACTCATTATGGAAAGAATGAATAAGGCATATTCAGATTTCATGCTTCATTATAAGGATTCTGAATATAATGATTTCGCAAAGAGCAGATGGGAGGTCTTTTTTCAAATTGAACATGAGAGTCATGAGAAAGCGAAAAACAGGGTATTTTATACATCCTATGGCAGGCTGCAGCTTTGCGAAGTCCGGTTCCATGTGCATGATTTGAAATCCATACTTGAAAAAATAAAAGATTTCGAGGAGTTCAATCAAGTCGATATTAAAGAACGCCGTATTGGAAACAAAAAAAGAAAAGTCAAACGCTATCATTATGACTGGCTGACACTCGGCATCGAGGAAGAACTGGCAGACATACGAACCGGTGATGTGACAGATGGTGTGCTTCTGTTCACAAAGCAACTGGATATTGCCGGAAAAGATACGGGCATTGAAGCCATCGGGTCATTATACCTGGATGAGTTGCTGGCACGTCTGGAAACGCGCTCCATGGAGCTTGCAGGGTTCGCCAGCCGACATATTCCCGCACTTTTCGGCAGCGCGCTTGCATTCAAACGAATCAACAAAATGAGTATGAATCCCAAAACGGCATCTGCGGTCAATGAGGATGACACCCCTGTTTCTCAACTGAGCGGTCCGCCTCCGGAATTGAAACGCAAAATAAATCGCAAGGTATATTTAAGCCGGCTTGATGAAAGAATTCCGGCCCTGAATCATCTGACCCCTCGTGAAGCAAGACAGGATCCAGCCATGCTCCCTCGTCTGATCGACTGGCTGAAGGGTTTTGAAAATATATTGGAACGAAGACGGATGGAGGGGGATGAGGTCATCTCAATAAATCTCATAAAAAAGGCGCTGAATATCGATTGGTAAAAGAGGTCCTCTGAGGCGACCGGCAAAACGAATTGTCATAATTCCCGTGAAATCCATTATCCGTCCGAACGAAACCAATCGTCCAAGCCGACATTTTTCGGCGTGGAAAAACCCGACGTCGAGGAATTGGTGCAATTGGTATCATTGCATGAAATACATCTTCTTTTTTTAATACTGAACAGTACCAGAGTGCTAGAAAATCAAAACTGCTTGCATTTGAATCGAGAGGTCATTATTTTTAAAAATGATCGATGATCGTATCAAAGAACTTTATTATATTGTACATATTGATACAGTCCAATCCATCATGAAAAACGGCATTCTGTGTCATGCTTCGGCAGAATCGAGATCTCATGACGATTTATCCGATCATGAGGTTCAGTTACGGCGGGCACAGGTAATCATCCCTAATGCGGGGCTATTGCATCAATATGTCAATCTGTATTTTGATGCTCATAATCCGATGCTGAGCAAAATCCGAAACCAGAATGAAAATATTTGCGTTTTATGTATAAACAGAGAAATACTCTTCGAACCCAATGTGGTCATAACAGATAAGAATGCTGCATGTGATTTTGTCCGGTTTTATAAATCACCGGACGGGCTAGAAAATCTTGATCTTGATAAAATTTTTGCCCGATTTTGGCTGAACAGAGATAATCCGTTTGAAGAAGACGACCATAAACGGATAAAATGTGCGGAGGTTCTGGTGCCGGACCGGATTCCTCCAGGGTTCATAATTTCGGCGATCGTGTGCAATGAATCTGTACGATCACGTTCGCAACAAGCGGGCTTTCAATTGGATGTCCGAGTAGAGCCAGGTCTGTTTTTTTGAGGAATCAGATGGTCGATAAAATAATCATTGGCGATTTATTTGAGTCCGGCGCACAGACATTGATCAATACGGTCAATTGTGTCGGTGTCATGGGGAAAGGAATCGCCCTTGAATTTAAAAAGCGATTTCCCGAAATGTTTAAAGATTATCAATATCAATGTAATCAAGATGAGGTGAAACCGGGCAGACCCTATTTATACAAAACATTATTTCCTCCGATGATTATCAATTTTCCGACAAAAAAGGATTGGCGTTCGGTTACACGAATAAAAGATATTCAGGAAGGTCTCGACCATTTGCTGCATCATTATAAAGAATGGGGCATCGAGTCAATGGCAATGCCGCCTTTGGGCTGTGGAAATGGTCAACTTGATTGGCGGGATGTCGGCCCTATTATATATCAAAGTTTAAAATCCATAGATATCCCCGTCACACTGTACGCGCCTTTTGGCACACCCAAAAAGTATCTGGACCGTGAATACCTGGATTCGAAAATGCCCAATGGATATTTCAAACATCGTGATGCGAACGGATATAATCCCGCCTGGCTGGCGCTTGTCGAAATTTTGTTTCAATTGGAGAAACAACCGTATCGTTTGCCTGTAGGACGGACGATATTCAATAAAATAAGCTACTTTGCCACAGAGAACCAGTTGCCAACAAAATTTCAGTTCCGCGAAGGCAGTTACGGTCCGTTCTCCTCGGAAGTAAAACAGGCAATCACGATTCTGGCAAACGATGGTTTAATATCTGAAACGCAGAATGGATCCATGTTTCAAATTCATGTGGGGCCGAATTATCCGGCTGTCCGTGAAAACAAAAAGAATATTCTTGAAATCTACGAAAACATTATTTTCAGGACAGTGGATTTATTCGCCAGAATGAATACGGAAACCGCTGAAATTGCAGCGACAATCCTGCATTCCAGGAAAATGCTGTCAGAGAGGAAAATGGATCCTGTGACAGAGTGCGACATTCTGGAATATGTAATGGAATGGAAGAAAAGACGTCGTCCGCCTTATCAAGCCGAAAAAATCGCTTCTGCAATCCGGAATCTGGCTGCTCTGAAATGGCTGGATGTCCAATTCTGTGAAAGCCTTCCTGTTCGCGATGAAATTTGATACAATTCGTACTGCTGCAAAACCGGGCGGACAGCCCGACTACTGGTTACACTCTGTCTGATCACTAAACACAAAAACGCGGCACTTTTTTAAGCCATGCCGGACGGATGATCCAAACTGACTGATCATACACGGCATTTTATCCTTGATTTTATTTGCCGTATTGTATCTCATGCAGGACAATATATTGAAAAGTCTTATAAGCGGGCCAATTTGTACCTATCGGATTTCATGGCCGGAAACTTGTTATCTCAAGATCAGAAATGATCCTGTAATATTTGTCATTTCCTGTGAACAGGGGCAAAGCAGCGATTACTGCTGTTGCTGCGATCAGTGCGTCCGGAATCCCGATGGAATGACTTAAAGCATATTTCTCGACATAGAACATGGCTTTTGATGAAATATCTTCATTGATATATAAAATTTTTGTATTCCAGATCCGGAGTGCCTTGCGAAGTTCATTCAGTTCAGTTTTATTTCGCATACCCTGAACAAGTTCCATATAGGTTATGACGGATATATGGAAGGAGCTTAAATTTTCGATCAGGTTAAATGCTTTCCTGTTTCCCTTCATATACCATATCAGCACATCCGTATCGATGATCATTGAAACCGTCCTTTTCTGATATCGCGAACATATTTGTCTGCATTATCAGAATCAGGATGGTCTTTCCAGATACCGAACAGGACTGAAGCATTCTGTTCTTTAGCCGCTGTATCGGTGTCAATAGGGACAATTTTTGCCTGCGCCCTGCCCCTGTAAGTAATGATGACTTCTTCACCCCTGGATACAGTATCGAGGATTTCCTTTGAATGAAACCTGAGATCTTTTGCCGTCGCCTTCATATTCACCCCACATAGTTTACACTTCGTAATGTAAACATGAGTCCTGATAAGGTCAATGTTTTTCTTCAGAGAACACAATTACTGTCTTTTGGGATGTCTTAGTCAAGACGAATAACCCGAACCCCAACCCCCAAATAACAATATTTCTGTTGATATTTACCGCATCATTTCCTATACTAAACTAACCCAACTCAAGAACATAAAAATCGTTATTCGAGATGTTCTGAACAAACCACACCAAAGACTGACAATAAGCTATCTCAATGAAATGCACTAAGCACCTTTCTGCTTTAAGAACGTGTCGATCCTGTCCGGTCATTCCAATACTGCTGCTTCTGGTTATCTGGACATCCTGCGGCAAACAAAAGCAATCAGAACCTGCTGAAAAAATCCTGGCCCGCGTCGGCGACAAATCCATTTCGGTCAATGAATTTATCAGGCGGTCTGAATATACCGTCCGTCCCGCTTACTGCAACCGGGACAACAATGTCCACAAAAAAATCGTTCTCAATTCGCTCGTCGCGGAAAAGATGATGGCCATCGAGGCCGGTGATACCAATCAATTTATCACCAATCCGAATGTCATGGCCTACGTACGGGGATTGAAGGAACAGGCCATGCGCCAGTGGCTGTATCAGAAAGAGGCCCTGGATAAGGTGGAGCTGGATTCCGTGAAGCTGAAAAAAACGGCCGCGGTGGCGGGCAGGAATTATGCGATTGAATATTTTAACTTCCCGGACAGCAACTGGGCAGGCGGGGCGGCGGCGGAACTCAGGGCGAAGAAGAAAACATTTGAAGAAGTTGTTTTTGAAAAAACGGGGCTGGACACGGTTCCCCGCAGGCATGTGCAGTTTTCCGGGTCCGAAAATGTGTTCGTGCTCGATTCGCTTTTTTCCGGGTTCCTTCTTAAGGGCCGGGTGATCGGGCCGGTAAGAATCGATGGCGGGCAGTTTATGGTGATGAAAGTGATCGGGTGGGAAGATACGCCGGCCGTGACCCGGATGCAGGCGCAGGGAAGGCGGCGCGAGGTGGAAGGGATCATGAAAAAACGGGAGGCGGCGGCGGTTTATGACCGGTTCGTTCACAGGGTGATGAAGGGGCTGACCATCGATTTTTATCCCGATGCGTTTTTTCAGGTCACAGAGCTGATGGCCCCGATGTATATTGTCACGAATGAAGAGAAACAGGAAATGCTGCGGCAGCCGTTCGATGAGGAAAACGGTGCCGCCGGGAAATACGATGCCAGGACGCAATTGGAAAACATGTTCCGGGAACCCCTGTTTAAAATCGGCGACCGGATCTGGACCGTGGGGGATTTCGTGAACGAGCTGGTCGTGCATCCGCTCGTGTTCCGCAGGACGAATATCAGGACAGACGAATTCGGCCAGGAATTCAAGCTGGCCATCGTGGACATGGTGCGCGACCGGTATCTGACAGAAGAGGCCTATCAAAGGGGATACGACGGGATCAACGTGATCCGGCGCAACGAGGCCATGTGGAAAGACAATCTGAATTACCAGTACGGCAAATCGCAGTTTCTCAAAAAAGCGGGCGCCGGTGCAGACGCGGATCAGCACGCTGTCGAGACGATCGAAAAATACCTGAATGCATACGTGGATTCTTTGCAGGTAAAGTATTCGGATATGATTGAAATCGATGTGGATGCATTCAATGATTTGAAGCTCACGCGCATCGACATGCACGTGCTGCAGAAAAACGTGCCGTTCGCCAATGCGGTTCCGCCTTTTCCGCTGGTGACAACGGACAACAAGCTGAATTACGGCCGGAAAATGGACGGCGGAAAAAATCAGTAATGACAAAAATAACCGAATCATAAATAAATTCAGGCAACGAAAAAATCAGGAGGTCAGGAATGGAGAGATGGCTGAAGGTGATTGTCCCTGTTCTGCTGCTGGGCTGTTTTTGTTCCGCAGTGTTTTCCCAGACAACGGGCAAAATTTCCGGAACGGTTATTGACGGGGAATCCGGGGAGCCGCTGCCGGGCGCAAATGTCATGATTCGCGGCACGTCCCACGGCGCGGCCGCGGACCTGCAGGGGGAGTTTTATCTGATCAATGTCCCGCCGGGCTCGTATGAAATCGAAGCCCGGATGATGGGATATGCCACCATGCTCATGAAGAATGTCCGGATTTATGTCAACCGGACCACGCCCGTGGATTTCAGCATGCACCAGTCCGTCATCCAGGGCGAAGTCGTGACCGTGCAGGCCGACAAGATCGTGCTGAAGAAGGACCAGACCAGTTCCATCCGCAACATCACCTCGGAAGAAATCGAGCGGCTGCCCGCCGAAAATATCTCGACCGTGGTCCGTATGCAGCCCGGCGTGGTCGGCAACAATTTCCGCGGGGGACGCGACAACGAGGTGACCTACCTGATCGACGGGGTTGCCATCACGGATGCCTACAACAACACGGCACGGACGTCCAACGTCAATCCCGAAGTGGTCGAGGATGTCGAGGTGATCACCGGAACGTTCAATGCGGAATACGGCAATGCGATGAGCGGTGTGGTGAACGTGATCACGAAAGACGGCAGCAATGCCCTTCACGGCAATTTTTCAGCCAACCTGGGCAATTACATGACGCCGCACAAGGATATTTTCAAAGGAATAAAAGACTCGGAATTCGACCGGATCAAGGACTACAAAGGGTCATTGTCCGGCTCGATCGTTCCCGACAAGCTTTTCTTCGTTGTAAACGGGCGCTACAATAAAAACCTGGGTTACCTGACTGCCGAGCGCCTGTTCAATGTCGACGATTACAGTGATTTCAGCGCCCAGGAGGAATACAACTGGTATTATGAACATACGGGGGACAGCGCCATTGTCCCGTTCAACTGGGGCGAATATTACGACGGATTTGCGAAGCTGACCTATAAGCCGTTTCATTCGTTCCGGGTCACCGGGTCTCTGACATGGAACAAGGGAGACGGAAAAAGCTACTCGCACAGTGCGCGCTTCAATCCGGACGGCCGTTCACCCTGGCACAATGAAACAACCATGGGATCGCTGCATATCAACCAGATGTTCGGCCGGTCCGCGTTTTATGAGCTGAAGGCCTCGTACTCCGATTACTGGACGGGGGGGTATTTATACGAGGATCCGCTGGATTCACGGTACATCCACGATCAGTACAGACAGTCGGACGGCACCTGGTTCCAGACCGGCGGTCAGGACAAGGGCCATTCAAACCGGACCGAGAAAAAAGAGAACCTGAAATTCGATTTCACCTATCAGGTGAACAAGCAGCACAGTCTGAAGGCCGGGCTCGATTTCACCCGCATCAATCTGAATCAGGAATATCATACGATCCGGAACGCCTTTGAAGGGACCGGTATCGAGAATGATATTACCTATACTTTCGCCGGTCAAAATTTCAATACAATAGATGAAATCATTGCCTGGATTGACACGACGGATCTTGCTCCGGGCAGGTACTATCTCGGGCAGGAATATCTGAATTATGAACCGATCATTTACGGGAATGAAAGCACGCATACCGATATGTTCGAAGTCACACCGGTTCAATTTTCCTGTTACCTCCAGGACAAAATGGAATTTGACCTGATGGTCGTGAACCTGGGACTCCGGTTCGACTATTTCAATCCCAAAACCGTGTACCCGTCGGATTACCGCAATCCCGGCAACCAGACCGATCTGGACAATCCCGACCGGCTGAGCACGTATATCGATGCGGATCCGAAATACCAGGTCAGCCCCAGGCTGGGATTGTCCTATGATCTTCACGGCGTGGCCCTGCTTCGTTTTGCATACGGGCATTTTTTACAGCTGCCGCCGCTGAATTACTTCTATCAGAACTCCGCATTCGTGATCGGCACGTCGGATTTCGGCACGACCATGGGCAATGCGCAGCTGAATCCGCAGAAAACGATTCAATACGAGGTCGGACTGTTTCAGCAGCTCACGGATAATATGAATATGGAGATCGCCGTCTGGTACAAGGACATTTACGACCTGGTGACCGCAGAGGTTAAAACGACTTACAGCAACCGTCGGTACGGCCTGTATACGAACAAGGATTACGGCAATGCACGCGGCCTGGAACTCAAATACGATTTTAAATACGACGCCATCAACGTGGGTTTGAATTATACGTTCAGCTATGCAAAAGGCGTCGCCGATAACGCCAGATCGACATTCGACAGGGCGGGAAACCAGCAGGATCCCGTCAATAAACTGATCAACATGGGCTGGGACCAGCGCCACACGCTGAATCTGACCCTGGGCTACAACAAAATGAATTACGGTGCGACCATACTGGGGTATTACAATTCGAATCAGCCCTACACATGGAGCCCGATACCGCAGAGCTCGCTGTTTGCACTGAACATGTTTCCCAATAACCAGTACAAGCCCTCCCGGATCAGTGCCGATCTCAATGCCTTTTATAACCTGGGCACGTATCGCGGAATCAGCATGAGGCTGACCCTGCTGGTTTATAATCTGTTCGATACATTGAATGAAAATGGCGTGAACGGTGAAACCGGCCGCGCATACACGGCCATCGTGCAGGATACCGACTTGTCGGGTTACCGGAGCCTGTTTTCCACTTATGAGGATACGTATCAGAATCCAAGCGCCTATTCTTCTCCGCGTGAGGTCAAGCTGGGGCTGGGATTTACATTTTAAAACACCAGGAGGAAGTGATGAAATACAGATTATTGACGGGATTGTTTGTACTTCTTGTCGTGATGATGACGGCCCCGGCTCTCTTTGGCCAGGTGACGATTTACGAAGGCCCGACAGATCCTGCCGGCGATCCGGCTGCCGAGCGCGAAGTTAAACTGGACGGCAACCGCTTTCTGATCAATCTGAACAGTTCCGGATTTACCGGGCACTGGGGATTCCTGGACGGCACCAAATGGCCGGCGAACTCGGCGGAAGGCCTCGAAATGTACGATGACTGCCGTATCCTTGTCGGGAGCACGGTCTATCTGAAAAATGACTCGATTCCTGTCACGGATCCGATGGAAGTTTTGGCGCTGCGGGCCAGTGAAGAACTGGATTCACTGATCAGTATCGAAGCACCCACGCATGAGCATTCGGAAACATCGCCGAACGGCAGGGCGACATGGACATTTACACCCGTGTACGGATATTTCAATGAGCTGGGTGAAACCCCCGCGATCAGCATCGATCCGAACAGCTGGCCGGCTGCCGGATGGCCTTCGCGCGGCTTTGATACGAAATGGCCGGGCGAATGGAACGGACGGTTCGGACGCGGCGTGCAGTATGCCCAGATGGAATCCTACGTGGTGATCAACGACGCCCAGGACCAGGAATTTGTGCAGCCGGGCCAGCCTCTGAAGTATTTTCCGCGCCGCATATATAACAATGACGGCAGTATCGCGGATGAAGTGCTGATCGGCGATGTGCGTCCCACGGTGACGACGGCCAAAGGCGCCCCCTGGGGAGGCCTGGGCATACGGATTGAAATGAGAGGCTATCAGTGGGACAATCCCCAGACACGGGATGCCGTATTCTGGGAATACAATATTTCCAATATTTCAGAATATGATCTGCCCAAAGTTGTTTTCGGATATTACATGGATATGGGAATCGGGCACTTTGTCGAGACAAGCGACGGTGAAGATGATGTCGGTTATTTCAGCAAGGAGCTGAATCTCTCATTCTGCTGGGATCTGACCGGTTACGGCACCTCGAATTACGAGGTCGGTGCACTGGGATTCGCATTTCTCGAAAGCCCGGGGATTCCGGATGACGGCATCGATAATGACAGTGACGGACTGATCGATGAAAAACGGGACAACAAGGCGACGGCTTTCATCGGCCCGACGGACGGGATCACGGATCTCGCTCTTTTTCTGGAGGCTTACGGCATTGAAAGCGTGAGCGATTTAAAATCACACTGGGATGCCGATGAGGACCAGGACTGGAGGGACGGCAACGATAAAAACGGCAACGGCGTCTATGAAAGCGGTGAAGAGGCAGGCGACGATATCGGCCTCGACGGTGTGGGACCGGAAGACCTGAATTACTACGGCCCCGACACAGACGGCACGGAATGCAATCACAAACCGGATCTTCTGTACGGTGAAGGCTGCGAGCCCAATTTCGGATTACTGGACATTACCGAGTCCGATATGCTGGGGCTGCAGACATTTCATCTGTTCCGGCACCCGCAAAAGGATCCGCCGCAGGTGATGCATGACCGGGAATGCTATCGGATGATTGCCGATAACGTGCTGCAGGAAACACCGTTTACAACACCGAGCAATCTGTACCAGGCATTCGGCACGGGCCCGTTTCAGCTGAATAAGACACGCACCGAACGCATATCGATGGCCACGATCGCGGCTTTTGAAAATGAAGCCGTGATGCTGGACGAACTGGAGGCACCGATCATTTTTGAACGGAAAAAAGTGGTTCAGACGATATATGAAAGCGACTACCGGTTTGCGCGCCCGCCTGAAATGCCCACGCTGAAGGCCGTGGCCGGCGACGGCAAAGTGACGCTGATCTGGGACGACCGCGCGGACAGGCTGACCCGTGAACCCCTGGCAAGCGGTGAAAACGATTTTGAAGGATACAAATTATACAAGGCAACGGACCGCGCTTTCGACGATGCCCTGAAGCTGCGCGATGCATTCGGCAATCCCGCAGGGCTCCTGCCCATCCGGCAATGGGATCTGGCCAATGAGTATATGGGCCATACGAATTACGCGCTGGTCGAAGGAGAAGGGTACTACCTCGGCAACAACAGCGGCATTCAGCATTATTATGTGGATACGGATGTCGATAACGGCCGGACGTATTATTACTTCCTGGCGGCCTATGATCACGGGCTCAGGGAGAAGGACATCGCGCCTTCCGAGAATGTGCCGACCATCAAAATCGACGAGAATGAAATCGTCACGTTTATCAGTCCGAATGTGCAGATTGTGACACCCCATACACCGGCAGCCGGTTATGTGGAGCCGGAGGCTGAAATCCTGCACAATCCGGATGCCATCGCCGGACCGGCCGAGACGTTCAATGTCACGATTTCAGAACCGGATCAGGTGCTTCAAAACCATGTGTATCAGGTGACATTCGATACGAACCAGATCAGGTCAAACAACAAAACCACGGATGAAGGTCTCAGGGGAGAACATATTGTCAATGACGGATTCAAAATTTTCGATATGACCGCCGATTCACTCGTGTACTATGAAGATCCGGATCATTTCATACAGGCCCATGTCACGAAATATGATACGGGTCTCGGCTATAACAACAACCTGACCTACAATCTGTTAAGAACCAACAAATTGATTGAAACGGACATATTCAACGGAATTCAGGTATCCTTTGTATTGCCGCTTCCGGCCACCGGTATCGCCGGTGTCGATTCAATCAATTCCGGCTGGGTGACCGGCGGCGGTCCCATGGATATCTCGTATTACAACGACAATCTCTCCTACTATCCTTATGAACTGGATCTCGTGTTCACGGAGGAAAGCGAGCTCTATACATCACGGCTCACGATGCCGACGTACAGCAACACGGGCACCGGAAGAATCATAGGAAGAGATCAGCTTCTGCTGGGAGAATCGTTTCCGTTTTACGTGATCGACAGGGTGAACAGGAACGAGCAGGGTGAAAACATCATGCTGGATATTGTCGCTGTGGATATGGACTCTTCCGGTGATTTCAGCCTGCAGGCCGACGATCTGGTTGTCGGCCATATCCGAAGCGAGGCCAGATTCTGGGTGAGTACATTGTTCAGCTTCAACTTCAGGGGCATACCGGAACAGGTGATGCCCGGGCCCGGCAGTGTGTTCCGCATCCTGTTCCATGCGCCGTTTACAGCGGCAGACACATTGATGTTCAGGGTGCCCGAAGTCAATCTCACGGCAACACCCACAGAGGAAGAGAACCTGGATGAAATTACGGTCGTACCCAATCCGTATGTGGTGACAAATCTCATCGAACCCGCGGTCCGGAACAATAACCTGAACCAGCGCCGGCGGATCATGTTCACGAATCTTCCTTCACGATGCAACATCAAAATATTTACGATGAGCGGTTACCTTGTGGACGAAATCCAGGTATCCAATACCGTGGATTACGGTATCGCCTATTGGGATGTGCTGTCCAAGGAGGACCTGGAGGTTGCAGCCGGCGTGTACCTGTACTATGTCAAATCCGAGAATTCAGGAAAAGAAAAGCTGGGGAAATTTGCAATTATAAAATAGAGGGGCTCATCAATGAAGACCATAAAAAACAATGCGTGGATACTCGCTGCATGCGTGCTTCTTGTTTTACAAACGGCTGGGGCCCAGTCGCCGAGCCGTGTGGGCACCACTGCGGCTTCATTTCTGGAAATCGGCTACGGGCCCGCCGGCTGCGCCATGGGCGATGCGTATGTCAGTATTGCCAATGACATATCGAGTATGTACTGGAATCCGGGCGGGCTGTCCTACATGGAGCAGAGTTCGGTGATTTTCAGTTATCAGCCCTGGCTGGTGGATATCAATACCATTTTTACAGCAGCGGGGATCGTCGTTCCCAATATCGGCACGTTCGCGGTCGGATTGATCGGCGTCGATTACGGTGAAATGAAGGTGACCAGTGTCGAAATGCAGCAGGGCACGGGTGAAACGTTTTTTGCCAGTGATTATGCATTCAACGTGTCCTATGCCAAAAAGCTGGCGCGCTGGTTCGGCTTCGGCGCAACGGCCAAGTATATCCGTTCGACCATATGGCATACGAGCGCACATGCCATGGCCCTGGATCTGGGCGTGCTGATCGAAACCAGTTTTTTCTCGGCCACGGGCCGGGAAGAGAACGGCCTGAAAATCGGTATGAGCCTGTCGAATTACGGCACCAAAATGCAGTACAGCGGAATCGATCTTCTGAATTCGGTGGACATATCGCCGAATGAAGCGGGAAATTACAAGGATTCCAAGGCGAGTTTCGACACGGATGAATGGGATATTCCTCTCATTTTCCGGGTGGGCGTATCCGTACAGCCGATCGTCTCGACCTATCAGACACTGACACTGGGTGCCGATGCGCTGCATGTCAACAACAACAACGAGACAGTCAATCTCGGCGCCGAATACATGTTCAATGTGCCGGGACTCGGAAAGATCTTTTTACGCGGCGGATACCGCGCCCTGTTTTTAGAGGATTCGGAATTCGGCACCACATTCGGGTGCGGCGTGCTCAAGCATTTCATGGGCAACTCCGGCATACAGTTCGATTACGCGTACCGCAATGTCGGCATTCTGGGCACGGTGAATTCATTCGGCTTGAACCTGCTGTTTTAAAAATCCGGGGGCATTGAGGGCAAAAGCGAAAAATGCCGGGCACTGTGAAAGTGCCCGGCATGCGTCCCGCATCATGTGATCGTGTGTCCTTGTTATCCGGCCCGTTTTTCCGACTTTTTTCTTGATTTTGACCGATTAATCAATTATGTTCATTGTATTACCATCGTATTATAATTTTTCCTTTTCTATGATTTGCCCGGGATAACGGCCGGACGGTTTATCAGGCTGGAATTACCCTGTGCATGCAAACCCCATTTTACCGGAGGTGAGGCCGTCACTGTTCAAGAGAAAGAGCCTGAATCGAGATATCAATGCCATAACAATTATTCATGGAGGAGAGAAATGAAAAAAAGCGCTTTGGTTTTGCTGCTGTCCCTGCTGGTGGCAGGATCCTTGTTCTGTCAGGTCGATGTTCTGGACAACTTAGTGGCCTACTACAAGTTTGATGAAGTCGGTGAACCTGCCGTGGCCGATCATTCGGGAAATTATCACATCGGCGAAATTGTCGGAGATCCCATTTATTCGGAAGGTGTTGTGGGGACATGTCTTTACTTTGACGGGGTGGACGACTACGTGAACTGTTACAATGATGCGATGTTTAATATGGACAGGGAAATCACCATCACGATGTGGGTCAGGTCCCTGGATAATTTTGAAGGATTTACCGGAGATGCCGGACATAATCCCTGGATCAGCAAGGGGGACCATCAATGGGCACTGAAGGGCCGCCTGAATGATGATGTTGAATTTTTCGTGTATACCGGGGGATGGAACACCGTTCAGGTCGTACTGGATTCGGCCGAGTTCAATGATAAATGGCATCATTTTGCCGGTACTTTTGACGGGGATTCGGCCAAGGTCTATATTGACGGCGTGCTGGACTCCACGAATGTCTTCAACGGGCTGGGACCCATGTCGTCGTCCGACTATGATGTGTGTCTCGCGCACAACTCCGAGCAGGATCTCCGTTACTTCAACGGCTACCTGGATGAAGTGCGGGTTTATAATGTCGAATTGTCGGCCACGGATATCAAAAATGTGTACGAAGCCTCCCTCACGGCCGTGGATGAAAAGGATGCGCCCATGGCCGCCGATTTTATCCTGCATCAGAACTATCCCAATCCGTTCAACCCGGCGACACGTATCTCATACGATCTGAAGAATCCCCGGGAAGTGACGGTCAAAGTGTACGATGTGACGGGTGCGGAGGTGCGCACCCTGGTCAACGGAATGCAGTCCGAAGGCAATCATTCGGTTCTCTTCGATGCAGGCGGACTGGCAAGCGGTGTATATTATTATAAACTGGTTGCGGGAACGGAGACCATCGAAACCAAAAAGATGGTGCTGATGAAATAGGTACGCGTTTTTCACACCTGCCAGGTCGTTAAGACCTGGCAGGTGTGAATATTCCAAACAGTCGCGTCTGCCATTATTAACAACTTTTTTAATATTCCCAGAACTTTTTCTTGATTATTCACTTTACATTGTTGTATATTGGATGTAATTACAATTGCATTACATATCAACAAGTAAAGAGGTGTGAATATGGCTAAAACTGCAATAATTCAGGCCAGAATAGATCCTGAAGTAAAAAATAATGCCCAGAATGTCCTGAGTAAACTGAATATTTCGATGTCTGAAGCGATTTCAATCTTTCTCACACAAGTCTCCTTAAACCGTGGTATCCCTTTTGAAATTAAAATTCCCAATGATCGGACCATTGATACTCTCGTGAAATCAGATAAAGGTGAAGAACTGCATAAAGCATCTTCCGTTAATGAATTGTTTCAGGAGCTGGATAGTTGAATATCTATTATACCACACAGTTTAAAAAAGATTACAAACGAATTAAAAAACGAAACAAGGACCTTTCAAAATTAAAAATAGTCATTGAACTGCTTTCCGGTGGAGGATTACTGGAGGATAAATATCATGACCATCAATTGACCGGCTCCTGGAAAGGACATCGGGATTGTCATATCGAACCTGATTTGATCCTCATATATCGATTAACCTCCGATTCACTGGTTCTGGAACGAATGGGCTCTCATTCAGATCTGTTTAAATAACATAAATATGCCAGGTCTTCGAGATCCGGCAGGTGTGAAAACCGCTTGCATTTTAATCCAATCATCTCTATTGTATAGTACCATCTCCAAATCAGTTAAAAAATCAGTCCGGCATCAAGGCGTTCGAATAAAAAAAGGAGTCTTGTATGACAAAAAACAGGATGCTTGTTATCGCGGGATTATGCCTTTATTTGCCCATGATCCTGGCGGGCGCCGGTAAATCCGCTGTGCAGGTGGCCGGGCTGCGCATCGTCGGGCCCGGGTACGGATTGAACGGCTCCGAACTGCGGGCATTTTCCCAGCAATCCGGGACAACCCTTGCACTGGTCGTGCAGGCGCCGGATAATAAAAAGATCATCGAGGTGGATGATGACAAATGCACACTGGAGGCATTCACGGATGACAGGGGGCATTCATTGCTGGACGGAATCGACTGGGGCGCATTCCCGAAAATTTCCGAAGACGGCCGGTTTGCCCTGATCGAAGTGGAATCCAAAGTCGCGCCCCTTGCGGAAGCGGTCCGGCTGCGGGCAAAAGGATCTGTCCGGGTGCGGGTGGCCGCCTCGGAAATCACGGTCAAGATCAAGGCACTTAAAATGACGGTCGGCGCCAAGGCAGCCATCGGGCAGGAAGTCGTTCAGGTGATGAAGGCCGTGACCGAAGATGACGGATTGACCCTGGTGCTGCAGGTAAAAAGGAAGCTGGTCGACGATATGAAGGAGATCCGTTTTTCTACGACCGCGGGCGAGCCTGTGGAAATATGGGGCCAGAGTTCCTTTACTTTCGGAAATACGTCTCAAATGGAGTACAACATCGATATGAAATCTGTGCCGGAAGCCCTGAACGTGGAAATGGACTTGTGGGAGAAACCGGAAATTCTGAATCTGTCCTTTGAGATTGAATCGGGTCTCGGTCTTTAAACACCGCACAGGGGGTGAATCCCGGCGGAGCGCAATGGAAATCATCGATCCGGAACCAGAGTAGAATTTGATGCATGAACCCATAACCAGGAGGAGTCAGCCATGTTTCGAAAAAAGAATGTGAAGGACATCAGGCAGCAGGCCTTGTTTCTCGTTTTATGTATGGCCGTTCTGTGTTTCACGCATGCTGTCGCAGGCGAGACCGAAGGCGGGGATACGCCGCAGGCCGTGTTCAAAGCGGCACAGGCAGCCGGGGCAAAAAAGGATTTCGCGACCCTGGCCAATCTGGTCGGCCCATCGGAACGCGCCATGCTGGCATTCGGCACGGATATGGGCGTGGGCATGTTTGTGGAATTCTATGAAGGTGAAAAGTCTGACGAGCTGAAAAAGAAGTATCAGAAAATTCAGGACAAGTACGGGATCAAGGACATAGATGAGGATGACAGCGAGAAGCTTCAGGTCACGGAGGACACGCCGCAGGAAGTCATCGATGCGCATATACGCAAGCGGGCGGAAAAAAAGTTCGGGAAGATCGACGCCACGAAGTTAGTGCCGGATCTCATGGGGCTCGTGGCCGGTATGCCCGAAATGGCCGAGCAGACCTTCTTCCCCCAGGAAAAATTGACCGATCTCAAAATCGAAGGCGACAAGGCCAGCGGCATGTCGGGCGAGAAAAAGGTTATGTTTATCAAGGAGAAGGGGCGCTGGTACCTCACAGCTGACGTGATGAATTGAGCGGGTTTTATAAGCATCACACCTGCCGGATACTGAAGATCCGGCAGGTGTGACACGAATTATCAGGCGGTCAATCCCTGTTTTTCACGTAAATCAGCCTGGAAGGGCCCTTGGAGCTGACGCGCTGTTTGATCTCGAAGCGGTTGGTGGATTTGATCAGAGGTGTGAGTTTCTGGAATCCGTAGTTTCTTGAATCGAAATTGGGCTGCTTTTTCTGCAGCAGGGTGCCGACCTCGCCCAGAAAAGCCCAGCCGTCGTCGTCCGCCAGGTCGGAGATGGTGGCCGCGATCAGCTTGATCACGGCTGGCGTGATTATGTCGAAGCTGCTTTTCTCCGCGGATTTGCTTTTTATTTTCTCCGGTTCATCCGCTGCCGTCCTGTTTTTCAGAATCTCGAGATAGATGAATTTGTCGCAGGCCGCCATGAACGGACCCGGGGTCTTTTTTTCCCCGATGCCGATCACGGTCATACCGGCCTCGCGCAGCCGCGTGGCCAGGCGCGTGAAATCGCTGTCGCTGGATACCAGGCAAAATCCATCCACCCTGCCTGAATAAAGAATGTCCATGGCATCGATGATCATGGCGGAATCGGTGGCGTTTTTCCCTGTCGTGTACCCGTACTGCTGAACGGGTGTGACAGCATTTTCCAGCAGAACCTGTTTCCACTTGGACAGCTTGGGATTGGTCCAGTCTCCGTAAATCCGTTTGATGGTCGGATTGCCGTATTTGGCGATTTCTTCCATCATCTCACGGACATAGGCCGAGGGAACATTGTCCCCATCGATCAGGACAGCCAGTTTTAAATCCATATGCTTCCTTTACAATTCTGTTTCGGAGGCTGCGGGCGGCCTTGCCGGCCGCAGCCGGACAGGATGCACAGGCCGAAAGGTTCCTTTAGTAACGGCCTCCGCCGTCCCTTCTTCCTCCGCCGTCCCTGCGATCCGTGCGGGGACGCGCCTCGTTGACGGTTATGCGGGTGCCCTTCAGCTCCGTGCCGTTCAGGTTCTCGATGGCCGCCTGCGCCTCGTTTTTGTTGGGTATTTCCACAAAGCCGAATCCGCGGGATTCACCATCGTATTTATTTTTCACGATCGTTACGGATTCCAGCTTGCCGTAAGTCTCGAACGCGGTTTTTAAATCGTCTTCGGTGACTTCACGTGACATATTGCCCACATAGATTTTCATGTTTTTCTCCTTTTTGCATCCTGTGATTTGCGTTCATGATGAAAAACGCGTTTTCATCATGAACGTGTATTTATTCTTTGTCGTTATCCAGTATTTCGAGAACACACCGCTTATGCTGCCTGGCCGCGGCCGCGAGAAGCAGGGTTCTGATGGACATGGCCGTCTGGCCATGACGTCCGATCACCTTCCCCAGGTCCCCATCGGCCACATGCAGTTCCAGAACGGTGGTATGTTCGCCGGCCACCACGTTGATCCGGACCTCATCCGGTTTGTCGACCAGCTTTTTGATTATATACTCGATGAATTCTTTCATGAGTTCTCCTGTCATGCTGCGGAATCACGGATAAGAACAGGTTCCGCAGCGAAAAAATCCTCAAAAAGGATTTCCGTGCTGCACATGAGTGGATCAGTCCCGCTTCCGGTCGTCCGGTTCCGGTCCTGTAAATACGGTCCCCGGGCCTCGGTCGGACCGGAGCGGAAGGCACTCATGGATGATATCGATCAGTGTCTGTTCGGAAGGCTGTTCAACGCGTTTTCTGCGTGCATCCGACTGGAAAATGTAAACGGCCTGGTTGTCATCGGTCAGTGTCAGAATAAGCAGTTCCGGGTGCTCCTTGAGAAGCTGACTGCAGATCCTCGGATTGCCGTCCGGTTTGAGCGGTGTGATGATCACCACATCCACGGGCATTTTACGGAGCGCAAATATGAGCTCGATGGGATCCACCACTTCACCAGCGACCCTCATGTCGGGCTGATGATCGATCAGGTTGCGGATCACTTCGGACAATAGCTTGGGACGGCTTGAAAACATGACATTGATTTTTGACATGATCCGGTACCTTTTTTGTTCTGTTTAAAGATCGGCAAAAGGACGGTAAGAATCAATAGACCGGCATGTTCAAAATGGATCTACGGCAGGGACCAGAAAAAACGGGAACCGGGCCGTCTTTTGGAGACAAAAGTACCAGTACCCGGGCATGGGAAAAGGGGATTTTTAGCTGTTTTTCAAAAGTTTTCTGTCGCGGGCATATATCACGGTTTCAAAGCGGTTATGCAGGTGGAGCTTGTCGAGTATATTATGAATATGATTTTTGACGGTTTGTGTTTCAATAAAAAGCCGGCCCGCGATTTCCTTGTTGGACAGGCCTTCCGCGATCAGATTGATCACATCCAGTTCGCGGGCGGTGAGTTTGACGGAATCCGCGGGCAGATTCTGCCTGGTTTCCCCGGTCAGCTCAGCAATACGCGAAAACAGGGAGGCCGCGATGCGCGGAGAACAGAATGTTTCGTTCCGGCATACGGACCGGATGGTCTCGACCAGGCAGTCGAAAGAGGATTCCTTAAGCACATAACCGGTGGCTCCGGCTTCGATACATGCCATGATTTCGTCTGTCAGGTCGATCAGGCCCAGGATGATGACCCGGACTTCCGGAAGCTCCTGATGCAGCGTCTGAGTGACCTCGATGCCGTCCTTGTCGGGCATGCCGATGTCGATCAGGGCGATGTCCGGCTTCAGATTGCGTATCAATTCGATGGCTTTGTTGCCGTTCGGAGCCGTGCCTATCACGAGGAAATCGTCCTGCTCGCCCAGCATGGTCACGAGCCCTTCGAGAAGCAGGCAGTTGTCATCTGCAATAAAAATACGAACGGGTAAATCTTTTGTCATACACAGCCCCTGTATAGAAAGACATGTCGTTCCGGCCGCAACAGGAAGGGATCCGGTATACATTGCAGGTATGCGTCCATGCATCTGAAAATGATCATCGGATGAGCCGATTTTGGGTCCGGTTTAAGTTCATGGAAAATTTTATTAAAATCAAGGGGAATATGAGGAATCGACAAATAACAGACCGATGTTGCGCGCACGGGACGGGCATGATCCGGGTTGCCGGGATACGGTTTTTGGGGAATCCCCTGTGCATTAGCCGAAACCCGCCGGTCCCCTAAGAAATTCTTCTTGAAAACCATTATCAAATCCCCTACATTAGGTCGGTAACTGCATTCCATCTCAGATCCGCATGATCATCGTTCAATCGAATGGAGGCCCCTCCATGAATAGAATGATTCACATTTTAATGGTCTTTTTATTTTGCTCGGCCCTGGCCGCCCAGACCCGGGACTGCGAGCTGATCGGGCGGTGGGCGCACGGGTGCGCGTACACGGCGGAGCTGAATGACAATCTGCTGTATTACGGCAACGGCGGATACCTGGAGATCCGGGACATGTCCGATTTGCTCTCCTATCCGGCGCTGGTGGGGCAGTGGCTTGCGCCGGGGCCGGTTTACTGCGTGACCGTCCGCGGCGATTACGCGTACGTGGCCTGCGGCGGGGAGGGGCTCTATATCCTGAACATTTCGGATCCCGCGAATCCGGTCGAAACCGGGTCGGCGCCCGTGGATTACAGGGCTTCGGACGTGGTGCTGAACAGTGCTTACGCATACGTGGCCGACAAGTATTACGGAATCCGTATTGTGGACATCGCCGACCCGGCCGCGCCTGCGGAGACGGGATTCTGTCCGCTTACAAGCGCAGAAAGGCTCACCTATCAGGACGGGTATGTGTACGCATCCAACGAGCGTCGCGGTATCTACACGATCGATGTGTCCGATCCGGCTGCGCCGGTGAAAACAGATTCGTCCGTCACTGGTTTTGTATATGATGTGGAAGCGGACGGCAGCAGCCTCTATGCGGTAACCGGGGACAGCCTGCATATGTATCGTATTGCGGATCCGGCCCATCCCGTGAAGATTTCCAGTATCGGCGGGGGCGGATACAAGCGGGGTGTTACCGCCCTGGACGGCACCGCCTATGTGAGTGATTACTATTCGGGCCTGATCGGATTCGATGTGTCGGATCCCGCGAATCCGGCGGAACTGTTCGCTGTCGATCTGGGGGCGGGCAATCCCGCTTCGGGTTTCGTGACCGGAAGCACGGCTTATATGGCCGTGGAGCATTTCGGCATCAAAATTGTCGATGTGTCGGATCCGGCTTCGGCGCAGGTTGTGGGTGACATATACACGGGTGGCTCGTCACGAAAAGTGGTTGTGGACGGACATTATGCCTATGTGACCCAGGGAAAGGGCGGGCTGCGAATTCTCGATATTACGGATCCGGCCGCACCCGTGGAAGCGGGCCGGTACAATGGCGTATTGAACGTGTATAATCTCACCATACACGGCAAGGTTGCCGTGCTGAGCCAGGGCGACTACGGTCCGACCGTTCTGCTTGATATCACGGATCCGGCCAATCCGGATTCGCTCGGTCAGATCGTATCCGATGATCTCCGGTATTCCAACGACTGCAGGATCATGGACCACACGGCCTATCTGGCCCTGGGCTCCAGGGGATTCGGCATCGCGGATATCACGGATCCGGCCAATCCGGTTGTGATTGGCTTCTGTGACACGCCCGGCTGGGGATCTCGGCTCGATGTCGGCGGGCAGTACGCGTATGTGGCGGATCATGACAGCCTGTTCATTATCGACATGTCCGACCAGGCGCATCCAGTGAGAGCTGCGGCCATTGCAGGAAGGCGCAGCGTATATGATGTGGTGGTCCGGGATTCCTACGCGTATGTGGCGGATACCTATGAGGGGCTCACGGTAGTCGATATCTCCGATCCCTTCCATCCGGCCATCGCGGGGACCAGAAAAACGCAGCGCGCCTACGGAGTCGAGCTCAAGGGCAATATCGCATATATCGCCGATTACGGAGGCGGCATCGTGATTCTGGATATTTCCGATCCGGCCAGTCCCGAATTCATGGGGCGGTACAATACGCCGTCCGCGGTGGATGGTGTGGCCGTGGATGACCGGGATTACATTTACGGGGCGGATGAAGAAGACGGTCTGTACATTGTCCGGTATACGGGAACGGACGGCATTGAAACGCCGGACGTGATGAACATCAAGGGATACGGGCTCGCTTCCAATTTTCCCAATCCGTTCAATCCGTCCACAGCCGTGCGGTACTCGGTGCCGGTGAGGTCCCTTGTGGAGCTGAACGTGTACAACATTCGGGGCCAGCTTGTCGCACGGCTGTTCAACGGTGAAAAAGAAGCGGGCCGTCACACGGCCGTATGGGACGGGACGGACATGCATCACCGGTCCGTGCCCGCGGGCATATACCTGTGCCGGATGAATTCCGGGGATTTCGTAAAAACGATACGTATGGCGCTGGTGAGGTGATTTTGCATTCGACACCTCCGGGAGGTCCAATGTACCTCCCGGAGGTGTGTGCATCTGTGGAGGACCATCGGATGAATCAGATCAAATGAAAGGAGACAGGATGTTGCACGATTTGCGGTTTTTGCGGGTTGTTCTCTGCGGCCTGATATGCGCTGCGGGGTCCGGCCGGGCGCAGGATCCCCAGTTGGGTCAGGATCCCCTGGACAAGGTGATCGGGGCCATGACGCTGGAGGAAAAGGCGCGCATGGTGACAGGCGCGGGCATGAATTTTCAGGACGGGCAGACCGAGGTGGACGTGCGGGAACCCGCGGTGGGCGAGCACAGGGGCAGGGTGCCTGGTGCTGCAGGCGCCACGTTCGCGGTCCCGCGTCTGGGGATTCCGGCCATGGTGGTGGCGGACGGACCGGCCGGGCTCCGGATTCAGCCGATCCGCGGCACGGATTCCACGAAGACCTATTTCTGCACGGCCTTTCCCATTGCCACGGCACTGGCCTCCACCTGGGATACGGACCTGGTGATGCATGTGGGCGAAGCCATGGGCGACGAGGTCAGGGAATACGGTGTGGACGTGATCCTGGGACCGGCTCTCAACCTGCACCGCATTCCCCTGGGCGGCCGGAACTTCGAATATTATTCGGAGGATCCCCTGATCGGCGGCAGGATGGCCGCAGCCATGGTGCGCGGCACTCAGAGCCGGGGTGTGGGCACATCCGTGAAGCATTTTGCAGCGAACAACCATGAATGGAACCGCAACGTGATCGACGTGATCGCGAGCGAACGCGCCCTGCGGGAGCTCTATCTGAGGGGATTCGAGATCGCGATACGCGAAGGCAGGCCCTGGACGGTCATGACCTCGTACAACAAGATCAACGGCCTGTACACATCCGAAAGCCCGGACCTGCTGAGGAAAGTGCTGCGCAAAGACTGGGAATATGAAGGTATGGTCATGACCGACTGGTCCGGGGGCGCGGATGCCGTGGCCCAGATGAAGGCGGGCAACGAGCTTCTGATGCCCGGTTCCGAAAGACAGCAGAAAAGCATTCTCGAGGCCGTGCAGAACGGCATGCTGGACGAATCGGTGCTGGACCGGAACATCGCCCGAATTTTGGGCGTCGTGCTCGAGAGCCCGGCATTCAAAAAAATTCCGTTTTCAAACCGGCCGGACCTGGCGGCCCATGCGATTGTGTGCAGGAATGCGGCCGCGGACGGCATGGTGCTTTTAAAGAACGACAACGGTGCACTGCCCCTGTCGCCCGGCAGTAAGGTGGCCGTATTCGGCAACTGTGCGTATGAGATGATCACGGGCGGCACGGGATCCGGAGACGTGAACGAGGCCTATTCCGTATCCCTGACCGAGGGGCTCCGGAACGCGGGCCTTGAAGCGGATACGGCGATTGCTGCAGCCTATGCACAGTATATCGCGGAACAGAAGGCTGCGCGCCCGCCCATGCGCAACCGGTTCATGCTTCCGCCGCCCCTTGCCGAACGGCCCCTGGAGGGCGGGGAAATCCGCAGGACAATGGAAGCGGCGGACATGGCCGTTTTCGTGCTGGGACGCAACTCCGGGGAATTCAGGGACCGGGAACTGGAAAACGACTTTTATTTGAGCGAAACGGAGAAGGTCCTGATCAGTCAAATCGCGGAATCCTGTTATGCGCTCGGCAAAAAGATGACCGTGGTGCTCAACATCGGCGGTGTGATCGAGACCGCTTCATGGCGGGACATGCCGGATGCGATTCTCCTGGCCTGGCAGCCCGGCCAGGAAGCAGGGAACGCGATTGCGGACGTGCTTACGGGCATCGTGAATCCGTCCGGAAAACTGGCGGATACGTTTCCCATGGAATTTTCGGACGTCCCCTCGGCCGCGAATTTCCCGGGCCGTGTGACGCTGGGACCGGATCCGGAAGAGACCAATGCCTGGCGAAAAGGACGGGACCGGGCGGCCGAGATCATGTACGAGGACGATATTTGGGTGGGGTACCGCCATTATATCACGAAGCACGTGAAAACAGCCTACCCCTTTGGGTACGGCCTTTCGTACACCAGCTTTACATACGGACCGGTGAAGGCCGATCGTAAAAAACTCAAGGATAAAGTCAGGGTATCCGTCACCGTAAGAAACACGGGAACGGCATCGGGCCGCGAAATCGTACAGGTATACGCGGGTGCGCCGGGCAAAACCATGCCCAAACCGGCCCTGGAGCTCAGGGCGTTCGCCAAGACGAAACGGCTCGAACCCGGTGAAGCGGAAACTCTGACGTTCACGATCACGGTTCGCGATCTGGCCTCGTTCGACGCGGGAAAATCCGCATGGATCACGGAAAAGGGGGACCATGAAATCTGCATCGGCCGGTCCTCGGAATCCATCGAGAGCCGGGTGACCGTGAAGGTGCCAAAAACATCCGTGGTGGAAAAGGTGAGCAGGGCCTTGTCGAGAAAAACGGAGAAGAAAGATTAAAGAGGCAAGATTAAAGAACAAAGAACTAAGATAAAAGACTAAAGAGAAAAGGACTGGAATAAGGGGACGGAACGTGAAACGGAGATGCGGGGAGAATGAGAAACGGAGAATGGGTTTGTGCTCTCTCCGTATCTCCTCTGCTCCGGTTCTCCGCCACCGGAAACGGTGCCCGGTTACGGCGCGCGGTCATGCGGTCGGCCGTCTGCGGTCAGGCATCAGTATCGCCGATTCTCCTCCGCTCCGGTTCTCCGTTTCACGTTCCGCTGCATCTCTAATGAAAGGAAAACCATGAACAGACGACAGTTGCATATGGTCCTGGCGGCTGGTATTTTGCTGGCCGCCGCCGCGCTGGTTGCGCAGCCGGCCAGGCCCGCGGTTCAGCCCGGAGACACGCTGACATCGTTCGCCCGGTTTGAGGACGGGCGTGTCGTGTTCCGCATTTACGCGCCGAAAGCGGAGGAAGTGATGATCACCGGTTCGGACATGCCCGAAATCGGCAATGCCAAAGCCATGACGCGCCTGGAGAGCGGCGTGTGGGAAATCGTTCTGGGACCCGTCAAACCGGGCGCATACAGGTATCTGTTCATCGTCGACGGAGTGCCGGTAACCGATCCGAAAAATACGAAAACCAGCGAATCGCTCATGAACATCTGGAGCCTGGTGACCATTCCGGGCGATGCATTCATGGACACGAAAGAAGGTCCCTATGGCGCCGTATCTGAAATCACGTATTACTCGGCATCGCTCCGGCGGTTCAGGCGCATGCATGTGTATACGCCACTGGGCTATGAAGCCGGACAGGACAAGTATCCGGTGCTGTACCTGCTTCACGGCGCCTCGGACTCAGACGATTCATGGACCACTGTGGGAAGGGCCGGATTCATTCTGGACAACCTGATCGCGGCAAAGCAGGCCGTGCCCATGATCGTGGTCATGCCGGCGGGCCATACGAGGCCCTGGCGGTGGGGCCAGCCGCTGAATCAGGGCGGCATCGATGAATTTCAGGAGGATTTTACACAGGACATCATGCCGCTGATCGAGGCCCGGTACCGGGTCGTGGCCGATAAAGATCACCGCGCCCTGGCCGGACTGTCCATGGGCGGGGCCCAGACCATCAATGCCGCGGACAAATTCGCGTACCTGGGCGTGTTCAGTTCGGGCATTTTCGGGATCGTAAGCCGGAACGGACGCCCGGCGGAGAGCCCGACCTGGGAAGAAAAGAACCAGGACAGGCTGAACAATGCGGAACTGAAGAAAGAGCTGAAGCTCCTGTGGTTTGCCACGGGCGCGGATGATTTTCTCATGGAAACCACGCGGGCCACGGTGACTCTTCTCAGAAAGTATCATTTCAACGTGACGTTCAAGGAAACACCCGGCGGGCATACATGGATCAACTGGAGGCAGTATCTGAACGAGTTCGTGCCGATGCTGTTTCAGGAGTAACAGAGTAAAAGGGTAGAAGCGTATATGAGCATATGGGTGTATGGGTAAAAGAAAGCATCTTGCACAGAGATTTGATGGTCTTTAGGTCCATTAGGTCTTAGGGTCTTTGGGTCGTTGAGTCGGAGCGTGAAACGGGGAAACGGAGAAGATGGGAAACGGAGAAAAGAGCCGTGATTTTTATCGCCGGTTGTCCGTCTCACCGTTTCTCCGCCACCGGAAACGGTGCCCGGTTACGGCGCGCGGTCATGCGGTCTGCCGTCTGCGGTCCGATTCTTGTGTTTGAATTTTGGAGTTTGTTGCTTGGAATTTATTTGGATTTTGGAATTTGTCATTTGTGATTTCCCACGGTCTGCGGTCATATTGGAGGGGAAGTGCGGTTGGGCCCCATATACTCATATATCCATTTACACATACACGCATTTTATCTTTTGGGTTGCATTTCAACTGATTTCTTCGTACCGTGTACCAGGAAATCGAATTCTCCTTGTTCATCCTGAATTGCATCTTGTGTGCAGAAAATCTGTTTATCGAAAGTCAGTCTGTCTGGCGGGTCATTATTGGTTCGGGACATCTGCGGGGTTCAATTAATTTCAGAGGTCCGGTCCCATGAAGAAAATATATATTGTCGAAGATGAAGCGATCCTGGCTCAGGATATACGGCGCAGGCTTGAAATGCTCCGGTACGACGTGACGGGCATCAGCGCCTCCGGAGACAAGGCGCTCAGGCAGATCGGGGAAAACAGGCCGGATCTTGTCCTGATGGATATTGTCCTGCGCGGTGAACTGAACGGGATTGAAACCGCGGAAATGATCCGGGACCGGTTCCGGCTGCCCGTGGTTTTTCTCACCTCTTTCAGCGATCCGGAAACGGTTCAGAAAGCCATCAGCACACAGCCCTACGGATACATCACCAAACCCGTCAATGAACGCGAGCTGTTTTCCACCATCGAACTGGCCCTTCACAAGCATGAGACCGAAGAAGCGCTTCGCAAAAGCGAAGCCTGGCTCGACATCACTTTAAAGAGCATTGCCGACGGCATCATTGCCACGGACCGGGAAGGACTGATCCTGTTTATGAATCCGGTGGCCGCGGCCATTACGGAATGGACGGTCGACGATGTGATCCAAATGCCGTTCACATCGGTTTTCAGGCTGATCGACGATGCCGGACGGGAAATCCGGATCGATCTGCTGAACCGCGCAAAATATAAAAATAAGAAGCAATTTCTTTTCAGGGATGCCATTTTGGTTACAAAATACAACCGGCATGTTCAGACCGAATGCAGCTGCGCCCTCATTCATGATTCGAACACCAGTGTATACGGACTGGTTTTCGTGTTCCGTGATATCACACAGAGGAAAATACTGGAAGCGGAAGCCATGCACGCGGCCCATTTAAAATCTTTAGGAGAATTGTCCGCAAGCGTGGCCCACGAAATCAACAATCCGCTGACCGGTATTATCAACTATGCACAGCTTCTGGACGACGAGACGGCGGATGTGCATATCCAGGAGCTGACCGGCCGGATTATCAGGGAGGGCAACCGGGTTTCCAAAATAGTCCGCAATCTGCTCACTTTTGCACGCAGAGAGGATGAAGAATCCGCCTGGACGCAGATTCATGAGGTTCTGGATGATTCCATGGGTCTCGTTCTGAACCGGATGAAAAAGGACGGTATACAAGTTACCATGGATATTCACCGGAACCTTCCGGCCGTGGTGGTGAAACCGCGGCAGATACAGCAGGTCTTTCTGAACCTCCTGAGCAATGCGGCGTATGCACTGAATCAGAAATATGCCGGTTTTCATAAGGATAAACAGCTGCATGTGTCCTGTCAGCCCGCATCGAGGGAAGGGAAATCCGTACTGAGAATTCAGTTTCATGACTCAGGGACGGGTATTGAGAAGAAGAACCTGGACCGTATTGTCACGGCTTTTTATACGACCAAACCTGCGGGAGAAGGCACCGGTCTGGGGCTGAGCATCAGCTCCAAGATCATCGAGGATCATCAGGGATGGATCGATTTTGAAAGTGAAGCCGGCAAATATACCCGGGTGATTGTGGATTTACCGGTTCGCCGGCCAGGGAAAAGGAAATGACCGCACGAATTCTCGTTATCGATGACGAAGAAAATGTCCGTTTTACATTCAGGGCTTTTCTTGAAAAAGAGGGCCATGTTGTGGATACGGCGGAGGGCTATGAAGACGGCCTTCAGAAGATGAAGGATTCCGGGTTTGATCTGATATTTCTGGACATCATGCTCGGCGGGCAGTCGGGCATCGATCTGCTCGATACAATAAGGCGCCAGGATCACAATGTCCAGATCATCATGATCACGGGTCAGCCGGACATTGAAAATGCACAGGCGTCAGTCCGCCTGGGCGCTTTTGATTATCTGACGAAACCGGTATTGAAGGAAACGATTCTGAACGCAACCGGCAATGCGCTGCGGCACAAGCAGCTGCTGGATGAAAAGGAACAGATTTTCACAGAAAAGGAGCAGTACAGGCAGAATCTGGAAACGATTTTCCGGAGTGTCACGGACGGCATCATTTCCGTGAACGATCGATCCCGGGTCATCATGATCAACAAATCCGTGCGGCATATCTGCGGTTTCGATACAGAATCGGCCATCGGCGAATCCCTGGATGCCATCAAAAATCCCTGTTCCCTGACATGCCTCGAGGTCATCCGGCAGTGTCTTCAGCTGAAAAGCCCGATTCGCGAGTTCCGGATCGAATGCAAGCATGCGGACCGGGAAGGCAAGGTGGTTGTTTTAAATGCGTCGCCATTGCAGAACCGGGAAGGGCAGAATTCAGGGGCGGTTCTGGTGATCCGGGATATTACACGGCTGGTGACACTGGAGCAGTCGCTCAAGGAACGGTATCAGTTCCATAATATTATCGGTAAAAGCAAGAAAATGCAGGAAGTCTATTATCTGCTGTCCAATCTGACCCACACGGAAACCACGGTTCTGATCACGGGTGAAAGCGGCACGGGTAAAGAACTGATCGCCAATGCGCTTCACTTTGAAGGGGACCGGGCATTCAAGCCCCTGATCAAGGTCAATTGTTCGGCCCTGTCTGAAAGTCTGCTTGAAAGCGAACTGTTCGGCCATGTCAAGGGCGCGTTTACAGGGGCGATTCACAATAAAAAGGGTCGCATCGAGCTGGCTGACGGCGGGACGCTCCTGCTCGATGAAATCGGCGATATGTCTCCGAATGTTCAGCTCAAGCTGCTCCGCGTTTTGCAGGAAAGAGAAATCGAACGGGTGGGCGATTCCACTCCCGTTCCTGTGGATGTGCGCGTGCTCGCCGCGACAAACTGCAATCTGAAGGCGAAGGTACAGGCGGGTGCATTCAGGGAAGATCTCTATTACCGGTTAAAAGTGGTAGAAGTTCATCTGCCCCCGCTCAGGGAAAGAAAGGAGGATATTCCGCTCCTGATCGACCGGTTCTGCAATCATTTCAGTGCCAAATACCATAAGCATATTACCGGTGTATCCAAAACGGTCATGCAGCATTTTATGGCCTACGACTGGCCCGGCAATGTACGTGAACTGGAGCATTGCATCGAACATGCATTTGTCGTATGTTATGACCAGGTTATACAGGGCGAACATGTGCCGGCGGATTGCTTTGGCCAGGACAATATGCCTCCGGCCGGCATCGATGAACCGGAGCAGGACGAAAAAATAATAATCCTGAATGTGCTTGAAAAAACCGCAGGCAACAAAGCCAGGGCAGCCAGGCTGCTGGGCATGAGCCGCCAGAATCTGTATCGCAAACTCAAATTCCATCATATCGATCCTTCCGATACGGGACGCTGATGTAACACTTGTGTAACGTGACACATGTGTCACATTTGACACATGATCCGTCTTTTTTTCAATGTGGACATGCCGTCTACAGCACCCATTAAATCAAATAAATACAATTTATTATCATAACATATTGTTTTTCCGGCCGGTTTTGGCACTTTTATTGAACGGTCCAATAACTATGGCGTAATTCGCCGGTACATGGTTTTGCGGAGATTATGAACGTGACAACAGGGGAAAAAATGCATTACATCTCGGCTGAACTGTTCAGTTCGGAAATTCAGCATGAAAAGCGACCTGTATTATTGGCCTGTCTGCACCATGACGAGCATGAGGCATCACAGATGAATATCCTGCATGAGCTCTCGGGCCGGTTCGAATCGCAGGTGCGGATTTTTATCATTGACGGGGAGCGGGAGAAGGTGGTGATGCGGCAGTACCGGATCAGCGGCACACCGACCTTTCTTCTCCTTTACAACGGGACGGAATGGGACCGCAGCTGGGGACGTTCCGATTTCAGTTCCCTGCAGTCGTTTCTGCAGAGAAATCTTTCGAGGCAAAACCGGTGAACACGGATAATAGGATGTCCGGCAGGACCCAGCAGCCATAGCCGATATGCATGTGTCCGGACATCCGACCTTTTTCATGCAGGTTATTGGTTTATGACGAAAAGGATAAAGGCCTATGTTTCAGAATCTAAAACTCAAGCAAAAAATGCTGTTCATGCCAGCCATAGCCACTTTCTTTTTCGTGGCGGTCCTGATGGTTTCTCTTTTTTATAACAACCGGAATGAACGGCACACCTTCGAGATGGGTGCCGGTTACTCGCCCGCTGTCGAACTCAGCCGTGATCTCGACCTGTCGCTGGCCGGTATTCAGAACAGCCTGCAGTCTGCAGTATTGGGCCTGGATGAGGAACAGCTCGAAACAGCGGATGCCTTTCGGGACAGCTTCATTGTTTTAACCGATGAAGGCAAACAGAATCCGGTTCTGAATGCAAATGATTTGGAGCAGCTGGCCGCATCGCTGAATACGTATTATAATCATGCCCGGACCGTGAGCCGGCGGATGATCGATGGCGATATGAGTGGCGACATGATGGCTGAGGTGAAAATCATGACGGAGAGGTACAATGCCATCAACAATCAGCTCGAGCAGAATATTGTAAAATACCGGGATGCCATGTCACGGGCAGTAAAAAAATCCAGTGTCAATAACATGGCGTCCCGCTGGGTCATTATCTGCCTGATCCTGGTTTCCATTGCCGTTCTGGTGATATTTTCCCTGTCCCTGACCAATCAGATCATTCGTCCCGTAGGCAAGGTGGTCACGATCATGAAAGATGTGGCACAAGGCGAGGGGGATCTGACCAAGAGGATCGAGATCGCGGTTCATGATGAAATCGGTGAGCTTGCCAGCTGGTTCAACGTGTTCATCGATAAACTGCATGAAATCATCAGCCAGGTCAAGCTGAATACGGAAGAAGTGACGGCGGCCGTGAATACGATTTCAAATGCTTCCGCAATACTGGCCACGGGTGCAGAAGAGCACAATGCACAGGCGAGCGAAGTGTCGGCCGGTGTCGAAGAGATGAGTTCGTCGATCATGCAGAATTCCCAGAATGCGGGACAAACCGCCAAAATTGCCGAAAATGCCGGTACAAAAGCCCGGGACGGGCTGAATGCCCTGAAAGCGACCGGAGAAGGCATGAATGAAATCGTCACTTCCACGCTGTCCATGGAAAAAATTATCGGTTCACTGACGGAACGGACCCTGCAAGTCGGCGAGATTTCAACCGTGATCGACAAAATTGCGGATCAGACCAATTTACTGGCACTGAACGCCGCGGTTGAAGCCGCGAGGGCCGGGGATCAGGGAAGCGGATTTGCCGTGGTGGCCGACGAAGTCCGGAAACTCGCCGAGCGTACGGCCACGGCCACGCAGGAGATCGCCACGACGATCAGGGCCATTCAGGAAGATACCATTTCCGCTTCAAAATCGATGAAAGAGTCGGTCACTGCCGTGGATTCCGGGAAAACGGCGCTGGAAAGTTCGGAACAGATTTTTACGGACATTTATGAGGCGGTGGCCACTTCCGTGGATATGATTCAGCAGATTGCGGCGGCTTCGGAAGAGCAGAGTGCAGGAGCCGAAGAGATATCGGGAAATGTCGAAGAAATGAACGCCGTAGCCCGGCAGACAGCGGAGGCGGCCGAGGAGATGTCCGCGGCTTCCCAGCAGCTGAGCGCCCAAACCGAAATACTGCAGAATGTCGTGAATCAGTTTAAACTGAAGGAACATCTGTAGGACGGAAAGATTTAATGGTCCATTGGGTCATTGGGTCTTCGGTCGTTGAGTCGGGACGCGAAACGGAGAAACGGAGAAAAGGCCAGAGAGAACCGCAGACGCAGAGTTTTTTAGGTCAGTTGTGTCTAAACGTGGAACGGAGGGTCGGAGCGGTGGAGAAACGGGGAATAAAAAAACAGAACG
>JAFGGN010000108.1 GCA_016930535.1 bacterium
AAAATCCGTTTTTCGACCGGGGCATACAGTTTCGCAATATCCCCCGGAATGATTTTTCGCGAATCATAGTAAAAGGGGCGGTGAATTTCGAGGCTGTCCGGCAGATCGCGCAGCATCGAAGGATCCTGCGGCATGCGCAGGGCGTGCCGGGGCGTGGTGATCACGACGGGGTGCCAGCCCCCGGCCGGGAGATATTTCACCAGTTTGCTCACGCGCTGCACGCCGATGCCGCCGACGGGCGGAAAATAGGCGGAGATGATGACGCACCGTTTCATCGGCCCGCCCAGGCCCGGTATTTTTCTTCGAACCGGTCGTTCATGCGCTGTTCCGAAAACTTCATGCCGATGGATTGTGCGGCCGCCTTTCCCATACTGCGGCGAAGCTTCCCGTCTTCCATGAGAAGGGACAGGTACCGGCACAGTTCCGGTTCGTTCCTGGGTTCGATGATGAAACCGTTTTTCTCATGGGTCACAAGCTCCTCGGTGCCGCCCGTGCGCGTGGCGATCACGGGAACGCCCGCAGCCATATATTCGACCACCACATAGGGAAACGCCTCGAAATCCGAGGCCAGGATGCCGATATCGTAGGCTGCCGCCGAAGCCAGGGGTTCGGAAGTGAAACCGGGAAACAGGATCCGTTTTTCCATGTTGAGACCACGCGCCAGTTCCTTGAATATTTCGCCGTCCTTTCCGCGTCCGGTGATTACGAGCGTCCAATCCGGGTAGCGTCCGGCGATCCCGGCGAATGCGCGGATCAGAAAATCGATGCCTTTGCTCGTCACCAGCCTGCCTGTGAGGCCGATCACCGGATCATCGGGTCCGAGACCCCAGGACCTTTTGACGGCTGCCTTTTCATCCCGGCCGAATTCCGCGGGATCGAGGCCGTTGTATATAACATGAAGCGTGTGCTCCGGCAGCCAGGGAACCTGTTCGAGTGCGGTTTTCCGGGTGTATTCGCAGGGGAGGATGCATTGATCGATCACGCGCAGGTGCAGTTCCCGGATATTTTTAAAATCCCGCTCGTTCCCGATCAGGCGGACACTGGGAATCCCGCAGATTCTGGCCGCAACACCCCCGGTGCTGAGTTCTTTCTTGATATTGGTCACCACGAGATCGATTTGCTGCTTCCTGATCAGCCGGACCAGAAAATAGATCGTGGCGGGATTGAAATCCATGCCGAATTTTCTGGGGACCAGGTGGATGCCCTTCGGCGCTTTCCTTGTGAGTACGGAATGCCGGGCGGATACGATCCATACCCGGTGTCCCCGCTTTTCAAGCTCGCGGGCGGTCCGGACTGTCAGGCTGATCACTCCGCCCCAGTTTTTCTTGGAACTGACGTACAGTATGTTCATTTTAATGCGGTCATTCCGGCTGTTTTGAATTTTGTTAAGATAAATATTTCAAACCGCATTCGCAAATTGATTTTCCGGAGCCGGATCCGCACGGCGGGCGCGTTCCCCGATGCTTGCGGCACGGTAAGGGAGCGGATATAAAAGCGTTATACAGATGAAGATTCACCGGGGCTTGCTGCGGGGAGCCTCAATTTTCCCGGGAACCCGTATCGTTTACAGCCGTTCAATATAATGCGATCCAGAGGGGGTTTCAGGTTGCCCGACCGCCGGTTATCAAAATTTTCTTGACATTATGCATGATGTTTGATATATTGTGCAGAAGTTAAAAAAAGGAGTTTGCCTATCGAAGTTCGTTAATGGTCTGGTGGATAAAAAAAGCTAATAAAAAAGACAGAAACTCTGTCCATCGAACTGTTGACGAATTTCATGCCAGACCGAATTCTGGTCGGGTGGTGATCTGGGTTCAATCCCGCACCCCGGCAATTCGGTTTTTTTATTTTATAAGGATTCAGTGACAGGAGGATAAAACAATGAAAAAGTTTGCTGCAGCTATGCTGGTGACGATGATGCTGCTCGCAGTGATGTCGCCCCTTTTGGCGATCAGCGAAGGCGCGGTGCTGTTCCTGATGATATCACCGGGAGCCCGTGCAGCCGGTATGGGCGAGGCATTCGTGGCCCTTTCAGACGACGCCACGGCCAGTTTCTGGAACCCCGCCGGTCTGGCATTCGGCAAAACACGCGAGATCACGATCATGCACGCAAACTGGCTGCCGCAGCTGGTTTCGGACATGAATATCGATTTTCTCGGGTACAGGCAGTATATCGATGCACTGGGCGGCACGATCGGCGGCAATATCACCTTTTTGAACCTGGGTGAAAACGTGTACACCGACGAAACGGGCAAGGAGCTTGGCCGTTTCGACAGTTACGATATGGCCGTGACCGCGAGTTACGGAACCATGGTGGGCAAGAACACGGGCGTCGGCGTGTCCATGCGCTTTATCCGGAGCATGCTGGCACCGGCATGGGTGGAAGTCGGATCCCAGAAGGGTCAGGGATCGGCCAATGCCTTTGCGGTGGATCTGGGCGTCATTCACAATATCGCCTGGGTCAAGGGGCTGGCGTTCGGTGCGAATCTCTCCAATATGGGCCCCAAGATCACGTATATTCAGTCCAGCCAGGCGGATCCGCTGCCCACGAACCTGAAAATGGGTTTTGCATACAAGGTGATGGACAGCGAATTCAACAAACTCATGATCACGATGGATACAAACAAGCAGCTGATCTATAAATTCTGGCAGGGTGCGAAAGGCACGGATGTGGCCGGCGACAGAATCACGCATAAGGAGTACATGGATATCGTCGAAGCCGACGAGGACAGGCCGGACAATGAACAGGAAGCCGGAAAATACGAGTCCAAATCCGATCCGTTCTACAAGGCCATATTCACCTCCTGGACGGACGGCAGCCTGAGCGAACAGCTCAACCGGATGGACAGCTCGATCGGTGCCGAGTATATTTACGCCAACATGATCGCGCTGCGTGCCGGCTATTATTACGATCAGGACGGCCGCGTGAAATACCCCTCCTTCGGTGCGGGTCTGTACTATAATATGCTGAAATTCGATTTTGCCTATATCGCGGCTGAGCAGGGTCACCCGCTTTCCGATACCATGCGGTTCTCCCTGTCGATCACCTTTTAGGCCCTGAATGAACGTTTGACACGTGCATGAAGACCATGAAATACCCCACAAATTCTTGTGGGGTATTCTTTTAATATGGAGATTTGTATGAGAAGAGCGGGCTTGCAGTTTGCATTGTTGCTCATGACCGCATGGACCGCTGTCCTTTCCGGGGCATCCGGTCAATGGCGGGCGGACCGGAAATTGTCCGTTTCAGACCGGAACCTGGTGCCGCATTATTTCCAGAGCCGGACCGGGCAGACCCGGAACGGGGGCCCCGGCCCGGCGAGAATCCCCGCCGAAGCGGCCACCCTGAAAATTCTGGCGATTATGGCCGAGTTTCAGGAGGATGACGATGAGTGGACGACGGGGAACGGGCGTTTCCTCATGGAAGCGCCGGAGGACCCGGAGCTCAATGCGCCTCCCCATGACCGGCCGTATTTTGAAAAACAGCTTCGGGCCCTGTCGCATTATTACCAAACCGTATCCGGAGGCGCCCTTGTTCTCGAGGGTACGGTGTTCCCGGACATCGTGCAGTTGCACCGGGAAATGGGCGATTACAATCCCGGAACCACGGATGAAAGGACCGACCAGGGACTTGCCGAGCTGATGCGGGATGTTTTCGTCATTGCGGACGATTCGTTCGATGTGCGTTTTTCCGATTACGATGTGTTCGTCATTTTTCATGCGGGCGTGGGCCGCGATATCGACCTCGGTTACGATCCGTCGCCCAGGGACATCCCGTCTGTGTTTCTCAACCGGAATGATCTGTCCGCTTTCCTGGGTGAAGGTTATGCAAACGGTATTGCCGTGGAGAACGGCGGATTTGTTATCGAAGAGGCGATTATTCTGCCCGAAACCCAGAATCAGGAGGATTTCGAATTCGGGCTCCTTGGCACCATGACGCTGATGTTCGGATTTCAGCTCGGCATGCCCGCCCTGTGGGACACGGAAATCGGCCGCTCGGGCGCCGGCCGATGGGCCATGATGGACCAGGGATCCGGCAATTACAGCGGCATGATCCCGTGCGAACCCTGCGCATTTTCAAAAGTGTTCCTGGGATGGGTGACGCCCGTCGAAGTGAGAAACGGCACGGACCTTACCGTGGCCTGCTCGGCCGCTTCCGATCCCCGGAAAATCTACAAGGTGCCGATCAACGACAGCGAGTATTTCCTGATCGAGAACCGGCGCTATGACGCGGATTTCGACAGTGTCACCTACGGCACGGACGCATCCGGACGCCGCATTCAGTTTCCTTCGGACGGATATCTGGAGCTGGACGAGCAGATCGATGTGATCGTGGGTGTGGACGAATACGATTACGGGCTGCCGGGTTCCGGTATCCTGATCTGGCACGTGGATGAATCCGTGATCCTGGCCAGACTCGAGGACAATGCCATCAACACGGACCGGGACCACAAGGGCGTGGACCTGGAAGAGGCGGACGGCGCCCAGGATATCGGCGAGAGTTACGGATTCCTGAGCGGCGGATCGGGTGCGGAGGGCGGCGTGCTGCACGACGCCTGGTTCGCGGATAACGATATTCATAAACTGGCCAACGGATCGGCAACCGTGGCATTCACACCGGATTCCTATCCGGACACGAGGTCCTATACGGGCGCCAACTCGCATATCGTCATTGACGGTTTCTCGGTTTCGGACACGCTCATGCGGTTTTCCGTGAGCACGGACTGGCTGCAGCCGGGATTCCCGCAGCGGTTTGCCGAAGGCACTTCCGTGAGAACCGGGCCGGTGACCGCAGACCTGGACGGGGACGGGGATCTGGAGATTCTTATATTCACAATCGACAATATCTATGCGTTTCACCATGACGGCACGCCCGTGTTTCAGGCGGACCGGCCGTCCGTTCATGTCCCGGCATTCCCGGAACCGGGTTCATCTTATTATCCGCCCGTATTCGATCAGGATCTCAACCTATGCGGCGGCGTGCCCGTGGCAGGTGACTGGGACGGAGACGGCCTCGATGAACTGTTCGCGGGGCATCTGGGGGACGGCCGCACCTGGATCCGTGTGTATCATGGCCTGGATTCGGACGGAGACGGTTCCGCGGACCTGGCAGGTGCCATTCCGTTGAAAGACGGGGAAATCCCGGAAGTGCTCATCTGTGATGAAGACCGTTCCGTGCTCATGGCCGGTACGGACCAGGGGAACGTGTATCAGTTTTCGCCGGAGCTGGAGACCGTCTGGATGGTTGAAACAGGCGAGGGATGGGGCATCGACGGCATGTGCAAACGTCCGGGAGGTGGATTGGCGGTCCTGTACAACAGAAATGGTCCGGAAATTGGAATTATGCTTCTGGGTCCGGACGGTGCCCGCGAAGCGAACAGGAGCGTGTATTCGACTGACGTTCTGTCCAAGTATCCGACCGCGTGTGAGGCTGAAGGGATCGGGGAGCTCATCTGGCTGAACACGGCCGGCGGGAATTTCGTGCTGCATGTGTCCGATATGGAATGGACGTATCTCGGCCAGCCCGAATCTGTCCGCCGGTCCGGTCCCATCGCCATTCACGATCTGAACGGCGACGGCATTCCCGAGGGCGTGACCGGCTCGCACGGCCAGATCACGGTGTGGCAGCATAACGGCGCGCCCATGAACGGGTTCCCGGTGCCGCACGCGCCCAGGTCCGTGCAGAAAATGCATTCTTTGACCGTGGCCGATGTGAATGCGGACGGCCGGCCGGAAATCGGTGCGTTCGTGTTCGAAGGCACGGGTGTCATGGAGTTTTATTCGACGGCAGGGGACCGGCTCGACGATTTCACGCTGTCCGCCGGGGATTATGTGCATATGAGCATCGCGGATGTGGACCTGGACGGCGACATGGAAATTCTGGCATGCTCCGAAGAGATGCTGCATGTCTGGGATCTGGATGCGCCGTATTCAGAGGACACGGCCCCCTGGCCCTTAGAGATGCACGATCCGGGGCGGACCGGGCTTTATCCGCGGACCTTCGTTCCCGGACCGGCGGACCTGAACGACTGGATGCCGGTGCGCAGGGCCTACAATTACCCGAATCCGAATAAGGACAATTTCACGGTCATCCGCTATTACCTGGCGCAGCAGGCGCATGTGGAAATCACGATTTACGACCTCGCCGGTGAAAAGGTGGATGCGTTCCCGGGCCCGGGTCTGGCGCAGGCCGACAACGAGGTCCGGTGGAACCTGTCCGGTGTCGCGAGCGGCGTGTATGTTTGTCATATCCGCGCTTCGACTGCGGCCGGCGCCCGGGAGACGACGTTTAAAATCGGGGTGGTCAAGTAAACCCCGTTCCGAAAGGCTGTTTTATGCGATTGAAAATCAATCCGGGATTTTTACTCATCACGCTGCTTCTCTGTGCCGGGCCTTTTCTTTCCGGCCAGGAAATGACGTTCAACCATCCGGAGCTGTCCTGGTACAGCATGGAGACGGACCATTTTTTCGTGCATTATCACGAGGGCACTGAAAGAACCGCGGCGCTGCTGGCCAAAATCGGGGAGGAAATCTACGGCCCGATAACCACGCTGTACGATTACGAACCCGATACGAAGATCCATATCATTGTCAAGGATTTCGACGATTATGCGAACGGCGCGGCCTATTACTACGACAACAAAATCGAATTCTGGGCGCCCGCGGCCCTGGATTTTCCGTTCCGCGGCACCTCGGACTGGCTCCGCAACACCATGACGCACGAATTCAGCCACATGATTTCGCTGGGATCCGCACGCAAATTCTCAAGACAGCTCCAGGCCTTCTACTTTCAGTGGCTGGGTTATGAAAAGGAAAAACGCAGGGACGTCATACACGGGTATCCCAATATCCTCATCTCGTTTCCTTTTCCCGGCACCATCACACCCATGTGGTTCGCGGAGGGCATGGCCCAGTACCAGCGGGCCGGTCTGGATTACGAGAGCTGGGACACGCACCGGGACATGCTGCTCCGAACCGCGGTGCTTGATGGCAGCGAGCTGGACCTGGATGATATGGGCTATTTCGGCAAGAATTCGCTGGGCAACGAGCGGGTGTATAATCAGGGATACGGGTTGACACGCTATATCGCATCACAGTACGGCGAACACAGCCTCAGGGACCTGACCGTGGCCATGAAAAAACCGCTGCGCGTCAGTTTTTCGGATGCGGTCAAATCCGTCACCGGAAAAACCGACCGGGCCCTGTACGAAGAGTGGCTGGCATGGCTCCGGCAGGCCTATACGGCGAATTCGGAGACCGTGCGTGCCCATCAGGCCGGGGGAACGCTGATCGAAGAGAAGGGCATCGCCAATTTTTTTGCCGCCTGGTCGCCGGACGGAAACAGGGTGGCCTATGTGTCCAACCGCGGGCACGATTATCAGACATTGCGCAGCCTGTGGCTGTACGATGTGAAGACGAAGGAAACCCGGAAACTGAAGGCCGGTGTGGGCGGTTCCATATCCTGGTCACCGGACGGTGAAAAACTCGTGTACGCCATGCGTGAAACCGGAAAGCATCAGTGCAGGTACTACGATCTCTATATTTACGATATCAAAACAAAGAAGGAAACGCAGATCACGCATGACAGCCGTGCGCGGCAGCCGGACTGGCATCCGGACGGCAAATCCATCGTGTGCGTGGTGGAGAAGGACGGGATTTCCAATCTCGCGGTCACGGATCCGGCGGGCCGTCACTTCAGGCAGATCACGGACTTTCACGAGGGAGAATCCATTCATCTGCCGCGTTTCATGCCGGACGGACGGATCGTGTTCGCCATGGCGGAGCCGCGTTTCGGCCGGGACATCGCCCTGATCGATTCCACGGGTTCGAACCTGACCTATGCCATCCGCACGGAGCATGACGAGCGGGATCCGGTGCCGGATCCGGACGGCCGTTTTCTCTACTACAGTTCGGACCGGAGCGGCATTTTCAATATTTACAGAAGGGACCTGGAAACCGGCGAAGACATGCTTGTCACCGACGTTTTGGGCGGGGCCTTTATGCCGTCCGTGAATACGGAGGGCAGCTGCGTATTCAGCCGTTTCGACAGCGACGGCTTCAAGCTCGCGATGCTGGATTCGCTGTCCGGGATTCCCGCCGATGACGCGGCATATGAATCCCCCTGCGCTTCACTGCCGCTGCCGGCCGATGCCAGGACCTGGTCCGCCGGCGAATTTGACGACCGGCAGCCGCCTGAACTGAAGTCCGTGCCCTACAAGTCCCTGTTTTCGAAATTTATCTTTCTGCCCCGGATCTTTATCGATTTCCCCGGAAAACCCAAAATCGGATCCTACTGCTATAACGGGGATTTTATCGACAAATTTTCCTTTTTCGGAGGCGCGGCCGTCAATTCGCAGTTTGACACGGACCTGTTCGGTATTTTCGAATACCGCAGGTTCACGCCCACCCTGTCGCTCGAACTGTATCAGGTGCGGCGCAAGACAACGGACGAGACGGAATACTTCCGCTATGACAAGATCCATTTCAACATGATCGGCGCCACGCTGGGAATGAACTGGCCCATGAACGATCTGAACCGGCTCAGGACCAGCCTGGATTACAGCCGCTACCGGAGCTCCGTGTCCGGGTTTGTCAAATACCAGAACGTGCCCTTTAAAATGGCCACGACGTATCACAAGGGGCTGGTCGCCGGTGCCGAATGGCAGCATTACGGCATTCCGCCGACCCTGACATCCCGTATTGCACCGAATGCCGGCCGTCATTTCAGCATCCGCCTGGATTACGCTATGCAGGATTTCTTCGATTTTATCGAACAGGATTCGGAAACCGGGCTCCTGATCGACAAATACAGATCGTACGATTATTTCCAGACCGGACTCGACTGGCACGAGTTCCTGCCCGGAATGCTGCGCAGCCACAGCACGGCTGTCCGTCTCCGCCTGGGGTGGATCGACCGCAAGGTGGATCCGTTCTATCATCTGTATGCGGGCGGGCTGGACGGCATGAAGGGATATCCGTTTTACAGTCTCGAAGGGCGGAAGCTCGTTCATCTGGGCCTGGCCTACCGTTTTCCGCTCATGCGCAACATGAATCTGAAATTCGCCATGTTCCGGCTGAAGGATGTGTATCTTTCCCTGTACGGGGATTCGGGTGATGCCTGGGTCAAAGAGGCGGACAGCAAGGAGGATGTGGGTGTTCAGCTCCGTATGGGGCTTTACACGTATTACGGTTTTCCCATGAACCTGGCATTCGATGCGGCCTACGGACTCGACAAATTCACGATCCGTGAAACCGAATACGGCGGCGAATGGCGGTTTTACGTGACCCTGCTGTTCAATTTCATGGACCTGCCGCCCTGGCCCGTTCAGGGAGCGGCCAGACGGGCTTCCGGCAGCGGCCGGATGTACTGATCTTTACAAGGAGGTTCGAAGTGCGATTAGGACTGGTTTTGCTCATTGCGTTTGTCCCGCTCATGGCGGGGGATGATTCACGAATGGTTTTCCGGACGGAACAGGATGTCAGTCTGCATATGGCCATGATGTACCCGTCCGGACCGGACGGGGATTCGCGTGCAGGATCCGGCATTGCCGGAAAAAAACCCGGGCTCGGTCTTATCATGTCTGCGGCCGTTCCAGGGTCTGGTGAATTCTATGCGGGATCGTGGATCAAGGGGCTCGTATTTGCCGGGATCGAAACCGCCATGTGGATCGGGTACAGTCATTACAGGGCGGAAGGCGACCGGAAAGACGATGCATTCAGGGCATTCGCGGATGCGCACTGGAGCGAAACGAGATACTGGGTGCACATGGCCGGAGAAGCCTCCCAGGTTTTTGGATATGAAAATTTGTCCGCCGTGAATGAATCCAATTATGAACAGTACCTGGAGGGCGAATACGGGCTCCGTGCATACGAGCAGGCCCATTTCAGCCACGGGCTTCACGTGATCAAGGATCAGCAGTACTACGAGATGATCGGCAAGTACCATCAGTTCAGGGCGGGCTGGGAGGATGCGGAAACGTCGAACGAGGTGGTCACGCCACTGCGGGGCATATACGAGGACATGGAGTACGAAACGGACAGCGAGTATAAAAAGGCCGGCACCTGCGCCATGGTGATTCTGGCCAATCATGTCGTGTCCGCGATGGATGCGGTCTGGTCCGTCAAACAGGCGAACCGCCGTATTCAGGTCCGGCCCGGAATGGGCGTTATTCCGTCCAGGGGCAGGCTGGAGCCGGCTTTTGCGGTCAATATCGAATGGTGAAGCAGGATGGTGAAACGGAGAAACGTGAAACGGAGAAACGGAGATTTATACCATTGAGACTGAGTTGAAGCAATGTGCTGTGCCTTTCACCGGTTCTCTGCATCCCCGTTTCACAGACAGGATTTGAAAAGAACGCTTTAAGGAGCACATATGCGGATCACACGGTTGTTACTCATTGCATGCATCGCCGTTTTCCATATCGGGAGCGGACTCGCGGCGGGTGAAGCGGGCGGGAACACGGCCGTGTCCCGTTTTTCAGCGGCCATGCTGACCGGACCAGGAACCGGAGCGGATAACGAAAGCGATGACGCTCCCATCCAGGTTGCGCACCGGTCCGCGGGTAAGGCCTTTCTCTTGTCCATGCTGGTTCCGGGAACAGGGGAGATGATGCTCGGAAACCGGAAAATGGCCGTCGTGTTTTTCAGCACCGAGCTCACATTGTGGACTTCGTATTTTCTGCTCAACTGGTTCAGCGACGTGCGCGCCTCGGATTACCGGCTGTATGCCGCCTCCCATGCGGGAATCGACATGCACGGCAAGGACGATCAGTACTATGTGGACATCGAAAACTTTACGGATATTTCCGCATACAACCAGGCCATGCTTCAGCAGCGCAGACCGCAGCTCATGTATCCTGAAAACACATCGTACGACTGGTCCTGGGACAGCGAAAATGCCATGAACAAGTACAGGCGCATCCGCATCAACAGCGACCAGTTCAAGAACGCCGGTCTGTTCATGATCGGGGGCGTGGTGCTGAATCACCTGATCAGCGGCATCGATGCCGTGCGCATCGCCAGAAAAACGCCCGCCTCTTCGTCCGCGGACCGGTCCGTGCATGTCCATGTGGCCGGGCTCCCGGAGGGCGGGGTGAGGGTGAGTTTATGGAAGGGATTTTAAGGGTCCTTGGGTCTTAGGGTCGTTGGGTCGGGGCGTGATACGGGGAGACGGAGAAAAAGATAAAGAGACAAGATTAAAGAACAAAGACCAAAGACCAAAGAACAAAGAATAAATAAAAATAAAGGATTACGTTATTTACCCGTAATCAGAGCCCCGTAGGGGCGTCATATTGATAACATTGCAGATTCAACACATAGTCTTAGTCCCGTAGGGACGTAATATTTGTAGAAGCCATAGGGACGTAATATTTATAGATGTCCCGTTTCACCGCGTCTCCGTTTCACCGACGCCTGTCACGGCATGCGGTCATGGTGCGCGGTCATGCGGACCTGCGGTCTGCGGTCTTTTTTCGTTTTGAATTTGCTGTTTGTAATTTATTTGTTTTTTGGGATTTGAGATTTGTGATTTGCCGCCATCCGCGATTGTTAAGTACCATAACTGAATCAATCCACCAGGAATTTTATACTTTTCTTAGCGTAAGAAAAGTACCAAAAGAAGCATTTGCTTTTTGTATGCTCATAGCGACCTGTATTCCGGGCAGTATGCCTGAAGATTTGAGAAGCCCTGTTGAGATTACCTGGGCCTGTCTTTGCGCACAAACGCAAGCCCCGCCCCCCCAATAGAACAAGACAACACCCTCTGTTTTGAATTTTGAATTTGCTGTTTGTAATTTATTTGTTTTTTGGAATTTGAGATTTGTGATTTCCCGCGGTCATTCACGGGGGCCCGGGTGCGGGGCCCCATATACGCTTATACGCGTCCACCCTTCTACTGCTTCAAAGCGGTCCGCGGTCATCCATGGGGATGGGCAATGGGGACTCATATACCCATATACCCATATACCCATATACTGCTTTTATATCAGCTGAACTCCTGCATATCCAGTGAAAATTCCTTGCCGTCCGTGACCACCACATGATTTTCCGGCGTCATCTCATAACGGATCTCTTCAATATCGACTTCCGCGGGAATGATGTTGATGATCAGGCCTGCATCCACCAGCGAGAACACCCGGATACGGACGTCATCCCTGCGCTGGAACTCATTTCTTACGCGGTCCTGTACAAAAACATATCCCTTGACGCGTACCGCATTTTCGTTTACGGACTGAACCTCACCGATAAAATGGCGGCGCAGCTCCTCGGGAAAAAGCCGCCGTGTGATGATGTGAAGCTTGTCACCCGGATGCATCAGCATGATTGTTACCTCCTTCTGTTTTTCCAGCTTTATTGTATGGCAGGCAGCACAGTCGCTTTGGGCGATGCGCCCGTGGTCTCCTGTATGTCCAGATCCGGATCGAATTCAGCCTTGATCAGATGGTCGTTGTCAAAAGCAGTCTGTGTCAGCGTCTGAGGACGGATCCTGACCGGCCCCTTGACCAGCTCGGGTACATTGTAAGTATAGAAATGATGCTCATGATATTCCGGATCCTTTTGCGGACACAGGAACGGTTTATGGGCCTGACCGTGCTCGTCCACATAACTGAAATAATTGTGCGTGCAGATGCCGTTTCTTCTTTTGCTGCTGAATACGAACCAGCGGCCGTTAGAGGACCAGGAATGATAACTTTCCGGCTGATCGCTGTTCACGCCCGCGTCGTGCGCGACGCCCGTCTGCATGTCCATGATGTACAGGTCGCCTCCCGGTCTGAAAAGCGTGAATGTCCCGTAATCGGCCAGGCAGAACAGGAGAAAACGGCCATCCGGCGAGAACCGGGGGCGCGTGACGCTCTTTCCGATTTTTTCGGCGGTCAGCACGGTCTGCGGCTCGCCCCATGTGTCGTTCTGCACATCGTAACGGATGCACATCAGGTCGTAGAAAATGTCCTTGTACTGATACTGTATGTCCAGATCGTGATCGATGATGGGCGCACTGCAGTAGTAGAGATACTGCCCGTCAGGCGACCATTCCGGATACGTTTCCATGCGCTCGAGGCTCGATATTTTCGGGCTCGTGGTCACTTCGTTCTTTTCGATATCGTAGATGATCAGATCGGAGGCCAGATCGAACGCCTCCCGTGTTTCTCCGACCGCATGAAAGAACTGGCGGACAATATTCACGGAAAATGCGATCCGCTTTCCGTCCGGGTGCCAGGAACGGTACGCTGCCGGGGCCTTGTTGAACCGGGTGCGCGTGTCGATTTTAACGGCTTTGCCATCCTGCACCAGAAGCATGCCTGCGGGATCCCCGTAGCGGATATGCATCAGCATGCGTTCCGGATCGTTCTGCGGAAACGAATGGCAGTTGACGCAGGCCCTGATGGATTTGTAGTGCAGAATGGGGGATTCTTCAAAATTGGTCACGTTCCGCTGAAAGATCCCCATACTTCTGGAATTGACATAAATCGGTTCCGACCGTCTGTAAACCAGAACCGGGTCCACGGGCTCTGTCGCGATTCTGTTTTTAATCGCTGCATACTGCAGCCATTGATCGTTGTCATTCAGAACGGCGATGCGAATCGTCAGGTCCCCGTCCCGGCTGTCGTTCAGAAGCCGGTGCCAGGGTTTGACAGGAATTTCAATGATTGGTTTCCGGGTCACAATTTCAATGGGTTTTCCGTTTTCCCCCACTATTCGCACCCGGTATTTATTTCCATGTTCGCGGATAGCAAAGTTCAGTGGCGCGATATTGGGCGGGATCACCGTGTTCGTGTAATCGGGGTCGATTACCGGGGGTCTTTGAACCGTTTCTGCGGAATCCGGAACGTCCCGGTCCGGTTGAAAACGGACAAAAAGCAACAATGCCGCTGCGCCGATCAGGACTGCTGAAAACCCGGTCACGAATCTGTTTTTCATGGGGTCTTTCTCCGGGAGAGGGGATTATCCGTTCTGTCTGGTAAACATCAGATAGAACCAGAGCGTATTGCCATGACGCCGGTAGAGGACTGCACCGGCATCCGATTTATTATCCTGGAATGCGGAAAGTGTTTTATTGTAATCGTAGAAGCGTTTTTTCGTCGCCGCGCTGACCGGATATTCCGAGACCGTTTGACCGACATCTTTGCCTATCGTTCTGTACAGCAGAACGGCTTCCTCGATATGCACCGGCAGTCTGTTGCCGTAAAACCGCCTGAAATCCTCCAGATGATTCATCAGATCCCCGATCTGGCGGTTCAGCAGGTACTGGGCCATCAAGTATTCGAATGCCATTCGGTTGTCCGGGTGATTTTCCAGAAGCATTTTCAGCTCGTTGACCGGCGATGCGGCCGATATGATGAAATCATTCACCGGCATGCGTTTCTGCACAATGAGAAGTTCCGGATTTTGTGAACAGTCAAAGCCGTTTTGTATGATCTGTTCCCTGCCGGTGATCCACGTTTTCTGGAACAGGCTTTTTCCAAGGCGGCAGAGGGCGATCCCGGCGTACGCTTTTCTTCTTTTCAGGATATTGATATCCGCGATGCGGCGCAAGGATCTCGGTGTTTCTCCATGCATGGACATGGCCTCATGGGCCCAGCGCAGTGCATTGTTTACATGCCCCAGTTCAAAGAAAAGATCGCTTCTCTGTATGCGTGCTTTCTGGGCATAGGATTCCGAAAGGAACAGGCCGTCCGAAGCGTACGGCTGGGGATAGAAAAAGAGACGGTCCAGAAGATGGCCCGTATGAAACAGGGCGCGGCTGGTATGAAAGCAGATCAGTTCATTCGGCCGCCGGTATTTTTCTGCCGTTTCAAGAACGGTTTCCCAGTCGCCGCGTTCGGCACCGGCTTCGATCTGCATGAAGGAGTTCCCGTCCCGGTTGAATGTCAGCCAGATGCCGCCCGCTGTCAGGCCCGCGATCAGGGCGGTTTCAATGATCCGGTGATTTTTGCCGGTAAACAACCGGAGCAGTGGCATCATCATGGCTTCAAACCGCGGATTTTTACCGGACAGGAACTGCCCCGCCTTGACTTTGATCATCAGGACCGGAACCAGCAGAAGCAGGATCCAGTTGATGATCACGATACTGAGATTCGGATCCCGGGGGATCACGTGCTGGAAGGGATCCCCGGGCCGGCCCAGATAAAATGATATGTAGGTCAGTATTGGTATGGCAGCAGCGGTGATGAGCAGGATGATGCTGAAAACGAGTTTCCGTTTCCATGATTCTGTCCGGTATGTACAGTCGTAAATCAGACCGCAGGCCATGAATAACAGGAAAAATCCGCCTGCAAGCCAGTACACAATGACCGTGGTCAGCACCATGAACAGCAGTTTCGCGGGCATATTTTTAATGGATGTCCGCATATAGAGATAAAACGATGCGGATGCAGTTATCAGTCCCATGGTTACGGACGGTGAATGGTTATACTGTGTATGAAGCAGGAGCAGAAGCAGTGCGGCGAGCAGATGAAGGGCATGTGCGGATCCGGTATTCAGGATTCTCCGTACTACCGGCCGGATGATCAGCGCGAAACCCGCGATTTCAAGTGTGATGATCAGTGCACCGAGCCATGGGAATATATAGAACTGGGCCAGGAATGAACCGGCAAGGTCGCAGAATCCGCCCGGAACAGCCAGAACCGGTCCGATGTAATCGGCCCCGGTCTGAAACAGGGGTTCCTGATAACAATGGATCAGTTCCGGCTGTATCCACTTCCATATATAAAGAAACGAAGCACTAAAAAACAACAGATCACGAAGCGCCCCGATCTGAAATATGGATCGCAGAAAGCGTTTCAAAATAAGGCCCTCCGTCAGGTTCGTTGTCCAGCTGTTCCGGTTTTCCGGTAAGTGGTCCAAAACCCGGCCGGGAATATGGAAATGAGTTCTGTTAGGGACAGAGACCGGCGCTCAGGACCGGTCCAGGGTTGCCACAGCGTCCAGCTCGAACAGCAGGTCGTCACGGCAGACATCCGCCTGAACCACCACGGCCGGCAGATCGGGCAATCCGCATTCATCGAGCGTTTTCAGGTATAATTCATGGTCCCGGGCATTTTTGAGAAACACGGTGGCCTTGGCGATGTCGCTCAATGCCGCGTGTTCCCGGCCTATCAGCGCATCGATGACTTCGAAGGTTTTCAGAATCTGGGCCCGGGTGTCGTTCTTGTACACCGTGTTGCCTTCCTCATCGATCGAGGCGGTTCCGGACACCAGGATTTGCGTGGCATCGGCCTCCCGGATCGTCATGGCCCTGGAAAATGCGGAACCGTACCGGAATGCCGAATTCTGCTTTTCTCCCGTGATCGGAATGATTTCCGTGCACGATGCGTCACCCTGAACGATTGCGAAGACATCCATGGTGCCGCTGGCCCGCACGTGATTGATGCCGTGAATACCGGTGCTTGCCGGCAAATAAATTTTTTCGGCGATCCGGCGGTCGTCCCGCGTGTCATGGATGAGACCGAAATCGTGGTACTTCTCGTTCCGGACTTCGTTGAACAGCCCGTACCAGTCCAGGATATCCTCGAGATAGATCCATGTACGGACCACATGACGGTAGGTGGCTCCCTGGTCCCTGAGAATGGACATGGCCCTGTCGAACATACGCTCCGTCTGGGCTTTTCTAGAATTGTCTCCCGTCGCTGCGGCGCCGTGAATGTTCTGAATCAGGATATAGGTGGTATCGTTCCGGCGCCAGGCCTGCCCGCAGGGTTCGTTTTCATGCGTGATGCGCCAGATTTTATCGGGTGCAGAGGGTTTGACCGCCCGGATCTGAATACCCGCCAGACCGGAGCTCCCGATCGGATGCCCCTGAATAAATGTAAACGGATCGGACGGGGATTCCCCGCCGCTTTCGATGCCCTGCCTGCGTGCTTCGAGAAGCTGGGTTTCGGCATCGAGGTTCCCGAATATCCGCTCAAGAACCATGTGCATGTTTTCCTGATGGATTTTTTCGGTGACATGCCGGTAAATGTCCCGGCAGACATCGTGGTCATCGACCTGCGGATTGACTGCTGCAGTGAAAAAAAACTGTTCCTTCCCCACACGTGATGTATATAATGTATACCCGTTCAATTTCTCGATGATCTTATAGCTCATGCAGTTTCCTCTGTTGACCTTTCATTCAGTGGATGATCATGCAGCAATCCGTTATCCCGGTGCCGTCGTGTAGGGTTTGTCCGTTTGTTTTTCCGGGACCGGAGCCCCGACTCCGGGATCCAGTGCCGCATTTTTCCGGCGGCTGTTGTCATTCATGATTTCGCGTATCTTCTGTGGGCTGACCTGTTCCGGTACCCGCGCAAATTCCGGGACATTGTAGGTTTTCAGGAACTGGTCGTAAAATTGCGGATCTTTCTGGGGCAGCACAAAGGGTTTTGAAATATTGCCGTTCGCGTCGATATGACAGAAGTACGGACGGGCCAGGAGCCCGTTGCGGCGCTTGCTCGAAAAAACGAACCAGCGGCTGTTCGACGACCAGGCATGGTGGCTTTCCGTTTCATCTGAATTGACCTGATCGAGAGAATCAAGTGCACCTGTCCCGAGATTCAGCATCATCAGATCCGAACTTTTCAGATATATGGGAAAGCTTCCGTAATCGCATGCCGTGAACAGGAGCCATTGCCCGTCCGGTGAAACACGCGGCTGTACCGCGCTGAATCCAGCCTCTTCTCCCGATAACAGGGTTTCCGTTTCACCCCAGCTGCCCGTGTCCGGATTGTACGGGATGCGGTTCAGATCGTACAGGATCTGGTCGTAAGTCAGGTCTTGCCTGCCGTCCGTATCGACAAAGTATTTCTCGATCGGGGGTGAGGAAGCGAAATAGAGGCTGCGGCCGTCACCGGACCAGCACGGGAATGTTTCGAGGCGGTCCGGCGAGGAAATTCCCGGGCAGGTCGTTACCTCGTTCCTGGGAATATTGTATACGATCAGGTCCGATTTGTGATCGATGACATCACGGCATTCACCGATCACATGAAAGAAAATGGCCAGCGTATTGACTGAAAAAGCGATGCGGTCGCCCAGCGGATGCCAGGATGCATACGCACCGGCCCTGTTGAAATCGGTTGCCGTGTTGACTTTGACCGGCTTGTTGTCCGCCATGATAAATGTGCCCGATGCCTTTCCTGCACGGATATGGAACAGGGCATTGCCCGGTTTGTCCAGGGAAGGATGGTGACAGTTCATGCAACTGCCGTCCACGGCGCGGTTGATCAGGATAGGCGTTTCGCGGAACGATTCCACGTGCCGCTGATAAAGCCCCATTTCGCCCCAGAGGTTGTATGCCGGATTGATCAGACGGTACGTGAGCCAGGGATCCACGGCATCCGGGCTGATGATGTTTTTAATGGGTGCGCAGCGTTTCCAGACGTCATTCCGTTTGATCCAGATATCCATAATCAGGGTGTCGTCCTGATTGGTTTTCAGCAGGTTTTTCCATTTATTTTCGGGAATCCGGACGACGCCCGATACGGACCGGATCGTGATGGCCTGTCCTTCCTTGCCGTGAATCCGGACCACATGATCCGTTCCGGGCCGGAGAATGGTGAAATTGACAGGCGCTATATTGACCGGAAGCACGATGTCGGTGTAATCCGGGTCGATGGACGGCAGGGTCCCGGTCCGGGCGGCATTTTCGAGTTCGCCGGGCGGAACCCGGCTGCAGCCGGTCAGCAGGCACAGGGCCAAAAACAGGAAGATATATGAACGAACTTTCATGATGATTTTCCTGGTTCGTGATACAAGAAATAATACCAGTACGTGTCCTTTAACGACCGGTACATCTCGGGGAACGCGGCCTTCGGATCCCCGTTGTGTTTTGTCATGATGGATCTGAATGTCGAAAAATTGTCGATGGTGGATTTTCTGATCTGAACGTTGCTGAGATCCACGGATTTCCCTTTCAGTACATATACATAGAGCAGAACCGCCTCCTCATAGTGCACCGGCACCAGGGAAGGGAAGTATTGATGCGCTTCGGCAAAACGCGCGGAGAATTTCGCCAGGTCCTTGTCCAGAAGGCAGTATGCGAGATAATACTCGTACACCATGCGGTTCATCGGGTTGTTCTCGAGCATCCTGTCGAAATCCAGGCACGGATTGGACGCTTCGACAATATAGTCCGTCCGGAACAGATTCGGATGCAGCTGTCCCGGATGGCTTTCCGCAGCCGCGATTTTTTTTTCGGTCTCTCTGGCCCAATCCCTGAAAAGAAGTGTTTTTTTCAGGCGTTCGAGATATAACCGGGCCTTGGGCATGTCGTTTTTTATGGCATAAAGCAATGTCAGCTGCCTGAGATTGTACGGCGTTTCTCCCTGGGCCGAGAGCGTTTCGGAGGCCCAGTGTATGGCTTCGTTCACGAATCCGAGATCGAGCATGAGATCGGATTTTTCCATGGGCGAGCGCAGACGGGTTTCACCCAGAACGACCAGGCCGTTTATTCCGTAACCCTGGGGATACTGAAACATCTGGTCCCCCAGACGGTTTTTATGATACAGGGCCCGGTTGGTTTCGATGGAGAGAATCGGAGCCTGATAGGGAACCGTCCTGATATAGGCCAGGTATTCGTCCCACAGCCCGTGCCGGCTCAGATAAAGCACCTTGAGATACACCCTGTCGGTTTTTTTGACGTTGAGCAGGGCTGTGGCGCCGAGGCCGAGAATCACGACCATCATCACAATGATTGATGCATCTCTTTTCCGGGATTCGATCCTGAGAATATTCCTTGAAAGAACGGCGAACAGCGGAATGGATGCACACAGTGCGGCACCGAGCCAGACCGGATGCGCGGATTCATGAAAAGGCAGAAGCGACAGCCAGGCCTGTTTTTCACTGATGATAAAGATGAATTTCAGCGATATATAAGGCAGGAGCAGGGCCAGGCCAAGATAGGGAAGACAAAGCCACAGATGCCGGCGGTCCATCAGTTCCAGAAGGATTGCCAGCGCCGAGAACAGCAGCAGAACCGCTCCGCTCGTCACATAGAGCCAGAGTGACAATCCCGTAAATACGGCGAGTTTCACAACAGCGGGTTTTTCGAAACAAAGACAATAAATATAAAAAACGATCAGGGCCGAACAGAATGCCAGAGTCAGTGACAGCGGAAAACGGTACTGGGAATGAAGGCCGAGCAGGATCACGGCCGGAACAAATGCGAGCAGCTGCCATTCAGGCGCCACGGACCACCGCCTGAAAAGAAGCAGGCAGAACAGCGTCACCAGCGCAAGCAGGGCAGTGATGATCAGGGATCCCGGCCATCCGTAATAGGCCCACTGGGTCAGAAACGCTCCCAGATATTCCATCAATCCGCCCGGATAGGCCAGAAATTTAACGAAAAAGGACGATTCGGCAAAGAACAGGGGCTCCTGGATCTGGTAAATCAGTCTGGGATCGATGACGGCCTGAATTATAAAAAACATGGCCGAAAAATAAAATATCCCGAATAATCCGGCTTCCCAGTTGAGCCGCCTGTTTATCGAAGCATCCATGACATTCTCCCGAACTGGATAGATTATTAAAATTAACAGATTTATCGGGAAATGTCAAGTGAATTGGCGGTGTGTTCCGCGTATTGTCTGATTGAACGGCATTTTATAAGGACCGCTGACTGTTTAGAAGCAGTATATGGGTGTATGAGTATATGGGTATATGAGGCCCCCCGATCCCTGGCCCCTGCGGATGACCGCAGACGGCAGGACCGCGGACCGCTTTGAAGCAGTAGAAGGGTGGACGCGTATAAGCGTATATGGGGCCCC
>JAFGGN010000109.1 GCA_016930535.1 bacterium
AAAAGGCAAGGCGTCTGAAGAAAAAAGCGCTTCAGACGGGGCCGAAGGGAAAAAAGCTTCGGCAGCGTCTGAGACGGAAGAAACCTCGGCCGGGGCCGGAGATGAAAAACCACCGGCAGAGACCGGAGACAAAACACCGGAAGGTCCGGCAGAAGAGGCGCCTCCGGCACCGTCCGGAGAGGCGGAACCGGAAGAAAAAGGAACAGCGGCTGAAGAGGATAAAGCACCATCAGGCCCCGAAGGTGAAAAAACACAGGCCGAAGATGAAAAGCCTCCGGCTGAGCAGGAGAAAAAAGCCGAAGATGTCAAAAAACCGGCATCCGAAGATAAAACCCCTGATGAAAAACCGGCTCCGGAACAGGTCCCTGAGGACAAGGCAGCACCGGAACCGTCTGATCAAACAGGTGCGGCAGGAGAGGATCAGACTCAACCCGCACCGGAGGTCGGTCCCGCACCGGAGGCCGGTCCTGAACCGCAACCGGACGGGGAAGGACACAAAAAGACAAAAGCACACGAGAAAGCGTCCAAACCGCATTTCGAGGCGCAGCTGGTCATCGCGCGAATCAAGGATCTGAACGAAACCCATGAAAATGAACTGGAATCGGAAGAGAATGATCAGCACGATGTGGATGAGGAACTGGACTGGGTCAACAGCATGATTGACAAAATCCCCGGCGAAGTTCAGAAACTGCAGGCGGACTTTGAGAAGACGCTGAATGATTCATTGCCGGAAGCCGATCTTGAATCCGTGAACGACGAACTGAAAACGAATTTGGTGAACCGGCAGGAGAGCCTGGATCTGTGTCTGAAAATGCTGCAGCGCGTGGACAGGGTATTCCCCCAGTTTGAATCCAAACAGGAAAAGATGAAGGAACTGCCCGCCCTGAAAAACAAACGCTGGGTCATAGAAGAGCGCGAGTTGAAGAAACTGACGGAGCAGGAACTGACGGATAAAGAGAACCAGTTGAAGGACAATTTCCAGGAGGTCCGGGATTTTAATTATCATGCTGTCCGGCAGAAAAAGGAATTGTACGATTCGCTCCTGAACAGTTTTCTCGATTTCTTTAAAAAGTACTATCTGCCGATCGTGGACGGTATTGTGGACGGCCGGCGTTATTATCAGGAGAGCCAGACCGTCTGGCTGGAGAAATTTGCCGATAACGCAGCATTGATCGAAAAACGGTTCGGGATTTATGAGACATTGCTCGATCTGTCCAAATCATTTCTGAACAGCTTTCATATTTCGCTGATTCCGGTCGAACCGGGTGATGAATTCGATGAGAATGTGCATGAACCGGTCGATGTCGAGGCGGACAAAAGCATGAAGAACAATCAACTAAAGACCGTCAACCGTTTGGGATTCGAGTTTGTTGACCCGGACACAAAAAAACAGTATATTATACGGTCTCCTCAGGTTACCGTGGTGAAGAATTCTTGAAAATAATATATTTGCGGAGGTTGAATATATATGAGTGTTGACAATGCACACCGGCCGGTTCTGGGTATTGATTTGGGGACGACGTTCAGCTGTATTGCGAGATGGGACGGCAAGGGCCCTTCGGTGTATCCCCTGGCAGGCGGCAAAAGAACCCTGCCCTCTGTTGTCTATTATGATGAGAAAAACAAGGATTATCTGGTCGGAGACATCGCAGTCAAATGGGGCCTGATCAATCCCGAGAATGCCGTGTTCGGTGTCAAACGGATGATGGACAACAAGAACGAGCAGATCAAACTGGGTGACCAGACATTCAGCCCGGTGGACATATCCCAAAAGATCCTTGAAAAACTGATGACCGACGTCCGGAACAAGTTTCCCGAGGGCGTATTCAAACCCGAAGGCGTGGTCGTTACGGTTCCCTATTATTTCAAGGCCCATCAGTGCCGTAATACCGAAGAGGCGGCCCAGAACGCGAACATAAATGTGTTGGGCATTCTCCAGGAGCCCATTGCCGCGGCGCTGGCTTATATGATGCAGCTGGAACATGACAATCAGCTGGCCAACCGGTCCGAGACGTTTCTTGTTTTCGATCTGGGCGGAGGGACGTTCGATATTACGGTGTTCGAACTGACGATCACGGACGACCTGATCCGTTTTGAAGTGCTGAGCACAGGGGGGGATGACCGACTGGGCGGACTCGATTTCGACAATGTGATCAAGGATCATATAGTCAAGGAGCAGAATCTTGGCGATGATTTTGTAATCCCGGATAATCTGGGGGAAGACGACAATAAAAAGAAAACCACGGAAGTGAAAAAAGCGGTTCAAAGTCTGCTCGAAGCAGGTAAAATCGCGAAAGAAGAACTTTCAGCCATGGATACGGCCTTTATCGCCATTCCGCATGTGTTCCCGGGAAAAAACGTGGATATGGAGCTTTCCCTGGATAAAATGAACGAACTGCTCGATCCCTATGTAAAAAAGATCCGGGATATTATCGATGCAACCATTGCCAGATCCGGAAAACGTGCGGATGAAGTCAGCATCGTTATCAAGGTCGGCGGATCGAGTCAGCTCAAGGTGATGCATCAGCTCCTGAGCGATTTTTTTGGTGAAAGCAAGGTATACGGCGATGTGAATCCCTGCGAATGCGTGGCCCAGGGCGCTTCTATTTACGCCGCTATTCAGGATGGACGTCTAGAAATCGGAAAAGAGATCGAGATTCAGACCCGTACATCCCATGCGCTCGGCGTGGAAGTGGAAGACGGTATCTTTCATGAGATCATTCCTGCCAATTCCGAAGCGCCTTGCGATGGCTGGGAAATTTTCGGCACGGACGGAGACAATGTCACAGAACTTGAAATCGATGTGTACCAGGGGTCGTCTGCGTTTGTAAAAGACAATTCAAAAGTGGGAACGGTCCATGTATCCGGTCTGCTTCAGAGACCGGCGGGAGAACTGGATATCAAGGTCACGTTCAAGGTCAGCGACCAGCAGATTGTTTCCGTTATCGTCGAAGAGGAAGAAAGCGGCATCAAGAAAGTTGAAAAAATGCAGGTTGCCTGACAAATAAAATGCCAAACCGGCATCTAATTAAAAGCGGGAGCAATTTCATTATTATTCATAAGGATCGGGTGAGACCATGGAAAATATGATTGACAATCAGTTTGAGATCGAGGCCTCGAAACCGCTGGATACGTCGAATCTGTTCGATGTGTACAAGGGGAAAGACTCGAAATCGGGGAACGAAATTATCGTGAAAGTGCTGAACGAAAAATTGTCTCAGGATAAAAATGTCGTGCAGCGTTTCCATGAGTATTATGAGCAGTTCGCACTCAACGTGAAAAATCTGAAAAACCTCGCGAAGGTGGTTCAGTTTTCAGGAGTGGCCGGAAAAACCGTTTACCAGGTTCAGGAATTCGTGGACGGGCAGTCCCTGGAGGACCTGGTCAAATCCAAAAAGAACATCCCTTATAAAAAACTGGTGTCGATTTTCGAGCAGGTCTGTGAGGGGCTGCATGCGCTGCATCTGAAAAAACTGCTGCATTATAACCTGACTCCGGGCAATATCCTGGTCGATTCCGAATACAATGTCAAGATCACGGGATTCGGATCCCTGCATACGGTGATCGGGAATTCGCAGCTGATGCAGAGCTGCTGTTCCGGCGAATCCAAAACCTTCATCGCTCCTGAGGTGCTGACTGCCGACAGTTCGGACAAGCTGACGGGAGCCTGCGATGTCTATTCGGTGGGCAAGGTGATCCAGACACTGTTTCCGGATGCCAATCCGGAGATCCTGAAAAAGGCGCTTGAAAAAGATCCGTCCATCCGGAGCGTTTATTTCAGTAAAATCCGTGATTTCAAAGGAGAGATTCCGGAATTGTTTCAGACCATTAAACCCAAAGCCCAGGAAAAAGCGCCTGAACCGGTGGATGATCAAACTGCGGATCCCGAGCCGGATCAGCAGCAGGGCGGCAAGGTGGATGTCGCCGGCATTACGGCCCAGTGGCGTCTGAAAAGCGTTTACAAATGCCAGGCCGGGAAGGAAATCAGCTTTTACAACAATGATCTGAAAGCCGTCCCGCGGCATCTGGTGGTTAAAGTGAAATCCGGCTGTCCTTCCAGTGCCCAGTACAATGAAAATACGGGCAAGTTTGCCTGGACCCCTGCAGCCGGTGATCCGGATTGCGAAGTGATGTTCGAGCTGTACAGGAAGCGGATTGTCAACAATCAGTTTACGGATCAGCTGGATTATGTGGGAAAGCGCGTGGTGCATCTCATTGTCGTGGGTGCCGCCCAGCCGGTTCCGGACAAACCGGCCGGAGACGGCGGAAAACAGAAACAGCCCAAACCGCCCAAGCCGGACAAACCCAAAAAGCAAAAAACCGCATCCGATGACAGCTTCGATTTCAGGATTCTCGGGAAGGCGTTCCTGTGGACCACGCATCTGATCATCCTGGTCGTGCTGGTTACCGCGGCGGTCAAACTGCTGGGCCACAATCTGAGAATGGGGCTCGGGGGTGTGTTCATTCTCGAAGTGCTGTACCTGATGTTCGCCATGAACAGCAAGTCTTTTCAGGCGTTTCTGAATAAAGAAGAATAACTCATCACAAAAATCCCAAACAAAGGAGGGAATGATGAAGAAGTTCAATGTGATTCTGGTGATCATCGTGATCATCGTGGCAGCCGTCATTATTTTAAAGCCGGACGGGAACAAAATCGGCGACGGCGGAAGCAGTTACGGTCTCCCGGACAGACCCGTTCGCGTGGGTATCGTGACCTGGGGCGGATATGCCGGCGGCATCATGGCCAACAACGGTTTCTCTCCCAATAAAAACTGTGATTTCTACAGAAATCACGGCATCGAGGTCGACCTGCAGGTCATCGATGATTTCGTGATGTCCAGGAGCGCATTCAAGGCCGGCGGCGACAAGGACGGTATCGATATCGTCTGGGCCACGGTGGATGCCTATGCACTCGAATACCCGGCACTGCGGGACCTGAATCCCAAGTGTATTCTTCAGTATGACTGGAGCCGCGGCGGGGATGCGATTGCCGTGGACGGCCGGAAAATCAAGACGGCCAAGGATCTGAAGGACAAAAGCATTTCCGTGGCAGAGGACACACCGAGCCATTATTTCGCCCTGTTCGTTCTGGATGAAGCGGGTCTGGGTCTGCGCGACGTTCGCTGGAGCTTCGTGAACTCGGCCATCGATGCGGCCAATGTATTCAAGGCCGGCAATGTGGATGCGACGGTGAGCTGGAGCCCGGATGTGTATATCGCGGCCCGGGAACGTGCCGGTGGTAAAATCCTCATGTCCACGCGGGAAGCCACAAACCTGATTGCCGATATTTTTGTGGCACGCGGTGATTTTATCGAAAAATATCCCAAGGCTGTCGAAGCGTTTGTCAAGGGCTGGCTGGAAGGCGTGGACAAGGTCCATCAGAACCCGCAGCCGGTGATCCGTCTGATGGCGGACGGGTTCAACCTGCCGATGGAAGATTCGGAAGCCATGCTGGGCGATGTGCATCTGCCCAATGCAGCGGACAATGTCGCCTTTTTCAATCCCTACGATCCGACAGGTTATGACGCCATTTTTGACAAATCCTCGAGACTGTGGAAGAAACTGGGCAAGATCGACGCCGAGGTCGGGCGCGATTATATGGTCAAGGAAACCAGAGAAACCCGTTTTCTGGTTACTGTGGCCAGCAGCTTTTCTCCCGACCGGGCAGATCCCATTGTCGTGGATCCCACCTATGTCAAGGGCAAGGGCAAGGATGAAATTATCACTAAGGAAGTGTCCATCAATTTCCCGAGCGGAAGTGCCGAGCTCTCCGCTGAAGCCAGGGAAATCATCCGCAAGGATGTGGCGCCCTTTGTGCAGACATACGGCGGCTGTTTTATCAGCCTGGAGGGCAATACGGATAATGTCGGCGGTTACGATTACAATAAGAATCTTTCCCTGCGCCGCGCCGCCAGCGTTCGTGATTTCCTGATCAGTGAATATGATCTGCCTTCGAGCCGTTTTGAGGCGAAGGGAAATGCATGGGATAAACCCGTGGATTCGAATGCAACCGAAGCAGGAAGGGCCCGGAACCGCCGTACGGATATCGTGGTGTCTTCCGGTCAGTAATCAACAAATGGAATCTGTTTTGGATGCCCCGTCAAGGGGCATCCAAAACCTTAAATAGCCGTTCAATATCAGTTTAAAAATCAAGGAATTGAATTCATGGCGACTGTCAAACAAGGTGCCTTTCATATACGGGCGCCAATAGATAAAAAACAAAAGGCCCTGTTATCTGCATCGGTGGCGTCCACGATTCTTGTGATCTGGGTGTTGCTGACCGGCGGTATTCCCGGTTCTTTGGAATTCAATGCGGTCATCCCCCGTCTGATCCTTCCGAATCCGTTTTCAGTCGTGGGAGCCTTTGGTGTTCTGTGGAAACAGTATGAGACGGTTCGTTTCGCGGTTTTGGGTAAAGAGATCCATTTTCTGATACCCGGTATTCTGATGAACTTTGCGTACAGTTTTTTCCGGATCACGGCCGGTTTTCTTCTGGCAATTATCATATCCGTGCCCCTGGGCATTTCAATGGGCACATATCCTGTCATCAAAAATGCCATCCATCCTTTTACCGGCCCGTTGAGATATCTGCCGATTGCGGCCCTGATACCGCTTTTTATCGTGTGGTTCGGTATGGACGAACCGATGAAAATCTATTTTTTGTTCGTCGGTATCTTTGTATACCTGCTGCCTCTTGTGGTGGAAGCGATTGAATGCGTGGATCATGTACTTGTCGAGACGGCCTATACATTGAAGGCCAGTCAATGGGAGATCATCAGGGACGTTTTATGGCCCGGGGCAAAACCAACGATTTTCGAGGCCATACGTGTGATGAACGGCATCGGTTGGACCTATATTATTCTCGCCGAGATCATCAATGCTCCCTATGGATTGGGACGCCTGATCACGATCGCACAGAAAAGGTCCAAGACGGACTGGATTTTTGCGGGCATCATTATCATTCTCGTGATCGGATTCATTTCTGACCGGCTTATCGTTGCGTACAATGAAAAGAAATTCGCATGGAAAGAACAGGCTTAATTACTTGACGATTATATTGAGGCAAGGAAAATAAGACAAATGGAACACACAGAGACGACGAACCAGAACGGCGCGGTCATTTCGTTCAACAATGTCATCAAGACGTTTCAATCGGATACGGGGCAGGCATCGTGCGCCCTCAACAACGTCAACTTTTCCATCGACGAGCATGAAATCATTTCATTCGTGGGCCCGTCCGGCTGCGGAAAAACAACGGTGCTTCGCATTCTGGCCGGCCTGGAAACGCAGACGAGCGGCGATGTGCTGATTCACGGCAAACCCGTGGAAATCGGGATGTGCGGCATGGTGTTTCAGAGTTACAGCTCCTTTCCGTGGCTGACCGTGCTCGAGAATGTCGAGTTCGGAATGAAAATTCAGAAGATTGCGGAAAAGGAACGGCATGATGTGGCCCGGAAATATATTGAAATGGTGGGATTGAAAGGATTCGAGAACAGATACCCCAAGGAACTGAGCGGCGGCCAGAAACAGCGCGTGTCCATTGCCAGGACCCTGGCCGTGCAGCAGGACATCCTGCTTATGGATGAACCGTTCGGTGCGCTGGATATCAAGATCCGTTCAGAAATGCAGGAGCTGCTTCTGGACCTGTGGAGAAAACTGAAGATGACGATCGTGATCGTCACCCATGATATTCAGGAGGCCATCTACCTGCCGAACAAGATTTTTGTGTTTTCAAAACCGGATCCGAGTCAGAAGGATGCCGTGGATCAGGTCGAGATTATTCCGATTGACAAGGAACTCGATCAGAGAAATCCCGCCTGGAAGAACAGTCATGAATTCGAGGCGTATGAAAAGAAAATCAAGGACATTCAATTCGTATAAACAGCACAGGTGACTGCAAACTTCATGGAAGACGAATTTCACATTACCCGCCTGAAAAACTATGTGCTTCAGGAACGTCTGGGCCGGGGAGGCATGGGCATGGTGTACAGGGCAATCTCGTATCCTGTCGAGCTCGAGGTGGCATTGAAAATATTCATGCCGCCGCCGGGCATGTTCGATCCCGGTCAGGAATCCGAGCTTCGAAGCCGCTTTCTTGCCGAGGGGTATGCCATGGCCAGGATGCAGCATCCCAATGTCATGACACTGAAGCACTTTGATATTGAAAACGATATTCCGTATTACACCATGGATATACTGCCGGTCAGCCTGGCTGCATTAATCGGAGAGGATGAGGATCCGTATCATACAAAACCGCTCCCCGAAGAGGAAGTGATCCGTATGGCCTGCCAGATATGCGACGGGCTTGCCTATATGCATCGGAAAAATGTCATCCATCGCGATATCAAGCCGGGGAATATCCTGGTGACGGATGATAATCAGATTAAAATATCCGATTTCGGAATATCCGACATCGGGGATATCGATTTTACCATGTACGGCGACGGATTCATGTCCGTGGCTTACTGTGCACCGGAACAGCGCATGACACCGCGTCAGCGGGAGATGATGGGCATCGTGGTGGATCACAGGGCCGATCTGTATTCACTGGGCATCACGCTGTATAAATTGCTGACGGGCCGTTTCCCGTCGTTCGGTTCGGGTGCAGTGTCCCAGTACAGTCCGAACATCCGCACCAAATGGGATGAGATATTCTTTAAAATACTTCAGGAGCATCCGGATAAACGCTATCAGAGTGCGGAAGAATTGAAAACCGCCATACTCGGACTTCTAAATGCGGATGAAACACCTGCCGCCTCAGAGATGGTTCCCGTGGGGAATGGTGAATTTCTGTTCGGCAAAGAAAAGGAAGTGCGGTGCCTGAACACTTTTTGTATTGACAGGCATCCTGTCACGAACAGGCAGTACAGGCAATTTATCTCGGTCACCAATCATGCGGAACCGGCATTCTGGAAGGATGCCCGGTTCAACCAGGACGACCAGCCCGTTGTAGGCGTTTCGCTTGAGGATGCGCAGGCATATGCAAAATGGACCGGGAAGCGGCTGCCCACCGAGGAAGAATGGGAAAAAGCGGCCCGGGGCACTGAAGGATGCGTGTATCCCTGGGGCCGGAAGCTGCCGGACGAGGATTGCTGCAATTTTGGTCAGCATTTCAATCAAACCACACCGGTGAACCGGTTCGATGAAAACAATGTCAGTACATACGGCTGCTGTGATATGACCGGGAATGTCTGGGAATGGACGGAAACGAGAAACGAGGAAGACCATTCACTCGTGGTTGTCAAAGGCGGGTCCTGGCTGAGTTTTGCCATCGAACTGAAACTGTATCACAAGGAATTTATAGATTTCAAGGATAAAAAGAACTATATCGGTTTCCGTTGTGTCAGGGACAGGGACGAAACCGGTATGGAGTAGTGCACGCAACCGTGTTGCACGGGCTTCCGTGTGCATGGCTGCAGATGTCCGGGAAACAGTAACGTTTCAGGAGCGGGAGAAACAACGATTCAGGGCATTGTCAATTTCCCGACCGTTTTTTCGGGGGCTGATATCGGTGTTGTCCGACACAGCCGCGTGATGAGACGGCCCGTTAACGCCAAATAATTCCGGCCCATCAGGATTTTCTCGAATCCTATTCGAAATCAATAAATAACCGGTCAATTCCGCATCTAATTGGTCAGATGCAGTTTGGAATCGTCGCAAAAAAAGGATGAACAGATGAATCTGCAGGATCAGCTGCAAATCATTTATGAAAACCTCCCGGAGATTCATGAAAATCTCGGAAACCATTGGGGTCCATTCATCCGGGGATTCGATGAAGTGAGCCGTGAAGTACTGGCCGGAAACAGGAACAAGGGCAGAACACTGCTGAGAGCTCTCATCCGGCAGTCTCCTTATCTTACCCGGATGTTTGAGGAAAAAACCGGACCGGCGGTGCAGTCCAAATCGCTTCGCGGTGCCGTTGCACCGGTCGACCAGGTTCATTCTGTCCAGGATGAAAAAATCCTGGCACAGCATATCGAGTATCAGATTCATCAAATCCGGGATGAGCTGAACCGGATCAACAACGAAACAAATCGGAGCGGCCGTATCGATGACACTGCATGATCCCACACTCTTCCGGTATATATTTGTATCACAAAAAAATGCGATCGACGGACGCGAGGAAAGAACCCAGAAATGGGACATTATCTGGGACATGATTCATCAGGCCTGGCGATGGGTCCATGACCGGTCCTCGATATCCCCTCCGTCCCTGGACCGGCATCATCCGTCCTTTGAAGACAAACGGCAGAGAAGCTACCGTCTGGCGGGCACGTCCTGGCTTCACTCCGGTTCGCCCGGGGAACCGACATCGTGCATTATGGAATCGAGGGCGCTTCATGATTCCACTTACCTTCAGATCGGACTGATGAGAGAAGGCGACAGTGCGATCGATGAACTGAAACAGATGAAGGACCAGATTGCCTCCCTGAATGTTTTTGAAGGGAGCGGACGCGAACAGGTATGGCTGGGAGACATGCTCTGTCTGTATTATGAGGTTCCTGCCGGATCGGAGGAGCAGGTCATTGCGGATGCAATTTTCAAAAAGAATGTTCATAATCCCAACGATCATTATTATCAGTTCAGATTCTCATGGGGCCTCATCCTGCTGCCGTCCGAGAAAATACAGTTCAATCAACCGTTGAATCCGGGTGAGCGGCCGGATCAGAATATCGATATCATCGTGGTCGCCTACCGGGACCTGTCCCATCAGCAGGCGGCATCCTGGTTTCTGAATTTTGTGCTGCCCCGGGTCGGACTCTTCTGCCTGAAAATGGAACTGGCGTTCAAAATATACGAGATGTTCATTCCGCGCATGGATGAAGCGGAAAGAGAGCTGGCACTGCTGTTAAAGGGCAATATCAAGCGGGCCAGTCTCATCGATCATGAAAGGCACATCATCAAAGTATCCCAGTCCCTCGATCAGCTGATTGAAAATGTGGGTATTATCCGGCACCGCATTATCCATATACAGACCAATCTCCGGAATCTCCAGCTGATACTTCAGGACAGAATCCTGGAGGACCGGTCCCAGAACATCAGCCAATTGCTTTCTGAAGACTATGAACTCGGAATCGAACAGATCAAGGTGGATCTGGAGTATTTTCAGACCCGTAACGAGGAGGCGCAGCTTTCCCTGCAGACACTTCAGTCGCTTGTGGATGTGGAGCGCGCCAAGAATGAACGAATCCAGGTGATCGTACTGGGGATTTTCGGAATGGTCCTGTCCGCGAATGAAGTGTTTGCAGACGTGATCTCACCCCTGAAACGGATCATCATTGTCGCCATGGGCGTCATTGTCGGATTCGCGGCCTATATCTATTACAATAAAAAAGAGTAATAGTAATCCGTCCGGATGGCACTTTAAAAAGAGAAGGATATTTCAATGGATGCTCCTCAGCAAAATGAAAATCAGAATGAAAAAAAGAAAGGCGGCGGATGCGCGGGCTGGCTCATCTGGATTGCCATCCTCATCGTGATCAATATTATCCTGCGGCTCATGGACAGCGACTGGGTCGTCTATTGAGAGGCGGGGCCGTTACATCAGATCAGAACGTCTGATAAATATCACCATCGGGATCCAGTTTTTTGTGTGGGCGGCGTACAGGATCGCAGAATACAGCCGCCTGTCCTCCTGGACTCCTGTCACTTCGGCATTGACGCTGATCAAGATCATTATCGGAGTGGCTTTCTGCATAAGAAAGCCGCTGCTGAAACGGGGGGATCTCCGGAGCATCCTTTTCAGCCTGCCTTCCATCATTCTCGGGGGTGCAGCCTATAAACTGGCCGGTCCCGTTTCCGAATGGCCGGACCATGCTGAAATTCTGTTTATTGCAGGGGCCATCGTTTCTTTGGTTTCATTTTTTTATCTGGGACGCTGTTTTGCCATACTGCCGGGAGTGCGGGGCGTCGTGGTCCGGGGGCCGTATCGTCTGCTGCGGCACCCCGCTTATTTCGGTGAGATGCTGATCATTACCGGTTTTGTATTTGCAGGATCCTGGCTGAGCGTGTGCGTTCTGGTATGCGTCATTCCCGGAATCGTCATCCGCATCCGCGCTGAGGAGAAAATTCTCGCGAAAGATGAGCGATATCTGCAGTATCAAAAACACACGAAGTGGAAACTGCTTTACGGAATCTGGTAGCAGAACAATCGCTTGTGAAAAATCGAATTGGAGGAATACCCAAATGTTCAATCATTTTAAAATGCTCATGATTTTATGCTGTGTTTTTTGTCTGGTTATTGCGGTCTATGCCGGCGAAAAAGAAAATCTTGAAGGGAAATCGTTAAAGGAGCTCGCCGCGGTCATCCATCAGAAGGATGCGGACCTGACCATGGCCGTTACGGATTACGCCAAGTCCGGGGATGATGCCTGCATGGCGAATTATAACGCCGATCTGGATGTCCTGATCAAGGCCATCGACCTGGCCATCGCTGGCGGCGACAGCACGGACAAGGCTGTTTTCAAGCAGATAGAAGAGGCAAACAGCGCCCTTGCTGAACTCGAGGATCAGGCTGTTTCGCTTGTCAAGGAAGGGAAGAAGGACGAGGCTGTCCGGATCCTCGAAAGTGAAAAATACCTGAACAGCAAAGCAACCTATGGACAGGGTCTGGACACGTTTTATAAAAAATATGTCACTGAATAAAAGGGTCCGTGGACAGCGAAATAAAATGTCCGCATATCCTGAATGACAGCCTGAAAACCGTCATGCAGTGTCAAGGATCCCCCAGCGTTTTTAAAGGCGCCCCCGGAATTTAAAAAAGCTGCATGACAGGCCGGTTCGATTCCGGCCTGTCATGGTATTTAATTTAACAGGATACCGCACCCGGCATGAGGGTGCGGTTGATCAATCCCTGATCCATTTGACCGATCATGCCGAATTCATACGGACCGGGTGAATTTTTTTCAATTTCTGCATCAAATAGAGTAATTCAAAATGGAGAAGTTATGAAACTCTATTGTATCGTGATTATGCTGATCGGGTTGTCTGTGCTGGTTTTTGGCGGCTGTCTGATATTTAAAAACAGAGGAATTGAAATTCAGGATCTGGTTGAGAAGGAAATTCATTATCAACGGGTCTCACTGATCAGCAAAGTGAGACAGAGTAAAGCGTTTCATTTCACTGCCGACACCGGTGAAAACGTGAAAATGAATGAGCGCATTTGGAACGGCCGCGCCGATTCGGACACATTAAAGGATACATTCGAGCATACGGATCATTTCACCGCCTGGTTCATCGATGAACACTCGAATGATATACTCGGCGTGAAGATGGAAGGCCTGTTTTTGGCCCCCGGTCCGGGACTCGATTTTCTGAGGAAGGATGTCTGTATTCCGTGCATGATCGGCGGTTTCGTGTTTTTAACCGGATTGTTTCACTATATTCACATCGGGAAAAGGAATTAGAATGACATCACGAATCGACTACAACAATCCCAACATGCATGACTGTCTCGGTTTATCCTATCATTACGAACTGGTTTCCGATGGGACACGCGTGAAACCGTTCCGCGAGGCGGTCGAGATGGCGTGTCCGGGGAAGCGGGTGCTCGAAAGCGGCACGGGTTCCGGCCTGCTGTCGATACTGGCCGCGCGCTCGGGAGCGGAGCGTGTGTATGCGGTCGAAAAGGATCCGCATGTGGCCCGGTTTGCCAGGGAAAACATCCGGAGAAACGGGTGCCAGGACCGCGTCCTTCTGATCGAAAAGGATGTGCGGGACCTGACCCTCGATGATCTGGAGGGAGATCCCGTGGATGTGGTGATCGCCGAGAATCTGAGCACCTGGATGGTCACCGAACCCCAGATCACGATTATGAATCATATCCTGGATGGTCTGGTGAGAAAGGATGTCGTTTGTCTGCCGCAGTGCATCGACAATACGGTCGAACTGACTCAATCCGTTTACAAGTTCGAGGATGTTATTGAATTGAGAACCCATTTTTTTCAGTTTTCCGGTATTGAGGCCCCTGTTCCGCTTTCGGACCAGGTCCTGTTCAGGAAGTATAACATGACAAAGAGTCACGAGACGGATGTCGACGGGACGATCCGGATCCGGGTGACCAGGGACGGTGTGCTGAACAGTCTGAGGCTGACCTCGCCGCTTGTGGTTCATGAGAACATCCGGTTTCATGCTTCGGACAGCCTGATGCCTCCCGTGGTGGTGCCGCTGAAGCAGGATGTACAGGTAAAGCGCGGTGAAGAGGTCGGGATACATATCCGTTATTCGATAAATACGGCGTGGGAAGCGTTTGAATGCGGGACGCAATGATGTTACTCACAGAGACTGGCCATTGTTCATTCATTGCCGGGATCAACGAAACGGACGCTGATATTCCGGGCCAGTGATTGTTGACATCAGAACCATAACCGGACAGGAGAAAAGGACAGCCAAATGTCAAAAGCACTTCGACTCAGGAATGAAATTGTGATCGATCATTCCCGTCTGAAAAAAGTAAAAGCGAAAATGCGATCCGTGAACGCGGCGTGCAATCCTGATCATGATGCCACGAGGCCCCTGTTTACCTGGTTTCAGGACACGCCGGCGGGCAAGGAACTGTTCATCGCCTTGTATACACAGAAATGCGAATGGGCGAAATGCAGTTTCTGTGCCCTGCCGTCCGTATCCTCGCCCGGTCCGGTGAATTTTTTCGATGTGCTCCGTCAGGTCGATTATGCCTTCGATTCACTCGATTCCATTCAGACCGGCGGGATCCGGCGTGTCTTTTTATCGAACAACGGCAGTATATTCAATACCCGGACCATGCCGGATTTTGTACTCGATCAGATCTGTGAAAATATTCACATGAGATGTCCGCATCTGAAAATCATCGAATTTGAGACAAGGTTCGAATATGTGACAAGGACGCGTGTGCTTGACTTTATCCGTAAAATGAAAAACTGGCATGCACATTTTCTCTGTCAGGGCATCCGTCATGAGGACAAACCCGTCGCCATTCAGCTTTCCGCCGGCTATGAAACACAGGATCCGTTTTTGAGAAACGACGTGTTGTGCAAAGGATACTCCGAATCGGATGTGCAGCAGAGCTATGAAGCGATTTCCCGTATCCGGAAAGAGACGGGAGCCGATATCCGTATCGACGAGAATGTGCTCTTGAAACCGGCCCCGGGCATGACGGCGGACGAAGCGATCAGGGAATGCTATCAGACCATTCTGCATATTTTCAGGCTGGGCAGTCTGTTCGAACTGCCCGTATCCGTCAGGCTGAACCCGACCTTCGTGGCCGTGGGATCCCTTCTGCATGAGAAGTTCATGCAGGGTGAATATACGCCGCCCGTACTGAACGATGTGATCCGGGTTCTCGGGATGGTCAGGGACGCGGGAATCGACATGCCCCTGTTTGTGGGACTCAACGAAGAAGCGCTGGATGTGCCGGACGGCAGTTTCAACCAGGGCTCGGATTCGGACAGGCATTTGATCCGGCGCCTGAAGCGGTGGAATGCAACACAGGATTTCAGCGTACTGGAGCCGGTGCCGTGTGAAGCAGTTCTGTGAGCGGCCTGTCTGAAGTTGAATATGCTAAAAATTCATAGAAGATCCTTTATCAATTCAGATGAACAATTGACATGATCGATCTGAAAAACTGGTACGACGGCCACCTGTACGCAAAATTCCTGGATCCCTCCGAAAAAACGCTGCGGTCCATGGTTGTCGAACGCATCGCTCCGGAAACAACGGTTCTGGATGCTGCATGCGGAACAGGTTCGCTGGTTTTTGAACTTGCGGAACGATGCGGACAGGTCACGGGCATCGATCTCTCGGCGAAAATGATACGGTACGCAGAACTGCAAAAAGAAAAGGACCGGATACAGAATGCCCGGTTTGTACAGGGCGACCTGGCCGGAATGTCCGAGCCGGAACAGCCGGGATTCGATTATGTGACGGCCGTTCTTTTATTTCATGAGATCCCTTCCCCGATGCGCCCGGTTATTATGTCCCGCCTGAAAAAACAGGGCCGGACATTGATTCTGGCGGATTTCAGAGCACCGCTTCCGCTGAATGTGGACGGTTTGTTCAACAGGATCATCGAAATGAGCGGGGGACGGGAACATTACCGCATGCTCCGCTCATTTCTGCGTGAGGGCGGCCTTCCGGGTCTTGTTCAGATGTGCGGTTTGACCATTCGGGGAGCTGCATGTGATCGAACCGGGAATTTTATCGTTTTGGAAGTCCGGTGAAAAAATGTTACATTAATTAAAACGGAACGATATTCGACGGGACGCGATTCAGATGGGCGAAATAATCGACCGGTTTTCACATATCAGATATCTTCTGCATCACCATCCCATGTTCACAATCGGCATCCTGCTCTGCGCGGGATATGTACTGGCCAAGATCGTCGCAAAATTCAAACTGCCCCATATCACAGGATTCATTATCGCGGGTCTGTTTTTTGGCAAAACGGTCAGCGGCGTGGTGTCACACGAGATGGGTGAATCCTTTACCATCGTCACCGAAGTGACTCTCGGCCTCATTGCGCTCACCATCGGGGGCGAGTTTCACTGGGCCAAGCTCAGGCGTCTGGGCGGCCCGGTGATCGTGATTACGCTGGTCCAGATTGCCGTTACTTTTCTTATGGTGACCCTGGGCCTCTGTATTTTCAGACTCGAATTTCCTTTTGCCCTGATGCTGGGTGTTATCGCATCGGCGACCGCTCCGGCCGCTACCGTGGCCATCGTGCAGTCCCTGCGCGCCAGAGGCAGGTTCGTGGATTATCTCTACGGCGTGGTGGCGCTGGACGATGCCGGGTGCGTGATTCTGTTCGGAATCGTGTTCGCATTTGTGGGCAGTATGCTGGGCGGAACCGGCGGTCCCGCCGCATTTGAGCCGTCCATGGTATTGTTTGCATTGAAGGAAGTCTTTTTATCCCTGGTATTGGGAATCGCGGCCGGTTTCCTGATCCATTTCTCGGTAAGAAGGAACATGAACAATAATGAAATCCTGATTATTTCCGTTGGGATCATTTTTATCAGCACCGCTTTCGCCATCGTGACCCATCTGTCCCCGCTTTTGACCAACATGGCCTCGGGCAGTGTGATCATCAACATGTCCATACGAAATCACCGGATATTCAGAACCATTCAGCCCATTACGCCGCCCATCTATGCTCTTTTTTTTATTCTCGCGGGCACGGAACTGGATCCCCGTATCCTGCTGAGAAGTGATATTTTACTGCTGGGCACGATTTATATCCTTTTCCGCGCCATCGGAAAGTACTTCGGCGTATATCTGGGATGCCGGCTGAGCCGTGCGCCGTCCCGTACCCGCAGATTTCTGGGATTCTGCATGCTCCCTCAGGCGGGAGTGGCCATCGGTCTCGTTCTTCTGATCGAGGCGTCGCCCATGACACAATCGCTTCCGGCCGATCAGCGGCTCCTTATCGGGGATATGGTCAATATTGTCCTTTTATCGGTATTTGTAAACGAACTGGTCGGGCCCCCGCTTTCAAAATATGCCATCATTCGGGGAAACGAGATGGAGGAATAATATGTTTCAGGAACTGATCAGGTATCAGTACTGTTTTCCGGACATCAAGGAATCGGGCAAAACGGAACTGCTTCGCAGGATGGCGGAGCTGGCCGCAAAATTTATTCAGAAGGAAGAAATCAAGGAAAATGTCATTTACAATGCCATCCTTGAACGTGAAAAACAGGGATCCACCGGATTTGGCAGAGGTGTGGCCATACCCCATGCCGGTCTGAAGGAGCTGAAGCATACGTATCTGTTTGTTTTTACTTCCAGGAAGGGCATTGACTTCGATGCCGTGGATCATAAAAAGGTACAGTTGTTTTTTATGCTGATCGGTCCGGAGAATGCAGCGGACCGGCATATAAAAATTCTCGCCACTCTGGCCAGAATGCTGAACAGCCAGCCGCTGCTGAAAAGGGAACTCCTTCAATGCAATTCCGCCGGGTCCCTTTACGAGGTGTTCATCCGGAGTTACGACCGGCATGAAACGGATAAAAACAAATTGACTCGAATGAAATTATTGACTATCATTCTGTATATGCAGGAATACCTGCATGATATTCTTCAGTTCCTCATCGAAGAGGGGGTGGAAGGCGCCACCATACTGGATTCCACCGGTATGGCCGAGTATATTTCCAATATTCCCATCTTTATGAGTTTCGTGAATTTTCTGAATGAGGACAGATATCACAGCAAGACCATTATCGCTCTGATCCCGGAGACGCGGGAACAGGCCATTGTGGAAGGGATAGAAATGATCGTGGGGAATCTTGATAAAATGGACGGCGCCATGATCATGATCCAGGATGTGTCTTTTTACAAGGGATCCATGAAAATGTACTGAGAAGGGAACAGCCATGGCAGGAATGAAAAAAATCAGAAAAGTGAACGAATCCATACTCGAGCATATGCTGTGGAACTCACGCGTGATCATCCTTCTGGGTGTTTTCGGATTGATAGCCGGATCCACGGTCATGTTTATCATGGGTTTCCTGGATACAATTGCCCTGATCAAGAAATTTTTCGTGAATATCGCCCGTCACGGCATTCATTTCGATGCGATTTACGATTCCATCATCGTCAGTACGATCAAGATTGTGGATGACTTCCTGCTGGGCATCGTGCTTCTGATTTTCGGACTGGGAACCTATGATTTATTCATATCCCGGCTCGACCCTGCCGAGCAGCAGACGGATGTACGGCCGGACTGGCTGATTTTCAGTTCGATCGATGAATTGAAAAGTGTGCTCGGCAAGGTCATTCTGATGATTTTGATCATCAACCTGCTGAAGTACGCCCTTCATATCGATTATCACAGTCCTTCGGATCTGATCTATCTGGGCGGCGCGATCGCACTGGTGGCGATCGCCTTGAAATTTTCGCATGGTCTGGATATTAATTTTTCTACACTGGCCAAACGGAGTAAGGCCGGCACGGGCCGGATCAATAGATTGAACAGCAAAGGAGACGATTCATGACTTTGTCGGACTGGGGAAATCTGGCGCTTGTCTGCCAGGCGATATTCTTTGTCGTCTCCTTATGGATCCTTCTTGTGGAGCTGAGAAACAATACCAATCAGGTCCGGTCATCTAACATTCATTCCCTGGTCGAACTCATGACACCGATCATGCTCAGGACGATTGAAAACCGCGATCTCACTGAGCTTTGCCTGAAAGGGGCGAAGTCTCTCGAATCCCTGGATGACGTGGACAGGGAACGGTTTCTAAATATGCTGATATGGTGGCTCGTGATCTACGAGAATATTTACTATCAATGGAAAAACGGATACCTGAGAACCGAGAATTTTCAACCCTGGGCATCCTTCTTTCTGGAAATCCTGGGGCATTACAATATCTGCAAATACTGGGAACATTTTGAAAGCCAGTTCAATCCCGTTTTTATGGATTATGTTAAAAATGAATTCCGGTGTATATCGGGATCTCCGCCTGTGCACTCCGGGAACTGACGTGAAACATTTCGGTTTTTCCGCTTTTTTAGAGAAACAAATGCCCTGTTATATCGTAAAACAGACGGATTATTATCAATCGATCAATGGAACGGCAAAGGAGGTTTTATGAAACCATCCATGACCAGAAGGGATTTTATGAAGAGGAGTTCGCAGACCATGATAGCAGCGGCGACGATTCCATATTTTCTGAAATCGGAACAGGCAAGGGCGTTTGCGGTTCCGGATCCCAACAACATGACCCTGAATGATGTGTATGCCCATTTCGGCATCTCGGAAGGCCATATCAGGGATATCATGAGTGAAGCCCTGTCCCAGGGCGGCGATTATTGCGATGTGTTCTTTCAGCACAACATATACAATGTGATCGGGCTTGAAGACAAAGCCGTGAACCGGGCCTATACGGAAGTGGGGCTCGGTGTGGGAATCCGTGTGCTCAAAGGCGATCAGACGGGGTATTCCTTTACCGAGGAACTGACTCCGAAAGCCATGAAACTCGCGGCCAAAACGGCCGCTGCCATTGCCAGCGAGGGAAAATCCATGCCTCCCCAGGCACTCAAACTGCACGAGACTCCGGATTATTATCCTATCGAAACACCCTGGGAACAGGTGGGGATCGATGAAAAAATCCCCTTTCTGCAGACCATCAATGACAAGGTGTTCGCTCTGGATAAACGGATCATCAAATCCAATATCTATTTTATCAATGATTCGAGTACGATCCTGATTGCCACTTCGGACGGCCGTGTGGCCTATGACTATCAGCCGATGAGCAGGATCTACGTCTCATGTACGGCCGAACAGGACAATCAGCGTGAATCCAACAGCTTTGATCTTGCGGGCCGGCGGGGAATCGGATTTTACTCACCGGAAACCGTGGACCGTCTTGCATCGGAGGCTGTCCGGCGCACGGTTTCGCTGTTTGAGGCGATCAAGCCCGAGGCCGGCGAGATGCCGGTGGTTCTGGCTGCCGGAAGTTCGGGCATACTGCTTCATGAGGCCATCGGTCACGGTATGGAGGCTGATTTCAACCGGAAGAAAGTGTCCATATTCAGTGATAAAATCGACAAACCCGTGGCCGAAAAATTTGTTTCGATCGTGGACGACGGGACCAATCCCTATATCCGGGGATCCCTGAATATCGATGACGAGGCGAATGACACCGAGAAAACGTATCTGGTCGAAAACGGCATTCTCAGAAGTTATCTTCATGACCGGATCAGTGCGCAACACTACGGTGTGAAACCCACGGGCAACGGCCGCCGTGAATCCTTCCGTCATCCCGTGCAGCCCCGTATGCGCAACACCTATATGGAAAACGGGCCGCATACCATGGAAGAAATCATCGGCCATGTGGACAAGGGACTCTATGCCGAGACATTCACCAATGGGGAGGTGTATATCGGTGCAGGCGATTTCACATTTTATGTCAAGTCAGGCGCCCTGATCGAGGGCGGTAAAATTACACGGCCGGTCAAGGATGTCAATATTATAGGCAATGGTCCTGAAGTGCTGAAAAATATTATCATGGTGGGTAACGACATGAAAATGGCGGAAGGCGGATGGACCTGCGGCAAGAACGGACAGGGAGTTCCGGTTTCAATGGGGCTGCCGACAGTGCTGGTATCCGGCATTACGGTCGGCGGAGTGAATGCCTGAGATCCGAATATAAAAGGAGAAATTCATGAAGTCCAAAGATAGATTCAATCTGGCCCAGTGGGTCATGGAAACCGCGAAGAAATGCGGCGCCAGCGAGGCTGCCGTCTCATTGAACAACCGGCGCGAAATCGAAATCGAATACAGGGACAAACAGCTGGACAAGGTCAAGGAATCCGTGGAAAATTCCCTGAATCTGGATATTTATGCCGATCAGAAGTATTCGAGCCATACCACCTGCGATCTCAGAAAAGAAACCCTGAAATCGTTTATCGATGAGGCGGTGCGCAGTACACGGTATTTGAGCAAGGATGAATTCAGAACACTTCCGGATCCGGCACTGTATCCCAAAAATCTGGAGCGGGATCTGAAAATCCGCGACAGCGTCTATGAATCCGTCGATTCGAAAAAACGGGTGGCGCTGACAGCCGAGATCGAAAGTGCAGCCATGAAGCAGAGCGATAAAATTATTTCCACGACCTCGAGCTATGTGGATATGATCAATCATCAGATCAGGATGCACAGCAACGGTTTTCAGGGGGAAGTCGCAGCCACGCTTTTCGGTATGGGGGCTGAGGTGACTGTGGATGACGGCCAGGGGGGACGGCCCGAGGATTACTTCTACGCCCGGACACGCTATTTTTCGGATCTCCCGTCCGCCGGGCAAATCGGGGAGTGGGCGGCCCAGCGGGCATTGAGAAAAATCGGTCAGGATAAGATCGAATCGGGCAAGTATACCATGCTGGTGGAAAACCGGGCGGGATCGCGCCTGATCGGCATGATGCGGGGACCGATAACGGCGCGTGCGCTTCAGCAGAAGCAGTCCTATCTCGAAGGCATGCTGGATAAGCCGGTTGCATCCGAAAAACTGACCGTCATCGATGATCCCGGACTGGAAAGAGGATTGGGATCACGGCTTTTTGACGGGGAAGGCATCGCATCGAATTATCGTGTGATTATCGATAAAGGTGTACTTAAAACCTACCTGATCGATAATTATTACGGCCGGAAACTGGGCATGGCACCCAACTCGGGTTCCGTTTCCAATCTGGTTTTCGAGTACGGCGACAAGTCTCAGGAGGAACTGATCAGGGATATTGAAAAAGGCATACTGATTACGGGTTTCATCGGGGGCAATTCCAATTCAACGACCGGTGATTTCTCGTTCGGAATCATGGGCATGCTCATCGAAAACGGAGCGGTTGTCAAACCCGTGAACGAGATGAATATTTCAGGGAATGCCAAGGAATTCTGGAAGCAGCTCACGGCAGTGGGCAACGATCCGTATCCCTATTCATCCCAGAAACTTCCCAGCCTTGTATTTGAGGATGTCAATTTCAGCGGATTATAAGAAATATAATCGCTCGGAGACGGGCAACTGGGGCGGACCGGTTGATGCGGGCCGCCCTTTTTTTATTGCAATTTGAGTCTGTTTTTCTTAAACTGTTCAGGGGCAGCCGGATCAGGATTTACTGTGATAAAACAGGAAGCAGGATAATGGGCAGGAAAATGCTTTTTCTGCTGTTTTGTATGCCATGGCTGGTTCATGCCCAGGCTGAAATAGACCTTGCCGATTTCACCTTGCAGGATCTCGCCGATATCAATATCACACTCGTCTCAAAAAAACAGGAAAAGGCCGTCGCTTCAGCGGCCGCTGTTACTGTTCTGACCCATGAAGACATTCAACGTTCGGGTGCTACGAGCATACCGGAAGTATTGAGACTGGTGCCCGGTTTTCAGGTGGCCAGGATCGATGCCAACAAATGGGCCGTATCCACAAGGGGTTTTATCGGCCGCTTCTCGAATAAACTGCTGGTTCTAATAGACGGGCGGTCCGTTTACTCACCGCTGTTTTCGGGTGTTTTCTGGTCCATGCAGGACGTGATGATGGAGGATATAGACCGGATTGAAATCGTCAGGGGACCGGGCGCCACATTATGGGGTGCCAATGCCGTCAACGGAATCATCAATATTGTCACCAAGCCGGCTAAAACGACACAGGGTCTGCTGGTGGCGGGTATTGCAGGAACCGAAGAGAAGGCATCGGCGGGTGTCCGATACGGCTGCAAACAGGGTGAACAGCTTTTTATACGCGGATTTTCAAAGATAGTAAAAAGGGATCCTGGTGTACATGAAGACGGAAGCCGGGCTGCCGATGGATGGGACATTTTCCACAACGGTTTCCGGGTCGATTGGGAAAAATCTCCGAGCCTGCCGGTGATGTTTCAGGCTGACATGTACTTCGGGACCCTGGGACATACGCTGAATCTGGTGGAACTGCATCCTCCGAGAATGCTGCTCAAAGATTATCGCGGTGATATCAGGGGCTGGCACATGCAGTGTCAGGCACAGTCCATTTTCGAGAACGCTTCGGTCCTGAATGTCAGATCCTATGTCGATTATGCGTATCGTGAGGAGGGCATTACGACCGGCAGGCTGACCACATTCGATGCGGATGTGGATTATCTCTTCGATCTTGGAAGAAGGCATCAGGTGATTGCCGGAGCGGGAAGCCGTTTCGTGAAGCATGATTATGACAGTACATTTATCATGTCCATCTGCCCCTCCAAACGGTTGCAGAGTCTTTACAGCGCCTTTATTCAGGATGAGATCCGGATTCACAGTTTGCTGCGGCTTACCGTGGGATCCAAGTTCGAGCATCATTTCTATACCGGATTCGAGATTCAGCCGAACATTCGGCTTCTCTACACGCCATCCGGAAAGCATACGATATGGGCCGCGGTTTCCAGGGCCGTTCGTACACCGTCGCTTGCAGAAACCGAAGGCGTTCATGTGGCGTATATCGACAGCATTCCCTCGCTGCTCGAACTTCCGATACTTTTCGGCTTTCAGGGAAATCCTGATTTTGACTCGGAAATACTCACGGCGTATGAAATGGGATACCGGTGGCTGCCCGCGGAAGACATGCTGGTTGATGTGGCGGCTTTTTATAACCGGTACAACAATATCACGTCTGCCAATGTGGGATCCATCGATACGGATCCGTCACCTGTACCCGAATATATACTGTTTCTTGCCACGGACGAAAACAAAATTGCCGGATCCATTCTGGGGATAGAGACCCTGGTTGACTGGAACATCACGGACGATTGGCGCATGCAGTTATCCTATACCTACACCGACGTATCCATGCATACATTCGGAGGGGGGATCAGTACCGTGGTGGATCATGTGGCAAATCTTGAAGGTCAGTGCCCGCATCATCAGGGATTTGTACGGACATTCATTGACCTGACAGACAGGCTGACACTGGATGCCGATCTGCGTTATATGGATCCTTTGCCGGAACTGGAAATCAGGCGCTATACGAATATGGATTGCAGGCTCGGCTTCAAAATGAAACGTCAGATGGAAGTTTACCTGGTCGGTCAGAATTTACTGAAGAAATCGCAGCTTGAATTTATTCCGGAGCTGAACTATACACTGCAGACAATGAATCAGCGTGGATTTTATATCGGTTTGAGATGCGCATTTTAAGCTGATGAAGAAAGACGATTCAGCCGTTATTTGATACATCAACGGGCGAAGTGCGGCTCAGCACGAATGAGCCGCTGAGGATAAATCTTCAGTGAATCCGGCGGGATCACCCAGGTCATGCTTTCGATGCGGTGAAGGATGTCCCTGTCCGGATCCCTGTCAGCCAGTTCCCTGCCCGGGGAAAGTGAAGTGACAACCGTCTGCCCTACGATTTTCCGGCCTTCTTTTCCGAAAAAGCTTTTCGTGCGTATCCCCCACATGTTATGAAAAACCTGCGCGTGGCCATCCCGGCTTCCGATGTACAGCATGATATGTCCGGGCAGCCACAGCAGGCTCAGATATGGGATGCCCCGATCGACAATCAATGCCTCTTTTTTTTGAGGCGGCAGGTTTTTTAGTTCGATGCGTCCGTACCGGCCCTGCGCCTGATGGGCGGAATGACGCGGCAGTGTCAGTCCGAATGGGGTGAACAGGTCCTTGATCGTTGCCGAACAATCCCGGTTTTCAAACATGCCGCCCCAACCGTAAGGTTCTCCGATCATCCGGTTTACAAATGTTATTAAATGGCTGTAAGTCAGCGGAACAGGCGAATCGGCCGCACGGTTTTTGGAAATCACCGCCTGGACCGGAACATAACGGTGCGCCGGATCGGCTGCGGCGCTGAGCACGATGTATCGCAGACTGTCCTCTTCCATATGCGGGAAAAAGGATCCATGAGACGCCAGAAAGAGAAAGTCTCCGCCGATGCTTTGTACGGGTGTATTGTCTTCGATCACGGTGATTTTCGGGCTGTTTTCCCAGGCGGCAGCCTCGGCCGAATCGAGAACCGCTACATCCCGGGCAGGCAGCCAGCCCCAGGCAATATGGGATAAAACATAGATCCACGACCGGTCCTGTGTAGCATGGAGGATGAATACCGGAACATTGACTCCAATACCCGACACCTGGACATAGTCGAAAGGGTACCCTTCGCCGGGAAGGTTGAAATCATGAAAAACGGGTTTGTTCGTCGGCAATGCCCGCAGGTTTGTACGAACCGTTGTCAGACCAAGTCTGGCGACATTCGGAAAATCGGTAAAACAGACGTTCGCTTCCATTTGACCGACCCAGGCGCTTTCCCGTGGCATCCGGTTTTCTCCCCATCCCGGGCTGTTTTTAAACTCGAGGAAACGGATCCTGATCGGATCTGCGGACAGTTTTTCCGTATCCGTATGCCATGGGGAGAAGATCCGTGATTGGCTTTGTTTAAAAAGTGATCGCTGAAAAGCGTCCGATATCAACGGTGCATCCGCCGGAATTCCTTCAGGCGGCGGCAGCCCTTTTTGCGGGAGGATCCGTACATCCCGGATGAGGAGCGGCCCTGGTGCACAGGTGCATAGAAACAAAATCAGGCAGAACAGCCCGGTTTTTATGTCCGGAGACGGTTTCATTATAGCTCAAAGTTCGTACAGGCCGAGATATTCTTTCTTACGGTCCTGAAATACAACGATTTTTTCCCATCCAAAGGCCTGCAGCAACTCGACGGCCCGGTCGAAGTACCGGCCGATCTGGTCCGGCGCGTGTGCATCGCTGCCCAGAGTAACCTGTATGCCCATTTCAGAGGCAATCTGAAGAATCTGAGGGGACGGGTAGGGGTCATGATTGTAGGTGCGGTCGATACCGCCCGTATTGATTTCAATCACCAGGTCGTACTCGCGAACCAGTGACAGTATGTGTCTGACTGCCTCGGTCTGGTCACGGCCGGGTTTGGCTGTAACCAGTTTTTTCGGCAGATCCAGATGGGCCAGAATATCGCACATTTCCAGCCGTATCAGCTTTTCCATATTTTCCCAGTATCTGTCCCATAATCCGTCCGCATCATTGAAGCGATCCAGGTGAATGGAAAGATACTTGTCCGAATAATCGATCCCGATATCATTCAGAAGATGAATGGAGCCGTATATATAATCGTAATGTCCGACGGACAGTGCTTTTTTTATCTCCTTTTCATAATCCGGCAGATAGTCGACTTCCGCACCGAGACGAATGTCAAGATCCGGGTAGGCATTCTGCAGGGCGAATATTTCCGCCACATAATCCGGCCACAATGCATGCGGTACCACGCAATCCGGAATCGGATCCACGTACCCGACAGGATAGGGAAAATGCTCTGAAAAACCCAGAATCAGAAAGTGACGCTTGATGGCATGCTGTACGGTTTGTTCAGCGCTCCCTGTCGCATGCCCGCAGTAGGGCGTATGCACATGAAGATCAACGGGCCTCATTAATCCCTTTTGAACTTCGAATAATCGGGTTTGTCATAATCGCTCGATCCCGTGCCGTCCAGGTTCAACATGGCCCTGACTTTCAGGGGCAGTCCGAAACAATTGATGAATCCTTCTGCGTCTTTCTGATTATACACGTCATCGGCACCGAAAGTGGCGTAATCTTCACGATACAAAGAGAATGGAGATTTCCGGCCAACGGCAATGGCGCTGCCCTTGTACATTTTTATGCGCGCAGTTCCGGTGACATGGGCCTGTGTCGCATTGACGAAATGATCCAGCGATTTTTTGAGCTGACTGAACCACTGGCCGTAATAGACCAGTTCCGCATACCGGACTGCGACCGTATGTTTGAAGTGAAGCACCGCCGCTTCGAGAACCAGACTCTCTATTTCCTGATGGGCGATATGCAGCAATGTACCGCCGGGAGTTTCATAGACGCCCCGCGATTTTATTCCGACCAGCCGGTTCTCAACCATGTCCACGACACCGATTCCATTGGCGGCTGCCCTTTTATTCAGTTCTGTCATCAGATCGATGGGTGACATCTGCCGGCTGTCGATACCCACAGGTACACCGGCCTGAAAATCGATTTCGATATATTCAGGCGTATCCGGTGCGTTTTCCGGAACGGTCACATATTCGAACATGTCTTTAGGAGGCTCTTTCCAGGGATCTTCAAGTATACCGCCCTCGCTTGAACGGTGCCATAAGTTGGCATCATTGCTGTATATTTTTTCTTTCGTCTGGGTAACCGGCACGCCATGGGCATTGGCATAAGCGATGGCATCCTCGCGGGATTTGATGTCCCATTCCCTCCATGGTGATATCACGGTCAGCTTGGGATTCATGGCTTTATAGGTCAGTTCGAAACGGACCTGATCGTTTCCCTTTCCCGTACATCCGTGTGCCAGGGCGTCCGCCCCTTCCTGTTCCGCGATTTCCACCTGGCGTTTTGCGATCAGGGGCCGTGATAATGCAGATCCGAGAAGATACCGGTTTTCATAAATCGCTCCCGCCTTGAGCATGGGATAAATATAATCCCTGATAAATTCTTCGCGCAGATCTTCAATATATATTTTACTGGCCCCGGATTGCAGCGCCTTCTCTTCAAGACCCGGCAGTTCGCTGTCCTGCCCGACATGTCCGGTAACGGCGATAACCTCACAATGATAATTCTCTTTCAGCCAGGGAATGATAATCGATGTGTCCAGCCCGCCGGAATAGGCCAGTACGACTTTTTTTACCTCTGAATGCATGGTTATTTCCTCCAACTCGGTCTCTTTATAAAATATATTTATCAACAGGCCATGTCTGCCCTCTCCAGAACGGGAAAACAACTGTTTCACAGAATATCCGGATCAATTTACATTAATAAAAATTTAGATGCAAGAAAAAATAAGGAATAATTATTATGAGGCAAGAATATCTTTCAGTTTATTCAATACCAGTTTCGCATCTTTCTCCGATGCTGTAATCACCAGTACCGTATCGTCACCCGCGACGGTTCCCATGACTTCCGCCCATCCGATTTCATCGAGACATTTGGCCAGTCCCGAGGCATTTCCCGAAATGGTTTTTAATATCACCAGATTGTTGACATGCTGACTGTCGGTCAGAAAATCGAACAATTCCCGCTTGAGCATGATGCCCACGTGATAGATTTCTCTTTCTTTCGTCTGGACAAACCGAAAACGACCTTCTTTGCCCCTGACTTTGATAATTCCCAGTTCTTTCAGATCTTTTGACAGGGTGGATTGGCTGATCTCGATTCCTTTCTTGTTGAGTTCGTCCAGCAGGGATTGCTGGGATTCGACATTGACCGATTCGATAAGCTTCAGAATATGGAATTGACGATTTTTCTTGGGCATATTCGATCTCCTTATCACTGCCTCGTCATGAATTACCGGGATATGAGAATTACAGATGGGTGATATATATCAGTTTGATTTCCCTGCTGCTGCCAGGTACATGATGCCCGTTTTCAAGTATGTTTTTCCAGTCGAATTCAACATAAAGCGTCTGATTGAAGGACCACTGCACCGCCGCATTCAAATAACCCTTGCCGGATCCCAGGGCCTTGTCCTGATTGTCGTTGACGGCCGTGTCATAATCGGCCAGTATACACAGTTCCGGATTGATCCATTTGTGAAATCCGATGAACAGATTCGGATCATTGTCCCGATCTTCGTTTTCAAGGCTCCAGTTCAAACCGCCGTGCATGCCCAATCCGCCAAGGAACGACGTGTTTTTACTGGCGGCAGCATATAATCCGCGTGATTTCACGGCATAACGCTTCAGGGACTTGTTGTAGGCGCCCAATCCCTGTGAATTGAAACCGACGATGACACCCGGCGACAGATTTTCTTCAGAAATGACCAGATACTGCACATGAACCGCGGGCTGGGGATTCATGTTCACTTTGCCCATGCCGATGATATTTTCTCCGCCGTAGGAAACGCCCATGCCGATTCTGTCGGTCAGACCCACGAGAATGGAAGAAAGGAGCCCGCCCCGGGAATACATGCGAAGTTCGGCCATCATTTCGCCCTGGAACAGGGTTTTGGCGATGGGGACATCGATCAGCTGGCCCATCCGAAGGGAACCGGGCTGTGCCGTGAGACCGGCCCATGCGCATAAAAACAGAACCGGTAAACAGATTTTCCGCCTCATGGAGCCGCTCCTTGAAGGATATTGATTTTTATAAAAATACAGGATTCCACACACAATGTCAAGAATAATAATAAAAAAACCTATCGCAATGCGATAGGTTCAGTGTCTACTATTCAAACAATTGAATATGATCCGGCTTCGACAGGGGGCCGGTTGCTTCGGGATTTAAAAAAGGTAGTTCAGTGTCGCCATGAATTTTGACGATGTAATATTCTCCTTGGTGACAAACCGGTCCGTGACACCGTTCCATTCGGTATGACCGTATGCAAGATCCAGATGAAACTGGTCCGAGAACCGGTAGCCGATGCCCATGGACCAGACTGTCCGTTTGTCTTTCTGTGCATTCTGTACGGGATTTTCCAGGAACGCGACCCCTCCCCTGATGAGAAGCGGCATGCGCGGGACGTCGAGCTCCGCACCCGCGCTGATATTCTTGACATTCCGGAGTCTCTGACGGATCAGAATATTGGCCGATGCTTTGCTCGTCATCTCGAATGCGGGATCCGTAATGTATTTAATCTGACTGTAATCGATCAATTCGATGTCTCCGGATACGAGCACCGGTCCCTGCTTCACGGCCGTGCCGAACCGGAAAATCCAGGGGGACCGGATCTTGTATTCACTGTAATCGGAATACGAGTCGTAATAGGGAGGATAATATCCTATGGTCGAATCCGGAACATCCGCTTCAAATATCGGATCATCGAGATAGTCCCAGTTTTCCTTGGCCTTCATGGTGGCCGGCGTGATGATCACTGCACCGAAGCTCAGTTTATCACCGGCCCTGTACAGCGTGCTCATGGTGAAACTGAGGCCGCTGAACGTCGTATTGATGTGGTCCGTCGAGTCGAATCTCGAAAAATACCAGTAATTGTAGGGTTCGTCGATCAGGGTCGATTTTTTGATATAGTCCCGGTTTCCGCCGAGAAAGTTTATGGCAAGTCCCGTATACAGACCCGGACCGATTTCCACGGAACCGCCGAAGCTGGTCTGGCTCAGATGACCGTCCGTATTGTTGTTGAATTCATAAGTGACACTGTCATATCCCACGATTTGCCTGTCCGGCATGAACCGGCTGAGGAAAAGCGCGGTATCGAACTGGCGTGTCCTGTTGTAACTGAAACCGAATACAAGACTGCCGCGGTACGTGGGAATCGGAAAGCTGAAACCCAGATCGTTCAGTCTCGTGAAAGCGGTCGTATGTTCGGATTCTGTGTTCCGAGCGGTCACCTGGCTCGAATAACTCATATGCGAGAATGTGGCGAACACTTCCGTCTGTTTAATCTGTCCCATTCCGGCAGGATTGTACATGAGTGCATTCTGGGCGTCCGCGACTGCCGTATAAGCCCCGGCCAGTCCGAATGCCCGGGCTCCGGACGGCCAGGCATGTCCCCACAAGTAGGGAACTTCCACGCTATCGTCCATATCCCCGACCTGACTGAACAGAATGCCGGCTCCCGCGATCAGAATAAAGAATGACATCCAAGATTTTCGCATTCGGCCCTCCGGTAATTGAGTTATCTGCGTGTGCTTCTTCCGCTTCCGCTGCTGCTTCCACTGCTGCTTCCACTGCTGCTTCGGCTGCTTCCACTGCTGCCACTGCTGCTTCCACTGCTGCTACTGCTGCTACTGCTACTGCTCCTCCTGCTTGACCCGCTGCTGCCTGACGAGCTGCTCCGTGACCCGGATGAAACCGAAGGCGAGGATGATTTCTTTGTACTGCTGCCCGAGCCCGATGAGGATGAACTCCGCCGCCTGTTGGTCGATCCGCTCGAAGTTCGTTTGGTCGATTGCGGGGTTGCGGAAGATGTCGTTGTTCGCCGCTGCATCCGGCTCGAAGGTGTGGATGCGGGTGAAGCATCAGAACCGCGTTTGGCCGTGGCCGACATGCCGGGAGAGGAAACCGATCCGTCGGATCTGTTCGACCTTCTGTCCATTCCCGATATGCCGGAACCTGAGGGACGGTATCCGGAAACCGGGGCGATACCCCTGTCCCCTCCTGTCAGCGCATCGCGCTGTGCGAAAGGACGGCGCATGGGTGCCCGCGGTGAATAGTACCCGGCCCAGTACGTATGATAGGGATCATGGTAGTGGCCGTATGGATAATAGTAACCCGGGCTGTACATTGAATAATAGAATCCGCCGTAGTACCAGGGATCGGCCCAGTAATAATCGTTGTACCACCACCAGTTCCATGCTGAATGATGATGATACCAGTATGGTGAACACCAGAACGGATCAAAGGCGACATAGCCCGGCCATAAATCCCCGTAAACGTAGTACTGGTTGACGACCGGTGCTTCGCTGAAGGTCGAATCGGACTCGAAATCATCATCCGCATATTCTTCATATTCCTGGTATTCAATGACGCGCCGGGAAACGGATCCGCCAGGAACCATAACCACGGTATAACAGCCGCTGATAAACAGTGAACCGGCTATTCCCAAACCGAGAATATATCGCCTCATCTCCATTTCCTCCTGAAATACAGTAGTGTACACAAATTTTACGTAATTAAAAATATCCGGGTTCCGCTTTTTTACTGTTTTTTTATCCGGATCAGGCCATTATTTAGGTATGACATTTGCATTGTCATGTTTTGCCCGTTTGCAGGCGACTGAACCTGCAAAATTGACACAGTTTATTTCGATTTGCAATTATCAGTTTTCAATATGGCAGAATGCCGCATTTTGGGAGAACGGCAATTATGGAAACAATGGGGCAGACAATACCGAATTCACAACCCCCATTCAGTGAAATGAACCATTCTCTGGAAGAACTGCAGCAGTTGAACGATTCTTTCTGGAGGATTCAAAGTTCCACGGATTTCTGGAGTGCGGTGCTTCAGACACTGAACACACTGAAAACACTGATCGATTTCGAAAACGCACTCCTGTTGATCTATAACAGCGACAAGCACGGATTTAACTGGCAGGGTATCGGTTCCATTACCGAGAACGATGTCAAAAAGCTGCAGGCAATCCTGTTTGAATCACTTTTCTATTATGTGATTTCGGACAAACGGCCCCTGATTCTCGATCATACGCTGAAAGAGATCATTGAGGGTCACAATCCGCTCGAATCCGGAAACGGTTCCTGTCTGGCTGTTCCCGTGATTCAGGATCAAAAGGCGATCGGCCTGCTTGTTTTCGAACATTCACGCAAACGGGCCTTTTCCGATCAGTCCATGCATATCGCCATGCTGTATGCCAATCATCTCGGTTTTGCATATCACCGGTTTCAGTTTCCGATTGTTGAAGAAAGTCTGGCCCAGCGTTATCACAATCTTTTTGAACGTATCAATATCCCGCTGTTTTACTGTACGACGGATGGCAATATTCAATGCGCGAATCAGTCTTTTCTCGATTTAATGGAATTCAATGATGTACAGGAAGCGTTCGAAATCAATCTGTTCGAATGCATTCAATTTACGCAGCACAGGTACGCTTCCTTCCGTGAACTGGTCAACCGCTGCGGTTATTTTAAAAATCTCGAGGCCAAAATTTTCAGACAGGACGGGCAGAGTGTTTCCGTTCTGATCAGCATTCTTCCGCTTCGAAACGAAGCGAGGGACGTGACCGGGTACGAAGGCATGTTGTGGGATATTACTGAAAAGCGGGATCTCGAGGCCCAGCTGATTCAGGCGCAGAAACTGGGCGCACTCGGTTCCCTGACCGGTGGTATTGCCCATGATTTCAATAATCTGATCGGCGGCATCATGGGGTGTGCCTCCATGCTGCTGTCAGAAATTCCCGACTCACATCCCTTCTATAACGATATCCTGACAATCATGGCAGCCTCCAGGCGCGCCGCTGATCTGACCGGCCAATTGCTTTCTTTTTCAAGGAAACATCAGTATCAGATCAATAACGTATGCACAACCGCTCTTATTCATGAAGTCGTCAATCTGCTGACACGGACATTGCCTAAGCATATTCAGATAAAAACCGAAATTGAAGACAATATTTATCAGATGCGCGTGGACGAGACGCAGATGGAACAGGCATTGATGAATATCTGTATCAATGCAAGGGATGCCATGCCGAATGGCGGTGAGCTTTTTCTGGAAGTGCAGAATATTCATCTGGACAACCGCGCCCAGGCCATAACAAAAACCCTGGAATCCGGTCCGTATGTTCTGATCCGCATTCACGATACCGGAAGCGGTATGTCCAAAGATATACAGAAACATATATTTGAACCTTTCTTTACCACAAAGTCCGTCAATCAGGGAAGCGGCCTTGGTTTGGCCATCGTAGCGGACATCATCCAGAAACACAAAGGATGTGTTTCTGTTCAGAGTAATGAAGGTAAAGGAAGTGTATTTGAATTACTGATACCGGCATGTACATCGGAGGAAGATCAATTGCAGATGGCAGAAGAAGATCATTCTTTGCCGCGGGGGGATGAAACGCTTTTGCTTGTGGATGATGAGGATGTGATCAGGCGCATGGGTAAGCGCATGCTCGAAAAGTACGGATACCATGTTATTCTGGCCCAGGACGGGGAGGAAGCTGTACAGATTTATCAGGATCAGGACGTGGATCTGGTGATTATCGACATGATTATGCCTAAACTGGACGGCGTGCGTACATTACGGCGTTTAAAAAGTATCCGGCCTGATGTCAAGGCTATCCTGTTCACGGGCAATGTGACTGAGAAAGGAAGGCAGCGCTGCCTGGAAGAAGGCTTTCTGGATCTGGTGACCAAACCTTTCGAAACATCCAATTTTTTAAATTCGGTCCGGCAGGCGATTGACGGGCAGTCGTAAGCATCATTCCTGCTTAATCCGGCGTTCCGCCTCATTTTTCAGGGTCTGATATACGGTTTGAATCGATATCCGGCTGTTTTTCGCCAGTTGTTTACAGTCTTCATATTCCGGTTCTGCCGTCTTCGTACCGTCTTCCATGATCCTTATTTTGACCTGTCCGTCACCCCATGGCGTGGTTACTGTGATGATTTGTCTTGATAGGATTCTTCTCTTTTTTACTTCTGATATGCGTACACCCAGCGTTGTCGTTTCCTGAAACAATATCTGCGTCAGTCCGTCCACCTGAGCCGGCGGGGCGATAATGCTGAGCACAACTCCCGGGCGGTTTTTTTTCATGATGACCTGTGTCATGAAAACGTCCAGGGCGCCTGCATCGAACAGCCGGTTCATGACGTGATCGTAGAATTGCGGATTCATATCGTCAATATTGGTTTCTATCAGCTGCACCTCATTGATCCCGCCGGCTTTTTCGCCGATGATCACTCGGATAATATTGGGAATTTCGAGGTCCCTGGAGCCCAGGCCGTATCCGGTCCGCAGAATCGTCATATCCGGAAAATGACCGAATTCCCCGGCCATTGTGGACAGGATAGCGGCCCCTGTCGGCGTGACCAGCTCGCATTCGAGCGTCGTTTGAAAAACCGGAATTCCCTTGAGCAGTTCCAGTGTCGCAGGGGCGGGGACAGGCAGCACACCATGTGCGCACCGGATCGATCCGGTGCCCATGGGAAGCTTGGAAGCGAAGATCCGTTCGATACCCAGATATTCGAATCCGATGGCCGCCCCGACAATGTCTACGATGGAATCAACGGCTCCCACTTCATGAAAATGAACCGCGTCGGCCGGTTTGTTGTGTATTTTCCCTTCCGCTTCCGCCAGCCGTGTGAAGATATTCACGCTGACCTCTTTCACCGAATCCGTCAATCCGCTGTCCAGAATGATTTGGCGGATGTCCTTTAAACTGCGGTGATGATGCTCGTGCGGAACCTGAACATCGAATTTTGTCCCGGTGATATGCTGTTTATGTTTTATCTCCGCGGTCAGGCTGTATCCCTGCAGGCTGAGTTTGCCCAGTTCCGTCTGAAGCGTTTCCAGAGGCAGTCCCGCGTCGATCAGCGCACCGAGTATCATGTCTCCGCTGGCCCCTGCAAAGCAGTCGAAATACGCGATTTTCATTCGGTTTCCCCCAATCGGTTGATCAGGCTGGCCATATAGCCCGCACCGAATCCATTGTCTATATTGACCACGCCGATGCCAGGGACGCAGCTGTTCAGCATGGTCAGTAATGCGGACAGACCGTTGAAATTGGCGCCGTATCCCACGCTGGTAGGTACGGCGATGACGGGTTTGTCTATCAGACCGGCCACAACACCTGGCAAAGCGCCTTCCATGCCCGCGACCACGATAACGACATTGGCCTCGATGAGTTTTTTATGGTTGTTCAGGATGCGGTGAATGCCGGCCACGCCCGCATCGAACAGCCGTTCGACACGGTTTCCCATCACCTCCGCCGTGACAGCCGCTTCTTCGGCGACCGGAATATCTGCGGTTCCTGCGGATACGGTCAGTATCAGACCCCTGCACACGGGCTTCGGGATTTCTCCGGCGACAATGGCCTTTGCGTCCGCATGAAAAACGGCACCGGGAACCACGGTCCTCACGGCCTCGTACTGGGCTTCCGATGCACGCATGCCGAGAATGACCGGATGATGTTCGGTCATACGCACGACAATATCCCTGACCTGTGCGACGGTTTTCCCCTGACAGAAAATGACCTCGGGGAAACCCCTGCGCAGCTGCCTGTGTGTGTCTATTTTTGCAAATCCCAGATCGTCGTAGGGCAGGTTTTTGAGCCGCTCCATGGCCTGATCAATATTCATCTGCCCGGACCGGACATTTTCGAGCAGGTTTTTCAGTTGTTCGCGATTCATGACGGATTTTCTTTCATTAAGAAACAGGTCAAAACATTACGCAATTTCCCGCAGAAAAGCAATGTTTTTTTTAAAACCGGCCGATGTCCGATCCTGGACCGGACGGCGGGATTTACAGCCGACGGGACGTTCGGTACTGACAGAAATTCGTAAGGAGAGGAATGGGGGAATTTCTCTTTACACGGGAATTTTTGCCGCCGGATCACGGACAGGGCCGGAACCGGAAGTGATCGATCTTCAAACCACCAGCTTCGCTAGTGGTCTTTTACTCCATGCGTGGTTCCGGCCCGGAACCTATGATATTTCCCCGTTCACGGCATCCGCGGCGATGTACCGGATATCCCGGATTCCGTTCCCGTCTTCATCGGTGACACGGAAATAAAATCCCCAGTCTCCTCCGCGGTTGCACACCTTGACCAATATCCGGTTCTTGCCTGCGAGCAGGGTTACCGGCGTGATCTGGTCATCGATGATCGCGTCCTGCAGCCTGTTCAATCTCCATACTTCCCTGCTGTTCAGCCAGATTTTGATGGCTTCATTGGAACCGGTCCGCAGCTGAACCTGCTGGTCTTTCGGGGAGTCAATGATAATCGCAGCGTAGGCCACGCACCAGTCCGTTTTATCGAAGGCGTTTTTAAGATCGATGTAGCCTTCCGAGTAGCCGTCGTTCACATGCCGCCATTCGAATGAACGTCCGCCCTGACTGTACGTTCTTACGGGCTCTACCGCTTTTTCCGGCGGATATTTCCGATTGAAACCGTCTTTGTTGTCAAAAGGGCCGATAACCATCCAGATGGAATCCATGGGAATACCCGCGATGTCAAGCTGCATCCGGGCCTGGTCCATGGCCGGCGCACGCATGTACAGGTCCGCCAATAACCCGCGGAAACCCGCTTCGTAAAATTTGAGACCGAATTGTTCCGTTGACTGGATGAAACCGGTATAGATATCGATCCCTTTTTGGGGATTTCCGGAAAACAGGTCGTTGATGAGCTGGAAATACTGCCAGATATCCGTATATCCGATATTCTGGATATTCTGCATGACCAAGAGAAAATGGTGCTGAAATTTTTTCTGCCAGACGTAATCGATTTCCTGATACCGTTCGAGTTTGATAAGCAGCAGGGTTTTGATGAACTGCGCCCTCAGCATCTGCATTGGATTGTCGATGATGGCCATGGTCGAATCGATGAGGTTGAGAGACATTTCCGGTTCGATGTCATACCGGAGTGACATCAGTGCAAGCAAAATGAACTGATCCCGTTTTTTCTGGTCCGTCGTCATATCGGTTTTCAATTTTTGATAATAATGTTCAAGCACCTGCCGTGCCTTTAAACTGTCTCCCTCGTCCTCGTAAATGCCGGAAATTTCCAGCGGGGCCCGGAACTGGTACATGAATTCTTCCTGTGATGCCTCGAAGGATTCGATTGCCCTTTCTTTGTTCCCCATTCTCAGGTACAGCGTACCCATGCTGGCCATGGTCTTGGCCTTCTGTGCTCCGTCTGCGATGTGGTTGAGCTCTTCCTCGAAATAGTCCAATGCCCGGCTGTAATCGCCGCGATCGATCGCCGTATTGGCAAGATGGTTCCACGAGGGTCCGAATCCCGTATTTTTATCGACTGCCATTTTAAAGTATTTGGCTGCTTTCTTGTAATCACCCATAAACAGATAGATTTCACCCAGGCTGTCATACGGGTTGGGTTCGTCGGGTACGGTTTCCCTGTATTTTTCCAGCAGCGTGATCGCTTTTTTATAATGTCCCGTGAGTGCATAGCAGTATCCCAGCATATTCAGGGTCAGTTTGTGTTTTGGATCGAGCTCATAGGTTTTTTTGTAATACTCGATTGCCTTGTCATAATTACGCAGGCCGAAATAATAGGTGGCCAGATCATGATGGGCCTGGATGTCCGTTGGATTCTCGCTGATCCAGGCCTTCTGCGTTTCCAGCAGATGTTCGACTTCGCCGTTCAGGAGCGTGCGTGTCACTTCGAGCTGAAAACGTTCCTGTTTCGTGGCCTTGTCCTTGAGCCTTTCCGCCATTTCATACAGCATATAGGCCATTTCCTTATCTCCCTGGCCCGCATAACAGTGCTGCAGCTTGAGGTAGGGTGATACGAATGACGAATCGAATGCAATGGCCCGCTGATAGTGCGGAATCGCTTCTTTTTCAAGCAGCTGCGTGCACAATTCTTCTCCCAGAGTGTACTCCTGCCAGGCCTCCAGGGAATTCGTGCTCAATTCCGCGATGCCTTTCAGCGGTTCGTTCCTTTCGAGCGAAAACTGGAGATCATTCTGTATCCTGTGGCTCAGCTGATCCACCATCGAAAGAATCGTCTCGAGTCCCGATCCTTCGATACTCTCATCTCTGAGAACCAGGCCTTCAAAGGGTTCGATCAGCTGAACGTTCAGTCTCAGGGCATCGCCTTCTTTGCTGATATTGCCGCGGAGCAGCACCTCCACATTCGCCTCCCTGGCGACAATGGCGGCGAGATTCATATCGACGGCCGGCGTTTCGTCATCGTCCAGCCTGTCCAGGATTTCAACGAGTCTGTCCTGGCCCAGTACGGACAGGTGCCTGGATTGTGAAAGCGCGCGGATAAACATTTCGGTCAGCCCCTGCTGCAGCCATTCCAGATTGTCGTCTCCTGTCTGATTTTTGAAGAACATGACCGCGATGCTGCGCTGCTGAGAGGGTTCCAGATGAATCGTGGTCGTGAGCTGATCCTCTGTCCGTGTGATTGTCTGCGAGGATTCCGACAGCCGTATTTTTCTCGTGGAAGACGTTTTCTGGCAGGATGGGACGACAATCAGACTCAGAATTGCCGTAAAGGTCAGCATGGATTTCATGGTCATGGGATTGGCTCCTAAACATTCCGATCATCTTTTTATACGAAAACGGCCGGCTGTCCGTTGCATAAAAAATAAAAACAAGGGTTCCGTGTGCAAGTCTTCGGTTCAGGTGCCGGTTACCGTGATCAGGGTCATATCGTCGAACTGAGCCTGCCCGTTTACGAAATTTTTGACGGCTTCAATCACCGTGTTGTTCACGGCTTCAGATGAAGCCTGGTCTGTTTTCTTCAGAAGCTCTACGAGCCGGTTTTCGCCGAATTCCTCACCTTCCGGATTCTGGGATTCAACGATGCCGTCCGTATAGAAGAGGATGGTGTGAAACTGTTTCAGATGAATGGTTTCCTCATGTATATTTTCATCGAACAGGTCCCCTTTTTCCAGGCCCAGTCCAATGCCCTCCGGAATACGGCAATCCACACTGCAGGTGCGGTTGTCCTTCACGATCAGGCTGTTGTGACCCGCGCGCGAAAATGTCAATGTGTGCTGTTTTTTATCGATGACTGCATAAATCATGGTGATAAAAATTCTGCGGTCCATGATTCCGTAGAGTCTGCGGTTCAGCGTACAGAGCAGGTGTTTGGGTGAACGGCAACGCTCGACAAGTGCCAGCATCAGGCCCTTGACCATGGCCATGTAAAAAGCCGCAGATGTTCCCTTGCCTGTCACATCTGCGATGACGAGGCCCAGGCGGGACTCGTCGATATGAAAATAATCAAAATAATCCCCGCCGATTTCAGTAGCCGGCAGGCAAATGCCGTGAATGTCATATCCGTTCAGTCCCGGATGCGTGTTCGGCAGCAGGCTCTGCTGGACTTCGCCGGCAATTTTAAGTTCCTGTTTCATACGTTCTTTTTCTGTCAGTTCATCGATCAGCAGCACATTTTCCAAAGCAAAACCGGCCTGCCGGATCAGCGTACCCAGAAAAACAATGTCGGATTCCTGAAATACTTCGCCGGACTGGCACCCGTTAATCATCAGGATGCCCACGATATCGTCCATCACCTTGATCGGACAAATCAATGCACCGGGATGCAGGGACCCGATACCTGACAGATGTTTTCCAAATTCCGGGAAATCGTCGAAATGGCTCAGCGGCTTTGGATTGTCCGTGCTTTTAATGAGTGTATGCAGTTTCTCGCTGCAGTGAAAAACAGGACCGGTTTTTCCTTCGTCGGGGAATGTGGAGACAAGTGCGAGTTCGCAGGTGGATTCGTTGTTCCGCAGAAAAAGCAGGGTTTGTTTCGAATGCAGGGCAATGCCGATACGCTGTGTGATCAGGCTGAATATCCGTTCCGCTTCGAGTGTGAATCCGAGTTCACGGCCAAAGGATTCAATTTCAACTTTTTCCCGAAGTCCGTTGGTCATGAAATTGAATGTCTCCGTCATTTCTCCGATTTCGTCATTGGTTCGTATCGGCACGTGCTGATTGAAATTTCCCTGCGTGATCTGTTTCATCGCCCGTGTGAGATGCATCAGCGGATTCACGATTTTCTGGCTCATGTAAAAAGAAATGAATATGGCGGCGATGGTAAACAAAAATCCCAGGGCGAGGTTGGCGATCAGGTTCCGGCGAAGTTCGTCGTTTATTTCCACTTTCGAGAATCCGACATGCACATATCCCCGGCTCTGGTTGCCCATCATGATGTTGACGGATACGGATTCAAAATCCCGCTGGCTGTCATCCGCGATCCGGCCCTGCTCCAGCTGACCGATAATGAGTGCCTGGTCCCTGCTGCTCAGTATGCGGGAAGGGATGTCGATCCAGTTCATATTCAGTGTGGATGCCTTTAAATCACGGAATTCATTAAAAATGGCGATATAAACGATATCCGGATTGATGGAGATCTGATTTTCGATGTACGACTGATAGAGTTCCCAGTCCTCGGAACCCACTGAACGTATGGTGGCAATGTTGTTGGCCAGGCGTTCCATACGCAGTTTGACCTGTTCCGAGCGCAGTGTCATCTCTCTGATGGTGAAAATGTAGGTGACACTTGCCATGATCGTAAATACCATGATCACGAACGGGATGGCGATTTTAAAGCGCAGGCTGAACAGGAATGTCGGTTTTCGTTCTGTCATACTGGTTTTTGAGATGGTTGATGCAGATAAGACGATCCGAATGTCCGGTATGTTTTGAATATAAACAAAAAATGGGGGAGATCAAAAAGGAAAACACAAATGGAAATAAAACGGGAATATTTGATTTGCATGGATATGAAGTGCAATATTTTATTCTGAAACGGGGGATGGGTGAAACGGTGATGAAAAGCTTTCTGCAACGATGACTGGTGCTGTCTCCGATTCTCCGTTTCACCGGTACAATATCCTGCGGTTGTTCCTCCTATCGTTTGCGTCTTCTGCTCGCGGCATACTCGGGTGCTTCCCTGATGGCCATACCGACCAGGGGGAAGGCCCTGAGCATGTGTTTGATTGCGCTGCGTTTCAGTTTAAGGGGTTTATTGCCCACGTCGCGCCATCCGGGCGTGCCCAGGTCGTCTTTGGGAAGCTGTTTTTCTTCCCAGTTGGCAAAGAGCCTGCCCCATGTGCTGGACAGTATTTGCTTTACCCGTTTCATGTGAAACGGGTACCAGAACAGGTCGTGATACGTGACGCTGGCAATATAGGACCAGGGTGCGAGTACGGTTTTCAGTGTCCATTCAAGCGGTTTTTTCAGCCATCCCCAGTAGATTCGATGCTGCATGCGGCTTGCGAAGGTCATTTTCTGGAAGGGCCCCACAAATCCCCAGTTTTTGTTCAGCTCGTCTCCGTCTCCGCAGATTTCCAGCTCGGATATATCTCCGCATCCCAGGCCTTTTTCATGCGCGAGACGGACGAATTTCAGGTCGGACAGGGGATCGAATCCCATCAGTTTGGCGGCCACCGCATCGATGGCCACCTGGTCCTGGGAGGCCAGGATGACATTTTTAACATATGGGGCCATACAGCGCGGCCCCGGACCGTCCCCGGCGAACGTTCCGTCCATGACCGCAAAAAGTCCGCTGTGTATTTTCTTTTGAATCATCAGCAGATCCACCAGCGTCTCGTGAATCACCGGGTGTGTCCAGTGCCTCTTTTCGTTCAGCAGTCCGCCGAACGCGTTTTTCATGGCCCCCGTGGTGGTGGTGAAGATATGCGTTTTTATGGTCGGCAGATGAATGATATTTTCCCCGATAAACCGTTTGGGGATCATGAATCCTTTTTTGTATACGTCATTCAGCACGAGAAAATCATCCGCAAGGTCGCCGACGGCTTCACGCACATGGATCCATTCCTCCCCTTCGTACAGATGAACGTTTCTCAATCCGTGATGATCCGTGACCTGCACCTGCTTGTTCTCCCGTTCGCCCAGATGGGCGTCGATGACCACGGTCCGGTTGTGGCATCCGTGAATGAGTTCGTCGCTGTATCCGTCCCGTTTCATGGCCCGGATCACACCGTCCAGCTGCCAGGGTGTCGTGGAACTCGCCGGAAAAAAGAAATGCCAGCTGATGTTGATTTTCAGGGCGGTGTCTTTATCCTTTTGAATCACATTCTGATAACCGGCGAGATTCATCAGACGATGATAATCTTCAAGAACCGTTTCCGGTGTGGTGCGAAGAATGGCGACTTTCGATTTCGGCATGATTTATTGTCCCGTTTTCATGGTTTTTCTTTTGCACACATAAATTAAAGAATGGTTTCCAAAAAAGCAAGCCGGCTCAGACATTGAACCTGAAATTCATGATGTCCCCGTCCTGAACGATATAGGTTTTCCCTTCGAGCCTGACCGTCCCTTTTTTCCGGGCTTCGGCCATGCTGCCCGCGGCCATGAGGTCGTCATATGAGATGGTTTCGGCCCGGATAAATCCTTTCTGAATATCCGAATGAATTTCACCGGCGGCTTCCACGGCCGTACTTTCCCTTTGTATCGTCCAGGCCCTGACCTCATCCTCTCCCACCGTGAAATAGGAGATGAGCCCCAGCATTTCATAGGATTTTTGTATGATCCGGTTCCTTGCGGTTTCATGAATCCCGTATTCCTGCAGAAATTCCGCGGCATCAGAATCATTCATCCTGCTGATCTCATGTTCCAGCTGCACGCGGACCGCCATACAGTCGGTCCGGCCTTCGTGTCCGGTGAGATCCGGCATGGTCTCGTTATGATCGTCATTGTTGAACACCACCAGAACGGGCTTGCCGGAAAGAAAGGCGAATCCTTTCAGAAGCGGATGGGCCGTCAGGTCCGGTCTGGACCGAAGCGGCTCCTCGTTTTCCAGCATCGCATGAATATCCTGCATCAGCCGGTGCTCCTCCGCGTCGTATCCGCGGCCCTTCTTTTTATCCGCTTCCAGCCGTTCCAGCCTTTTTTCCGTGACCAGCAGATCTGCGAAAATCAGCTCTTCCTCGATTTTTTTAAAGTCCGCAGCCGGCTGCGGAGCCCCATAACCGGGCTGATCGAAATTGCGGATCACATGGATGAACGCGTCGCTGTCACGGACATCGGCCCAGCGCTGTTCCTTTGCCTTCTGGTCTGCACCCATGACCGCTCCGGGAAGAAAGTAGTTGACTTTGGCGTATGTGGTTTTTTTCGGGTTATACATGGCACTGAGCCGGTCGATCCGGATATCGGGCACATTGACCATGCCGATCCGGTTCTCGCTTTTCTGTTCAGGACCGCCCGTGGTCCTGCTGAGCGCCTCGAACAGCGTGGTTTTGCCGGAAAGCGGCAGTCCGATGAAACTGAGTTTCAAGCGTCCTCCTGTTTCGATCCAAAATGACTCGAAATATATAAAATGGACAGGAAAAATGCAAGCGTAAAAGGGTCCACAGGGTCTTTGGGTCATTGGGCCGTTGAGCCGGAACGCGAGACGGAGGATCGGAGAGGAGGAGAAACGGAGAGAAGAGAAAACCGCTGAGATGCAGGACGCAGAGAATTAAAGGTCTTTTGAGTCCATAGGATCTATCGGGTCTTTGGGTCCGTTGAGTCGCTTGACCGTAACGCGAAACGGAGCATGGGAGAAACGGAGGATCGGTGAAGGATTTCGTTTTGTTTTTTCTCCGTTTCTCATCTTCTCCGTCTCTCCGATTCACCTGCGGTCGGCCGTCCGCCGTCCGCGGTCATGGATGGCATCTCCGTTTCTCCGACGCATTCGCGGTCTGCTGTCCGCCGTCCGCGGTCATGGATGGCATCTCCGTTTCTCCGACGCATTC
>JAFGGN010000110.1 GCA_016930535.1 bacterium
CGTCTGCGGTCCCGGTTTTGTTTGGAATTTGTTGTTTGTGATTTATTTGAATTTTGGGATTTGTGATTTGGTATTTTACAGCGGTCGGCGGTCCTGCCGTCCGCGGTCATCATGAAGGGGAAAGGGGAGCGGGTCCCATATACCCATATACTCATATACCCTTCTACTGCCTTTAAGCGGTATGCGGTCCCTATATAATAAAGAAGGGAGAGATCAAATGAGGCGAATCAGGATAATTGTTGGGATTTTTTTTCGGATGGCCGGTATCGCCAGTTTTATTCTGGCGGTTCACGGACCGTTGCAGGCACAGACCACGGACGATGTGGTGTTCATCCACCATTCATGCGGGGCGAACTGGCTTTCAAATTACCTGAACAGTGCGCTGCTGGCCAAGGATTATATCGACGAGCGCAACGATATCTATTACGGAACCACGATGTCCCCGGATGCGGGCCGTCCGGCTTCCCTGGGAAGCGTTCCGGGTGACAATACGAACATGAATCACTGGATACGGTGGTTCAATGACTATCTGGACGGCATAAAGGCATACGGGTGCGCGGATGGGGAGAATAAAATTATCATGTTCAAGAGCTGCTACCCCATCAGCAATATTTACAGTGACGGCACGGAGCCGGCTGACCCGTTCAGCAGCTCCCAGACCCTGGTCAATTACAAGGCAGTTTACAGGCACCCCTCCGGACCGGGTAATACCTATTCGGACGGCGGATACACCTACAAACCCCTTGAAGATATTTTTCCAGAAAATCCCAATACTCTGTTTATTGCAGTGACCGCCCCGCCGCGGAACTACGCGCCCTCGGATGCCACCAACGATGCGGAGGCCCACCGCGCCAGACTGTTCAACAACTGGCTCAAGACCGAATGGCTGGATGCGTATAACGCGGCCAATCCGGGCCTGGACAATGTGGCGGTTTTCGACTGGTTCGATGTGCTGGCCTACGCGGATGATCATTCGACGCATCCCAACCGGCTGAGACAGGAGTATGGCGGCGAGTCCGGGGATTCGCATCCGAGCAGCACGGCCAATGCGGCCAGCACCGTGATTTTCGCGGACAGCGATAACAGTTTCATCGACCTGGCCTGGGAGGATTTTATCACGCCCTCCGTTTTCACGCAGGTGAAAATTTTCCTGGAAGCGGCTTATGATGCGGACGGCGACACCATGAGGACCGAGCTGAACGACAATACGCTGATCCCACTCAAAAGCCCTTACGCGGACAGCATGGAAGTTACTTCCATCCCTGCAGGTGTGACGGACTGGATTTACGTGCATCTGCGGGACGCAGTGGATGGCGATACGGTATCACAGCGCTCCTTTTTCATCCGCAGTGACGGATGGATTTCGGATACGGACGGCACGACCAAGGATCTCGAGTTCGAAGGCGCGTCCGCGGGCACGTATTTTATCTCTGTCAGCCACAGGAACCATTTGAGCGTAATCAGCAATAATGGTGTGTTTATCGAGTGATGGTCTATCGGGTCATTGGGTCTGTTGGGTCTTTGGGTCTGTTGGGTCGGAACGTGAGACGGAGGGTCGGTGAAGATGAGAAACGGAGAGAAAGGCAGCAATCGAACAGGATTTTAACCAGCCGATATGATTTTTTTCTCCGTTTCACCGTATCTCCGGTTCCCCGACGCTGATAACGGCGTTTGGACGCCGTCCGCGATCTGCCGTCTTGTTTGGAATTTTGAATTTGGTTTTTGTGGTTTATTTGTCATTTGGAATTTGATATTTGGGATTTTATTGCGGTCGGCGGTCCTGCCGTCCGCGGTCGGTGTCTTATTACCCTGTCTCCGTTTCTCCGATGCGTTTTCGGACAGCGGTCCGGATTCCAAAATGACGCTCGAAGAACTGTCGCAGAATTTTTTCGGTACACGGACTTATTCATTGACCGATTTGTTATTCAGTATGCTGGGGATCACGATGTTTACCCTGATGCATATTCGGATCCGGCATATATTCGATGGATCCCGGGAATCCGGCAGATCAAAATAAAGGTGACTCAGCGGCGGCTTCTTCTCAGAATGGCCTGCCTGGCCGTTACGGATGTGAATGAAACCGGTCTGCCTTGTGAGAGCCCTGATAATGAAATACACGCCGATGGATATGGCTTGACAATAATATAATTTTAATGTTATATTAAGCTCATATTGAGCAGTCTCTGAATTTTTAATCCTTTTTACATTTGCTGCTGAGGGGAGAGAAAGTCGGTTTTTTTGAACTCAGAGAATCGGGTATGTTCTGCCTGATCGAACGCTTCAGGCGTGCGGCTAAAGAAACCTGCTTGTTCATTCAGCCGTCCATTAAATGAAAATTCAATTCAAACCGGAGGAAATCCATGAGAAGATATTTATTGATTACCCTGATCCTGTCCGCAGCCGCGATTTCATTCCGCATCACGGCCCAGGAAATGACGGTCAAAGACAGTGATTCCAATGTGCTTATGAAAGTCAATGATGAAGGCGGCACCGGATCCATCAGCCTGGAATCAGGTTCGGCGCCTTCCATCACCACGGGCAAGCTGTACAATCAGGGCGGATCACTTTACTGGAGCGGGAACGCGCTCGGGACGTCCGTAAGCGGCGGGGGATGGACGGATGACGGCACCGTAGTCAGGCTGTCCACAGGCACGGACAAGGTGGGGATCGGGGATGCATCACCCACGCACACGCTGGATGTGGCCGGGAAGATCGGTATTAACGATGCCCAGGTTCTGTATCTGCCAGATCAGACAAATTTTACTGGCACACTCATTATCGGAAACGGAGGCGGCAGTCTCATTCATACGACAGGCGAAGAAGGCCGGTACAATACGGCCGTGGGTATCGGGGCGCTGAATGCGACCACGAATCCGCAGCTCAACACGGCTGTCGGGTACCGGGCGCTTTATTCGAATGCCAATGGAGGCTTGAACACGGCCGTTGGTGCTCATGCGCTTCGCACCACAACCGACGGATATAATCTGGTGGCAGTAGGAACCTATGCGCTCTGTGTAAATACGACGGGACACAGCAACATGGCGATCGGTTATAATGCGCTGGGGCTGAATACGGTCGGATCTTTCAACACAGCCTGCGGATACGCGGCACTTTATTACAACACGGAGGGCATATATAATGCGGCCGGCGGATGCACGGCATTGCACCTCAATACAACGGGCAATCATAATACAGCCTTCGGTCATTCGGCGCTTTATGAGAATACGACCGGTAGCAACAACACAGGAGTCGGTAAGTGGGCCAACCGTTACAATCAGGAGGGATCCAACAATACCATGATCGGTTACGAGGCCGGCAGCGGCGGTTCGGTTCACAATAAATCCGGCAATGTATTTATCGGGTACCGGGCCGGTTTTAATGAAACCGGAGACAATAAGCTGTATATTGAAAACAGCAGCAGTACATCCCCCTTATTATGGGGTGATTTCAGCGAGGACAGCCTGGTCGTGAACGGCGCGCTGAATGTCACGGGAACCGCGGGAATGACGGGGCTCAAAATGCCCACGGGCGCTTCCGGCGATTATGTGCTCACTTCGGATGCAAATGGCGTGGGCACTTGGAAGGCACTCGCCTCGCTCGCACCGGACGGGGACTGGACGATTTCTGGAAGCGACATGTACTCGGCTGTCAGCGGCCATGTGGGTGTCGGCACCACATCGCCCGCCACACTGCTGGAAGTGAGAAAGGACCAGGCTTCGGTCTCGACCGTCAGAATCACCAATCTGAACAGCGGATCCGGATCCGATGCGGAGCTCCGGCTTTTTGTGGATACGCAGTCATCCACCGTGGGCGGGGATGCCCAGATCAGTTTTATGGGCGGCAGCGGAGCCGTGGACTGGGGCATGGGGGTGGACCGGAGCGCCGGCGGGAAGTTCAAGATTTCGGGCGGAGGCAATTCAGGAGACGCCCAGTATCCTATCGGTACGAATGACAGGCTCGTGATTGATACGGAAGGCAAGGTTGGTATCGGCACCGATACACCCGCGGGCCAACTCGATGTGAACGGCACCATCTATCAGCGCGGGAGCGAGATTCATGCCGATTATGTATTTGAAGACGGTTATCATCTGGAGTCCATTGAAGAGCACGCCGCTTATATGTGGACGAACAAACATCTGAAGGCTGTTCCCAAGGCTGAAAAGGATGAAGCCGGCATGGAAATCGTGGAAGTCGGATCCCACAGGAAAGGCATCGTCGAAGAACTTGAAAAGGCGCATATTTATATCGAGCAGCTTTACAGGGAAATTCAGGAATTGAAGGCTCAGAAGTAAATGGGACATTAATAACCTTGCGAATGTTCATGAATATTCGCCAGGCATGTCAAACAACAGCATAGTCTTTATCTCTGCCTGGCAGGAACCGTTTCTCTTGGATACGAAATAGATCCCGTGTCCGTCCGGTTTTGCGGATATGGATATTAAAGACCTGCTGTGTTGATGTGTATCGCAGTGTTTTTCGGTGTCATAGTGACGCAGGAGAGGCTATTTCAGATTGTTATCGCCCCATGGGCATTTCCCTGAAGGAAATGGATTTCAGTTTCCCGGGTATTGCGATTTTTACCGGGATTGATATCAGGGTAATGAAAAGGCAGCCCCTGAAAAACAGGTCAGTATTTTATTATACCATTATGATCTCCTTTTAAAATTATTTTTTCAATATTTCCCGTTTTCCCCCGAATATATAGATAACCACAATCATTTTATATCAAGGTTAGTCAAACTGGATTTTCCGGGAGGCCGAAAATGAGAAAATATTTTCATTTGATTCTTGTTGTCTGCTTTATCGTTTCTGGCATGGCTTACGGCCAGATGACGGTCAAAAACAGTGACGATGTCATTCTGATGACGGTCAACGATGAGGGGAAAACGGGTTCCATTTCGATGCCGGAACACACTTCCGCACCGACTTCCACGGCCGGCAAACTGTACAATGTCGACGGCGACCTGTACTGGAACGGCGACCAGCTGGCCGTGATGGGCGGAACGGACGGATGGACGGACAGCGGATCCTACGTGTACACGACCACATCCACGGACAGGGTGGGCATCGGGACAAGCTCGCCGGAATTCAGGCTCAGCCTCGACAATGACGGCGGCATTATCGCCAAGGGGACCTACGGATCCGGAGCGGCGCTCAGCACATCGGGGGCCGGCACACGCCTCATCTGGTATCCGGAAAAGGCGGCGTTCAGGGTCGGAAAGGTGTCGGACACGGAATGGGATGATGCCAATATCGGTGAAGGCTCGATGGCCCTGGGTGCGAGTACGAAGGCCAGCGGCAATTATTCCGCGGCCATAGGCATGGGCTGTTTTGCCACCTCGGCTTATTCAGCCGCCTTCGGTTCGAATGCGCTCGCGATGGGTTACAGTTCGATGGCGTTGGGTACCAATGCAAGTGCTTCGGGCTCGACCGCGGTTGCCATCGGTTATGCAACAAATTCCAGCGGGAATTATGCCATTGCAATGGGTACAAATGTGTGGGCCTATGCGTATGGGTGTCTGGCAATCGGACGTTATAATGAATCATTGGGAACGTCAGAAACTACCTGGATTTCCACGGATCCAATATTTGAAATCGGGATCGGGGAGTCGTCGGGATCGCGGGCCAATGCCATGACCGTGATGAAGGACGGGAGAGTCGGTATCGGAACGACCAATCCCAACGGTCTTCTGGAAGTCAACGGAGGGAATATCCGGGTCACCGGCGGCTCGTTCATCGATGACGGCACACCGCTCAATGTGCCGGATTATGTATTTGAAACGGATTATCAACTGGAATCCATCGAGGAGCATGCCGCATTCATGTGGGAGCACAAGCATCTTCCCGCAGTCGCTTCCGCACGCGTGATTCGATCTTCACAGGACGGGTACAGCATGTCCGAACGCAGGGAGCAGATGCTCGAGGAACTGGAAAAGGCACACATATATATCGAGCAGCTTTATAAGGAAATTCAGGAGCTGAAGAGCAAAAGTCAAGATTAAAGACCAAAGACCAAAGACCAAAGACCAAAGACAAAAGAACGGCCCCGGGGAATTTTGGCGGAATCCCGGGGCCGTAACACTTCAAAACGGATTCAATTTACCTCAGCAGCATCACTTTCCTTACTGCACTGAACGGACCGCTTTTCATCGTGATGAAATAAATGCCGCTCGCGAGAATTTTTCCCGACTGGCCGGCCCCGTCCCAAGTGACGTCATATTGGCCTGCATCCTGCGTACGGTTTATCAATGTCCGGACATGCCTGCCCATGATATCATGGACCTGAATCAGGATGTGATTTCTCTCGGGCAGCTGATAATCGATTTTCGTCGCCGGATTGAAGGGATTGGGGAAGTTCGGACCGAGGGCGTATGTTCCCGGCCGCAGGTTCTCATCGTTCACGGCACTGGCTTCCTTCGTGAACCGGATCCAGTTCAGGTTCTGATCGCCCTGAACGATCTCCAGCCGGAGCACGCTGTTCGTTCCGCCGTCTATCCAGATACCGGATTCGGACAGGGTAACCCAGTTCTGCCAGCCTCCCGTGGCGTCCACGCTGAATTCACAGAGCTGAATATTGTCCAGCAGCACCCGGAGCAGGGCGCCGCCGGGATCGGATGCGGTTCTGTATTCGATGGTGTAATATCCGGATTCCACGTCGACCGTGTACTCCAGCCACTCGCCGTCATTCGTCCATCCCACGTTGAGCGAGCCGTTTCCGTCTTCCGCATCCTGAACATCCACGTTGTCCGCGGGCCTGAAGTCACCGTTTCCGTCCTTGCCGCCGTCGTCATGAAACGCGATGCCCTCGCCGCCGAAATCGTACTCCTCGCATTCGATGAGACCGGGGATGGTGCTGTTGTTATCATGAAAGGAGCACTGATCCACCTTCTGTCTCAGGGATATATTGTCCAGGTATACATCCCGGGTTGAATTGCCCATGTTGAACACGATCCGGGCGTTGAAATCGGAGTTGTCCTCCATCTCGAATTCATAGGTAAAATGCTCGGAAGCGGTTCTCAGGTTAAAGTACGTGCTCTTGCTGTAATTGATGAAGGGCGACTGATCCTGTCCCACCTTGGCCTCGATCACGCGGGAGGCGCTTGCCCGGGCATCGAATTCGAAAATGTAGGTCTTGCCCTGAACCAGGGGGAGGCCGTTCTGGCGAAGCTGAACATCGTAATCGTTGCTTCCCCCGTTCGTGATGGCGACGTGCACCTCTCCGTTTTCCACGGCCATCTGAGCCTGACCGGTATTCTGCAGTTCCCAGGTCCAGTTCTGGTCGCCCTGGGCAAAATCGCCGTTTTGCACCAGGTTTTCCCCGGGTTCCGCGAAACTGATATAAATGGATTCCTCGTTCGAGTAACCGCTTTCCTGGCCGCCGGAGCTGACCGCCGTGACCCGGAACCGGTAATTTCCGTTTTCCAGATTGGTGATGTTCTTCATGCTGACATCCGATGTCGCATACAGCGTGGTCGGGTTCGGACTCGTACCCGCATAGATATTGTAGTGATCCACATCCGGATCACCGAATTTATTGAAGATCAGGATCAGATGGTCCGAATACAGTTCATATTCGAGGCGCGGCACTTCGCTCATGCCGTTCCAGTCACAGCGGTGAACGCGGTAACATTCGAAATCGTCAACCCAGTTCATCTCGAAGGCCTTGGTCCCGTCCGGCCGGACCTCCGTCACCTTCGGCAGGTTTGTCCGGGCCCAGTTGATCAGCATGTTGCCGTTGGGCAGCTGCTGTGCGTTGCCCATGTTGTAAGAGTGGGTGGGAGGATCGTCGATGAATTCCCAGATCAGTGTGGCGGTCATCTGATTGGTATCGAGCCTGTATTTGGCGGCCCTTGAAACCTGCGGATTGTGACCGTTGCCGTTGTCGAAAACCGAATAGACGTTGTTGCCCAGCACCCGGGCCGTATGCTGGTTGCGGAATCCGTTCAGCGGATCGTTCACGAATGTAAAATCACTGTGTGCGCCGCCCAGCCGCCAGATAAAATCGCCGCTCTGCCGGTTGATTTTGCAGACTTCACTGAGCTCGCGGCTTGAAATGATGAGGTTGCCGTCCGTGTCCACGTCAATGGAATTCATATGTGAGAAATAGATGTGGCTGCTGTATATATCGCTTAACTGAACATCGCGTATGTCCAGATTCTCCCATGCGGACCATTCGAATATCAGTTCGTTGCTGGCCGTGTATTCCTGGATGCACGTGGACTGAACATTCACGTGGGTCTGGCCGCCGCTGACGATCTGGCTCATGTCCACCCATTCATCCTTGCGGCCGATGATAAGATATCCGCCGTTCTCCAGCACCTGCAGTTCGTGCTCATCCGTATAATAACCGTTTGTCGCATAGTAGGTCTTGACCGGATTGTAATGTTCATCGATGGCGAGATAGCCCGCGCCGGATCCCCCGAATTCCTCGTATCCCCAGCGTATCATCATGGTGGCCCAGCCGTTCTTCTGTACCTTGAAATCCCGCCGTTCGTCCGGAACACGCCAGTACCAGACCGGGGATCCCGTGTTGTCGAAAATGACATTGTAGGGCTGTGAATGCCATGAGCCGCCCCGGTTGTCGATAAAGATATATCCGTCATCCGGATTGTCGTTGACCGTAATCGACACATGGGGAAAGTCGCTGGGCACGGACACGCCGTTGGGCATGGTCATGGCCTGGGTTTTTCTTCCGGGACTGCCGGTCCCGTTCTTTCTGAGCGAGGATGGTTCGGTTGGCCGGACAGGCTCCGCGTATTCCTGTTCGATGATGGGCCTGACGGTAAATTCATACGAGATCGGAGCGATCGTTTCTGCAGCACTGCCATGTACTTCAGGGGACAGGGAAACATGTACGGTTTCTCTTTCAGCAAACGCTTCTTCCGGCGTAAAAATGACCGTTTTTCCGTCCGAGGCAATCTTGCATGTCCCGGAACGATGACGGCCCGTCTGATCCGTGATGTTCACAAAGGAGGACAGGTTCGTGATATGCTGAGGCTGTATATGGTCGAACCGGATAATCAAAGGGGTTCCCTTATACACATGATCCGAACCGGGTTTGGGATACAGGTACTGATATCCCCGGTCGCGATAGGCGAAACCGGTGCTGTTCAGTATAATGAGCGTGAAAACCAGTCCGATGCATTTCTTTTTCATATCCATTGCATTTCCTCCGTATGACTGCAGCTTGTATGGTGATCCGGTCGCATCTCATCAATCGCCGGATGACTTATAAACAGAAATAGAATGTTGCCCCTTTATCCTCTTCGCTCTCTGCCCAGATTTCCCCCCCGTGAAGATGGATGATGCGTTTGGCCGAGGCCAGTCCGATGCCCGTTCCGTCGAAATCTTCAGGATGGTGCAGGCGCTGGAAGGGATTGAACAGTTTGTTCTTGAACTGCATGTCGAATCCGGCCCCGTTATCACGGATAAAGAATACCTGCTGGCCCTTCTGACACAGGTCCGGGACCTCCGATTTCTTCAACGCACCGAATTCGATTTGCGGATTTCTGGTTTTCGAGGTGTACTTGACGGCGTTGCTGATCAGATTTTCGAGCACGGTATGCAGAAGCTGTCCGTCCCCTTCGGTTTTCAATCCGGGTTCGATCACCATATCGGGTTTTGCGTGTTTCTGAATTTTCAACTGTTCCTGGAATATGGATTCTGCCAAAGCACTCAAATCGATGGTCGTGATTTCCACCTGCGTGCGCGTCAGCCTTGCGAGACTGAGCAGTGCGTCGATCAGGTCGGCCATGCGCTGAACGGCTTTACGGATCCGGCTCAGATTCTCCCTGTTTTCTTTGCCGATCTGTTCGCCGAGATTTTCAGCGAGTATCTGGCTGAATCCGTCGATGCTCCGCAGAGGCGCCCTCAGGTCATGGGACACGGAATAAGAAAAACTTTCGATTTCCTGCAGGGCGTGTTCCAGCTGGGTGGTACGCTGTTTGACCCGAAGCTCCAGCTCGCTGTTCAGTTTTTTTATTTTCGATTCCGCTTTTTTACGGGCACGGATCTCTTTATTCAATGCCTGATTGTGTGATTCAAGCTCTATCGCCCGGTTTTTGATGGCTGCGGTCTTTGTCCGGTATATCCAGACGGCTGCGCCCAGAACCAGCAGGACCGTGGCTATTTTAAACCAGATGGTTTCATAATACGGGGGCTTTACGATAATGCGCAATGCAACGCCTTCTTCATTCCAGATCTGATCATTATTTGAGCCAAGTACCCTGAACGTATATTTTCCCGGATCGAGATTGGTGTAAGTGGCTGAATGACGGTTTTGCAGGTTCCACTGGTTTTCAAATCCTTCGAGACGGTATTTATAACTGTTTTTACGGGGCAGAATGTAATTCAGCGCGGCAAACTCGAGAGAGAATACGGATTGCTCATGCGAAAGCGTGATTTGTCTGGTCACACTGATATGTTTCCTGAGGGGAGACTTATCCGAGATCGGGACAGGCTGATTGAATATCGTGAAATCAGTGAGTACGACCGGCGGCGGGACCGGGTTTTCAATGATGTCTTCGGGCCTGCAGAGGTTGAAACCGTTGACGCCGCCGAACAGCAGTTCGCCCTCCCTGGTTTTCAGGCAGGCATTGGGCTGAAATTCATGGCTTTGCAGGCCGTCTTCCATGGTAAAATTTTTCACCTTCCGCATATCCGGATGAATTCTGGAGATTCCGCCGTTGGTACTGAGCCACAGGAATCCCGCGTCATCTTCGAGGATACCGTTGATCACATCGTTCGGAAGCCCGTTCGGAATAAGAAGCTGTGAGAATGTCATGGTCTCGCGGTTGAACCGGTTCAAACCACCCGCAGTGCCGATCCACAGCCGGTTTTGGCTGTCCTCCAGCATGCACAGGATGAAATTGTTGCTCAGGCTGGACTCGTCATTCGGATCATGTACAAAACGGATGAAGCTGTCGGATTCCCGCTGATACAGATTCAGACCCCGGTCATGTGTTCCGAACCATAACCATCCCTGACTGTCCTCCAGTATGGTGTAAACGGAATTCTGGGAAAGCGTGTTTGGATCCAGATCGTCCGTATAGTACCTGTTCCAACCGGTTCTGTTCCTGCCGGCACGGTTCAGCCCATTGCTTGTTCCCACCCACAGAGCACCGTAGCGGTCCTCATGAATGGTACGGATATCGTTGTCGCTCAGCGAATGCGGGTTCTGCGGATCGGAAATAAACTGTTCGAAAGTGTCGGTCCGTCTGTTCATTCTGTTCAGCCCGCCGTTGTAGGTTCCGATCCAGAAATCACCCCGGCTGTCTTCATGGAATGCCAGTATGATGTCCGAAGAAATGCGGCCTCGCGTGCCGGGATCGGCCGTATAATGATCGAAAGTTTCATGCCTGCTGTGAAAGAGGTTCAGACCGCCGCCGTCCGTGCCGATCCATATCCGGCCGGCACGGTCCTGATAAAAAGCGAGTATCACATCGTTTGAAAGACTTTCTTTGCCCCAGGTTTTTGTAAAATGTGTAAAGTTCCACATGTAGGGACTGGTATAGTTCAATCCGCCGCTGTATGTGCCCACCCAGAGTATGCCCGATAAGTCTTCGTACAGGCATTCCACGGAATTATGACTCAGTGCATGCTGCGTATTTGGATTTTCCTGATAACAGGTAAAGCGGCCCGAATCCCGGTCGAGCAGATTGAGACCGCCGCTTTCGGTTCCCACCCAGAAGCGGCCTTTGCTGTCCTCGAGCATGCAGAATATCACATTGTCATTGATGCTGTGCATATCATGCGGATCCTGGCGGTAATGAATAAAAGCGTCCCTTTCCGGATCGTACCGGTCCAGACCGCCGCCATAGGTCCCGATCCAGATCTGTCCGCGGCTGTCTTTGTACACGGTCCATATTTCATCATGGCTGAGGCTCGATGGTTTCCCCGGATCATGCGTGTAATGTCTGAATTCCTTGGTTGTTCTGTCGAACACGCACAAACCGCCGCCCATGGTGCCGGTCCAGATCCGGCCCTGATGATCTTCGCACACGGACCACACATCGTCGAAACTCAGGCTGGTAGCGGTCTCCACATTGATTTTGTACTGGATATACCGGCCCGTACCCGGAGAAAAATGAACCAGACCGCCGGTATCATATCCGATCCACAAATCCCCGTGATGGTCAGAAATGATGCTCTTGATGTAGAGCAGTCCCTGTTCCGTGCTGTCCGGATCGGTCAGCGGATACCGGACGAACGCATCCTTTTCAAAATCGTAGCGGTTCAGGCCCCCGCCTTCCGTGCCGATCCATAAATTGCCGGCCGGATCGCGATGCAGGGCCCGGATATAATTGTTGCTGATCGAGGTCGTGTCATCGGGCTGATTCCTGTAAATGCGGAATGAAATGCCGTCAAACCGGTTCAAACCGTCTTCCGTGCCGATCCAGATAAATCCCAGCGTGTCGCTCGATATGCATTGAACATGACTTTGGGACAGCCCCTCGGTCAGGGACAAATGCCTGAACTGCATTTTCAGAGACTCCTGGGCGGCAGTCAATCCGAAGATTGAAATCAACAGAAAGGCGGTTAAAGATCCATATTTTCTGTGTCTGTTCATGGATCCGGGCATCGTGATGTTAATTAAGATAATTCGGACAAATCGTTGCATCATGTTGTCAGTTGAAAATCGGGACATAATATAGAAATATATTGTTTTTACGCTTTAAAAAGAAATACTTTTTTCATTTCATTCAATGTTACATTTATTTCTTGATTTCTTTGGTAAAATCCGTTAAAATATATAACTGTATCATTAAACGCGGTCTTTCCGAAGAGAGGAGCAGATTATGGCCAATGTTCTCAGCATAGAAGACGTTGTCGATCTGGGTATCGAAAAAGAAAAAGCGAGACGTGATTTCTATGCCCACGTCGCAGATACGTTTCAGGATCCTGAAATGAAAACACTCTTCAGCCAGTTGCGGGACTGGGAAAACGCGCATGTGAACCGATTTACAAAAATCAGGGAAAGCCTGCGCGGCCGTGCATCGAAGGAATCCTATCCCGGTGAAATGGAAGCTTACATGCAGTCCCTCGTGGATGACCGTTTTTACAGTGAAGTGTCCCCGGCCACGTTCGGCGAACATGTCGAATCCCCGCTGGATGCGATCCGATACGGCATTGCCTTCGAAAAGGATGCCATTCTGTTTTTTATGGAAATGGCAAGGTACGTCCAGGCCGATACAAAAGATACGATCATGGAACTGATGGAGGAGGAACGGAGCCACGTGATCCATCTGATTAAACTGAGGAAAAAAATGGGTGGCGGGCCCACTGAATAAGGAGATGGCATGGCAGTTGTGAGGAAAACGCAGGTTGAAAGCTTGAAACGGGATTTGCTGATTCCGGACGGATACCGGTCCGTATTGAATTTGAGAGAGACAGAAGAAGCCATCAAGTTTGTCAAGGATACGTTCGAACACCGGCTGGCGGATGCTCTGAATCTGATGCGTGTATCGGCCCCGCTGGTCGTGCTCAGGCAATCGGGCATCAACGATTATCTGAACGGTGTCGAACAGCCCGCCGGTTTTATTGTCAAGGAGATGAATGAAAGGGGAGAAGTGGTTCAATCCCTTGCGAAGTGGAAACGCAAGGCACTGGCCGACTACGGTTTTCAGCCGGGAGAGGGACTGTACACCGACATGAATGCCATTCGCCCCGATGAGGATCTTGACAATCTGCATTCGGTTTATGTGGATCAGTGGGACTGGGAACGGGTGATTGACCGGGAGGACCGTTCCGTATCGTTTTTAAAAAACATTGTACAGACCATATATCAGACCATCCGGAGCGTGGAAAAAGATGTTTGCTCGCATTATCCGAAGCTGGACGGCTCCGTGCTTCCGGAAGAACTTTTTTTCATCCACAGCGAGGAGCTGGAATCGCTGTATCCGGACCTGGCCCCGGGAGAGAGGGAAAACCGAATCTGCCGGGAAAAGGGAGCGGTATTTATTATCGGTCTCGGTGCAAATCTGAAAAACGGAAAGCCGCATGACGGGCGTGCATCCGATTATGACGACTGGACCACCGTTTCCGAATTGAACAGGCCCGGTCTCAACGGAGACATCATTGTATGGAACCCGCTTCTGGACAGGGCGTTCGAGCTGTCATCCATGGGCATTCGTGTGGATAAAGCAGCTTTGATGAAACAGCTCGAAATCCGCGACGAAATGTTCAAGATCGATCTGGATTTTCATCAGCGTCTGCTGAACGATCAGCTTCCGCTTTCCATCGGCGGCGGAATCGGTCAGTCGAGGCTTTGCATGTATTTTCTGAGAAAGGCCCATGTCGGGGAAGTCCAGGTCTCCATCTGGCCTGAATCCATGAAAGCCTGTTGTCAGCAGAATCACATTTTCCTTTTATAAATTTCCCGTTGTCGGCCGATTTTGAGCACATGCCGTCCGTTGAAAGAGGACGGCATGTGCGTTTAAACGGGAAGCTTCACAGGATCGAATCATGACCCACCAACGCAATACCCGTGAATTTCATGTCCTGAGGTCCGCCCGGCAGCGGTACCGGTTTGACGATGCACTGTTTTCATTGAAGGGCCATGTCATTTTTGCCAACTATCATGCGGCCCGGATTTTCGCCCATAAAATGAATTCTCACAGGGATCTGATCGCCTTCCCGGAGCAGGCTGTCAGAGCGGGCGATTTATACGCCATGGGACTGATCGATGAAATCCTGCATTATATGATTTCAATTTACAGGCAGCAGGTCAATCCCAGGGTCATGCATGAAGCCGGTGCCTATTGCAGGAACGAGCTGGGACATGAACACCTGGACAGGCTTTCACAGGTATTTGTCACCGAATTTCCGCCCCTGCACGTGCATCAGCAGAAAATGACCGCAGACGCGTATCTGGCGGACAGCGAAAATATCCCGGTTGTGCTCGAGGAAATTCTCATGCTCTGGCTCGCCAACATCAATCCCGCTTTTTCAGAATTCCGTGAACTCTTCGACGACCGCAGTCTCGAAATGGAAACAGCGTATCATCCCGTGATCGAGAGCCTCAATCGATTTTTTAAATCCATGCCTGTTTTTGGTCCGGGCGGAACCAGCCTCATCGATCTGCTTCGTGCTCCTGCTATGGCATCACCGCACTCCCTGACGGGCCAGCTGGACTATATCCGGATCCATTGGGGACATCTGATTCAGGACCGTTATCTGTATAAACTGCTGAGCAGCATCGACTTCATCCGTGAGGAAAACAAATTATCAGGATTCGGTCCGGGGCCGGCGGTCATGCCGGATTTTGCCGGCGGTTCGGAAGAGGCCGAACGGTTCAGTCCCGATCTGCACTGGATGCCCCGTGTCGTCATGATTGCGAAAAACGTGCATGTCTGGATGGATCAGTTGTCCCGGCAGACAGGACAGCCGGTAAACAGGCTCGATCAGATACCGGACCCGGTTCTGGAACAGTTGTCGGCCTGGGGATTCACGGCCCTGTGGCTGATCGGCATCTGGGAACGCAGTCCGGCGAGTAAACGAATCAAACAGCTGTGCGGCAATCCGGAAGCCGAAGCCTCGGCCTATGCCCTGTATGATTATCGGATCGCCCAGGATCTGGGCGGCGAACAGGCATTTCAGAATTTAGCGGACCGGGCATGGAAATACGGGATACGCATGGCCGGCGATATGGTGCCGAATCATGTGGGAATCGACGGCCGCTGGGTAGTGGAACATCCGGACTGGTTTGTCTCCCTGCCGTACAGTCCGTTTCCTTCGTATACGTTCAATGGTCCCGATCTCAGTCATGATGAACGCGTGGGCATCTATCTGGAGGATCATTACTATACACGCAGCGATGCGGCCGTGGTGTTCAGGCGGCGGGACCACTGGACCGGCGATGAGCGGTTCATCTATCACGGGAATGACGGCACCAGCATGCCCTGGAATGATACGGCCCAGCTGAATTTTCTGAATCCCGAGGTTCGTGAAGCCGTGATTCAGACCATACTTCATGTGGCCAGGCAGTTTCCCGTGATCCGGTTCGATGCGGCCATGACACTGACGCAGAAGCATTTTCAGCGACTCTGGTTCCCGGAGCCCGGCCATGGCGGTGATATCGCCTCGCGCGCGGAGCAGGCGATGTCCAGAGCCGGGTTTCTGGAGCGGATGCCCGTTGAATTCTGGAGGGAAGTCGTCGACCGCGTGGCTGCAGAAGCGCCGGATACCCTGCTGCTTGCCGAAGCCTTCTGGCTGCTCGAGGGCTATTTTGTGCGCACGCTCGGCATGCATCGCGTGTATAACAGCGCCTTTATGAACATGCTGAAAACAGAGGACAATGCGGGCTATCGTTCCCTGATCCGGAAAACACTGGAATTCAACCCGGAAATTCTGAAAAGATTCGTGAATTTCATGAACAATCCGGATGAGGATACGGCCGTGGCCCAGTTCGGCAAGGATGACAAGTACTTCGGCGTCTGTCTGCTGATGCTGACCATGCCGGGCCTTCCCATGTTCGGTCACGGTCAGGTGGAAGGCTATTCAGAGAAATACGGCATGGAATACCGCCGCGCCTATTGGGACGAACAGCCTGAATCCTGGCTGGTGGAGAGGCATGAACGCGAGGTCTTTCCCGTGATGCGAAAACGGGCCCTTTTTGCCGATGTCGCGAATTACTGCCTATACGATTTGGTGACGACCGGCGGGACCGTGAATGAACATGTCTACGCCCAGTCGAACCGGTCCGGCGGCGATGCGGCCCTCTATGTGTTTCACAACACGTGGGGCGAAACCCGCGGCTGGATCCGGTCCAGCGTGAACAAGGGGCAGACGCTGGGCGAAGGGCTGAACCTGTCGCATCATGCCGGTACATACACCATTTTTCGTGATCATATCACGGGTCTCGAATATATACGAAGCACCCCGGAGTTTTTCGAAACCGGTTTATATGTGGAACTGGGCGCATTCAAGTATCATCTGTTCTGGAATTTCCGGCAGGTGTCGGATGAAGGGGATTACAGACGGATTCATGAGCTGCTGGACGGCCGTGGTGTGCCCGACATGGACGAGGCACTGAAAGCACTGGGCCTGAAATCCGTGCTGGATCCTTATCAGCATCTCATGGACGCGGGCATGGTGAAGGCCGTACTGGATGCCATGCGGAGCAGTAAATCCCTGTCCCCTGAACAGACCGGGGACCTCCGGTCACGGATTCAGGAATTTTACAGGTCCGTACAGGAATATACGGGCCGGTCCGGCGATTTGACGGCTGCCGTATCCGGCGTCATGAATATGCTGCAGTTCTCCCTGAAGCGGCCGCCCGCATCCGGGAAACAGGCCGTCTTTGTACGGAGCGTCACGGCCGGAACGGATGGGGAGAGCCTGGCCGTTTTCAGTTGTATCCTGATTCAGGGGCTTTGTCCGGTGCCTGCCGGCGATCTGGATCTGCTTCAATGCCGGTCATGGATGGATGAGCTGATGCTGGGTAAGGTGATTTCGCAGATCTGCGGCGCACTGGGAATGCAGAAAGCGGCCCAGGATGAGACCGTGATGCTGATCCGGGCGCTGCTCGGTATTTCCTCCCCGGTAAACGGATCGGAAAGTACGGCTTCACGGGCACTGTATCTGTGCAGGCAGCTGTTCGCAGATCCGGATATCCAGCAGTTTTGCCTGCTGAACAGGTATCAGGAAACACTTTATTTCAATCGTGAGCGTTTTGAGCTGCTGATTCGCATGATATTTGCTGTCGAATGGATCCGGTTGGGAACCTTGTCCCAGAAAACCGGGAAGAAGATGGTTCAGGTTCTGATGGAAATGTTCGATACTGTGCAGGAAACCGTGTCCCGTTCGGAGTACCGGGTAGAAGTCCTGCTTCAGTTACTTGGAGAAAATGGCCATGCATCCTGAGCTCAGCATCCTGTTGCTTGAAGACCGTCCGTACGTATTCTTCCTCCTTCTCCCGTTCACACTCAATAAGGAACGACTCCATGGAACTGGAAACCAGAAACACCGCAATCCCCGATGATATTATGGAACGCTGGCAGCGCGTGGTGGATGCGCTTTCAAAACTGCTGTCAGTACCCTGCGTCATGATCAACCGCATTCATCCTCCCGATCTTGAAATATTCAGATCAAACCGTGATTCCGGGAATCCGTTCCCTGCAGGAACCCTGATGCCCATGGCCGGTGTGTACTGTGAAGCCGCCGCAAAGAGGAAGAAAAAAGTGCAGGTGTCCGATGCGAGAAAAGAGCCGGCCTGGTCGGATTCTCCGACAGTCAAGGCCGGTATTGTGGCGTATCTCGGTTATCCTCTTTTATGGCCGGACGGACAGATTTTCGGCACCCTGTGCGCCGTGGATACCAGGGAAAACAAATGGGGCAAAAAGTACGACAGCCTGTTTCATGCGTTCAAGGATACGCTGGAAGCCCACCTGATGCTGGTCGATACGCTCGATCAGCTCGAAAAAAAGAACAGGGATCTTGAGCATGCCCTGAACGAGGTCAAGACGCTTCGCGGTCTGCTGCCTATCTGCTCGTCCTGTAAAAAGGTCCGGGACGACCGGGGATACTGGGAACAGATCGAAGTGTATATCAGTCAGCATTCAGAAGCCAAATTCAGTCATGGCATCTGTCCGGACTGCGGAAAAAAGCTGTTTCCGGATATCAAACTGAAATAAAGTCAATAAAATGATTGACATTGAGTGCAGGTTTTTCTATTTTTGAATTGCCATTACATCATCATCCTATATACATCTTCGAAACAGCAGAATCTGAACATCTGAGGCAGGCCTCGTCGTCGGTATTAAATGAGGAGGGAAATCCCATGAAAAAACTGGCCCTGTTTCTGGACGGTACATGGAACAAGCCGGATGACAATACGAATGTCTGGCGCCTGAGGCTCATGGTCGCGGAGACCGGTAAGAAGCGCGCACGGCAGCTCACGTATTATGACCGGGGCGTCGGAACCGACTGGTTCAACCGGATTCGCGGCGGTGTTCTGGGCACGGGCCTGTCCGAAAATGTCAGGCAGGCCTATCAGTGGCTGATGGAGCATTACGAGCCGGGGGATGAGGTCTATATATTCGGTTTCAGCCGGGGCGCCTATACGGCCAGGAGCCTGGCCGGCATGATCGCCAAGTGCGGTCTTCTGAAACCGGGAGCGCCCATGCCGGTTTGCCAGGTCTTTGAACGCTACCGCAAAGCTTCTGCAGAAACGCCCCTGTATCATCTGGAGTACGAGGCAAGACACGGCAGAACCGATTTCAGTCTTGAAGAACGATGGCTGTTGAAATATTCGAAGCGCATCGATATTCAATTTATCGGCGTGTGGGATACAGTCGGAGCGCTGGGAATTCCCATCGGCCGGATTCCCGGATTGAGCAGCAAAACCATGTTTTTTCATCACACCCGCCTGAGCAAGATCTATAAACATGCGGTTCAGGCGCTGGCCGTCGATGAACACAGGCCTGTTTTCAGGGCCTCGCTCTGGACGAAATTTATACCCAAAGACGATCACGGACAGGACGCATCCCCGGTTTCCGCGGTCGAACAGCGCTGGTTTGTCGGTTCGCATTCCAATGTGGGCGGAGGGAATCGCAACGATCTCCTTCCACAGGTGCCTCTGGCCTGGATACAGAAAAAAGCTTCGGAGGCAGGTCTGGCTTTCCGGACATCGGTGTCCCTGACAGGGGATGAGCATCTGGCGCCTGTACAGGATTCCTTCAAATCCTTCTTTTGCGGTATCTATCGTGTACTCTGCCTGTTCAGGCGGCATTACAGGATCATCGGCCTGGAAAGGCAGGAAAAGAAGACCGGATGGGTCGAGACCGTGAATGAAACCATCGATGCAACCGTGTTCGACCGGTGGAGGAAAATTCCGGGATACAGGCCGGTGAATCTGGTCCGGTGGGCTGCGCGCAAGGGGAAAACGGCCGGCGATTACAAAGGAGATACGGACGTATAGTGCAGCCTGTTCCTGTGTGATTCAATACAATGGAATATCGTTAATTCATGTGATATAATGATGATATTTGCGGGTTCTGGCTGGGTTTCTCCGGGCATGTGTCGTAAATAGTCCAAAATAATTTATAAAAAATGTCCATTTTCCTGCTTTTTAACAAATATTTCCTTTACATTTGAAAAAAATTGCCATATATTTCGCATAAGTAAAGAGTATTACGGAAATGACATACTCTTTCGTTCTTTGCATTTCCACCTGATCTGCCCAATGACCTGCCTTGGGGGTCTCATTGAGTTGATCAAGCAACGCGCATAAGATGCAATACGCATCCCTATGCCCTTGCAGCCGTTATTCTAAAACCGTCCAAAGGAGGTTGGCATTATGGAAGCGTCCAGGACCATGCTTGATCGAGCTTATATCAATCCATCCAAAGAAGAAGACCGGACAAAAATTCCGCCGAACACATTCTGGAATATCGAAGAAGCCAAGAAGAACAATATTTATTTCTACCTGAAAGAAATCAAGGCAGTAAAACCCCATGGCCGTGTGATTGTGGAGGGTCTGGGAGAGATGATTATGCTGGGCGGATATTCCTATCTCGGCCTGAAGGAACACCCCAAAATTCATGAAGCGACGAAGCAGGCACTCGACGAATACGGGGCGGGTACGGACGGCTCACGGTTTCTGGCCGGCACCTTTTCCCTGCACAACGCACTTGAAAAAACCATCGCGCGTTTTAAAAGCACGGAGGATTGCATCACATTCACCTCCGGATACCTGGCCAATGTCTCGACCATTTCCACGCTGCTCCGCAGGAACGACATCGTATTCTGTGATAAAATGAATCATGCCAGCATCATTGACGGCTGTCTGTTCAGCAGGGCCCATCTGATGCGTTATCCGTACGGTGATCTTGAAATGCTTGAAAAATATCTGAAAAAGATCACGGCCAGGGTCAGGAAACTGGTCGTGGTGGATGCGGTGTACAGTATGGAAGGCACCATCGCCGATCTGCCCGGTATCAAGGCGCTCTGTCAGAAATACGACGCCTACCTGATGGTGGACGAGGCCCATTCGGTCGGTGTGCTCGGGGAAAGGGGGACGGGCATCGAAGAATATTTCAATATGCCCAAAGATACCATCGATATCAAAATGGGAACCCTGAGCAAGGCCATCCCCAGCACCGGCGGTTATGTGGCCGGCAATTCGGAAATTATCAATTTTCTGAAGCATGAGGCCAGGGGATTTTTATATTCGGGGGCTCCCTCGTCCACGGCCATTGCCGCAGCCATGGCCGCGTTTCAGGTCATCGAAGAGGAACCGTCGCGAATTCAGGAACTGAATCAGAAAGCCGGTTATTTCAGAACCCGCCTCAAAGAAGAGGGCTTCAATGTCGGGGAAGGACAAACGCCCATCGTTCCGATCATCATCGGAGAGTTCACGGCCACTTCGCTTCTGGCCAAATACTGCCAGGACAACGGAATTTTCATCCACGCCATCCATCCCCCGGTCGTGACAGAAGGGTCTTCCAGACTGCGTGCCAGCATTACATACAGCAACACGGTCGAGGACCTGGATTATTGTGTCGAGACCATCAAAACCGGCGCACGAAAATTCGGCATTCTGTAGCAGACAAAAACGGTCGGTGGCTGAATCATGACCGTGATGCATTGTTTTCCTGTGCGGGCCGGGGTTGATCCGGTCCATCGCGTTCATTGAGTCGCTGGGTCATCGGGTTCTGCGGATTCCGCACCGGTTTCTGCTGCTGTATCAGAAGGCGATGGTTTGAATCTGAATAGCGGGCACATTCCGTGCGGCCTGCGGCGGGGTAAACGAACGAAAATAAAATATTTTTACCATACAGATAAAGATTCCCCCTGGCTTGCCGCGGAGAGCTTCAATCCGGATCCATTGATTTCGAATTGATCATTTATCAATTTCCCCCGTTTTTATTTGATTTTTATCCGGGAAATGCTTTATTTTCATATGTGAACAATCCTTTCAGAAATAACAAAAAACTCAGGCGTGTGCTGACCGGAATCCTGGGCGGTGCATTCGGACTGCTTATTCTCCTCAGCCTGCTGATCGCCCTCCTTTTTCTGCCGGCCGTACAGCAGGCCTTGCACCATCAGGCTGTCAAAAAACTCGACCAGTTGCTGCCTGGCCGTGTTTTGATCCATGCGATGCAAATCGATGCCCGTTTCCGTGTCCGCGCCGAGGGTGTGCAATGGCTCGATGAGGAATCGCAGGTTCCCCTGATCCTCTGCGACACGCTGACGGTCCGTCTGTCGCTTTTCAGGATTTTTTCACATGAACTGCCGGTGACCGGAGTGACTGCGGACGGGCTTGTAGCGGATTCCCGGCTGATGGACCGCCTGTCGGCCGCGCGCATCCGGTCCGGGAATGCCCCGGATGAGGAGCGCCCGGAACCGCCTGCGCTCCGTCAATGTGATTTTCGTCTGGACAACGGAACGGCTGTCTGGCACAGTCCCGACAATTCGCACCGGGTGGTCATGAGGCAGATCAGCGGATGGCTGATCCTCGGGGACGACCTGCCTGTCACCGCCCATATCGATATCGGGAACTGCTGCCTCCACCGGGATACTTTGGTCCTGGATCTGGGCAGTATGACCGGTGCGATTCAACCGGAGCATGATGGCATCCGGGGCAGTTTGCAGGGGCGCCATGACCGGTTCCGTTTCGGCATGCAGACGGTCTTTCAGAACACCGGGCAGATCCGTGGCACGTGGTCCATCAAGGATATGCGCTGGATCTGGCCGTTTTTTATCCCCAAACCGGCTGTGCCTGCAGATTCGGTATTTTGGGCCGGTGATTTTTCAACCGCTGCCGGATTCCGGCAGATTCAGACACAATCCGTTATCCGGTTCGCCGGTCCGTCACCCCTGGTACCGGATTCGGTCAGTTTTTCGGGAACGTGGACGAAAGAGGCGGTACAGAACATGTTCATGCAGGTCCATTGGCTCGGAGGAGAAGTACGCCTGGCCGGTGAGATCGGACTCGACAGTTCCCGGGTCACCGATTGCACGCTTTCCCTGGACCGCCTGTCTCTCGCTCCGCTCTGGCGCGGGATCCGGCATTCGGCTTGTCCGTTTACCGGGGTATTTCAGGGGACTTTTTCCGGATCCGGCCCCGGGCTGAACCTCAAAGAATGGCAGGGACAGGGTCATCTGAACCTTGAATCCGTAACCTATCTCGGTGAATCCGTGTCCCCGATGCGGTCCGTCGTCCGGTTTTCACCGGACAGCGCGTCGTTCAATGCAAGTCAGGGCATTACGGTTATCAAAGGGCATTATACGCATCTCGAATCCGGTCCTCTGGTTGATTTTAAAGTCGGTCATCTGCGTACACGGCTTCTGGCGCCATGGATCAATCTGTCCGGATTCCGGGGAATGCTCAGTGCCGAAGGACGTCTCAACGGCACCTGGCAGAATCCGGCCGGCATATTCCGGTTGAGCAGCGACAAACTGTTCTATCATTTTATTTCGGTAGATACGCTCAGGCTGGACGGCCGGTACCGCGACGGACGATTTGTCATCGATCGGGGCACTCTGGCCGCCAGATCGGTCGAACCGTCTCCCGACGATGCTTCGGAACTTGTCTTTCTGGGAGATATAGCCCTTCGCGGTAACGTGTCGGGCCCCCTGGATATGCTGAAAGGATGTCTGGATATAAACGGCCGGGTCAGGGACTGGGCGGGATTTCGAGCGGATACCCTCCATGTGCAGGCAATACTCGACAGCGGCAACTTCCGGTCATCCGCAGTTCTCGAAACCGATACGGCCCATGTCGTCCTCGAAGGATACATGGCCCTCAAGGACCGGTCGGGCCGGCTGATATACAGGGCCGGGACCACGGGAGACTCATTGCCGGACAGACTCGATCTGTGGAACCTTCACGAAAACACGATCCGGCTAAGCACCGGTATGGACGGTGTCCGGCTGTCCGTAATCCCCGCTTTTTACAAACTCTCGCCCCGGATCGAAGGAAAGCTGCATCTGGACGGATCGGCTGAAAAAGCCAGGCATCCTGATTTTGCCCGGGTCGATTTCAGGGGAGAGGGATTGAAGCTGGGCCAGTTCAGTCCCGATTCGCTGACCGGCACATACCGGTATGCCGGGGGTCAATCGGTTTTTTCGGCCGCGCTGTTTTATCTCCGGGATTCCGTATCAATTCAGGCGGAAATGCGTCATCCGGTGCGGAATCGTCTGAGCCGTTCACCTTTGAGAGTACGGCTGACCGGCCAGATTGCGGATACATCGCCCTACATCCGGAATTTCGCACCCCATGTCGGCCTGACGGGCCGGCTGAATATCAATCTCTGGGTCACCGGATCCATGGAAAATCCAAGCATATCGGGCCGCCTGCTCTTCGATGAAGGACGGGCGTATCTGAACCAGGTCCCGGATTTTGCACGGGAACTCAGATGTGAAACCCATTTTTTCGGGGATTCCCTCTTTGTCGGTTTTACGGGGATACTCGGGGAAATCCCGTTCACACTCAGGGGGCACTGGATTGATTATCTGCATTCGTCCGGATCCCTGGATCTGAACTGGGTTTCGGGCGAATCACGTCTTGATTACTCGGGCCGTATAAAAAACGGGGGATGGACCGGCCATTTTGAGGCCAGTCAGTTCAGGCTGCGGTCCCTCCGGCCGTTTCTCCCTGCATTTGAAGGGCTGGACGGTGATGTCAACGCTTTTTTCTCATTTGAGCAGGATCAGGCACAGACGGACAGGCGCGGTTATATACGGGTTGAAGGCGTCGAATTCTCCCTGAAACCGCTTCCCTTTCATGTGGAGCAGGGAAATCTGCTCGTGAGCCTGGACGAAAACACGTTGAAGCTGGATCATATGCAGGCACAGGTCAATCAGGGGTCCGTAAATGGATCCGGGGAATTCAGCCATCAACGGCTTCGGCTGCTGAAGGGTGCGTTTTCTATCACGGGTACGGGGATCCGGTTGTACAGACCGGATGTCTATCAGATCGTCCTGGATACGCTGAATGCCGGTTTTATCAAAGACGAGACCGCATCCCGTGTTTCCGGGGCCGTTACGCTGGGAAAGAGCCGGTTTATCGAGACCATCCGTTTCAAGGATATTCCGCGATGGCTGGACCAGACCCGCCGGCCCTGGCGGTCCCCTTCGGAATTTCAGAAAAGCGTGCAGCTGAACATACAGATACGCCAGTCCGCCCCCTTCTGGATCGACAATAACCTGGCCCGGATGAAATGCAAAAGCCGCCTGGCTGTGTACGGCACCCTGGCTGCGCCCTACATGATGGGCGATATCAGTGTTCAGGAAGGGTATGTCCTTTACCTGGACCGTAAATTCGAAATCAAGCAGGCCGCACTCACCTTTGTAAAACCGGAATCCCCGTATCCGGAGATCGTGTTCAGCGGGGAAAATGCCCTGAAATCCTATCATACCTATTCAAGGAAACCCTATACTGTAACCCTTCACGTCACGGGGCCGGTCAACCGGCCCCAGGTTCAGCTGCAATCCGAACCGCCGCTTTCCGAATCGGACATATTTACGCTGCTGACGCTCGGAGCCACACGGCAGGAACTGACACGGCAGCAGTCGGAGAAAAAGGGTTCACAGCTGACGGATATTCTTCAGGACAGGCTGGCCATGATTTCGAGTCAGCAGGTTTCATCGTACGCCACTAAATCCCTGGGCAACATGTTCGGACTCGAAAATGTCGCGGTGGAGGGCAACCTGTTCAATTTCGGAAAAAGTTGGGGTCCGCAGCTTCTTGCATCCAAGAAATTATCCGACCGGCTCGTTCTGACGTATAAATCCGCCGTGGGACAGAGCAACAATCAGGAAATCAGGCTGGATTACCGGCTGACAAAAAAAATATCGCTCGAGGGGCAGACCGATCAGGAAGGAAAATCGGGTATCGATCTGCAATACGAGCTGAGGTTTTAACGCATTGAAACGATTGACTGACAAGGCAACCGCCATTTTCAGGCTGTCATGGCCCGCTCTGATTCTGATCCTGTGTATTCCGGCTGCCGGAAGCATGTCCAAGCCGGTTCAGTATACGGTCACGGATCTCAAAATTTCGGGCAATGATTTTTTCCGTGCGACCACGCTGAAACGACTGATGGTCTCGCGGCCGGGCTGGCTCTGGAACCGGAGGATTTACAATCCCGGGCTGCTGGCAGAGGACCTCGAAAATGTCCGACAGTATTATCGTCAGCACGGCTTTCTCGAAATGCAGATTGTGTCGCATCATGTATCGACGGACAGCGCTTCGGGCCATGTAGCGATCGATATTCTTGTGGATGAAGGGGAGCGGACCTTTGTGGAGGGGATTCACCTGTTTGGAAACCGGATTTTTTCCGATTCGCTTCTCGAAACCCGGCTCCGGATAAAATCCGGGAATCCGCTTGTCATGAAAAAAATAGATGAGAGCCAGAACCAGCTGCTGGCGTATTATGCGGAATCCGGATACCTGGATGCCCGTGTCACCGTCCAGGTGAAGACCAGCGAAACGTCTCATCGCGCGATCCTGGATTTCAGCATCGAAGAGAACCGGATCTGCAGGCTGCACCAGACACATCTGGTCGGTTTGAAAAAAACGCAGTCCCGGGTCGTATTGCGTGAATTAAAAGTGGATTCCGGTGAAGTGATCCGGTATTCGAAACTGCTGGAAAGTCAGCGCAGGCTGTATATGACCGGCCTTTTTCAGTATGCTTACGTCAAACCCGGCATACCGGACAGCCTGAATCCGGAACTGCATGATCTCCGGATTGAAGTGGAGGAACATCAGTACGGTGAATTCAACTGGAAGCTGGGATACGGTTCTGAAGACAAGGCCCGGACCCGTGCTGAAATCGCACATAAAAATCTGGGGGGAACGGCCAGGAAACTGGCCTTGCAGGGCTGGCTCAGTTTCATCCAATGGGGTGTCATGGCATCGTTCACGGATCCATGGCTGGCGGGCCGGCCGATCAATGCGGATCTCAATGTATTTACCGAATACAAGGAGGAACCCGGGTACAGGCTGTACCGCTCGGGCGGACAGGGCATCCTGGGCAGGAAACTGAGCGGCAGCTCGGATATCAGGCTGACACTGAGGCAGGATTTCTCGAGATTCAGTCACGTCCGTTCGCTTCCCGACAACAAGACAAAGGCCAATATACGCAGTATCAGATGGTCCCTGACCTATGATACGAGAAACAACCTGTTCGATACGCAGAAGGGAATATATTCGGCATTCAGCTATGAGCTGGCAAGGGCCGTGTTTGACGAACCGGTTCTGTTTCATCGCTGGGAGGGAGAGGGGAAACTGTTTGTTCATTACAGGGAACTCGTTTTCGGAACCGGACTTGAATTCGGCTGGCTCAGAACGGATTCGGACATTCACGCCATCCCGTTGAATGAAAGATACTATGTCGGGGGTCAGGGATCGGTGAGAGGGTATGCGTATAAAAAAATAGGCCCGCTGTCCGAAGACGGATATCCAAGCGGCGGCCTTGTCAAACTGGTCTGGCGCATTGGAGAAATTCGCTTCCCGCTGGTTCGCAGTCTCAAAGGGGCCATATTCAGTGATGCGGGCAACTGCTGGGAGAAGACGTCTGCAGTCGAATGGTCCGGTTTGCGGGCATCGCTGGGAGCGGGCGTGCGCCTTCATTCATTTCTGGGTATTGTGCGTGTCGATTATGCCTGGAAACTGGACCGGCGGACCGGTGAGAAACCGGGAGCCTGGGTATTCAATATGGGCCATGCTTTTTAAATACCGTTATCCGGAGATTAAAAAGCGGAAGGTCAAAAGGAGGATGCTATGGAGCATAAACAGTTTTATTGGGGAGATATGCTGAGTTGGCTGATTGCACACGGCCCCACCATTGTCATTGCCGTCGTGCTCGCATTCGTGCTGATTCAGCTGAGCCGTACGCTTTCGTCGCGTATATTCGGAACGGTCGTAAAACATAAACGGGGCCGTGATGTCGAGTTTCAGAAGCGGGCGGAAACACTGCGGTCCATACTCCATTTTCTTTTCAGTGCAGTGATCGGAACCACGGCGGCCGTGATCGTTCTCGACGAAATCGGAGTGAATGTGGGCCCCATACTGGCCGCGGCAGGGGTTCTGGGTCTGGCAGTCGGATTCGGCGCCCAGAGTCTGGTCAAGGACATTATCAGCGGATTTTTTATTTTTCTTGAGGATCAGATCCGCGTGGGAGACGTGATCGAAGTGGCAGGCAAGGCCGGTGTTGTGGAGCGCATGAATTTAAGGGTCACCATATTGAGGGACCTTTCCGGAAATGTGCATTTTGTTCCGAACGGGGAGATCAACGTGGTGACGAATATGACCAAGGGATATTCACGGTATGTATTCGATATCGGTGTGGCTTACAGGGAAGATGTGGATGAGGTGACGGCCATCATGCAGCAGGTGGATGAATCCCTTCGCAGCGATCCGGATTTCAAAGATGATATTCTTGAACCGCTGGAAATCCTGGGACTGGATCAGTTTGCCGATTCCGCTCTCGTGATCAAGGCCAGAACCATGACCAAGCCCATCAAGCAATGGCGCGTTGCCCGTGAGTTCAACCGGCGGCTGAAAATTGCCTTTGACGAACATCAGATCGAAATTCCTTTCCCGCACAGGACGGTGTACATCGGAATGGATAAGAACGGGACGTCTCCTCCGCTGAATATCGTCCTCGGACATGCGGACAATCCGGGAGGTAAAAAATGAAACATTCGTTCATCACACGCCACCGGCGCAAGGCGGGCATGGCTCCGGGATCCCTGTTTTATACGGGGGACGAAAAAGAATTGCAGACGCACATGCATGCATTTGTCTATAATTCCGAAAGCGTTGAGGAAGCGGATGTCGCCCGTATCGGGGATATCGATCCGGGTACAAAAGGAAAAATATGCTGGCTGAATGTGACCGGACTCAATGATACGAAAACCATACAGGATATCGGGCAGACGTATCAGATTCATCCGCTTGTTCTCGAGGATATTCTGCACGTGGATCAGCGGCCCAAACTGGACGATGCAGACGATTCGCTGTTTATGGTTTTAAAAATGGTGACGCTTCCGTCAGGAACTGACAATCCGCAATGGGAGCAGGTGAGTTTTATTATCCGTAAAAATATGGTGATTACCTTCCAGGAACTGCCCAACGACGCATTTGATTCGGTTCGCAAACGTCTGAGGGAAAATGCAGGCCGTATCAGAAAAAGCGGGGCCGACTATCTGGCCTATGCGTTGATGGATGCGCTGGTCGATCATTATTTTGTGTTTCTCGAGGTGTTGGGAGAGCGCCTGGAATCTCTCGAAGACAGGTTGATCGCCGATCCCGGCAATGCCGGATCCGGCCCCGGACTGATCCATCATATTTATCAGCTCAGGCGGGAGATGATTTTTTTACGGCGTTCCGTATGGCCCCTGAGAGAAGTGGTCGGCGGACTCGAAAAAACCGGATCCGGCGTGTTTCAAAAAACGACGCTGCCCTTTCTGAAAGACCTGTATGATCATACGGTTCAGGTCATGGAAACCGTTGAGCTGTACAGGGACATGCTTTCGGGTCTGCGTGACAATTATCTGTCGGCTCTGAGCAACCGGATGAATGCCGTGATGCAGGTGCTGACCGTGATCGCCACGATTTTTATTCCGCTGACCTTTATTGCCGGCGTGTACGGGATGAATTTTGAGTGGATGCCTGAACTGAGGTTGAAATGGGCCTATCCGGCTGTCTGGCTGATCATGTGCACGGCGGCCCTGTTTATGGTGCTGTATTTTAAAAAGAAGCGATGGCTGTAGGGATTCGTTAAAGAGGACTTGTCACTATGAAGGACACGTGGAAAAGGTCCGGGATCAATCGGGAGGTCAAAGGACCATGAACCGGTTTCGAATGAGTTTTTTGATGTTTCTTGCATGGTTATTGTGGATGTGCGCCTGTGCCGGTTCCCGGTGGGGCCGTGAAATCAACTGGACCGATTTCGAATTGCGGAACCTGCCGTCGCAGGAAGTGTATCCCGAAGCGGATGCGGTGATTCTTCTGGATGAAGCGAATGTTGAAATAACGCAGGCCGGAGATACGCCCTTTTCGGTCATGACCCGGCACCGGATCGTGAAAATACTGAATGAAAAGGGATTCAGGCATGCCAATTTTGTGATTCCGTTTGATGACAACACGGAAATTACACATCTGAAGGCCAGAACCATCCGGCCTGACGGAAAGATCGTGATGCATGATCCCGAACGGGTATTCGATACAAGTCTGTATCCGGATTACGTGTTTTATTCGGATGTCAGGGGCAGACGGTTCACCATGCCTGCAGTGGAAGTGGGGGCCGTGCTCGAGTATGAATGGCAGCTTCAGGTCCGCAATTTTACATTGTGGACAAGATGGCCGTTTCAGCAGGCGGATCCTGTCATGATATCAAGATACACCATACGCTGTCCGAGGAATTGGGAGATCAAGTGGAAAACCTACGGTATTCACGTCAGCCCCAGACAGACGGCCGATGGAAGCAGGTTCACGATTTACGGGTGGGAGATCCGGGATTCCGAACCGCTGAGACCCGAAACGGGCATACCGCCCGGCATGTCCGAGCAGCCGAGCCTGCTGTTTTCCCCGGTCGGCATGACGGACTGGAACCATATTGCCGCCTGGTACCATCACCTGGCGGAAGACAGGATGAAATCCGACCGTTTCATCAGAACGGCCGTGGATTCGCTCGTTCGCGGGCAGCTGTCGGATGAACAAAAATTGAAGCGTATCTATGAATTTGTTCGTGACCGCGTGCGTTATCTGGCCATCGAGATCGGTATCGGCGGCTATCAGCCGCATCCGGCTCCGGAGATTTTTCGAAACCTGTACGGCGACTGCAAGGATATGGCCACGTTGATCGTGGCCATGGCCGGGGCCGCGGGCATCGATGCGGATCCGGTTCTGATTTCCACCTGGCAGAACGGCGATCTGGATACCAGTATCGTTTCACCGGCGCAGTTCAATCACGCCATTGCCGTCGCAACGTTACCGGACGGCAGGGACATCTGGATGGACGCAACGGACAAACAATGCGCTTTCGGGGAACTGCCCTGGTACGACCGGAA
>JAFGGN010000111.1 GCA_016930535.1 bacterium
GCGATGCAATCAAATAACTATTTTTTGATTTGCTTGGGATTCAAGTGATTGCCGCGCGACCGCATATATTTTGATCCGTTTGCCTGAGTTTAAAAATCGGGACGGTCTGATGAAACTGACACCGGAAGAAAAAAAACTGGAGAAGAATTTCAGGCCGGGTGCGCTGTCGAAGGACGGTTTTCTGGGAACGGACACCCGGCATGTTCATGACATCATCCGCGCGGACGCCGCGGTGCTGGCCTCCCTGCATATCGGTGCGGAACGGATAGCGGCCAGGATGCAGTATTTTCTGGATTGCGGCAAGGAAGGCCTGGAGCAGACCGTGACGTTCGGCGGTCATACGGTTCAGATACGGTGGGACCGGGGGAAGATTCCGTGTCCGTTCGGGCATGCAGGTGTGTATCCGCTGATTCATGTGACGCTCGAAAACCGGTCCCTGAACCGGACTCTGAAATACGCCAGTTTGAGCATACACCTCATACGAAGCCACGGATTTTTCGGGGGTAGGGGCAGTGTATACCGTATCGATCCCGAAAATGCCGTGCAGGTTCTGGATCTTAAAAACGAATAAACCGGAGGGAATACCCATGCGCAAAATCAGCTTGATTTTAATCCCGGTCCTGTTTCAGACGGCCCTTTTCTCCCAGGACGTGATCCGGGGGTCCTATTCGTATACGTACGGGGACAGCGAGAGCCTGATCGAAGCCAGGGACACCTGCAAGGACCTGGCGGTCCGGGATGCCATCGAATCGTACTATCTGTTTGTCGAATCCTCCACCGAAGTGGAGAATGCGATGCTGAAGTCGGATATCATCAACACCCTGTCCGCCGGCTATCTGAAAAACCTGACCGTGGTGGAGCAGAATGAAACAGGAAGGACCATTTCGACCACGGTGGAGGCCACTGTCAATCCGGAAGAGGTCCAGGCCGTGGTGCAGAAAATCGCCATGAGCCCGAAAAAGGAAGAATCCGGCCAAACCGGTTCCGGTCCCGGTGCCGACGCTCCGGATACGGAGCAGGAAACCCTGGAATCACTGCTGCAGAAATACGACAGCAAGATGAACGCCTCCGAATCGGACTGGGACGCCAAGGATTATTACAGGGCATATAACCAGGTGCAGGACCTGCAGAAACGCCTGGAGAATCACACGCTGCGCGATGCGACCGTGTTTCAGAAAAAACTCTACCTGTGCGTGCACAAACGGACCGTGCTGATCAAACATTGCATTCAGCTGGATATGGCCAGGGACAACAACCGCAGGATGGCCGCCCGTTCCGAGGTCAAACAGGTGGCGCAGGATGCCATTCAGCTGAAAGATGCCATGAACAAGCTTGAAGCCGTTCCGACATCGTCCGTGAAAGAAGAGGCGCTTTCCCGGTTCTGGATCAAGAAATGCCAGAACACGCTGGATTTCGTGAAAAAAAAGGCCGCAGCGGGGAGGAACAGAAATTAAACGCACCGGTCCTGAAACGTCGGAGCTCCGATCATGAAAAAATATCTTCCTGTTTTAACGGCCCTGCTGACAGCGGCCGGCTTCATGTCAGGTGAAGAGTCCGGATTGACCGTAATTATGCCGGATGCCGGCGTGCTGTCCGGATGGCATTTAGAAGAACCCGCGCAGACCTATTCACCGGAGACCCTGTACGAGGCAATCGACGGCGAGGCCACGCTGTATCACGAGTACGGATTCGTTGCCATGATGACGCAATCCTATTATTTGAATGAAGATACGGCTGTCACCGTCAATCTGTACGATATGGGATCTCCTGAGAACGCATTCGGCATCTATACACGATACCGGTTTCCCGGCTACGAGTTCGAAAAGATCGGCGCAGAGGCCATGGTCGCCGAATACGGAATCAAATTCTGTCAGGGCCGTTATTTTGCCGATATCAGCAGTTGGGGCACGGGTTCCGTGTACGACAGGGCGGTTTATACACTGGCCGGGGAATTATCCGCGGCCATCGGCGGGAGTACGGAAATTCCCGGCATCGCGAACCTGCTTCCGGCAGCCGGCCGGACGGACAAATCCCTGAATTACACGGCTGTGCACAGCCTGAATCAGGCATTTCTGAAATCCGGCATCGAGGCTGATTATGTATTCGGAGACGATTCGGGCAAGGGCATGGTGCTTTTTTTTGAAAGCAACACCGAAGCGCACGAGGCCCTGAACCGGCTTGCGGAATTTTATCATGCGGCCGCCGGCTCCGTGCTCCGGTTCGAACAGGACGGCGGTGTGCTCATGATCAGGGGAAAAGACGATAAGTACAGCGAATTCAATGTGTTGGATACGACAATCATCGGGGCGGCCGGCTTTGGATCGGTCGAAAATATAGGGCAGCTTCTCGAATCGATACGTGAAACGCAGGAATAACGGATTGAATCCGCATCGGAGGGGCATTTCAGCCCTTTTTTTGGAGCTGCGGGCCGTTCGTTAAATTATTGTATGGACGAAATTAAGCTTGACAATGTGAGCGAGCCTCAATAAATTATGACATCGCTGTAAAACCGGGGAAAGGGACTATGATGAAAAACATCGCAATCGTTCTGATTGCTCTTCTTTTATGCTCTCCCTTTATACTGTCTGCACGGGAAAAAGTGGCGCTTGCCGTCCTGGATTTCGAAGGCAAAAATGTGGAACAGGCCAATGCGGAGGCGGTCACGGACCTGCTGCGGACGGAACTCTTCAATACAGGTTCGTTCCGGGTGATCGAACGGCAGAAAATACGGCAGATCATTCAGGAACAGAACTTTCAGGCCACCGGGGTCACCAGCACGGACAAAGCCGTCGAAATCGGCCGTATTCTCAACGTTCAGAAAATCATGGTCGGTACGGTGACGCGTCTCGGATCCACGTACATCATCAATACACGGATCGTGGATGTCCAGTCCGGGGCCGTTGTACTTGCCGAAGCGATCGAGCGCCGGGGGGGTGAAGAGGAACTTCCCAAAGCCATCGCGGAACTGGCCACAACGATTTCATTCAAGGTGGGCCTCGAAGGATCCATTATCCGTGTCGGAAACGACGAAATATTCATGGATCTGGGCCAGGCGGACGGCATCAGGCTCGGACAGAAATTCGATGTCATCCGGCTGGGAGAGGTGATTACGGATCTGGAGGGCCGCATCATCGGAACCACGAACGATGTCATCGGCATGATATTCACCACCAAGATACAGGACCGTTTTTCCGTGGCATCCGTCCTGAAAGAGGACAGCCCGTTCAGAAAAGGCGATATCGTCCGTCCCTCACAGGATCAGGAAGCCGTTCCCGATCCGCCGAAGAAGACCCAAGAAGTCAAGAAAACGCAGCCGCCGGTTAAAAAAGAACCCAAAAAAGAAGATAACGGCGATCTGCCTTCAGACATTCCGCCGATATTTTAATTAACTGAAAGGAGAATGACATGAAAAGGTTCATGGGTATTCTTTTCGTGATGCTGATTGTTGCGGTATCGGTCTATTCGCAGAGCGCGACGACCATCGGAGCGAGTTACTGGCGCGCAAAACCTGATTTCGAGGTCGGCATGTTCCAGGATGTCGAGGTCAGCGACGGCAACATGTTCGGTCCGTATATCAATTTCCGGAGCGGCAAGCTCGTACTGGGCGGCTCGCTGTATATGGGAAATTTCAAGATGGAAAGCTCAATCAATGATCCCTATTATTACTATAATCCCTACTATTACTATTATGGCTACTATTATAACAATATCAACCTGATTCCCGGCGACCTCACCAAAGTCGAGGTCACGTTGAAACGGACCGATATCAATGTCACGGTCGGATATTCGCTGAACAACGCGGTCACGGTTTTCGGAGCCATGAAAAACATTTCAGAGAAACTCACGGATTACAAGATCGGCGGCCACAGCATACCGGACATGGATGAGATCGAATATAACGGCATGCTTTTCGGCGGCGGTCTTTCGGCTGTGATGGTATTCCCGCAGTCCGCGTTTTTCCTGTTCGGATCGGCCGCATATCTGGCAGGAAACATGACCTACAAGGTGGGCGGAGAGGAATTCGACCTGGGAGATGCCGAAAAACAGAAACTGCTGTCGTTCACCGTGGGAGCGGGATACCGGCTGACGCCCCAGCTCAACCTGCTTGTGGGATACCGCGGCGATTCCATGAAATCCGGGGATGAAGAGGATGATGCGGAGGAAAAATACAGCGGTATTACCGTGTCCCTGGGATATACGATCCGGTAAAAACAGCGATTCCGGGGAAACCGGGACCGCCGGACCGGCGTAAAAGAAAAGAGTTGACTTTGTCATATGAAGTCATAATTTTAAGGAACCAATTTCATAGATTTTAAAGCGAATGTAGCTCAGTTGGTAGAGCGCCAGCTTCCCAAGCTGGATGTCGCGGGTTCGAACCCCGTCATTCGCTCTTTTCTATGCAGAAAAACCTCTTGAAAAACAAATTAAGGAGGAATCAACCATGTCAATCGGGCGAATGAGTATTCTGGTGATCGTGCTTCTTTCCCTGCCGCTGTTTTTGACGGCCCAGGGGTATGTGGAGCAGGTGGGAAGCGCCGGAAGCGTGGACTGGTCCAATCAGATGATGCGGGCCACGGGCATCGGCGCGGCCAATCCGGCCCTGCCCCTGTCCGCACAGCGTTCCGGTGCGATAAGGGCTGCAAAACTGGATGCCTATCGCAATCTTCTTGAAATCGTGAAAGGTGTGAACCTGACCTCGGAAACCACGGTGGAAAATGCGATGCTGCTGAGCGATGTGATCAAAACCCGTGTGGAGGGTATTCTGCAGGGTGCCCGCATGGTGGGCGAACCCCGTTATATGTCCACCGGTGATGTGGAAGTGGAAGTCGAGGTGCCCCTGACCGGGATCATCTCGGATGCCGTACTGCCTCAGGGTTTCGGAGGCGGTACCCTGCTGACCGGAGGCGTTCAGCTGTGTCCGACCTGCGGACAGCCCTGGCCCGCGGGCAAGCCCGTTCCGGGCGGAACCACACTGATTCAGACGGGCGGACAGACAGCCGGCACCGCATCGACGGGTGTGGTCACGGGTCTGATCGTGGACGCCTCGGGCCTGGGCCTGCGTCCGGCCATGGCGCCCAAAATTCTGGACGAACAGGGCAATGAGATTTACGGATCCAAATTTGTCAGCCGGGAATATGCGGTGGATATCGGCATGGTCGGCTATGATAAAAATGTACAGAAAGCAGCCAGAAACGAACGCGTGGCGGATACACCCCTGGTCGTCAAGGGAATGAAGGCGGCCGGACCGAACAAGACGGATGTCATGGTCAGCAGTGCGGACGCGACCAAAATTCACAACACGGCTGCCAACATGAATTATCTGCAGCATTGCAAGGTCATGTTTATTCTTGATTAGATGAATTGAATAGCCTTAGACAGGAGGTGTTCCATGCGGAACCGAATCGCAATCCTGGCCGGTCTGATTGTCATTCTGGCCATGATGTTTGCTGCATGCGGCCCAAAGCCCATATCCAAAGAATCGATTCTGGATACACCGGATAATCATTACCGTCAGGGTAACCGGGAGCTGCAGGCCGGAAATCTTCAGGATGCCCACAGGGAATTCGAACGGGCCTCTCAGCTCGATCCCGATTATCCGGGCGCCTATGTCGGTATGGGCATGATCGCCCTTGAGAAAAAGGATTATGAGGCGGCGTTTCAGCTGATCGACAAGGGCCTCGGCAAGGACAAAACCTTTGTGGACGGCCATATCGCTAAGGGAGCCGTTTACATGAAGCAGCGCAAAGGGGACGACTGGCTGAAAAAATCGCTCAAATGTTTCGACGATGCGCTGAAAATCAAACCCGATTCCGAAAAGGCCATATTCTACAAGGGCATGGCCAATAAAAATGCCTATATGTTCGCCGAAGCCGCCGCGGAGTTCAGGAAGGTCATCGAGCTCAAGGGTGAATTCTCCCAGCAGGCCAATGATCAATGGGAACTCATGCAGAAAATTCAGAGGGCGGCACCGGGAACACGCATCGGTATGCAGATCGCGCTCATTCCGAAAATCGACAGGGCCGATCTGAGCGTGCTGTTCATCGAGGAACTGAAGCTGCACGAGCTTCTCAAGAAAAAAGTCAAAAAGACGTACGATACATCCTTCAGACCCCCGGACGATCCCACGGCCATGCCTGAAGCCGCTGCAGAAAAACAGCCCGCGGCCACGGATATTGCGGGACACTGGGCGAAGAACTGGATCGAGGATATTATCGAGACCGGCATCATCGAGGTGTATCCGGATCATACGTTTCAGCCGGATGAGCTGATCACGCGGGCGGGTTATGCCATGTTCATTCAGAACATCCTGATCGCGGTGACCGGGGATCAGTCCCTGGCGTCCAAATATTTCGGATCGGAATCGCCGTTCCCGGATGTGAATCCCAATCATTTCGCATTCAATGCGATTTCCGTTTGTGTCAGCCGCGGCATCATGAAGGCCGACACGATGGACGGGGCCTTTCATATGAAGGATCCGGTATCAGGAGCCGATGCACTGCTCATCATCCGCGAGCTGCAGAACGCCCTGCGCATGACGTTTTAATTCCGGGAGGTCGATTTGAAGAAGGTTCTTTTTACACTCATTCTGGGGACGGCACTTCTGGCGCAGGGCGATATGAATGCACCGCGTGAAGTGACAGCCACGGGTATGGGATCCATTATAGGCGGCGATGTCGCGCACGCCCGTGATGACGCAATCGAAGATGCCCTTCGCAAGGGGCTCGAGGACGTCATGGGCCTGATGGTATCCGCGGAAACGCTGGTCGAGAACTCGATGCTGATCGAGGACAAGATTTACAGCAAGACGCAGGGTTATATCCAGACTTATCAGGTACTCCGTGAGGGCAAACGGGACGAAATGCTCTACGAGGTCACGGTCAGGGCTCTGGTGAAAACCGCGGACCTGAAAAGTGATCTGGACGCCATCGCCACACTGATCCGCCGCAAGAACACGCCCCGCATGATGGTGCTGTTCGAAGAAACGAATATCGGTGAAACGCCTGGCATGCACCTGGTGACCACGGACCTGAATACGGCCGAAACCGCGATTATGGAAAAGTTCATGGCCAAGGGATTCCGGTTCGTGGATCAGCAGACCATCAAGGCCAATCTGGACAGGGCCATGGCCTCCGCGATTCTGCGCGGAGACAATGAAAAAGCCGCGGCACTGGGCAAGTCCTACGGAGCGGAGGTCGTGATGACGGGCAAGGCCGTGGCGAAGGCCACTGAAACCGAGGCCTTCGGCGCTAAAATCCGTTCCCAGCAGGCGACAGTGACGGCCAGGGCCATCCGTACGGACACCGGGGATATTATCGCAACGGGAACGGCCCAGGGTGCGTTTCCGCATATCGACGATATGACCGGAGGAGCCAAGGCCATTCAGAAGGCCTGTGGTACGTTGTCCGATGACCTGATGCAGAAAATACTCGACCGCTGGCAGTCGGATGTGAATGTCGGCTCCACCATGACGCTTAAAATCCAGGGCATTCAGGGCTATGCACAGCTGAAAAAACTGGAATCGTCCCTGACGTATTACGTGCGCGGTCTCAATTCCGTGACGCGGCGCGAGTATTCCGGTACCTTTGCCACGTTCGAGGTCGAGATGAAGGGCAATGCGGACGATCTGGCCTCGCGCATCGACGGCCAGAATATCGACGGCATGGTGCTTTCGGTTGTCGGGATGAGCCAGAATACGGTTACTGTACAAGTAAAATAAAAAGAGAAACGGAGTAACGGAGAAAGATAAAACAACGCTTTCTGCATGAGGTTCAGCTGGGCAGCCATTACCGTTACACCGTTTCACCGGTTCTCCGTTTCATTGGCCGGGTTTGCAGGATCGGAAAAATGAAGCATGGCCGGTCGGCTTAAGGAAATGATGAAATATGTGCGAAGGAGATGACCCATGACGTTTTTAAAGACATGTTTGAGGACCGTGCTGATTGCCGGACTCGTTGTGATCGTTCCGGTATCGGCCCAGATGAAAAAACGGATCGCCGTGTTCACGTTTGAGGATAAAACAGACCAGAGTTATCACTGGTGGGACGGCCGGAATCCAGGGGACGGCATGGCCGACATGCTGACCACGGCCCTAGTGAAATCGGGCAAATACACGGTGATGGAAAGACAGGAAATGGGCCGTCTGCTGCAGGAACAGCAGCTGGGTCAGAGCGGCATCGTCACGCCTCAAAGTGCGGCCGAGATGGGTAAAATGATGGGCGTGGAGCTGGCCGTTATCGGGGCAGTCACGGAATTCGGCCATACAAAGAAAGACATGGGCATCAAGGTCAAGGGATACAGCTTCGGCACGAAAAACCAGACGGCCACCGTGGCCGTGGATGTGAGGCTGGTGGACACGAACACGGGAGAAATCATCGCGGCCGAAAATGTACGCAAGGAGGAATCCTCGGGCGGCATCAGCGTCGGCACACCGGACGGACTGTTCAACAACGCCAATCAATTCGACAATTCCCTGGTAGGCAAGGCCACCCGTGCATCCATCGAGACCATCGTGTCCCTGATCGACAACCAGGCGCGAAACATGCCCTGGGAAGGCAAGGTGATCAAGGTGGATGGAACCACCGTGTATATCAAGCCGGGCGCCGATGCGGGTGTTCAGGTCGGCGATATTTTCGTCATCTATTCGGCAGGTGAAGAGCTCATCGATCCGGATACGGGGCTGTCCCTGGGCAGTGAAGAAAAGAAAACCGGCTCCATCGAAATCACCCAGGTACTGGATAAAGCGGCAAAGGCCCTGATTAAAGCCGGAGGCGGATTTGCTGTCGGGGATGCCGTCAGGCAGCAGTAACCCGGCACAGGCAAAACCAATGAAACCAAGGAGGAGAGGGGCGATCCCTTCTCCTCTTATTGTATGGAGCGTGCATCATTATACAGGATATTTCCAAGTCTCCCTTTTTAATCGGCATCGCGGTATTTACGCTGCTGGCCGCATTTGTATATACGGCCCATGAAATTCTGTCCCCGATCCTGATCGGTATTCTGCTGCTCTATGTGCTGTCGAGCATTCACGACAATGCATTCGCGCGCAGGCTGACCGGGGCCGTATGGATACTGCTTCTGATCTGGATGTTCATCCGGGCGCAGGTGATTTTCTTTCCGTTCGTGGCCGCATTTACGCTGGCCTATCTGCTGGATCCGCTCGTGGATTTTATGACCCGGCACCGGATATCCCGGCCGTTCGCCTCGCTCCTGATTCTGCTCGTCGTCATCATCGCCCTGATCAGTGTGGGCGTGCTCCTGGTTCCGAATCTGGTGCATGAGCTTCAGAATTTCTCGGTCCGGCTCCCTGAGGTTGTGGAATCCATACAGGCAAAAATTCTGAAAAGCCTGCCCCGCATGCTGCATATGCTGCGTATCGAAGAATCCGATTTCCGGGACAACTGGACGAACACGGTTCCCAAGGGGCTTCAGAAAGTATTCGACAATCTGCTGAACGGCATTCTGAGCATTACGGCGTTCATGGGTCGTCTGCTGAACCTGATCATCATCCCGGTGATCACTTTTTATATTCTGAAGGATTTCGATAAAATCCGCACCTGGTTTCTGTCCATGTTCCCGAAGCGGCGGCGGCCGCGCGTGTCCTATTATGTATGGCGCGTCAACCGCATCATCGGCCGGTACCTGAGGGCGCAGGTGATGGTCTGCATGGTCGTCGGATTTCTGACCGGCCTCCTTCTGGCCATGTTCGGAATCCAGTTTGCCGTGCTTCTGGGTGTCATTACCGGGTTGCTGAATATCATTCCCTATATCGGGCTCTATGTGAGCCTGATACTTTCATGTTCCGTGGCGTTTCTTGATCCGAATCCGCTGACGGCGCTGATCAAGGTTATCGGCGTTTTCGTGGTGGTTCAGGGACTGGAAGCGACCGTGATTCAGCCCAAAATCATCGGCGACCGTGTGGGACTGCATCCTGTGACCGTGATGTTCAGCGTGCTGTTTTTCTCCCGGTTTTTCGGTTTCTGGGGCCTCTTGATCGGCGTGCCGACAGCGGCCGTGGTGATGTTCTACCTGGACGAATGGAAACGGAAACGTGCGCTTCTGGAACTTATCGAGGAAGGTGCATTCAAATCGCAGCAAATACAAAAATAGAACCCGTTCAGAAAATCCGCCATCCGATGTCTCCCGCCCGTGTTGTGAAATCTCCAGGCATTTCCCGTGTCGACAAAGACAGCCCGGCGGCCGCGGCGGGATTGCTTTCAGGGGACCGGGTCGTCCGGATCAACGGACATGCCGTTCACGATCTCATCGATCTTCAGTTTTACGGTGCAGACGAGTCCCTGTCCATCGAAGTACAGCGGGAAGGCAAGCGCCTTGTCTTTGAGATTCCGGACGCGGATTACCAGCCGCTGGGCATTCATCTGGAACCGGACCGCACCGGATGCTGCGGCAATCACTGCATTTTCTGTTTTGTGGATCAGAATCCACCGGGGATGCGCGACAGCCTGTATGTGAAAGACGAGGATTACCGGCTCTCCTTTCTTCACGGCAATTTTGTGACCATGACCCGGATCGGGGATCATGAACTGCAGCGCATCGCGGAGCAGAGGCTTTCACCCCTGTATATCTCCATCCATGCGGTGCAGCCCGGGATTCGCAAAAAGCTGCTCGGCATTAAAAAGGATGACGGGCTTCTTGCAAAGCTTCGCTTCCTGGCGGAGAACAATATCGAGATGCACGGCCAGATCGTCCTGTGTCCCGGCATCAATGACGGCCCGGTGCTGACGGAAACGGTCGATACGCTGGCCGCATTGTTTCCGCATCTCAGAACATGTGCCGTGGTGCCTGTGGGCCTCACGCGTCACCGCAGCCGCCTGCCCGGGCTCATGCCCGTGACTCCGCAAGCGGCGGAATCGGTTATCAGACAGATCGCCCCGGTGCAGAAAAGTTTCATGCGCGGCCTGGGAGAAGCCTTTGTCTACCTGGCCGACGAATTTTATCTCACGGCAGGCCGGCCCCTGCCGGATGAAGCGCATTACGGTGAATTCTGGCAGATCGAGAACGGCGTGGGCATGACCGCGGCATTTCTGGGTGATTTCGAACGGATTTCCGCCACGTTTCCGGATTCGGTGGCCAGGCCTGAATCCGTCCTGATCGTCACGGGACAGCTGGCCGCGCCCGTGCTCGAGCGGCATGTGCTGCCCGTACTCAACCGCATCAGGAATTTCAGGGCCGGGCTCGTTGCCGTGGAAAACCGCTTTTTCGGCCATACGGTGACCGTGAGCGGACTGCTCACAGGGGGAGACATGATGCATGCGCTACGCAGCGAAGATCTCCTGTCAAAACATCAAACGGACCGGGTTCTCCTGCCGGATAACTGCATCAATACGGACGGCCTGCTGCCGGACGACCGGACACCGGAGACCATGCAGGCGGAACTCGGTATCCCTGTACAAGTCATATCAGGATTTCAGGAATTATGGAACTGAACACACAACCCGTGGTCGCCATTGTCGGCAGACCCAATGTGGGCAAATCGACACTTTTCAACAGGCTGATCCAGCGCCGCGAGGCCATTGTCGACGATCAGCCGGGAATCACGCGTGACCGGAAACTGGCCGTGGCCGAATGGGAAGGCCTGCATTTCATGCTCATGGATACGGGCGGGTATATTCCCAAAACACAGGATGTGATCGAAGCCGGTGTGACCGAACAGGTCTATCTGGCCATCGATGAAGCGGATCTCATCATCTTTCTGGTGGATGCCGGAACCGGCATTACGGATGTGGACGGCGATGTGGTCGAAATACTGAGAAAAAGCGAAAAACCGTGCATCCTGGTTGTCAACAAGGTGGATCACGAAAAACACGAGAACCAGATTCATGATTTTTACCGGTTCGGTCTCTCCGATCCGATGCCCATTTCCGCGACACTGGGCAGGGGTATCGGGGATCTGCTCTCCCTGTGCGTCGAAAAGCTGAAATCCATGGCCCTGGCGACCAGCGAGGCGCCGGAGATTCCTGAAGGCACGGTGAAACTGGCCATTGTCGGCAGGCCCAATGCCGGAAAATCCACGTTTGTCAACGCCATGCTGGGACAGAACCGGCTGCTGGTGACCGAGGTGCCGGGAACCACGCGGGACGCGGTGGATGTGCAGATCCGCTGGCAGGACCGGGATTTCATTCTGATCGATACGGCGGGACTCCGGCGCCGGAGCCGGGTGAAGGAGAGTGTGGAATATTACAGTGCCCTGCGCACCCGGCGGGTGGTCATGTCCTGCGATATTGCCTGCCTGTTCATCGATGCCACGGATTCGCTGGCCCAGCAGGACATGCGCGTGCTTCGCGAGAGCATCGAGGCCAGGAAGGGTGTCGTCATCGTGATCAACAAGTGGGATCTCGTAAAAAACGATCAGGATAAAATCATGCAGTGGCAGGACGCACTGGATCAGAAAATGCAGGGACTGCAGTTTATCCCCGTACTGCGTATCTCCGCAAAAACCGGCATGAAGATCAAACAGGTGATGGAGGTGGCATCCCAGGTGGCGGACGAGCGCAGGATGCGGGTGCCCTCTCCGGTATTGAACGATCTGATACAGAAGCTCAACAGGCAGATGCAGCATCCCTCAGTACAGGGCAAGCGCATCCGCATGAATTACGCGTCGCAGGTGGGCAGCAATCCGCCCGTATTTGCGCTTTTTACCAGCCATCCCCAGCTCGTCAGGCCGTCGTATAAACGGTTCATCGAAAATCAGATCCGCGAGCATTTCGGATTTTACGGTGTGCCGCTGACCCTGACATTCAAAAAGAAATGAGACGGATTTTATGATTAAAACGGGTTTCACAGCCGGCCTGCTGTTTTCAGCCCTTCTTACTGCCGGAACACGCGACCTGATCGAGTCGGACCGGCTTGCCGGGAAGATCAGTGAGCCGGATGCCGTGTTTTATGAGACGCTTCTTTTTTATGCTCCCGGCGAACTGCCCGCAGCCTACAGGCCGGTTTTAGAGGAGCCGGTGGACAAATGCGGTTTTCATGTTCAGGCCAGGCTCGGAGCGGTCCGTGAGAGTCTGACGGCCGCACAGCGGGATCTGCTGGATCGGGTTCTGTTCGAACCTGCCCTCGATCTGAGTGCGGTCAGTCCCAGGGGCCTGTTCAGGATGCATTATACGGATGTGGGTACCGATGCGGTTCCGCTGGACGATTCGGATGCCAGCGGTGTGCCGGATTTTATCGAAGAAGCCGGGCTGGCGCTGGACCTGGCCTATGAGATCATGATCGAGCGCATGGGATTCAGGATTCCCCCGGCGGATACCACGGACGGACCCGAATGGGATGCCTACTTCAGGAACGGAGGATTTTACGGTGAAACCCGTCCCCGGGCAGGCACTTTCAGCGTGACACCCATCGTCTCCTACATGAACATGGATAACAATTTTTCGAATTTTTACACGAAAGGACTGGACGGCCTGCGCGTCACCTGCGCACACGAATTTTTTCATGTGGTTCAGCTGGGTTATGCCTACCGGGACGAGGACGTATTTCTCATGGAGGCGGCCGCCACGTGGATGGAGGACAGGGCATACGATGATGTGAATGACTATATTCAGTATATGGAGGACATGTTCGGCTCGGACAACATGTCGATGACCAGCATGTCCGGAGAGCACGCCTACGGGATGTGCCTCTGGTTTCATTTTCTGACGGCCCGTTACGGACAGGGCATTGTCCCGTCCATCTGGGAAGCCATGACAGGCCTGCCCGCGCTTTCCGCCAATCAGGCGGCCCTCGATTTGTTCGATGAAAATCTGTCCGATGAAATCGCCCTTTTTTACGGCTGGAACCTGATGACCGGGTCCCGTGCGGACACGCTTCAGTTTTATCCCGAGGGGCATCTGTATCCCGAGCAGACCGTTCAGGAAACCGTCACGCTGTCATCCGCAAATACCATACGCAAAAGCGTGCTCAGAACCGCCGCGAAATACGTCGCCACGCCTCTCGACGGACGGAACATCGTCTGGGCCATGGTGAACGCCGACTGGGAATCTGCGCAGACCTGGGGGGACGGCCTGCTCATGATCCGGTTCGACGGTTCCGATCCCGCGTATTATGCCGTATCCGATTCCCTGTTTTCCATTCTGGTATCGGAACAGGGATACGGCTGGCGCTCCTGCGTCATGATCGATCCGGATGACGGTCCGCCAACCCTGCAGATGTTTCCCGAGCTGGGTGAATCCAGCCTGGGTACGATTCACGGCGCCGCGCACGTGGTGCGGCGGGAGAGGGGAATTTACATCCGGGAGACGTCCATGCCGGGCATTTTCATGCACTGTATATCCGCAGGCAGCGATTCCGTGCTGAACACGGCGGACGATGTGTTCTATTCGCCCTGTCAGACCGATCTTGACGGCGAATACCATTTCTTCGGCTTAAAGGAAGGGCTTTACCTGATCGGACCGGATCTGACCGCCATGCCGCAAAAATTCGTGATGACCAGCGATACGCTCACCAGAACCGTAATCCTGGGTCCGGGTGAAGAGATCGGAAACATCGATTTCTTTTACAGCCGGCTTGTCAAGGACGCCCTTCCCGTATGCCTTCCCAATCCCTTTATTCCGGATCAGGGAATCGAACTCCGTATTCCATTTTTCCTGGAAGAGCCGGATGTGGCCGAACTGTCCGTATTTTCCAGTCAGGGCGCACTCGTTTACCATGAAAGGAAATATTTCCCGAACACCCAGGTGCTTCAGTTTTTATGGAACGGCCGGAACGGTCAGGGACCTGTACCATCCGGTATTTATCTGTACGTGATCGTGAGCAACAAGAAAATACTGCGCAGGGAGAAATTCGCGGTGATTCATTAAAATGCTTGATTTTCGACGCTGAAATTCGTATGTTTAATGCACATTTTCGGGGCTGTAGCTCAGCTGGGAGAGCGCATGACTGGCAGTCATGAGGTCGACGGTTCGATCCCGTTCAGCTCCACTTATACTGAATAGCCTGTAATTCCTTAGTTAATCTTATTTTAATGACTGGACCACAGGCTATTTTTTTGCCCAAATTTGGATGTATGTTTGGTATACATTTGTATATTTTAGCATATTTTTGGGAACAAAATGGGAACAGTTAGTAAATTGTAATATTTCACTATAAAATAAACATCATAAAAAAATAGTAATTATCTGCAAGAATCAGCCTTTTTTAATTACCCGTGTTTTAACATTAATTGTAACTGGCATAAATCTTCAAATTCATATAATGTTTATTATAAAATAACCGTTGAATTTGAAAAATATCTCTCTTAATTTATTACATCATCTGTCCAACATGTTCTGAAGATTTACATCGACAAGGATAAATTCAAAAATGGAAATAAGTAAATATTTTTGCCCTAATTGCAGAAATGAAATTGATGTAATGCAAGGGAAATCCGGTATAATGAATAATTGTCCTCATTGTGGAGCGCTTTTAGACGGACTTAAAGAGGCTCGCATCAATGAATTAACTAATTACTTGATTACCCTAGTGTTCCTCACAGTTTTTTTTACTATAGGGACAATATTTTGCCCTCCAATTTTCTTTGTTCCTATTATTACAGGTATATGGGCATATACTATTAATAAGAAACGAAAAGCAGCTATGGGAGAACCATCACGAGGAACAAATACAACTGTACCACTTGTGCCACCGATACCGACAAAAACAAATGTGCCAAAGTTACCAACAAAAATAAAAAGGTTTATATTTTGGATACAGGCCATAATTTCCTTTGTTCTTCTTATCGCAGCTTTTGGAGCCTATTTCTTTCCTGATACGGATACTGAGAAATTGACAATAAGTGGTTTTATTTTTAGTATTATCTTTTTTGGATTTTTATTATTCATTTCAATACGAATAATATGCAAGAAAAGATAAATTAATGAACAATAAAAGGTGCAGGAGTTTTGAAGACAGCAAGAAAGGTACCCAAAAAAGCATTTGCTTATTGTATGCTCATGGCGACCGGTAATCTCAGCAGTATGCCTGAATATCAGAGAAGCCCTCCCGGGATTGTCTGGGCCTGTCTTTGCGCACAAACGCAAACCCCGCCACCCC
>JAFGGN010000112.1 GCA_016930535.1 bacterium
AACGGTGAGGTGAGAAACGGAGAGACGGAGAAAAAGGCAATGTCGGTTTTCAGTCTCCGTTTCACCGCGTCTCCGGTTCTCCGACGCCGGTCACGGCGCGCGGTCATGCGGTCCTGCCGTCCGCGGTCTTCTAAAGGGGCCGGGATGCGGGGCCCCATATACCCATATACCCTTCTACTCTTCTACTCTTTTACCCTTCATCATCTCCGCTGCAAGCCACAACACCGGTGCCTGGCCGTGAAAATCCCCTTCATGTCTCGGCCTTTTCAGGTAAAATTCCATGTCATCCACTTTACCCGTGCCCACGCAGATTTCGCGCACGTTGCCGTTCCGGTCGATATGCGCGGCAAGCGCGTTCCACGCTCTGATGACAGCAGGCTGGTAGGAGTTGCTGTCCAGCCATCCCCGGCGTATGCCCACAGCCATGGCATAGGCGAACATGGCGGTGCATGAACTTTCGGCCCAGGCATACGGGTAATCCACAAGCTGGCGCCACATGCCGTTGTCACTCTGATAGGTGAGCAGCGCGTTCATCATTTGACGATAATGCCCGAGTATTTCATTCCTCAGCCCGTGATTTTCAGGCAGCGCTTCGAGCACTTCGGCCATGGCCGAAGCGACCCATCCGTTGCCCCGTCCCCAGAAAAACGGGCTGTCCGGACCATGATAAAAGAGTCCGTTCTCCTGCTGAAGCGTATCCAGGTAGGCGGCCATCTGCCTGGCTCCCCGGTCCGCATACCGGGCATCGCCCGTGGCCCGGAATGCCTGCATCTGCAGCATACAGACCATGTACATGTCATCTATCCACCAGCGCGTCTGCTGCGTCAGTCCGTCTTCACGCGGATTTTCCCACTGCGAATCCGCAAAACTCAGTCCCAGGTCAAGATATTGTTTATCCCGGTTAATCAGGTAGATCTGCAGGGGAACGATACCGACCACCTGATTGTCCACGTGCAGTCTCCTGCTGACCAGACCGGAACCGGGATCGAACAGTTTTTGATACCTGTCGATAATGCGCATCTGCATCGCCTGATCCCCCGTATCGACCGCGATCCTCAGTGCACCCACAGCCGCGCATGCTTCTGCATAATGCAGTCCGAATTCACCGTAAAACATATGCTCCCTGGACAGCAGATTTTCGGTCAGCTGCCTGCCTACGGATTCAGGCGAAACGGAGACCGCTTCTCCCGCCTGACCGGCCAATGCAAGAAAAGACAGCATCATCAAAACGGAATAACCATTCAATTGTCTGTTGCATTTCGAAAAGCCCATTTCACATCCTCTCTTTAATCTTTCTTTTTTGTTCTTTGTTCTTTGTTCTTTGTTCTTTGTTCTTTGTTCTTTGTTCTTGAATATAGTCTTCCCTTTTCACGATTTCAAGAGCAAACCGCCGATTTTCGAAACATTCCTTCAGCCGTTCACGTATATGAAGTGAAAACGGACCTGAAAGAGAGGGCGGTGCATATGACAGAAGAAAAATCTCCCAGACGTCTTTACAAATCCCGCAGGGACAAAATCATCGACGGAGTCTGCGGAGGCGTCGCAGAATATTTCAATATCGAACCGATGATAGTCAGGGTCATCTGTCTGGTCACCCTATTCATCAATGGTCTCGGATTTCTGGCCTATGCGATCGCGGCCGTTGTCATTCCGCCGAATCCGGAACATCGCGACCTGAAAAAGGAAGACGTCATCCGCCACAATCCGCAGATACTCTGGGGAATCGGACTGATCACGGCCGGCATGATGATTTTCATGCGAATCTGGCATTTCCCGTTTTGCTGGCGATTCCCGCCTGATTTCGATTGGGAATTCTGGGATTTCCCCTGGGGCATTGCCGGCCCCGTGCTTCTCATCGTAATCGGTATCATATATGTTTTAGGAACATTCAAATCCCATGACTCGACGGAGAATACCATCATGAAAACCAGCGAACAAACACACAAAAGACTGGTCAGACCCGAACAGGGCCGGATGATTGCGGGCGTGTGTGCCGCGTTTGCCGACTATTTCAATGTGGATCCCACCTGGATACGTATCGGTTATGCGTTTCTCACCATCATAACGCATGTGGCTCCGCTGCTGATTCTCTATGCCGCATTGATTTTCATTATTCCGAAAGCCAGTGAAAATTCGACCTCCATATAACGGGGAAGCGCAACATGTCTCATAAAAAACAATCCATGACGCCGGGGATCATTCTGATCGCCATCGGGACCTTTTTTCTGCTCCGAAGATTCATCGATTTCATGCCATACTGGGAACGTTTTTATCCGGTCCTGATCCTGATATTTTCCGGTTTTCTGCTCTGGGAAGCGATCCGCACGGGACGTCCGAATCCCATGTTCTGGGGCAGCTTTCTCGCCTGCATCGGCGCCTTTCTGCTGTTGAGAAATTATGACCTGATCCCGTACCTTGATTTCGATGAGCTGTGGCCCGTGATATTCATTGCGCTGGGCGTTTCGTTTCTGCTTCGTTTTATCGTCAATCCGAGAGACTGGGGCGTTCTGATACCCTGCACGCTTTTTCTTTTTTTCGGATTGAAAAACCTCGCCTGTGAAATGTCCGATTTGTACTGGGAACATGATATGTTGATCGATCAATTCTGGCCCCTTATTCTGATCGTCATCGGATCCGGCGTGGTAATCAGCGGTCTGCACCGGCACCGTGAACACGACAAAACGGACCCTTCGTGACAAACGGAAAGTATTGTACTTTGTTGGCTTATATGGATACTTTTTTCTTGCTTTGAAACGCAATTTTTCATACCTTGGTTTCAAACATTACCATCCGAAAAATGAGAAACCTCATGATATACGGAATGTGCATGATGGGCATGCGATCCTCCCGACAGGCGGGATTTCGATAAACTGAAACGATTTATTTCAATTGAACCGGACGCCTGCGGATTACCTGTCGCAGGCTTTTTTAATTCAGGGAATCATGCGCTGGAAACGTTTTCACATCGAGGACAAGGAAACCATCGTCACATTGCTCTGTCAGCCGGCATACAGGATGTCGGCCGTGTATGCAATGAAACAGTTTCGCAGCCGGCTTGAAGAAGTCATCCGGCAAAATCCGGAATTCCGTACAAGCCATATTCCGCTGGAGGTTTCTCAGGACGGAGACGAATTCATACAGAGCATGCTGACGGCTTCCTCCATGGTCCGGGTCGGCCCCATGGCCGGTGTGGCCGGTGCATTCGCGGAAGTCGCGCTGGAAGGTCTCCTGCACACCGGGGCTCCTGAAGCGGTCGTGGACAACGGCGGCGATATCGCCCTGTCTGTGCTTTCCCCGGTCACAATCGGCATTTACACGGGCAATGCAGCTGTTCAAAACCTGGGATTCAAAATT